>NZ_JBISHA010000017.1:0-583886 GCF_045064135.1 Pseudoalteromonas sp. Ld19 | reverse complement strand
GTAGATAAATCGTTGTTACTACGACCTAACTGGTTTTGAATTGACATTGACGCCATATTCGATTGAATTGATAAAGCCATGTTTATTTCCTTTATGTTTTTAACGCTACCCACACTTTAAAAGCATAAATAGCAGTGACTAATCATTTAGAGCGACCACATTAAGAAAAAACTAAACTTTATTTTGATTTATTAATACAGGTGAAAATAATTATATATCTATCAAACTACATGCAGCTTCAAAAAAGACTTAGTAACCTTTTTTTTCAATTTTATCCGAGCACTGTCTAAACAAAAACAGCCCCATCAAAGATGCAGCTGTTTTGGTATTTTTTAATCGGTTACTTGGTTTATGTAACCTATCGTTAAACTATTAACGAAGTAATGAACCAATCATTTGTGTTGTGCTGTTTGCTGTACTAAGCACAGATATACCTGAATTCATAAGCAACTGCTGCTTTGTCATATTCGACGTTTCAGCTGCAAAATCAGCATCCATTAGCGTAGAAGCCGCTGCTTGGGTGTTTTCTTTCATGTTTGTTACGTTATTCATTGTATGATCAAGACGATTCATTGACGCACCTAGAGACGAGCGTGCAGTACCAATGTTTTTAATCAACCCATCAATAACGTCCATAGCACCAGTTGTCGCGGTCGTTGCACCAGCCGGAGTTAAAAGGTTACTCATTCCAGTCTGAGAACCCGTTTTAGTGCCAAGTGTTGTGTGAATAGTATTAAGCGCAGCAAATACGTTAACATCTAGTGTCTCAGCTGTAGATGAGCCAACTTGGAATGTTACTGCGGGTGCAGCTGTATTTGAAAACTTACCTACAGCAGAGGCAGTGGTGGCCCTTACACCAGCGCCAGCAGCTACATTAGCAGCTACATCTATCGCAAGTAACTTAGTACCACCAAAGCTAGTGTTTTGCATAATGCTTGCTAACTCATCACCTAATGCTAGATATTCAGCATTTAGTGCAATACCTTCATCACCACCATTTGTACCATTGGCAGCTTGCGTTGCAAGCTCTTTCATACGGTAAGCAATATTGGTCATCTCATCAAACGCGCCTTCCGCTGTTTGCATCATCGACATTGCATTATTTGAATTATAAAGTGCCGCGTCTTGACCACGTACTTGTGCATTTAAGCGTGATGCTATTTGCAAACCTGCAGCATCGTCTTTTGCTGAGTTAATTTTAAACCCAGACCCTAAACGCTCTAGTGCGGTAGATAAATCGTTGTTACTACGACCTAACTGGTTTTGAATTGACATTGACGCCATATTCGATTGAATTGATAAAGCCATGTTTATTTCCTTTATGTTTTTAACGCTACCCACACTTTAAAAGCATAAATAGCAGTGACTAATCATTTAGAGCGACCATGTTTAGAAAAAACTAAACTTTATTTTGATTATTTTTACAAATTAAGTCACAGCAGCTAAATACAAAATAAAATTATGAAAGA
Organism: Pseudoalteromonas sp. Ld19; assembly: GCF_045064135.1. Lineage (NCBI taxonomy): Bacteria > Pseudomonadati > Pseudomonadota > Gammaproteobacteria > Alteromonadales > Pseudoalteromonadaceae > Pseudoalteromonas > Pseudoalteromonas sp. Ld19. The sequence continues at coordinate 582,417 of NZ_JBISHA010000017.1, read as the reverse complement.
GTTCAGAGCTTATCGAATGGTAATAGCTATAAAAATCGGAAATTGATATCTCTGAGTTATAACTTTGAGATGCATTTCTATATGCAAAAGTTTACTAATTAATCTGAATTTTGGTTGAGAAACGTCAGTGAGAACAAGGCGGATTTATGCGTCAATAACGGGCTTATTGCAAGTAAATTCAACGTTGTCAGCACTGGAAATAGCAGCTTGAGATAGGTTTATTATAAACAGTTCAGGCTAATTAAGAGAATATTGCACCATATTACGCGTTACATTAGCTTGCGCCATGATAACACTTACACTATTAGCACCGGCACTGAGCATTTGTTGTTTAGCATTACTGCTAAGATTTGTAAGCGCTTCACTGTTATCAAGTGAGCTTGCGGTATCTAATTGCTGTAGCTGGGCAAGTAACTGCTGCCTCTTAGCTTGAACTTTCATTAAGTTAGCTTTTAAATGGCGTTGTGCATTTTGTATTCTATCTCTATGTTCTTGGATAGACGCATTTTTATCTGCTATTTTTGCAAGTTCATTTAAAGGGTTATCAATATCATTTAATTGTAATGAAATTGGATTTCCGGCGGCTACGCGCACACCTTGACCACTAATTACCCATGGTTCTAACAAAGGGCCTGCGTTTTCTTTTTTTGCACTAAACAGTAATCGATTTTCACGACTCAATTCCACACTGATTTGATGCTGCGAAAATGCACTTTGAACAGCACTAAAGTTAGCACGCTCATCCTGATTAGCAGGTAAACTTAAATTCAATGATTTACCACTTCTCCCCATAAGTAGATGAATATTTTCATCATGTGGACGTTTACTTATAAGATCCATATTTGCATTAAGCTGGCGTGTAATTGGTCTACTTGGATCATTTGTTCTTAATTGAGCGTCGAGCCCAGAACCTTTTCTACTCGCCGTATTTTGTAACATGGTAATTTGCGAGCTGATACCGCGCTGCTGCATTGCTTGAGGTTTAGTATTAGCGGCTTGCGTATTGAGTTGTTGCGCAAGCCTTTCTAAGCCAATGAATAAATTACGAATAGTTGCTTCACTTTGCTCTACTTTTGCCAGCTCTTGACTTAAAGCGCCTCGAATTGACCAATTAGTTAATACCTGAACCTGCTCTTGCTTAGCAACAATCTTATTTTTCCAAAGATTATTAGCCGAATCTTTTGAAGATGTAACGACGCCACTAGATTTAGCTGTATTAGCCGGCTCCAGAGATTGAACTTTTTCGCTACTTTTAACGAGCATGGTATGTTCCTGGTATTATAATTAAATATACGAAAACAAAGAGAGTTTACTTACATTTGAATAAACTTGCATTGATGACTCGTAAGCCGCCACTGACTCTTTTAATGATACAAATGCTTCAGGATAGTCTAAAGAGCTTAAATCGTCACGAAGATTAACCGTAAAAGTTTTTATATCTTCATTACTTGTAGTTACTGAGTCAAGTGATGCCATTGTTGCACCAATTGTAGTGACTTGACCACTAATGGTGCTCAAAAACCCTGCAAGCTTATCTATCATCACTCTTGATTGTGCACCAACGCCACCGGCAGGCGGGTTATTAACATCAACGAGATAGTCTTTCATAGCATTTAAAAAGCCGGCACTAGGGTCGAGGGCATCACCAATAATATTATTAATAACACTCGAATCATCAGACACAGATACTTCCCTAACTATGCTATCCCCGCTATAAGCGTAGTTACCTGAACCATCAATTTGAAAAGGTTTGTCATCTGTTTTACTCCCAGAGAAGTAATATTTTCCAGCGCTATCTGTCGCATTAAGTAAATCAACAATTGCCGGAAAAGCAATGCTCATATCTTGTCCAAGTGCTTTAATTTCAGAGTCGCCCATAGATGCATCTGCAGCGGTTGTAATTAAGCTCTGCAACGAATAAATTTGATTCACAATACCTGTTAACTGCACTTCTTGTTGACCAAGTGAATAATTAACCGCATCCATATTCGTTTTATACTGCTCTAGCGAATCAATTTCTGAACCTAAATTCATCAGCATTACAGTCCCAAGCGGATCATCTGATGGCTTTAGTATTCTTTGATTTTTACCAAGCTGAACAGATTTTTCATTAAATATCCCAGCATTAGTTTGGATGTTTTGAATAGAATTTAAATGATATTGATGGCTACTAACTCGCATTATATTTTCCTTTAAAACATTTGCAGTAAAGCATTAAACATTTGATCTGCTGTGCTAATTACTCTGGCGTTAGCGCCGTACATTTGCTGAAAATGCATCAGACTTGCAGCTTCTTCGTCCAAGTTAACGCCACTTAGGCTATCGCGCGCAGCTATTGCATTTGTGTTTAAACTCGACGCGGTAGCGATACTGGTCTTATTTTGTTTACTCGTAATTGCAAGCTCCCCTACCAGTAAAGTAAATCGCTCTCCTTTACCTGTCATTGCCGACAATATATCAGCAATATTAGAGTTATCACTGGGGCCTGTTGTACTGCTGTTTTTAAATGCGAGTTCATCTTTACCCATATTAGGATTAATACTTATGCTACCTAACGGGTTTAATGGATCATATTCAAATAAAGGAATACCCGCATTATTATTTAAGTCAAACCCGGCAGTTAGCGCTGTATTAACATCATCAGCTAAGTCTTTTACTAAGCTATTTAGGCTCGCTAATGTAGGTTTTATAATATCTTTTTCTGCGCTGATCAAGCCGCCAAAGTGCCCACCAACATGTTCATCGAGTTTAAATTCTTGGCCTAAAAAATGACTACTAACATCTGTATTATTGACCTTTATTGATGCAGCTTTAGTACCCACAACTAAAGGGGCACCACTTAACGTGCTAATATCTAAAAGGCCAGAATCACGTTCAACAATAGACACGCCAATATGTTCAGACAATTGGCTGATTAATCTTTCTCGGTTATCTTTTAATTCAGCACTGGGTTGGTTGTTTGCTATTGCTTTTCCAATACTGCCATTTACTTGTGCTATTTGCTGGGTAAGCGACGTTACCTCAAGAGACACATTGCTCATTTCTGAGCTCAGCTTTTTTGATTGCCCCTCTAATGCGCCATTTATTTGCGCAAAATCTTGCATTAAACCTTCAGCAGCTGATAAAAACTGTTGACGATATGCTGGCGAGTCAGGTGTCGTTGATGCTGCATTTAATGCATTGCTTAACGTTGTAATTGAGGCGTTTAAATTAAGCGAGTCTGTACCAACAACTTGTTCAATAAAGCCTAAATACGTTTGTTTGTTTTTATAGTATGAGGCGTCAGAGTTTGTACGCCAAATGTCATCATTTAAAAAAGCATCTACGATGCGATCTACCGAAGAAACCTCAACGCCGCCTAATTGAACACCCGTTGTTTTAAACTGTACAGACTGTCGTGAATAACCTTCCACTGCTGCATTTGCAACGTTTTGCCCTGCAACTGTAAGCGCTACATTTGCAGCATTAAGTCCACTTAATGCATTGTTTAACATCGACATAATTTAACTACCTAATAGGAATAATATTCAATGATTGAGTAAATGATGCACCAGAATAAATATCATGACTCTGGGTAGGCTCAACTTTTTCATTGTTCTTATATAATGGATCAGCGACCGCTATTAAGTCTTTCTTAAATGTATTTTCAATAGGTTCTATTTTTTCGTTAAATTGTCTAATAATTGCTTCAGCTAAACCGAGCTCATGTTTAGATGCAAGATGCTGCGCTGTTTGAGCATCGTACATATCTCTAAACTGTGCTTGTTCTTTACTATTAAAAAAGCCATTTTCACCCGACATTGTTTCTGTCGCACTGTTCATACTTTTTAAAACAAGTTGTAAAAATATGGCTTCAAATTGCTCAGCAGCTTGTTTGATCCCTTCACTCTCAGTACTATTTTTAGCTATATTAACTACATTAGTTGGGTCGATAGCCAATGATTGCGATAGTGTGTGTGGAGTCTCTATTTTCATTGCGTTATTCCATTAAATAACTAAAAGTTCAGCTTCAAGTGCACCGGCATTATCTAAAGCAATTAATATAGACATTAGCTCTGCGGGCGTAGCTCCAAGTGCATTAACCGCTTTAACAATTTCGTCCAAAGATGTGCCTTCAGGCCATAAAAGCATATTTTTTTGCTGTTGCTCAACGCTAATATCACTGGCTTGGGTAGGCGTAGTTTGTCCATTTGAAAATGGACCTGGTTGCGACACACCTTCTTGCTCACTTATGGTAATCGTTAAATTACCGTGATTAACCGCAGCTTTATGCACTCTCACTGTATCGTTCATTACAACAGTGCCTGTGCGGCTATTAAATACAATTTTTGGTCTCTCAGTACCTTCCTCAACCACAATATCTTGTAACATCGACATAAAGGTATTACGGCTGTTTGCATCACTTGGCGCACTTACCACTAACCGCCCCCAGTTTTCGGCTGTTGCTACGTCAGGGCCAAATACTTTATTTATTGCTTTTACTACATTGCGGGCAGTTTGATAATTTGGCGCTTTTAAGTTTAATACAACATCGGGTTGAGTTTTAAACATATCCGCTACGCTGCGTTCAATAATAGCGCCATTTGGAATAAGCCCTGAGGTAGGAACATTGACTGTCACCGATGAGCCATTTTTACCGCTGGCATTAATCCCCCCCACAACAAGGTTACCTTGTGCCAGTGCATAAATTTTGCCATCAACACCTTTTAGCGGCGTTAACATTAAGCTGCCACCGTGTAAGCTTTTAGCGTCGCCTAAAGAGTTAACTGTTACATCAATTAATTGGCCTGGGCTTCCCATAGGAGGAAGTGTTGCATGCACTGCAACGGCGGCAATATTTTTTGATTTTGGTAAACTTTTTTCATCAACCGAAACACCAAATTGCTTTAGCATATTGCTCAATGACTGACCCGCAAATTTAACTTGTGCTTTATCACCAGAGCCCGGTAAACCTACCACTAAACCATAACCAACTAATTGATTTTCGCGAACGCCTAATACATCCACCATATCTAATAATGGTCTAGCTTTAGCTGCATAACTTACCTGTGGTACAAAGCCTGAAAGGCTAATTAATAGCAGTAATAAATATCTCATTAAAACCTCAGTCGTCACTAGAATGGATTTAAGAATCGAGTAAACAGTGTAGTAAACCAACCTGGTCTATTCGCATCAGCCAATGTGCCTCTGCCTGTATAACTGATCTGTGCCTCTGCTATTCGCAAAGAAGACACTCTATTGCTTACATCAATATCAGCAGGGCGAACTAAACCTTCAATCTCGATATATTCATCGCCTTGATTTAGTTTTATTTGTTTACGCCCTTTTATTACTAATGAGTTATTTGATAAAACATGCTCAACCCGAACCGTTATAGAACCGCTAAGAAAGTTTTGCTGACTTGCACTGCTTTCACCATCAAATTTAGTACTTGAACCGACACCTAAATTTAAATCGGTGACATTTAAATTACCAGCAAGAGGAACACCGACATCAAAATCAGTTTTTTTGTCTAAACTCGAGTCAGAACTTTTACTTGATTGAGTTCGCTCGTTTAAAACAACCGTTAAAATATCACCAACTCTGTACGCGCGTTTATCGGAATAAAGCGAAAACATGTAATTATCTTGAAATAAGCTGCCATCTTGATGGTTTAAACCTTCTTGATAAGACTCTTGGCTGATCTCGTAATCTTTACGTGTTTTCTTTTTTTTGTTTTGAGGGCATTTAACTTCGCCATAAACAACTTCGCATTGAATAAACTCTCTGTTGTAGGGGGCATTACTGCACCCTGCCAACAACAAAAACACGATTAAAAAAGCTAACTTATTCATAATTATACGTTTTGATTTATAAAGCGTAACATTTCATCCGCAGCTGAAACGACTTTAGCATTCATTTCATAAGCACGTTGTACAGCAATCATACTGACCATTTCATCAACAACACTCACGTTAGATCCTTCAATAGTAAACTGTTGTAAAGCACCAAACGCCTCTTCACCAGGTATTCCTTCTACTGGCTCACCTGACGCTGCGGTTTCACGGTATAAGTTACCACCTAAGCTTTGCAGACCCGCAGGATTGGCAAAATTAACCGTTAATAGTTGACCTAACTCAACTGGCTGCGCTTCTTTACCAACAATAGCTGTAATTGACCCATCCGTGCCAATAGACACTTTTGTTGTTCCCTCTGGAAGCGCTATATTTTGCGCTAAAGGTAAACCATTGCTGTTAACTAGTAATGATTCTGAATTAAGCTGAAACTGGCCATTACGAGAGAACAAAAGCTCTCCATCTGGACTTTCGATTTGAAAAAAACCTTGTCCTGCAATTGCAACATCAAGTTGATTACTTGTTGTTTCAAAGCTTCCTTCAGTAAATTCTTTTTGAGTGCCGTTAATTCGAACACCTGTACCAACTTGGATACCTGAAGGTAGTTGATTCAAATCATCCGCTTGAGCGCCTGGTTGTTTTTGTACTTGGTAAAATAAATCTTCAAATACGGCTCTGTCTTTTTTAAAGCCTGCGGTGCTTACGTTAGCTAAATTATTAGAAATAGTGGTCATTCTAAGATCTTGAGCTGCAAGACCTGTTTTACTTACCCATAATGCTGAATTCATGATTAACTCCCTCTTTCTCTTTATCCACGTTCGCTAATAAGTTTATTGCCGCTGGTTGCGAGCTCATCTGCCGACTTCATCATTTTTACATTCATTTCGAATTGGCGGCTAATATTCATTGTTTTTATCATTTCGGCTACCGCATTTACGTTAGAGCCTTCGAGCGCGCCGGTTCTTACTTTAATTGTCTCGTCGGCTTCAAGTTGTTGTAAATCAGGACTTCTTAGTAACCCATCAGGGCCTTTAACTAAGTTTCCGTCAGTACTGGCGAGCTTAATTCGGGCATCTTCTGCAATAACCCCACCGCCAATTGGCGTAAGGTTAATTATACCGTCAGAGCCAATCTCAATTTCGCCAAACTCAGGTAGCTGTACATCGCCCCCATCACCTTGCAAACGACGACCATTGACAGTTACAAAACCGTCGGCATCAACAAGTAAGTTACCAGCTCGGGTATAGGCTGGGTTCCCATTATCATCCATGACTTCAAGGTAACCACCTTCACTTAAAGCAATATCTAAATTACGCCCCGTATCCATCACAGGACCTGCCGATAAATCAGTGGTAACAGGAGTCAATTGAGCAAGGTAGCGGGTTCTAAATCCGCCACCTTGAACCATCATAGATTGAGCTTGTTCCATATCAGCTTTAAACCCAGCTGTACTGACGTTAGCCAAGTTATTAGCGGCAACACGTAAGGCTGTATTATTTAGTTCAGCACCAGAAACTGCGGTATAAATTAATTTTTCCACAATCAGCTTCCTTAAGTGTTACTAAACAAAATTTGCATCATTTCATCAGCGCTGCTGATTGTTTTAGCATTTGCCTGATAATTTTGCTGAAACGACATTAAGCCAACTAATTGCTCACTAATATCAACATTCGATCCCATAAATGAACCCGAAAGTAATTTACCTAAAGAGCCGCTATCTGGCTCACCGTAAAGTGCACTGCCCGACTCTTCAGTTTGATACCACACAGTATTACTGCCTTGCTCTAACCCATCTACGTTTGCAAATGAGGCTAAAACAACTTGCCCTTGTAATTTAGATTCGCCGTTAGTAAACGTTGCAAATACTTTACCGTCATCGCCCACTGTAACACCAGAAAATGCACCCGATGTATAACCATCTGCGTCATTTTCATTAACACTAAAGCTAGAGCCAAATTGAGTTGTACCATCAAATTTTAGGTTTATGGCTAAAGCAGCAGCACCAGTACTTATTTCAGCATTTGTTGTTGCAGTAGCGCCCGCAACACCAACAGATAAGTTGACAGCTCTTACATCCGGTGTTGTCGAATAAGGGATCATTTGACCGTTTGTATCAAACGTCATCTTTAAAACACCAGCTGAAACAGCAGTCCCTGTTCCATCATCAACACTTTGATTACCAACATTAGCTCCTGGTACTGCTGGTGTACTAGACATACCTGATGTAAGCCCAGCGCCTGTTAGTTGAGTTTCAGTTAAAGGCTTTCCATCTAAAAAGAACATGGCTTGCCATTCATTACTACCCGTGTGATTAAAGTACTGGGTCATCACGTGGCTATTGCCTAATGAGTCAAACACTTCGGTTGATTGAGAAAAGTTATACTGGCTACCATCTTTAGGATCGAAAAGAGCCGGTGCAACAGGGTATGAAATTATATCACTTGCTGAACTTAAATTACCGTTAAAATCAATAGAGGTACTTGCTTGAGCTGGGATATTAGACGCTTCAATTTTTAAATCGGTTAAAACACCCGATACAATTGTCGTCTCTCCACCTGCGGCTTCAGATACGCCAAACCCTTGCAATGTGGAGCCATTCGCATTGACGATATTCAGATTATTATCTAGCGTAAATTGACCTGCTTGGGTATAAGCCGTGCGACCATTTTCTGATATTGCAAAAAAGCCTTGCCCATCAATTGCAATATCAAGTGCATTACCAGTACGAACAATTTCACCGCCCGTTACAAAATCTTCTTTAATATTAGCAACTTTAACACCACCACGCTGACCACCGTTGTAAACAGCAGCAAACTCGGCCGTATTATTTTTATATCCTGCAGTGCCAGAGTTTGCGATGTTATTACTTGTTACTTCTAAGCCGGTTTGTGTACTTTTAAGGCCACTAAGACCTATATTGAACATAGACATATTGTTTATTCCTTTTTTAGTTTTACTTATGCCAGTTGATTAATTTCAGTGAGACCAAAATTACCCAAACCATCAACTTGTAATAAAATATCTTCTGGTGTTTTACCAACCGATACTCGCTCAACATTCCCACTTAGCCATGTATCGAGCTGCTTTGGAATGCCTGATGTTGTTGCATAAGCCCTAACAGCGTATCCACCTGCGTCTTGGTTATCAAACGCAAAACGAAGTGCACCCACGCCAGAATATGGCAGGTTTTTCTCTTCTATTAGCTCACCATTTTGGTTGTATAACTGAACAGTAACCGAATCTGCTGGTGTATCTAAATTAACTAACCCTGCAACAGTACCGTCTTGCTCTAACGCCACACTGTTTGCTTTAACATCAACAGACTGACCAACCATGCCCGTTGCTTCAAGCACAGTTAAACTGCTCATATAATCGAGCCCTGTGCTGGTGTTTTGTCTAATACCTTGTAGTGATTCAACATTTGAAAACTCAGCGAGCTGGCTTACATAAGCCGTACCATCCATTGGTTCTAATGGATTTTGATTACTAATTTGAGCAACAAGAAGTTCTAAAAACATCGTCGACATTTCTGCAGATGAACTATTACCTGAAATGTTAGTTTTGCTATTAACAGCATCTTGCGCATTTTGATTGGTTGTATTCACTTGCATTTTATTATTGTCCTAATTTTAGAATACTTTGCTGCATACTATTAACGCGCCCCATTACCTCAACAGACGTTTGGTAGCTACGACTTGCTGACATCATATCGGCCATTTCTTCAAGCACGTTCACATTAGAATAAAAAACATAACCATCACCGTTCGCAATAGGGTTATTTGGCTCATAACGCTGTTCAACCGTTCGGTTAGATTCGGTAATACCCAAAATATCAACTGACGCTGAAATAGATTGACCATCTTGTGTTTGTTTATATAGAGCCGAAAATACGGGTTTAAGCGCTTTATATGCGTCGGCTTCTGAGCCTGCTGCCGTATCGGCATTTGCTAAGTTAGAAGCAATCGTATCAAGACGAATAACCTGAGCACGCATTGCGCTGCCGCTTGCATCGTAAATTGAGTTAAAAGACATTACACATCTCCTTTAATAACTTTATACAAACCATTTATTTTCATATTTAAAAAAGTCATGCTGGTTTGAAAGTCCATGCTGTTATTTGCAAACTTTGCTTGTTCAATATTAAGCTCAACCGTATTCCCGTCACTTGATGGTTGATAAGGTACACGGTATTTTAGTTGTTCTGCCTGAGTACCCATAAAGTCAACATTTCGATTTTGTGAAATACTTGATGAAACGTCATTCATAATTTGACGATAATCAACATCTCGAGACTTAAATCCCGGTGTGTCTACATTTGCCAAATTACTTGCTATTATTTCGGCACGATCTAGCCTTAGCTGCATTGAAAATGGATGAACGCCTAACGCCTTATCAAATAGTTCCATGTTGCCTCTACTTTTTGATTCTTGTATGCTCACACATTCGCATACTTCTACCTGTTGCAGCTCCTACTACAACCTTTATGCCAACTTTATAAAAAATTAGGAATCAATGACTTATATAAAAAACAATCTCATCCGCCAATACAAAGCGGAAGCTAAACTTCCTCAAGGGAAGTATGTTTTTTTCCGTATGTTTTTTATACTTGTTTTTTTTAGTACGCAGCAAAGTGTGGCAAGTAACATTAATTTCGATAAGCAGATACATACCTACCTACAAAAAGAAATTGATTCTTATCTCGCATCAATCGGCTCAAATAAACAACAACAAAAAATTAAGCTCTTCATTCCAAAAGGGAGTACTGATTTAAATTGTGAAAACGTGCTAATTAGCCGTTCAAAAAAAGAAGACCCGCCTGCGGGGCGAATTAGCCTTACAGTCCAATGTGAATCACCAAAATGGAAGTTTAGAGCAAGCGCTAAAGTAAATTTATGGATTGATCTTGTTGCAGCTAAAAGAAACCTAAGCAGGGGCGAGTTACTTACCGCTGATCTTTTACACTACAAAAGCGCAGATGTAAGTAAACACTTACATTCAACAGAAGCAAAAATAAAACCATTAGTTGGCATGACGGTAAAGCGAGAAATAAAAAAAGATGATATTATTTCGCGCCGCCATTTAGAGAATATGTATTTAGTAAACAAAGACGAGTTTATTTTATTACAAGTAAATACCGCTAGTTTTTCAGCTAATGTAAAAGCTGTTGCACTACAAGATGGGCAGTTTGGCGAAATCATCAATGTTAAAAATCTATCTTCAAACAAAGTTGTTCAAGGCAAAGTAATTGACAAGAGAGTTGTAGAAGCTATTTTTTAAAAATTATTAATAAAAAAGTTAAGTTAAAAGTATTATTGGTCGCTACCTATATTTATGCAGGTATGAACAATTTTAAATATGATGAGTAACCCAGTATGAATATAACAAATGCACCCGCTTTACACGTTGAACAAAGCCAGAAGTTAACTTCTCGCTCTGCAACGCCAAGCACACAAGAGCAAAAACCTAATCACGCTCCTGAAAAAAACACCAGTGAAGTCAGTGCGCTTAGTAAATCTATAGACTCTACATTTGAAAGCCTATCATCTCAGCCTGATGTAGATATGGAAATGGTTGCTAAAGTTAAAGCCGCAATCGCTAATGGTGAATTTCAAATAGATATTGATGCAACCGTTAATGCCCTTGTTGAGCTACATAAATAATGACCATAAGCACGTTAAAAGAATATATAGTTAGCCTAAAAAACGACATTAAAAAGCTCGATGCATTAATTGTATTTCTTGAGTCTCAGTACGTATTATTAAGCCAGCGCGACATACAGCTTGAAGAACATAATATTAAAATGCTGAAGCTTTTAGATAGTCTCAATGATTCGCATGCTAAGCGTGATGCATTTTTAGTGAGTTTAGGCTTACCTAGTGGTAAGGAAGGACTAACTCAATTAAGAAGTAAACTCCCTAGTGATGTAAATGCAATCACCACCAAATTATTGCAAGAACTAGAAATAAAAACGAAAACATGCAAAATGATGAACGAACGTTCTGGGCAATTACTCTCAAGCCAACGTCGATTGATGCAGCGCTTAACGGGTGGCGAAAACAAACAAGCCTATCCAGAAATGCAATTATAAAGCGAATCACCTTTGTAAATGCATACTTTGCAGAGGCTATAACTAATTTTGTATAACTACTTATCACCCATTTCAATTTCTGAAAGGTCAAAGTAAGCATTTTGTTCCACTACTTCAAAAATCATCAGACCAACGACAAATACTTAAAGCTTCAAATTTATAGCCTTCAGTTTTCTTATTCTCAAATTTAAAAAGAACCTTTTCATCAGAAGTATCGGCTATTAATTGACTTCATTTTTTTGCATATTCCTCTCGATATTTAGCGCCTGACAACCTAGAACCCCAAAGACAATACTCTTCATGATCGTAGGATAAATAAATAGCTTGAGAAGTAAAAATCTCATCCAGTGGAACTGCTGGTTGATTAGAGCGGATATTAACTTCAGGTAGTGAGAAACCTCCATTCTTATCAGTGTAAGTGAAATATTCAACACATTTACCATCAGAAAAATTTAATACTCTCTCTATTTTTACACTCGATAAAGGCTTGCCTTTTACCTAAGGGCACAGATGCACTTTGTAAGCACCAATACGATTACCAAACTTTTTAAGTGTCGTTAAAACTGACATAAACAAGAAACCTTAAAGCGGGTAATAGGGGATAAATAAAAGTCAAAAAGCAAGACGCCACTATGATCCTGCTACCTTTGCCTTAAATTTATATATAAGATAATTCCATATCTACTTTTATTACGTCATTTTTAATAGCCCACTGAAAGGCATCACTATTTTCAATAAACGATCTAAAACAATTAACTTCACTTAACGCAGAGCACCATTCACTAGTTATTGAAAGCGCAAACGCAGCCTCGCTTGGTAAAAATTTAAAAATAATTCTAAGCTGTTGCATAGCATCCGTAGCTTCGTCTATATCATCTAAATCAGGAATAACTTGGCGTGTAATATCAACAATAAAGTAGTCTTTACTCAAGCTGTCTCGTCCGCACTGAAAAAGGAGCATATCGCCGTCATTTTCTAAAACTGTGTTTTCAATTCTGTAGTTCTCATACAAATCAACAACCAGTTTAATTAACTGTTGAATATCATTCTTTTTATAAAATTCAGAATTTTCAATTTTAAGTTTTATATCTTCTATTTTCATATTCCCTCCTAACTCGATTATGTTTTAATAACACCTAATTTATCAATACCCTACATGTTATTTAGGTTTTTTATTGGCAAGTATTCTTTCGTATTAATAACTCCAAAATCTACAAAGTTAATCAGTTGTCCCAAGTACAGCCATTAAAACACCTGAACGTGCGAAAATGCTTCCCCTTGTGAAGTTAATAAATAAAACGCAGCTATTCCACTTAATACTTATGATGCAAAAGAAGCTAAAATAAGCAAATATATTTTTTCTTCATAGCAAGTTTCTTAAACACTACCCACTGCTTATAGGAATAAATAGCTTATTTCACCTACGCCTATAGCCATAACAAATACTGAATTAACAAACTAAACCAACATTTTGTCGTTTCTTTTAAATGACTTAACAATTTGAATCTAGGCAAGTAAATTAGCTTTTAATACAATTTTAAACACTAAAAAGCGAGCCTAATTAGACTCGCTTATACTGTAACTAATCGCCTAATAATATTATTAGCCCGTAAATTTTGGCTAGTTTTAAACGCTATAAAGATTAACAATAAATATAAAATTTATTGCTCCAAATATAAGAGAAGCTAATACATTTAAGTAAATTCGAGCGTTGTATTTCTTCAATAATCGCTCTTTAACTAACGTGATTGGAATCAAAACTAAGCACAAATAAGCAAACCAAGGGGATACGAATATATCTGCTAAGTTAGATTGCATCAAAGGAACATTATTGCCATATATTGAATTGCTTATTACTTCAAAGTGCTCGCGATCAAATGCTATTGCCGAAATTCCAAACAATAAAATTATATGGATAAATAGCAAAGCAAAATTTAGACCCTGCTTCCAGAGGCAATTTTTTTTGTTGGGGATGGAGTAACTATGATATTGTTCCCTAGCCGCTATTATAATTATAACAGCGCACATTACTAAAAATTTAAAAACGAATATTTTTATATTAGCATTGATGTGTTTAGTAATTTACGCCGCCAACAATTACGCTTTAAAAACTCATATGCTGTTCTATTAACTAACATAATAAAAGCGATTGTTTCTTAGTTAGGAAATCTTATCTACAGATGCACACTTTACCATTTTCAACTTGATAAAGGTTGAACTTATCAATAAATTGGTTATAACCCAGAATTTTAAAGCTAAAGGGATCAGCTTGAACAATGATATTTTCTCTAAAATAAACATTATTTTTATCCTTTGATATAGAGAGACCTAGTATCTTAAAGGAAGCAACGTCAGCAGATAAAATTTCTTTATCAATAAAAAACACTCGCTTTAAATCCATTGCATAAACTTCATCTTGAAATATAGTTTCATCAGCATTTAAAAGTAGATGCTTTTCATTATGGTAGATGTTTTTTATATCTTTTTGAAAAAATGAGTTAACAACTGTATAAGAAGGTGCATCAGCTTTAGCTATCCGCAACCCTTTGTAATAGACAAACTGATGATCTTTTAAAATATCATCAGTTAATAGCACCATTTGACTAATTTCGATCTCCAGTGGAGTGCATTGGTAGTAAAGTCGCTTGGTATCATGAATAATATTATAATTTAAAATATGAAGTGTGCAGGGATCCAGTCCATCTAAACGAATTTCATTACAAAAAGCCGCTTTATCATCACTTGAAAAACCATATTTCAAAAACCTAAATGTTTTGGGGTTAGCGTCCTTTATTACTGTATTATAAAAGTAGACTAAATTATTGGTTTTTAAAATAAACTCGTTAACGATAACAAGTTCGTCACTGTCAATATCACTTATAATTTCTAGTTCTTCAGAATACTCCTCAATCAGATAAATATTATTTTGATCTTTAAAACGTAGACTATCAAGCATTGTAAAAGACCTTGGAGTGCCCCCATCTATAAACTGGTCTTTATAATATAGGTTATCTTTGGATGCATAAAAGTTACCGTAGAGTCTATGCCAATCGACTGAACTTGCTCCCCTTATTGGGCCTTTATCAGATATCATCTTTTCATCTACAATCAACAGATCATAAAAAGGTTTAATGTAGTTATAGGTACCTTTATAAACTATTTTATTTTGGTAAAAAATATGTATCTTATCTCTAGCCCACATCGAATTAATAGAAATAAATGATGCAGGATCTGCAGATAAAGGATATGAACAATTTTGCCAATAAATAACCTCATTTGATAAAAAATAATGATCATACGCGATAAAATCATCTTTACTGGTTGCAATTTGCTCTAAGAAAATATCGTTTAGGTAGACTCCATTCCTATCAGCTACATATAAATCAGAAATATACTGAAAGCTACTTGAGTCTAATATAGATATTCGCTTTCCAGAACGATATACCCAATTATCATCTACAGCAAAGTTACTATTAATTAAACGAAATGAAGCGCAGTCTACACCATAAATCACTTCACCTAGGTAGTAAATTGTACTATCGTCTTTACAATAATATTCAAACGCATCACAATCCTTACCGTCGATGATTTCAAAAGAATCAGGTAACGCTCCTTCAATGATTTCAGCTAAATTATAAACATGATTTTTATCTTTAGCTAAGGTAGTTGAAATAACTTCGAATGAATCGACATCAGCTTCAGAAATAAGCTTATCTCCACACACAACTGAATGCTTATCCTTAGCATAATTAAAATGTAGAACCATAAAGGTATCGATTGCAAGGCCTGGCAATGGCCTATCGTAGTAAAACAGTTGGCCGTCGTCACTATAAAACCCTGTTTTTTGCTTAACGCTATACGAAAAAAGAAATTCGTGAAAATATAAAGAATGTTCTTTTTCATCTATTTCGAGTATATACCGAGCACCTTCACCCTGTTTAAGTAACGCTTTTTTACCATAAAGTAAACGGAGTGTGTATCGAGGTTGATCTTGGGGCTCTTTACTTAAAGTACAGTCTATTTTTTGTCCACACATTTTTCCATCAATTAAGACAGACTGTATAGCTTCTTCTGAATCACATGATTTAAAGATAAGACCCTCTGTTGTGCGAAGACAAGTTTTACCATCGTTCCAATAATAACCAAGCGTATCAGGAGAGAAATCAATAATGGAATCTTGGGCAGCCTCATATAGTACACAGTCATCTGACATTATAGTTATATCTAAGGGTAGCGTCGGATGAACATGAAGACCTGATAAAATGCTAACAAATTGATTATCGAATAAATCTAATTCGAGATAGTAATCAGTGTAGAAAAAGTAATTCATAAAACTCCATTTTTATTACTCTTGAACTAAAGCAGTAAGTGCATAACTTGCATTGACAATAAAAATAGTAAGTTGAATATACAGTGATAGCATTTTCTCTTGCAGAAGCTACGATAATAGAAACATATAAACAACAGACCTACATACAACGATGCCAGATATACAACTTAAAGGAAACAGGCTGAGAAAAAATTAAATGACTAAATAGCCCGTATTCCATTTAATAAATTGAACTAAATGTTTGTTCCGAGAGTCGAATTTTTGACTTAGCACGATTGAATAAATAAGGAATAGGCATGGTTAAATTAGCTAATTTTTTTGGAGGGCGTAACAGCTTTATTTACTAATTAAAAGCAGTTAAATCGGGCTTTGTTTTAAGCATCCTGATATCTGTTGGGTTTCATGCTGTAGACCAAATGCTCGATGATAAAAAACTCTGGCACGATTTTATAGGCGGGGTCTCTGTTGATTTAGCAATTGCTGACGCATCATCAGGTATTGCTTGGGCAGGTGTCTCTTCTTTAGCAGGCACAGCTGCAGTTGTTGCCGTTGGTCCAATTTTGGCAGTAGTTATTGTAAGTTCAGCTATAGCCTTACTAGCATATAATTTTATTGACACAAAGACCTTAACTAAGAAATTAGCAACTAATTTAAGGATTGCTGAAAGTAATGCGAAAAATAATTTACAAAAAATACACAATAACTTACGAGATGCTAGTAATATGTATGAGGAAAACCCTATAAAATTTATGCATAATCTCTTTGCAATACCTTATTTAAAAAATGATTAATGGTAATTTAATGAAACCTGAAAAATTAGCGTTAAGTAAAAATATAAAGGGTGTTTTTTTATTTGTTTTATTCTTTATCATCACCATAGTTTTACCGATTGCATCATACAATGAATTGGCATTTGTCTTTGAGGCGTTAAATAAGCACCCGCTGATTTTTAATGAGAAAAGTTTTAGTGCGTGTTTAATTTTATATACGCCAGCATTTGCAATGCTTACTCGACTGATATTCTTAAAAGTAAGAAATATTGAAATAAAACCAGAACTTCTAATCAAATGGTATAAGCTCTGCGGGATTACTCTGATTTTACTATTGATTTCAGTTCCTACTTATACCTACTTTATTGAAAGTAAAATTAAAAGTGAAGGCTACACTATTTGTAATTCCTATAGCACTTCTAGGGGGGCAGATATTTGGGTTACCTCTCAACACTACTGCATTGAAAAAGGTTATAGAGTCAGCGAAGAAATAACAGATTGGTTAAAACAACAAACGACTGAGCCAACACCAGAAGATGTTATAAAAAAAGTAGATGAGCTACTCGCTAATAGCCCTTAATAATTTTTTATGTATAATTTAAAAAACGAGCCTAACTTGGCTCGTTTTTCTTTTAAATTTAATACTGTAATTTGACTTTGACAGATTCTGAATGCGGTATAATTAGTAACGTACATCAAAATATATAAAACTCAGCCAACCTTGTAAAAATCAAATTGAGGCACACTTTAAACTGGTGATTAATGGTAATTTAATGAAATCTGAAAAATTAACGTTAAGTAAAAATATAAAGGGTATTGTTTTATTTGCTTTCTTCTTTGTGCTGACCATTACTCTACCTATGATCTCATACAGTGAGGTGACACTCGTTTTTGAAGCTTTGAATCAACATCAGTTAATCTTTGAGGAGAAGAGTTTTGGTGCGAGTTTAATTTTAGGCACGCCAGTGCTTCTAATGCTTACTCAACTGATATCCTTAAAATTAAGGAGCATTGAAATAGTGCCAGAACTTCTAATTAAATGGTATAAGCTTTGCGGGGTTACTCTGATTTTGCTATTGATTTCAGTTCCTACTTATACCTACTTTATTGAAAGTAAAATTAAAAGTGAAGGCTACACTGTTTGTAATTCGTATAGCACTTCTAGGGGGGCAGATATTTGGGTTACCTCTCAACACTACTGCATTGAAAAAGGTTATAGAGTCAGCGAAGAAATAACAGATTGGTTTAAACAACAAACGACTGAACCAACACCAGAAGATGTTATAAAAAAAGTAGATGAGCTACTCGCTAATAGCCCTTAATGATTTTTTATGTATAATTTAAAACGAGCCTCATTTGGCTCGTTTTTGTTTTAACTAATAGCTGACAGCTAAAAACTGACTGCAGCTCTATTTACTCCGGATCATACCCCAAATTAGGCGATAGCCATCTTTCAGCCTCTGCAAGCGTCATATTAGTTCGTTTAGCGTAGTCTTCCACCTGATCTTTTTGTACTGCTGCTACTGCGTAATATTTTGCTTGTGGGTGTGAGAAGTACCAACCCGAAACAGCAGCACCTGGCCACATGGCGTACGAACTAGTTAGCTGCATACCAATGCGTTTTTCGGTGTCGAGCAACTGCCAAATTTTCTTTTTCTCAGTGTGTTCTGGGCACGCTGGGTAACCTGGCGCAGGGCGAATACCTTGGTAGTTTTCGCGTATTAGCTCATCGTTTGCTAGGTTTTCGTCTGGTGCAAAACCCCAATACTCTTTACGTACTTTTTCGTGTAGGTATTCTGCAAATGCCTCGGCGAGCCTGTCGGCAACCGCTTTAACCATTATTTTGTTGTAGTCGTCTTGCTGTGCGTCGAACGCATTGGCGAGGTCGTCTTCTTCTAGGCCGCCCGTTACTGCAAACGCGCCAAAATAGTCTGGTGTGCCTTTGGGTGCTATGTAGTCGGCTAGGCAATAATTAGCAAAGTCGGTTTTTTCGGTTTGCTGGCGTAAATGGCACGAAGTAGTTAATACTTCTTTGCGTGTTTCGTCGGTGTATATTTCTATATCATCCCCAACGCGGTTAGCAGGAAATAAACCAATTACACCAAGTGGTTGCAAACTGCCTGCTTTTTCAAGGTCGTCTAACATATCGTTAGCGTCTTTAAATAAGCTTTGCGCTTGCTCGCCTACTACTTCGTCGTCCATTATGCGCGGGTATTTACCGGCAATTGACCATGTCATAAAGTATGGCGTCCAATCTATGTATTTACGCAAAGTGGCGATTGATACGTTTTTAAACTCGATCACGCCGAGCTTTTTAGGCACAGGTGTCGTGTAGTTATCCCAATCAAGCACCGCTGCGTTATCGCGGGCACGCCCAATTGTAACAGGCTTAGAGCGTGGCTTTTTGCGCGCTTGTTGCTCGCGCACTTTTACATATTCAGCTTGGGTTTTAGCTAAAAAATCAGGCTTAATGTCTTTCGATAATAAATTAGATACTACACCTACCGCACGGCTGGCATTACTTACATACACTACGCCTTTGTCATATTGCGGCTCAATTTTTACTGCGGTGTGCGCTTTAGAGGTAGTTGCACCACCAATGAGTAGCGGCAGTTCAAAACCACGGCGTTTCATTTCTTTTGCTACGTGTACCATTTCGTCAAGCGATGGGGTAATTAAGCCCGACAAACCAATAATATCGGCTTTTTCGTCGATGGCAGTTTGCAGTATTTTATCAGCCGGTACCATTACGCCTAAATCGATTACTTCGTAGTTGTTACATTGCAGTACTACACCCACAATATTTTTACCTATGTCGTGTACGTCGCCTTTTACGGTCGCCATCACTATTTTACCGTTAGTTGAGCCTTCTTCTTTTTCAAGCTCAATGTATGGGTCTAGGTAGGCTACGGCTCGCTTCATTACGCGCGCCGATTTAACCACTTGTGGTAAAAACATTTTACCTGCGCCAAATAAATCCCCTACTACGTTCATGCCGTCCATTAACGGCCCTTCAATTACGTGAATAGGTTTATCGGCAGCAGCACGGCATTCTTCGGTATCTTCATCAATAAAGGTAGTAATACCTTTAACAAGCGCGTGCTCAAGGCGTTTTGCCACGGGCCATGTGCGCCACTCTAAATCTTCTACTCGCTCGGCTTGTGCCATGCCCGAATACTTAGGTGCAAGCTCAACTAAGCGCTCACCTGCGCCTGGGTCGGTGTTAAGTATTACGTCGGTAACGGCTTTACGAAGCTCTGCTGGTATATCATCGTAAACGGCGAGTTGCCCCGCATTTACAATACCCATGTCCATACCCGCTTGAATGGCATGATATAAAAACACCGAGTGAATGGCTTCACGTACGGGGTTATTACCCCTAAACGAAAACGATACATTTGATACACCGCCCGACACTTTACAGTGCGGTAAGTTTTGCTTAATGCGGCGTGTGCCTTCAATAAATTCTACAGCGTAGTTGTCGTGCTCTTCAATACCGGTGGCTACGGCAAATATATTAGGGTCGAAAATAATATCTTCTGGCGCAAAGCCAATGTCTTCTACCAATATTTTATAACTGCGCGCACATATTGCGAACTTTCGGTCTGCCGTGTCGGCTTGTCCGTCGGTATCAAACGCCATTACAACGGCAGCTGCGCCAAAACGTTTTATTATTTTAGCTTGGCGAATAAATGGCTCTTCGCCCTCTTTTAGCGATATTGAGTTAACAATAGCCTTGCCTTGAATACACTTTAAGCCGGCTTCTATTACTTCCCATTTTGAGGAGTCGACCATAATGGGTACACGAGAAATATCGGGCTCCGAGGCTATTAAGTTTAAAAACTTAACCATGGCGGCTTTTGAGTCCAACATGGCTTCGTCCATGTTTATATCAATAACCTGTGCGCCGTTTTCTACTTGTTCGCGGGCCACTGTTAGCGCGGCTTCAAAATCTTCTTCCATGATTAGGCGTTTAAACATAGCCGAACCAGTTACATTGGTACGCTCACCAACATTGGTAAATACTGCTATTTGCTGTGTCATGTTGGCTCCTTAATTTAAGTTACAGGCTTCGAGGCCCGATAAACGCATGCGTACTTCAAGCTCTGGCAATTGGCGAGGCTTAACGCCTTCAAGCCCTTTTGCAAACGCGCGAATATGCGCAGGCGTGGTACCGCAGCACCCGCCTACTATATTAATAAAGCCCGATTTACCCCAATCGATAATTTCGGTTGCCATATCGCCCGCTTCTAAGTCGTATTCACCAAACTCATTTGGTAAGCCCGCATTAGGGTGTACCGATGTAAAGGTTTCGCACACGCGCGACAGCTCTTCTACGTATTGGCGCAGTAAATCAGGACCAAGTGCGCAGTTTAAACCAATCGAAATAGGCTTAATATGGCGAATAGAGTTATAAAATGCTTCGGTTGTTTGCCCCGAAAGCGTACGGCCAGAGGCATCGGTAATAGTGCCCGAGATCATAACTGGTAATGTACGCCCAGCTTGCTCAAAGGCTTCTTCTACGCCAAACGAGGCGGCTTTTGCATTAAGGGTGTCGAATATAGTTTCGATTAGTATTAAATCGGCGCCGCCTTCCATTAATGCAAGGGTAGACTCAACATACGCAGTAACGAGTTTATCAAAGGTGACATTTCGGTAACCCGGATCGTTTACGTCTGGCGAAATTGAACACGTTTTAGAGGTTGGTCCTAAAACACCGGCTACATAGCGTGGTTTTTCTGGCGTTTTAGCTGTAAATTCATCGCAAATTGCGCGTGCTAATTTAGCCGACTCTCGGTTTATTTCACGGCTTAGGCTTGCCATGTCGTAATCTTCCATCGAGATAGTGGTCGAGTTAAACGTGTTAGTTTCGATAATATCGGCGCCCGCTGATAAAAAATCACGATGAATATCGGTGATTAAATCGGGCTTGGTTAGGCTTAATAAATCGTTATTGCCTTTAATTAATACATGCCAGTCTTTAAAACGCTCGCCGCGATAGTCTTCTTCTTCTAGCTTATGATCTTGGATCATGGTGCCCATAGCGCCATCTAAAATTAAAATGCGTTCTTTTAATGCTGTACTTATTTCGGCTTGCTTATTATTTGTAGGCGCGTTATTCGGCATAGTTGTTAGTCCTCACATCTTGGCTAACTAAATTAATATCATACGGTGTGGTTTGGTACACGTAGTAATTTAACCAGTTCGAAAAAAGTAAAAAAGCATGGCTTTGCCACGTTTTTGAAGGTTGTTTGGTTGCATCATCGTCCACAAAGTAATTTTCGGGTTTTGGTGCATTGGGGCTTTTTTTACAATCTCGCTCATATTCTGCTTTTAGCGAGTCGGCGTCGTACTCTGGGTGACCGGTTATAAACACTTGGCTACCCGATTTGTTTTTAAGTAAGTAAGCCCCTACTCGCTCAGAGCCAGCCAATACCACCAGCTCATCACAGGCGTTTATTTTATTTATATCAATGTGGCCATAGCGTGAGTGCGGTACTAAAAAGGTGTCGTCGAATCCGCGAGTCAGTGCACCGTGCTCAAAATAACATTGGTGAGTAAATACGCCACACAGTTTGTCGTCTTTTAAATCGCGCTTTAAATTGTAATGGTGATATAGCGCGGCATGTGCTGCCCAGCACGAAAATAACGTAGAGGTAACGTGTTGCTCGGCCCAATCAATAATGACCTTTAGCTCATCCCAATATGCTACATCGTCGTATTCTAAATGGGCAAGTGGCGCACCTGTTACTATTAATGCATCGTAATTGTTGTCTTTAACTTCAGAAAAATAACGATAAAAGGTATCAAGGTGCTCTTCTGAGTTGCTACTACTGCGGTGAGTGTCAAGGCGTAGTAGTTCTACGTTTACTTGCAAAGGCGAGTTGGCAAGTAAGCGAATAAACTGAACTTCGGTTTCTACTTTATTAGGCATTAAGTTTAAAATAGCCAAACGCATTGGGCGTATTTCTTGCGTTTTTGCACGACTTTTTGGCATTACAAATACGTCTTCTTGACGTAAACGCGCAATAGCCGGCAACTCGTCTTTTACTGTAATTGGCATACTTCACTCCTGTTCATAAAAACCTGTGCTAATTATGAACTGAAAGTAAAAAATATCAACCTCTAGATGTATAGATGTCCAAATGAAATTTATTCATGATTTTATACTTTGCTTACAAGCATGCTTTAGTGCTTTAAAACTATGCCATTCGTTGACTGTTTCACCTGAGAGCCACTACAATACAACATTGAAATTTTTATTATTATTTGAAGGCTCCTTTCATGGTTTTACCTGATAAATTTATATTCTCGATGAGTCGAGTATCTAAGGTTGTGCCACCTAAGCGCACTATCTTAAAAGATATTTCGTTGCACTTTTTCCCTGGCGCAAAAATTGGTGTGCTTGGTTTAAACGGTTCTGGTAAATCTACTTTACTTCGCATTATGGCCGGTGTTGACCAAGATTTTGAAGGTGAAGCACATCCTCAGCCTGGTACAAAAATTGGTTACTTGCCACAAGAGCCTGTACTGGACGAAAGTAAAACAGTGCGTGAAATTGTTGAAGAAGCTGTTGGCGAAGTTAAACATGCACTTAGCCGTCTTGACGAAGTGTATAACGAATACGCAATGGAAGGTGCTGACTTTGACGCACTTGCAAAAGAGCAAGGCGAGCTTGAGGCGGTTATTCAGGCGCACGATGGTCATAACATCGACAACGTTTTAGAGCGTGCTGCTGATGCACTTCGTCTGCCAGAATGGGATGCTAAAATTGAGCACCTTTCAGGTGGTGAGCGTCGTCGTGTTGCTATATGCCGATTATTACTTGAAAAACCAGACATGCTTATTCTCGATGAGCCAACTAACCACTTGGATGCTGAGTCGGTTGCATGGTTAGAGCGTTTCTTACACGATTACGAAGGCACCGTTGTGGCAGTAACGCATGACCGTTACTTCCTTGATAATGTAGCTGGTTGGATATTAGAGCTTGACCGTGGCGAAGGTATTCCATGGGAAGGTAACTACTCTTCTTGGCTTGAACAAAAAGATGCGCGCCTGCAGCAAGAACAAAAATCAGAAAAAGCGCGTCAAAAATCAATTGCGCAAGAACTTGAATGGGTTCGTTCAAACCCTAAAGGTCGCCAAGCTAAGTCAAAAGCACGTATGGCTCAGTTTACTGAAATGCAGCAATCTGATTACCAAAAGCGTAACGAAACTAACGAAATGTTTATTCCACCTGGCCCGCGTTTAGGCGACCAAGTACTTGAAGTAACTAATCTTCGTAAGAGCTTTGGCGATCGCGTTTTAATTGACGATTTAAGCTTTAGCATGCCTAAGGGCGCTATTGTGGGTATTATTGGTGCTAATGGTGCAGGTAAATCAACGCTATTTAAAATGATAAGCGGTGAGCAAGAGCAAGACAGCGGTAGCATCAGCGTTGGTGAAACTGTACACCTTGCGACTGTTGATCAGTTCCGCGACGGGATGGACGAAAGCAAAACTGTTTTCCAAGAAATATCAGACGGTCAAGACGTATTAAAAATTGGTAACTTTGAGTTCCCAAGCCGTGCGTATGTAAGTCGCTTTAACTTTAAAGGTAACGATCAGCAAAAGTTTGTTAAAGATCTATCAGGTGGTGAACGCAACCGTTTACACCTTGCTAAGTTATTAAAAGCGGGCGGCAATGTGTTATTACTGGATGAGCCAACCAATGACTTGGACGTTGAAACACTACGTGCACTTGAGAACGCTATTTTAGAGTTCCCAGGCTGTGTAATGTGTATATCGCATGACCGTTGGTTCCTTGACCGTATTGCTACACATATTTTAGATTACCGCGATGAAGGTCAAATTAACTTCTTTGATGGTAACTACACTGAATACGAAGAGTGGCTTAAAAAGACATTAGGTGCAGCAGCAGCTCAACCTAAACGTATTAAGTACAAAAAAATTGGCTAATCCTGACTGTAGCTAATTTATTACAGTCACACTAAGCCCTGCATTTATGCGGGGCTTTTTTATGCCACCAGTATTCTAAACACTTATTTTCTAGCATGTAGAGAATTACCCGCTATGATTAATTTATTATAAAAACAATAAGGCCAAGTTAGGTTATGCAAAATCGTCGTCAGTTTTCTCGTGTTTTATTTTCAACCGATGCACAAGTAATTTTTAATGATCATCAATACCCATGTAAATTACTCGATATATCTTTACATGGCGCGTTAATTACTAGATGTGACGCCTTTACTAGCAGCACTAATACCAATG
Organism: Pseudoalteromonas sp. Ld19; assembly: GCF_045064135.1. Taxonomy (NCBI): domain Bacteria; kingdom Pseudomonadati; phylum Pseudomonadota; class Gammaproteobacteria; order Alteromonadales; family Pseudoalteromonadaceae; genus Pseudoalteromonas; species Pseudoalteromonas sp. Ld19. The sequence continues at coordinate 557,124 of NZ_JBISHA010000017.1, read as the reverse complement.
CAATACTGTGCTTTACACTCCCGCAAAGCGAAATAGAAATAAAAATGGAAGTTATGGTTTCTCATATAAAAGCAGACCACATAGGCCTAAAATGCCATTATATTGATATAGACAGTATTACGCATTTAAAGCGCTTAATTGAGTTAAATTTAGCCGATGACGAACTATTACATCGCGAGCTCGCTATGTTGATCCACGACACACAACAATAGACTCATTTAGATTAGTTGATTACCATAGAGCAAATTTTTTAACTTGTGCAAACATGATCTTAAATCCACATTTACCTTTAGTGTATCACCCCAATTACTCGTTTAGTTTTGATCCAAAACACCGCTTTGCAATGAGTAAGTTTGCACATTTATATGAGCATGTTGCAGAGCTTGGCTTAATTGGCAATAATCTAGTTGAGCCAATATTAGGCAAGCCAGGGCCACTTGAACTTGTGCATTGCGATAACTACATTCAAGATCTATGGCACAACCGCTTAAATGAAAAAACCATGCGTCGCATTGGCTTACCTTGGTCACAAGAGTTAATGAATCGTACATTTACAGCCCCGCAAGGTACGCTGCAAACGGCTCGCTTAGCACTTCAACACGGCATAGCGTGTCACTTAGCGGGTGGCACACATCACGCACATCATGACTTTGGTTCAGGTTTTTGCATGGTTAATGATTTAGCCTTTACTGCCGAGACGTTAATAAAAAGTGGCGAAGTGACTAATGTGCTTATTTTTGATTTAGATGTGCACCAAGGCGACGGCACAGCTGCAATGTTACAGCATCAACCCTATGCTTATACTTGCTCTATTCATTGTGAAAAAAACTTTCCCTTTAGAAAGTCCCCTAGTGATTTGGATATTGGCTTGGCCGACAATATGAAAGACGACGAATATCTCGCCATAGTAGACGACACCTTAAGTTATTTACTTAAAGAGCTAAACCCAAGCTTAGTGCTTTACGACGCAGGCGTTGATATATGGCAAGACGATGGGCTAGGTAAATTAGATATCAGTTGGGATGGAATAGTCAAACGCGACCACTTAGTGCTTAAACGCTGCCTTGAGCACAACACGCCAGTAGCCACTGTGATTGGCGGCGGTTATGATAGAGATCACCTTCGTCTTGCTAAACGCCACGCAATTATAGTTGAGCAAGCCGCTCGCTTTTAATATGAAATAAAAATGTTAAATTCTCGTTCTTATTTAATACAGACAATAAAAACGAAAACACTATGACACAACTACTTACTGCTATCTCACTCTTTTTATTAAGCTTTACTCTATATGCGCAAGATCAAAACACAGATGAAGCGCATCCTCAATTGCCTACATTAAATTTACAAATGGCAGATGGCTCTATCATTAATACTCATGACTTAGTGGGCCAGCCTTATGTTTTGCATTTTTGGGCGACTTGGTGCCCATACTGTAAAAAGCTGCAACCCGCGCTTCAAAAAATAAACGACATGGGCTTAAAAGTTATTGCCGTGAGTTTTAAAGAAGATGACGATGCCACTCCCGCTAAAGCACTTTCAGACAGAGGGTATACTTTTAAAACAGCAGTAAAAGCGGACGTAATTGCAGCGCAATTAAGTATACGAGGGACACCGACTACCTTATTTATTGATAAAAAAGGCCGCGTTGTTTGGCTTATTAACACTTCAAACCCAGAAGATGCAAACCTGCATTTAAATGCACGCACCTTACTGCATTCTATTAATGTAAAAACAAAGTAGCTTACTGCGTTTTTAACTGGCTCGGAGTTAAACCTGTCCAACGTTTAAATGCACGCCGAAAGTTAGGTATATCATAAAAAGCCAACTGCTCAGCGACTTGTTCATTTCGTTTAGCACATAAGGTAAGTAAATAAATCGCTTTATGCTTATTTTGAGCATCAATTAACGTTGAAAAGCGTACACCATTGAGTTTAAGTTTGCGCTTAAATGTTGCTGGGCTCATTGCAAAATGTTTGGCAGTAAACTCTAAATTGACACTTGGATAGGCATATAAGTACCGACAGACCGCTTCAATAAAAGTCATGCTAACTACATTTTTGTTATGTAACTGCGACTGAGCTTGCATAAAGCGTAATTGACTAGCATGCGGATTTCTGGCCCGTAACATAGTTTTATTTAATACCCAGCGTGTACATGGCTTATCAAAACTAACCTTGAGTCCCAAATTATGTTCGTATTCTTGAATATGGCGAGGGCGCTTAAACGCAAAGTCAAACTGGCAATGGGGATAACTTGTGCTTACTCGTTTAAGTAAACTATAAAATGCGGTGCTGTATATCTCTAAAACATAATGGTATAAATCTTCGTCGAGCCCGTGCGCGGGCTGAATATAAATATAAAAATTATTGTTTTTAATATACGTTTGACTAAATAACAAAGGCGCTAGCTGCATTCTTAAAAGCGATAACTGCTTTAATACTTGAGCTAAATTAGCGCTGTACATAAGGGTTTGTGCTTCAGCTCGTGTATCGTTAATTAGCTGGCTACCGAGTAAAAAGCCACTGTCGGTACTTTTCATCAATGACTTAAATTGTGCTAATAAACGCACCTGCTGAGAGATACTAAATGCATGCTGAAAATTAAGTAAATCTTGCTCAAAAATACCAGTCCCCCGCAACAGTTTATGTAAATCAATCCCTCGGTTCTGTGCCAGTTCTACAATTGTTGTGATAAGCCCTTGTGCGCTTAGGTACTTATCATTTTGATTAACAAAGGTATGCACGTTGCGCTACTTTTTGTTGATACTTTTTTTGCTGTAATTGGCTGTGCAACTGGCTTGTTAATGTCCGCGTGTTATTGCGTACATTTCCTTGTATTAAAGCTGTCGTTACATGCTGAAACCTTGCTTTTTTTGACGCCTCAACTTTAAATGCGCAGTGCCTTAAAGCCCCTTTAATTTGCGCCATCAACTCTTTTGCTTGTTGCTCTGTGGTCGCAGGCATTAGCACCATAAAACAATCTCCCGCATAACGGCACACCACATCACTTAATCGGCAATTCATAAGTAATAACTCACTTATTTCACGCAGTAACCTGTCACCCTCACTAAAACCAAATTCATTATTAAAGTGCGAGAAATCACGTATATCAATAGCTCCTAACCAAAACGGCTGCGTGCTAATTAATTGCTCGTTAATTACTGAATCTAAATACTGCGCTTTATAAAGGCCTGTGACTGAGCATACTTTGTCGTGCTCACGTAAATGCACTTCGCGACGGCGTAACTGACGATTTAATACATATTGCTCTTGATGCCAGTAATACAAACCTACACTCGTTAATAGCATGCCTAGCGGCGCGGGCAGTGATTCAATCCAACTTAGCCATTGATGCGCAGGATGCATTAACCACTCATCAAGTAAATCGAGCGTGGCTGAAAACATAAATAGCCCGATACCAATCACCAAGTAAGTTGTTACTTTACTGGGGGGCCTAGATATTAATAACACGGAGATCCAAACAAGAGTCATTAATACAATGCCGCCCTCCCCCATAATATCGAGCCATTGAATATAAGCATACGTTTTTAGTTCACCTAAATAAGCACTTAAAAACACAGCACTTAAAAATAGGCTAATGATGGCGTTTGTTAATAGTCGGTGGCTGGTAAAGGGATTAAATCGCATGTGTTGTATCTTTTGTTTATAAATGAGTTTTAAAGTTAGTTCATATCAGTTTGTGTTAGCAGGGTCATATTAGCTCAGCTATATGACAACAAAATGATAGGGACTTTAAAAACAGCGCTGCACAGTGCATAACGCATTGCTTTACTAGGAGTGCGAAAAGCTCAATAAGCTCTGCGTGTTGCTCAAACGTCACTAAATACGCGTGTTTAATACATACCTTGTCACATTTACGTCATCAAACAACCTTAGTTTGCTCGCCATACCAAGAAACAACCCTGTAATAACCAAGAGCAAATACAATGAAACACTTTAAAATAAAAGCACTGGTAGCCGCATTAGCATTATGTAATTTAACGGCGTATGCAGAAGATGATGCAAAAGAAACTAAAAAGAAAGACATTGAGGTTTCTGAAAAAATTGTTGTATATGGCGAAATTGGTTACAGAAATCGCTCAGACGAACTTGCACCCACTTTAGAGTATTCACAAGAGTACTTTCAACGCTTTGAACCGCTTACAGCCGGTGATGCTTTAAAACGCGTACCTAGCGTTACATTCTTATCGGATGTGCTTGAATCGGATGGTGCGCGGATGCGAGGCTTAAGCCCTGCCTATACTAAAGTGCTTATAAACGGTGAGGAAGTGCCTGGCGCGGGTGCCGACCGTTCATTTTTTGTTGACCGAATTCCGGCTGAGTTAATCGAACGCGTTGAAATAATTCGCTCATCAAGCGCGAATCGTTCAGCCGATGCGATAGCGGGCACATTAAATATTGTATTGCGCGATGGTTATAGCCTCGACGGCGGTTACTTACGTGTTGGTGGCTTACGTTATGACAATGGTGAGTTTAAAGAAAGTTTAGCGGGCGTATACGGTACCGAATTAGCCGGAGGGCGATTACTGCTTGGTGCAAATTTACAAGGACGATATAACCCAAAACAAAAAACCAGCCAGCGCTATGGCGATAGCCCAGAAAATAATAAAAACTATAAAACGGAAGAATTTGATAACCGAGAAGATCAATCTGATACGCGCGATGGCGACGACACATCACTTAACGCCAGCTACGAAATTATTTTTAATGACGACAGTCAGTTTAATATTAGCGCAATGTGGGTTGATACAGAGCGAACTGAAGATGAGCGCTCATTTGAATACAATGACCCCACTGCCACCAATAGCGATATTGTAAATGGTGGAAACTTAGAAACCGATAACGCCAATGTTAAGTATATCGATCAGACTAATTACAATATCAATACCGCTTATGAGTTCCCACTTCTAAACGGCACCAGTAAATTTAAGTTTGGGTTCGCCAAATTTGAAGAATCCGTCTATGAGCAAGAAGTAGAGCTAGATACCTCAGAGCTGCCTATGGTATTTGAAGAAGAGCAAACTAAAAGCGCAATAGACGACAAAGAATGGACACTGCAATGGCAACATAGCCAGCCTTGGGGCGAAAATAAAGAAATTCAATTTGGTGCATTTTTACAAAGTAAAAAGCGTGACAGTGAAATTTTTGAATCGCAAAACGAGCGAGCGTTAGCCCTTACCCGCTGGGATCAATATGCGGCAACCCCACTAACACTCGCTACCTTTGACAGTGAATATGACGCTGTTACTGGAGGCGTAAGTACCTTAGAAGAAGATCGCTTTGACGTGTTTGCACTTGTTAAACACCAAGATGATTTGTTTGCTTGGGAGCTAGGCGCACGCTGGGAATCTACCGACTCAAAAATCAATGACAAAACTGTTGCTGTAACCGAAGATAACAATTATGACTTTATTCTTCCTTCTGCACACTTTCGTTATAACGTCACTGAAAATGGCCGTATTAGCGCATCAGTTGCACGTAGTTTACGCCGCCCTGAATTTGATTTTTTGACACCCGCACTTATCGAAAAAGAACTTGGCGATAACGACCAACTAGGTAACCCTGAATTAAAACCCGAATCAGCTTGGGGTATGGATTTAGGCTACGAATATCGTTTAGGGAAAAGTGGCGTTGTGGGTATTAATTTATTTTATCGCAAAGTAAACGACCTAATAGAAATAGCAAACACAGAGCAACAAGGCTCTGAAGGCGAAGGCACGTTTGTACTGCAACCACGCAATACGGGGGACGGTAATGTAAAAGGGATTGAACTTGATTTATCGACACCACTTGGCGCATTTAATATGCCTAACACTGGCGTGTTTTTAAACTATTCGTGGCTTGATAGTGAAGTCACTGACTTTTTTGGGGAACGCAAATTTAATGACCAATCAGACTACGTGTATAACGTTGGGTTTATTCAAGATTTACCGAAGCTTAGAGCGGCTTTTGGCGCAACTTATCGTAAGCAAGGTGATGCTTATGGACGCATTGTAGGTGAGGAAGTAACAACGTCTTACAGTGCCGATTTTGAAATTTTTATAGAAAAACGCTGGGAAGACATAACGCTGCGCTTAGTAGGCTCAAATCTACTTGATGCAAGTAAAGACGAAACCTTTAATAAGTTTGATACCGTTGATGATCAGTTTAGTAGACGCTTTGATGAGTACGAAATTGAATCTGAAGAAGCGGGTCCTGTTTATCAAATAATGCTGCGTTACGCGTTTTAAGTAAATTTGTTAAGTGGTGCTCATCAAATAGCATCACTTAACATGGGAGAGTAACCATGATTAAAAAAACATTATTGCTAATCGCACTTAGTCTATGCCCCATTCAATGTGCATTAGCAAACGTAACCTATACCAACGCGGTATACGAGCAACAAAAGATAGCTGATTTGAGCGCACTACCTAAAAGTTTGAATTTTACGGTAATAGGTGATTGGGGTCATAATGGCCATTTTGATCAAAAAGAGGTCGCCCACCAGCTAGAAATAGCGATGTATCAAACGGATGGAGATTTTATTATTTCAACCGGTGATAACTTTTACCCCAATGGCATTGCAAGTATTAACGACCCACTTTGGCAAAGTGCATACGAAGATATTTATCACGGCCCTCACACATTTGAGCCTTGGTATGTGGTACTGGGCAATCACGACTATTTAGGTAACGCACAAGCACAACTTGATTACAGTAATAAAAGTCAGCGCTGGAATTTACCTGCACGCTATTACAGCAAAACCTTTACTTTAAAAGATGGCGAGCAAGTATTAATGGTATTTTTAGACACTAATCCATTAAATCCAGAATACAAAACACGCGAAAAATATAAAGTAACACAAGCGCAAGACGGCCAAGCACAATTAACATGGCTGAATAACCAACTGGCTACCAGCAAAGCACGTTGGAAAATAGTTATAGGCCACCACCCGCTTTATAGCAGCGGTAAACGTTATGGACTAAATGAAAAATTGCGTAATTTACTTGAGCCTATACTTGAGCAAAATGGTGTTCAAGCATACATAGCTGGGCATGAGCATGATCTTCAACATAACCAGACAAAAAACAGTAAACTCGCGCATTTTATATCCGGCGCAGGTGGCAAAGTACGTAATGTAAAACAACGCAAATTTACGCGTTTTGCAGAAGCCACACCAGGATTTTTGAGCTTTTCTATAAACGATAAAGTACTAAAAGTAACCGCTATAAATTATAAAGGCGAAGTGCGTTATAGCACCCAAAAGCGCTTTGACCAATAAAGGGTAATACCATGAATTTTAAATTAAAAACACCTCTTAGCCTAATTGTAAGTGGCCTAGTATTTAGCGCATTAAGTGCTTGTAATAATAGCGTTACTACGCATTCAGCGGTACAAAATACAGCGTCCCAAGCTGTCATTGATAATACTGAGTTTGGTCCAACAAATAATATGCAAGGATCACAAGCTGCATGGTTAAGTAATAATAACTGGTTACTAACAAGTAAAAGCAAAGGTTTGGTGATTGCTGATAGCACAACGCAACAAAGTAATATTATTAAAAAAGGTAACTTTGAAGCGCTTTCTATTAGTCAATTAACCGCGAGCTCGTTTTTAGTCGCTACAATCGATAACAACCAAGATAACGTAATTATATTCAAACTAGAACAACATAAAACTAGCTTGAAAATCACTGAGGTTACACGTATCGCAACGCCACAAGCGCGACCAGATACAGTATGCTTATTTGCAAATAAAGAAACTGGGGCAATATCAGCATTTGTACCCGATGTACGCGGATTAATTACAGAAACCATTATTTTTAATACCATAAATAATAAAGCGCTTAATATAAATGTACGTGAATTTTCAGGCGTAAATGAAGCGTCTGGCTGTGCAGTAAGTACGGCGACTAATACTTTATTTGTAAGCGAAGGCGAAATAGGTATATGGGCAATAAATGCCAATGCTGAATCGAAAGCAAATAAAAAGCCAATCGCTTTAGTGGCGCCTTTTGGTGCACTAAACGCCGAGCTCGGTGCCCTATCAACGTCATCTGATGGGATGATTTGGTTTACCAGCACCGAAAATAATCAAGTCTATGCGTATGATCCAATCAGCAAGGCTTTTAAAAACTGGACGCTAAGCGGAGGCTTAAGCTTGGAGTCGGTAGCAATAAATTACACAAGCAATAGCACTGCAACTGCCATATTATATAACGACGAAACGGGTGTTTATATGCAAAGCTCGCTACCTGTAACGCCTATTAATAACTCATTAAAAACAAACGTACAATCAATCACTAAAATTAAAGCCAGCGCACAAACGACTCCCGTGAAAGCTTTTGGTGATGCAGCAGACGATCCAGCAATTTGGATCAACCCTAAAAACACAGCAAACAGCTTGATTTTAGGCACAGATAAACGCCGTGGATTAATGGTGTATAACCTTAATGGCAAGCTTGAACAGTCACTTGAAGTGGGCCGTTTAAATAACGTTGATCTACGTCAAAATAACACTATTAAAAACAACACAAATACATTAATAACGGCCAGTAACCGTAGCCTTAATAGTATTAGTGTATTTACCGTACAAGCCAGTAACAATATAAAACATATCACTGATATTCCAACTAATCTTAATGAAATTTACGGCTTATGTATGTATTCATCAGGCACTGGTAATTATGTGTTTATAAATGATAAATCAGGGCTTTATCAGCAATATAAACTTAATGAAAATGGCGATAATATTACCGGTAAACTAGTTCGTGAGTTTAGCTTACCCAGCCAACCTGAAGGCTGTAGTGCCGATGATAAACTAGGGCAATTATTCGTAGGCGAGGAGGATGCTGGCATTTGGTTTATTGGTGCAGAGCCAACGGCAGGAATAACGCCCACTTTACTGCAAACAGTAAACGAGCAGCTCATTGATGATGTTGAAGGCATGGAGATTTATCATGGCGACAAAGCCCGTTACCTAGTTGTTTCGAGCCAAGGTGATGACAGTTATGTGCTTTATAAAATAAATGGTGATGATCAGGGCGTTACAGCACCAAGTTTAGAGTTTGCGGGAAAATTTAGCGTTATAAGTGATTTGTCTCGCGGTATTGATGGCGTATCAGAAACCGATGGATTAACCGTTACGGCTAAACCCTTACCAGGTTATCCTGAGGGCATTTTAGTTGTACAAGATGGCTATAACCGACTTCCACAACAACCGCAAAACTTTAAAATAGTAGATTGGCGAGAGGTTAAAAAAGCAATTAAGTAGTGCTTATTTAACCTGAATTCTCGTTAAGATATTTATATCCTGTAGTTCAGGTTATTTATTCAGATATTTAAAAGGCTCATACGAGCCTTTTTTATACTATAATTTAAGCTTATAAATTGATTGAGATAATTATGCGCCTATTATTTACTTTGTTACTAATAACGATAAGTAGCTTTACTCTAGCAGAGGAAGAAAAAGTAGAGCTTCCGCCGGTCGATCCCGCATATAATGCTGAGCACGCGATGGTATTAATAAATCAAAACTCGAGTGTTTTTGCCGTTAATTTACCAGGCTATGAGCTCCCTCATGATGTGCAAGTCGTTTATAAAGTGGATGTTTCTGATGTTCCTTTTTTGGACTTAGTCAGAGATGCAGAGCTAATTACAATTAAGCCACAACCATTTAATATTCAACGTTTAATACGAGGCGAAGAAGTCACAATTATTGCAGATGTTTATGATGGTGATTATCGGCAAGGTGGTAATAAGCTCTACACAAATAAATCGATAGTACTGAGTAAACAGCTTTACGCGCGAGAGTTAACCGATTTAAGTGAACCATCACAATGGCAAGAATACGATATGATCACGCTAAATAATGATGGTCGTATATACATTCATAAAATAACAAAAGCACCGAGTTTCAATCATCTAATTTTTGTAGATTTAAAAAATGCCTGTTTGCAGAAGATCCGCACTTCAAAACTCGTCCCACCTGATAGCGAACTAAACTATAAATTTGTAAACTGTGGCACCTTTAAGCCCCTTTATTACAATGCGGATGATTTTAAAAAATAGTTATTTAACCTGAACTCTGGTTAATTAAGGATAACAATATAACTTTGAAGAATAATCTGGAGGAATAACGGAACACAAATAAAAACAGCCCAAATTCAGTCACCACCGAAATTGAGCCGTTTTTCACACTGACAACATCTTCACACACAATATAAAGATTTTTGGTTTACATTACGCGGCGCTGCAGAAAATAAAAACAACTCAAATTCTTTTTTATAGAAATAAATCCACCGAACTTGAGTTGCTTTTCACACTGACAACATCTTCACACACAATATAAAGATTCTTTTAAGCGAGGTTAACTTAGCCTCAAACTTATGACAAGAGCCTTGCTCTGTGTCTATGGTTAAACTTTAGAGTGTTAGCTCCAATTTTACAAACGAGAAAAATAAACCTAACAGGTGAAAAAAACTAAACCATAGACCTTTGTCTAATACATTTATATTGCATTACATTAATTACACTAAATTAGTGATCTATTATGGCGCTAAGAAAATAGCGCATACATAAGGCGAAATTATGACATACAGTTGTGCTCGGCAATTACTTCTGCATTACTCTACCTCCTGTATCCATGCAGTCGACCGTGAATAACTTTTAACGCAGTGAGGGTTATTTAATGCGAAAGAATGATCATGTTTTTAATAAAATAGGTATTGGGTTTTACAGGCACAAAAAAAGCGCTATTAAGCGCTTTTCATATCAATTACATTGTACTAATAAGCGATTATTTACTCGTTAGAGTGTTCATGCTTTTAATGAAATTAATATTTTTATTTAAGGTGGACTTAAATAATTTGATTTTCTTTCCAGGCTTGCTCTTTTGCTAAACGGTTTTTGCGCTTATCACATGGATCATCGCAATCACAAGCTTTATCAATACCAACCGAGCCCAAACCACCACAGCTGCTTGCCATAGATTTTTTTTGCACGATCATACCAACGGCCATAGCCGACACTATCAAAATTAGTAAGCCAAAAGTAAGAAGAAAAAGTGACATTGCTTAGCCCCTATTGATCAGCAATAAATTAAGCTCAAAACATTTCTGAGCGACTGCAATTATATACCCAAATAACGTGGAAATAAACAAGCCCGCGCCTTACTATAAATAAGGTTTAAATGCAGGGCTTGAGTACGTTATTAAACCGTCTTTCGATTTAGCGATTAAATATACAGGTAAGTCATGCTCCTGAGCATAAGCTTGCGCTTTATCCATGCCCATAACGGTTAATGCTGTCGCTAAACCATCAGCTGTCATAGCACTTGGATGAAGCACGGTTACCGATACTAGGTCATGCTTAGTTGGCATTCCTGTTGTTGGGTCAATTAAATGAGTATAAATTTCACCATTCATCTCATAAAAAATCCGGTAATCACCTGACGTTGCAATACCATTAGTACCAGGCGTTAAAATACGGTGTACTTTACGCTCTCCAGGTTGTGCATCTGGTTGCTCTATAGCTATTACCCAATCTTTATTATTTGGCTTTTCGCCTGCAATTCGAAGCTCACCGCCAATTTCAACCATGTAGTTGGTAATATTGTGGCTTTCTAATAACTGCGCCACCTTATCAATACCGTAGCCTTTAGCCGTTGCCGAAAACGATAGCTCTAAGCCAGCCACTTTTTTAGCTAAACCTTGAGCTGTTAGCGTAAGCTTATCAACGCCTATATTTTTAATCATACTTACTAACTCTTCATCGCTAGGACGATTAGTTGGCTTTTTATCTGGGCCAAACCCCCATAAATCGATTAATGGTCCCATAGTGACATCAAGTGTTTTGGTTGACTCACCTAACCGAATAGACTCAGATATAACAGCTCTAAAATCTTCACTAATCGGCATAACCTGATTTGCTGGTAATCTGTTGAATGTATTTATCTCAGAGTCTTCTATGTAAGTAGACATAGATTGATTAACATCTTTTAAAACAGCGTCTATTTGTGACTGTAATTGTGAGGCAGATAGCTGGCCCTGCTCATCGTAATATTTAATATGATAAGTAGTGCCCATAGTCTTACCTTCTAAAAAGGTCTCTTTTAACTCTGGCTTTTCACCACAACCAGACAATAATAAAGTCAGTGTAATTAGTAAAAAGGCCATTATGCCTTGTGAAGTACTTACTCGATTCATAACTGTTCTACTTAATAGATTGATAAAATTAAAGAATAAAAAAGCCTCGTAACACAAGTGCTACGAGGCTGGTATTTTAACCAAAACTAAACTGTTTTGGTATTAGTGTTAGCCACCGAAGTCATCTAGTAAGATATTTTCGTCTTCAACACCTAAATCTTTAAGCATAGTAATAACTGCCGCGTTCATCATTGGAGGACCACACATGTAGTACTCACAATCTTCCGGCGCTTCATGATCTTTAAGATAGTTCTCAAATAACACGTTATGGATAAAGCCAGTATAGCCTTCCCAGTTATCTTCAGGTTGTGGATCTGAAAGCGCTGTATGCCATACGAAGTTAGGATTTTCAGCGGCTAAGCCGTCAAAATCTTCTACGTAGAACATTTCACGTTCAGAACGTGCACCATACCAAAAGCTCATCTTACGTTTAGAGTTCAAACGTTTAAGTTGGTCAAAGATATGAGAACGCATTGGCGCCATACCAGCACCACCACCAACAAATACCATTTCTGCATCGGTGTCTTTAGCGAAAAACTCACCAAATGGACCTGAAATAGTTACCTTGTCGCCAGCTGTAAGTGACCAAATGTACGAAGACATTTTACCACATGGCAAGCTAAGGTTTCTTGGCGGCGGAGCAGCAATACGCACGTTAAGCATAATGATGCCTTCTTCTTCTGGGTAGTTAGCCATTGAGTAAGCACGAATAGTTTCTTCGTCTACTTTTGACTCCAGATCGAAGAAACCAAAGTGGTTCCAATCACCACGATATTCTTCAGGAACATCGAAATCTGCATATTTAACGTGATGAGGTGGCGCTTCGATTTGGATGTAACCACCCGCACGGAACGGTACTGACTCACCATCTGGAATTTGAAGCTTAAGTTCTTTAATGAACGTTGCTTTGTTATCGTTAGAGATAACTTCACAATCCCACTTCTTAACACCGAAAATTGACTCTTCAAGCTCAATTTCCATGTCGTTTTTAACATTTACCTGACACGCTAAACGACAGCCTTCACGGGCTTCGCCTTTAGATATGTGATCAAGCTCAGTTGGCAGGATATCGCCACCACCTTCTTTAATGTGTACACGACACTGGCCACAAGAGCCACCGCCACCACATGCAGATGATACAAATATACCTGACTCAGATAATGCACTTAAAAGCTTATTACCTGCTGATGTAGTAATGGCTTTATCTTTATCACCATTAATACCGATGATGATATCACCGCTTGCAACTAACTGAGATTTAGCACCAATGATGACTAAAACCAGTAGTACAACGATAGCGATAAAAACACCAACGCCTAAGAAAATCTGATAATCCATGATTTATCCTCGCTACCTTTACAGTGAAATACCAGAGAATGACATAAAGCCAAGTCCCATTAAACCAACAGTGATGAAGGTAATACCTAAACCACGTAAGCCGTCTGGCACGTCTGAATACTTCATTTTCTCACGGATACCTGCAAGTAATGTAATTGCAAGTGCCCAACCAACACCAGCGCCAATACCATAAACAACAGACTCACCGAAGTTATAGTTACGCTCAACCATGAAAGATACCGCACCAAAGATTGCACAGTTAACTGTGATCAATGGTAAAAAGATACCTAACGCGTTGTAAAGTACTGGGAAGAACTTATCTAATACCATTTCAAGAATTTGCACTAGCGCTGCAATAACGCCAATGAAAGTTAAGAAACGTAAAAAGCTAAGGTCTGCATCAGGATAACCAAGCCACGTAAGTGAGCCTGGTGCTAACACAGCATGGTAAACCAAGTTGTTAACAGGTACAGAAATACCTAAAACAACGATAACCGCTACACCTAGGCCAATTGAAGTAGTCACTTTTTTAGATACTGCTAAAAAAGTACACATGCCTAAGAAAAATGATAACGCTAAGTTTTCAATAAAAACGGCTTTTACAAACAAACTAATATAATGTTCCACTGTGTGCCCCTTACGCTTTAGCTTCTACTTGGTCTTTCTTATAAGTACGAAGTACCCATATGAATAAACCAATGATGAAGAATGCACTCGGTGGTAATATTAATAGACCCATAGGTTGATACCAACCGCCATCTTGTACTAATGGGATAATATCAACACCGAATAGTGTTCCTTTACCGAATAGCTCACGAATGAAACCAACAGTAAGTAAAACAACAGAGTAGCCTAAACCATTACCAATACCATCAAGGAATGACATAAGTGGTGGTGACTTCATCGCATATGCTTCAGCACGACCCATTACAATACAGTTAGTAATAATTAGACCAACAAATACTGAAAGCTCTTTAGCTGTAGCATAAGAAAACGCTTGCAATACTTGGTCAACAACAATTACTAATGATGCAATAATCGTCATTTGTACAATGATACGTACTGACGATGGGATCTGGTTACGAATAATCGAGATAAAGAAGCTAGAAAATGCAGTTACTAACGTCAATGCGATTGACATAATTAACGCATTTTTTAAGCTAGACGTTACCGCTAGCGCAGAACAAATACCCAGTACTTGTAGTGCGATTGGGTTGTTAGCTAAAACCGGACCAAATAGGACCGCCTTCATTTCTTTAGTATCAGCCATTATTTCAATGCTCCTTTACGTACTTTCGCAAGGAAAGGGCCAAAGCCATTTTCGCCAGTCCAAAAGTCAACTGCATGTTCAACACCGTTAGACGTTAATGTAGCACCTGAAAGACCATCGATCTTATGCTCATTGCCGTTAGCAGTACCTTTAACAATTTGAATTGGTAGCTCTTTGCCTTGCCACGTAGCAGTCCACTGTGGATTTTGGATTTCACCACCTAAGCCAGGCGTTTCATTATGTTTGTAGAAGATAATGTTTTTAACTGTTTCGCCATCGCTCTCAAGCGAGATAAAACCGTACATTAAGCCCCATAAGCCATAGCCCTGAATAGGAAGAATGATTGCATCAATAGAGCCATCTTCTTTTTTCGAGATATACACCGGTGACTCTTTAGTCACACGTTGAATACCAGCAATGTCTTTAACGCCTTTCTCTTTTAGAGAAACACTTAGCGCTGCATCGTATTTGCTTTTTTCAAAATCAAAGATTGTTGGGTCTGTATCTACAAACTCACCTGTGGTCATATTTACAACGCGCGCTTCGATTTTAGCATTAAATGTATCAGATACATTCTTAACTTTATCTATGCCCGCAGCTGCTAAGATATTGCTTTGAATATCTTTATTTTTATTAGCTTGCTGTAAAGGACGAAGCTGTACAGAAGCAAACGATACAATAATTGCACACACTAAACATAGTGCGACAACAACTGCTAACGTTTTACCGATTGATTCGTTATTACTAGACATTACGTGCCAACCTCCGCTTGATATTAGCTTGCACTACAAAGTGATCGAACAGTGGAGCGAATAAGTTAGCAAATAAAATTGCTAGCATCATACCTTCTGGGAAAGCAGGATTCACAACACGGATAAGAACCACCATAAGACCAATTAGTAAACCGTATGCAAATTTACCTTTGTTAGTAAATGCAGCCGATACAGGGTCAGTAGCCATAAAGAACATACCAAACGCAAAACCACCAAGCACTAAATGCCAATACCAAGGCATTGCAAATACAGGGTTAGTTTCTGAGCCAACAGCATTTAATAAGAATGCCGTTGCTACCATACCTAGGAATACACCTAGTACGATACGCCAAGAAGCGATGCGAACGTAAATTAAGAATAAACCACCTACAAGTAATGCAAGTGTCGATGTCTCACCAACAGAACCTTGAATGAAACCGTAAAATGCATTCCACCATAATTCCATGTTTGAAAAGTCAAGTGTGCCAACAAAAGCTTGGCCTAGCATAGTCGCACCAGAGAAAGAATCTACTGCAGTCCATACTGTGTCACCCGAAATTTGCGCAGGGTATGCGAAGAATAAGAACGCACGACCAGCCAAAGCAGGGTTTAAGAAGTTACGACCAGTACCACCAAAAATTTCTTTAGCGATTACTACACCGAATGTGATACCTAGTGCAACTTGCCATAAAGGAATTGTTGCAGGTAAAATAAGTGCAAATAATACAGAAGTAACGAAGAAACCTTCGTTAATTTCATGCTTACGCACAGAAGCAAAAATCACTTCCCAAAAACCACCTACAGCAAATGTGACAGCGTAAATAGGTAGGAAGAAACATGCTCCGTAGAACATTTTAGCGCCCCAGCCTGCATTAGCGGTTAATTCACCACCAAAGAACTGAAACAGACCAACCTGCCACGAGTTTGCTAGTTCAAAACCTTGTGCTAAAGCACCTGCGGCTTGGTGACCGATGTTGAACATACCAAAAAACATAGCTGGGAACGTCGCCATCCACACTAAAATCATCATGCGTTTTAGGTCGATATTATCGCGTACGTGTGTCTTGCCTTTATTTACATAGCCGGGTGTATAAAAAATGGTTGCAGCTGCTTCATACAGTGCATAAAACTTTTCATATTTTCCACCGGCTTCAAAATTCGGCTCGATATCTTCTAGATATTTTTTTAAACCCATCTCTCTAGCCTTCCTTCTCGATCGTTGATAAGCAATCGCGCAGGATAGAACCATACTCGTATTTGCCAGGACAAACGAAGGTACATAACGCTAAATCTTCTTCATCAAGTTCAAGCGCGCCTAATGAAATTGCACTGTCTAAGTCACGTGCAATTAAGTCACGTAATAATAGCGTAGGCAAAATATCTAACGGCATTACGCGCTCGTAGCTACCAATTGGTACCATGGCACGTTTTGAACCACCTGTAGACGTTGTCATTTTAAATAAACGACTCGGTGTGAGGTGAGAAAGGAAGGTACGCGTTACAGAGAATTTATCACTACCTGGTGCAATCCAGCCAAATAGTTCTTTTTCGCGACCTTCAAGTAATACAGATACTTGAACGTGGTAACGACCTAAGAACGCATTAACACCGTTTGAAGTAGCACCAGATAAAACAGAACCAGAAATAACACGGTTATCACCGTCTTCTAATTCTCCAGCAACTAAATCATCCAATGAAGCACCTAATTGTGTTTTCACTAAACGTGGGTTTTTAACACGAGGACCTGCAAGCGAAACAACACGACTTGTGTAAATTTCACCAGTAAGGAATAAGTGACCATACGCAATAACGTCTTGGTAACCAATATGCCAAACTTGTTTACTAGCAGATACAGGGTCAAGATTGTGGATATGAGTGCCTACAAGGCCAGCCGGATGCACACCACCAAACTCATGTACTTCTACTTGAGCTATAGATGAGCTAGGAACTTGACTGCCAACTTGTTTACAAACAAATACTTTCCCATCAGTCAAACGCGATACAACGGCTAAACCCGCTTCAAATGCTTGCACATTATCAGCAATAACTACCGCAGGATCTGCAGCAAGAGGATTAGTGTCGATAGCGGTCACAAAAATAGAGCTAGGATTTGCATCCACAGCCGCAACTTTGCTAAATGGGCGAGCACGAAGTGCCGTCCACTGACCAGACTGGATAAGTACTTCTTTAGCTTTTTCACGATCTAAGCTTGTAAGCTCAGTGTCAGAGAAAGAGTCAAAGGTGATTTGCTCACTGCCGTCTACTTCAATAACAACAGATTGCAGCACACGTTTAGCACCACGATTTATTTCTTTTACAACACCAGAAGCTGGTGCGGTAAATAGGACGCCGGGGTTCTTTTTATCTTCAAAAAGTACCTGGCCTTTTTTAACTTGGTCATCCATACGGATATGCATGGTTGGACGCATACCAATAAACTCTTCACCTAGCACAGCTACACGTTTGACGGGAGAACCGTCGTGAATAACTTGCTGAGGTGCGCCCTCTATGGGTAAATCCAGACCTTTTTTTATGTTGATCATACGCACTTGCACTACATTAACGGAAAGAAACTGAAAAATCGTACCAACCACGTCGCCATTTGAGCTATCCCAAGTTATTTCAATGTATAAAAGAACAACTCGCTATGAATACTAAATAAGCAACGCGGTAAAAACTCTTCACATATTCCCTTAATTTTAACATCATTGTGGGCGACTATGCGAGTCTAATTATGAAAATTATACGACAGAAACACTTATTTAGTTTTGTTATGTGTATTTAATAAAATTTAAGTTAGACCAAAGTGGTAGCTTAAGCAAAGAATGACATTTTTTAATCATAATTGTTCAAAAAAGCCCGCAAAACAAAAAAGTCGCACTAAGCGACTTTTTAATTACATATTTGAAAATATGGTTAATCAATCATATTCGCAATTGGTTTGACCGAATCCACATCTTGTTCGTAATCAACACCCTCAATACCAAAGC
Organism: Pseudoalteromonas sp. Ld19; assembly: GCF_045064135.1. Classification (NCBI taxonomy): domain Bacteria; kingdom Pseudomonadati; phylum Pseudomonadota; class Gammaproteobacteria; order Alteromonadales; family Pseudoalteromonadaceae; genus Pseudoalteromonas; species Pseudoalteromonas sp. Ld19. Next base: position 538,570 of record NZ_JBISHA010000017.1, on the reverse strand, counting down.
CAAATAAACGTAAAAATTCGTTATGGTAACCGACATAATCAGTTAACTCATCAATGCTGCTCGTATCTACTTTATCCCAAACAGCTTGAATACGTGCTTGCACATCATCTTCTAATTCTTTGTAGTTTTGAAATAAGTGGCCGCCGTCATCAAAGCGTGGGTTATCACCATATAAGTTTTCACTAAATAGTGCTTGGATTTGCTCAATTGTACCTTCGTAAGTACCATCTGCTTTCATTACTTTAAATAATGCTGAAATGTATAACGGCATAATAGGAATAGCAGAGCTTGCTTGTGTTACTACCGCATTAAGTGATGATACATAGGCTTCGCCATTTAAATCCTTTGTTGACTCTTTAATTGCAGCCGTTGCTCGGTCTAAATCTTCTTTTGCTTTACCAATTGTCGCATGTCCGTATATTGGCCATGTTAGTTCTTTACCGATATAAGTGTAAGCTGTGGTTTTAAAATTATCGGCTAACACATCAGCGGCTTTTAATGCCTCAATCCACATTTCCCAATCTTCACCACCCATTACTTTAATGGTGTTATCGATATCGTCTTGATTTGCTGCTTCAACGGTAATTTCGTCAATTTCGCGTTTTGACGTATTCAAGTTTTTAGTGGTTACTGCATTACCTATTGGCTTAAGTGTAGATGAGAACACTTCGCCCGTATTTGGATCTGTACGACGAGGAGACGCTAGGCTGTAAATAATACAATCTACTTTACCCAAATCTGCTTTAATGGTGTCGATTGCTTTTTGCTTGATTTCGTTTGAAAACGCATCACCATTAATATTTTTAGACCAAAGACCCGCTTCGTCTGCTGCTTCTTGAAATGCTGCCGTATTGTACCAACCAGCAGAACCTGTTTTACGTTCAGTGCCTTCTTTTTCAAAGAAAATACCGAGTGTTTTAGCACCGCCACCAAATGCAGCTGTGATACGCGATGCCAAGCCGTAGCCTGTAGATGCGCCAATAACTAATACATTTTTTGGTGCGTTTTTTAACGCCCCTTGTTGTTTTACATAGTTAATTTGTTCTTGAACATGCTCGCTACATCCCGTTGGGTGTGCGTTGGTACAGATAAATCCACGAATTTTAGGCTTAATGACCATTGATGATCCTATATCTTTTACAATAAAAATTAGCGCTAGTTTAAAGGCTAATACTAAAAACACTGATCTGATCAGTTAATCACTAATCAAATGTCTTATAAAACGATTACTTAGCTAGATTTAGAACCGCCCATACAATTAGGCGAATCAGGCGCTTCGCCGCCCTGTTCGGTATACTCATCCGGTGTATAAGTATGGATAGCGAGTGCGTGAATATGATTTGCTAACTCATCTTTTAATATTTCATTAATTTCACGATGGCGTTGTAACAGGCGTTTGCCGGCAAATTCTTCGCTTACCACGATAACTTTAAAATGTGACTCGGTGCCTTTGCTGTGCATGTGGCTTTCATTAATTACATTTAAATGCTTACAGGCAATTGCGCTGCTGATTTTTTCTTGAATTTGTTGCTGCATTGACATAAAAACCATTTTTGTAGTTAAGTTATATTGTTATCATAACAACTAGCCAAGCCTATTGGCTAACTAAAATTGAGCTTGTTTGATTTGCTTTATGTATCTGAACGTTAAGCTAATTCGTGGGTGAGCTAATGTAGTTTGCTTTGGGATTGCATGTTGATAATCGCGTTGACTGTCGCTATTCATGACTAAACAGCTGCCACTTTGTAACTTTAAGTCGGTTACTTTGTTTGTCGATTTTTGTTTAAGCTTTAAAACACGCTCTGCCCCAAGCGATACACACACGATAGTAGGTTGATGGCCCAGTTCTATTTCGTCATCACTGTGCCAGCCCATAGTATCGTTACCATCTCGATAATAATTAACCAATAAAGAATTCAATGGCTGATTTAAATGTTTTTCTAAGCGCTTACGCATTGCGAATAAAATATCAGGCCAAGGCTCTACTATTAATTTGCTATGGGAATACCCATATTCAAAATTATGCTCGCTAATAAAGCATTGCAGCCGAGGAATTGGGCCTGTTTTTGAATAGACAGTGACGTCGGGTTGCTGCCAAGTTAGATTTTTTTGCAAATAATAAAATAAATCGAGGCTTTTTTGCGCGCTAAGTGCCCTACTTTGATAAGAAAAGCCATTTGGTAACTGTTGGGGGTTGGCGTTTTGCCGTTGCATGTTAGAATTTACCTACATTAGTTTACTGATCAAATACCATTATGACGACACAAGCCCAGCTAGGCGATAAAACATTTACTCTTGAACGCTTTCCTTTGGATCAAAAAAACCGCAGTTTACAAGCGTGGGATTCAGCCGATGAGTACCTTATCAATTATGTTAACGAACATCACCCAGATTGTCGCTCACTGCTTATTTTAAACGATAGCTTTGGCGCACTTGCTTGTAGTTTTAATCAATTAACGGTCTGTTCAGTTAACGATTCTTATATTAGCCATCAAGCTGTAGCGTATAACTTACAAATAAACAAACTATCTACGGTGCAATTTAGCCAAATAGATAGTCTGTCTGCATTGCCTGACGACATCGATTTAGTGTTAATAAAAATACCGCGTAACGTGGGTTTTTTACAATTTCAACTAAGTGAATTAAGCGAAATACTTGCACCAGGTACACCGGTAATTGCAGCAGGTAAAACAAAAGAAATTCATAATTCAACAATCAAATCGTTTGAGCAATTTATTGGTGAAACAAAAACAAGTTTAGCGGTTAAAAAATCACGCCTTATATTAAGCACTGCAAAAGGTGGCTACAAAGCAGCTGATTTCCCTATTACTTGGCCACTTGAAGGCACTGAATTTAATATAACAAATCATGCAAATGTATTTTCACGCGATTCATTAGATATAGGTGCTCGATTCTTTTTTAATTATTTACCAGAAACTAAAAAAGAAACCAGCATAATCGACTTGGGTTGTGGCAATGGCGTTGTAGGTGTTATGGCGCTTGCTCGTTGCCCTAAAGCATCCGTTACCTTTGTTGATGAGTCATGCATGGCGGTTGAGTCTGCACGTTTAAATGTAGAACAAAATATGCCTGAACAATTTGATAACTGCCAATTTATTGAAAACGATTGTTTAACTGACTTCACTCAAGACAGCGTAGATATGGTGTTGTGTAACCCTCCATTTCATCAAGCACAAGCGGTAACAGATCATATTGCATGGCAAATGTTTAAACAGGCTAAAGAAACTTTAAAGCAAGGCGGTGAGTTACGTATTATCGGTAATCGTCATTTAGACTACCACGACAAACTAAATCGTATGTTTGGTAACTGTAAACTGCTAGGCTCCAATAAGAAGTTTGTAGTGCTTAGCGCAACTAAAAACTATTAGGAACGTAATGATTAAAACTATTTTTAGCCTATGTGCGCTACTTATATTATCTGGTTGTGCTAATCAGCCTAATCAGGTGATCCTTAACCCAATTTATAAAAGCGGGCAAGTAAGCACAATAAATAGTAGCTTAAGTACTAGCGTAATTGATTTACGAGGTGATACTTCAACGCTTAAGCTTATTGAATCAGATAAAACAAAAACGTTTGCCAGCCAAGGGATTACACAGTCAGTTAAAAGTATTTTAGATAGCGCGCTTAGCCGAAATGGTGCAAGCATCTCAAATTTAGCAACCGTGCGCTTTGAAGTTGATATTCATGCATTGCAAGCGGTGGTAACCGAAAAGCTAGTCAGCCATACCAGCGAAGCTCAGATAGAGCTTGGTGTTCGGGTTATTCGCGCTTCAAGCAATTTTAGTAAGGTATACCGAGGTAGTGCTAATTTAGAAGGGCCATTTAGTCACGAACGAGCAAAAATAGAAGGTCAGCTTAATAAGTTGACTGAGCAAATGATTACTCGCATTGTGTCTGACCCTGAATTAATAGAATTTTTAGAAGGTTAATTATGAAACGATTTTTTCTAGTCGGCTTAAGCCTATTTTTTAGTATTAACAGCTTAGCGGCACAAGAAGGCCGCTTTGTGCAAAAAGATAATATTTTTCCGCGCGTCGAAATCGTAACCTCAATGGGCAGTATAACTGTTGAACTTGATCGCTCAAGAGCGCCCATTACAGTTAATAATTTTTTAACCTATGTGTCGGATAAAAGCTACCAAGGCAGTGTTTTTCATCGAATTGAGCGCGATATAGAAAATGAGCGCGATTTTGTTATTCAAGGTGGTGGCTACGACAAAGATTACGATGGCTTGCATGAAAACGATCCTATTTTTAACGAAAGTGGCAATGGCTTAAAAAACGATATGTACAGCATTGCTATGGCATACCAAGACAGAGAACCACACTCGGGAACCCGCCAATTCTTTTTCAATATGGATAATAACGATCATCTAAATCCAAACAAAGATTGGGGTTTCGCTGTTTTTGGTAACGTAATGGATGGCTACGACACACTTGATAAAATTATGACTGTAGAAACAGGATTCAACGAAAAAATTGGTTATGACTTTGTACCAAAAACACCGGTTGTTATTTTAAATATTAAATTACTTGAGCAAACACCATTATAAATTTTTTAAGAGCAGCCTAGCTGCTCTGCATCTAAGCCAATGAAGGCCCTATGAGCAAAACTCTCTCAATCAGCGAATACTTCTCTTATTTTAAAGATAAACGCTTAATCAATATTTTTATATTTGGTATGAGTAGTGGTTTTCCTTGGGTGTTAATTGGCTCAGTGCTGTCGGCATGGTTAAAGGATGAAGGCCTAAGTCGCAGTATGATTGGCCTATTTGGCATTGTATTTGGCGCTTACAGTATAAACTTTTTATGGTCGCCACTCATTGACCGAACCAAACTCCCTATTTTATATAAATGGTTAGGCCAACGCCGCAGCTGGATACTATTGTGCCAAAGTTTTATTTTAATAGGTACACTGCTATTAGCTGGACTCGATCTTAAAGCAAATTTAGCAATGGTTGCTGCAATTTGTTTGTTGATCGCAATTGCCTCTGCAACGCAAGATATTGCAATTGATGCATTTAGAATAGACACACTCAGTGAAAACGAATCTCATAAAGCCACCGCAGCAGCCGCAATGGCCACATCAGGTTGGTGGACTGGCTATGCGCTTTTAGGTGCAATTCCGTTTTATATGGCGGATATTCCTTCTCTTGATTGGCCACAAATTTACTATTTTCTAGCCGCTGTAATGTTACTGTTAATGAGTGGTGTACTGTTCGCAAAAGAGCCAAAATCAAACAGAGAAGCAGTACACGCTGAGCTTGAGCGCGTATACCTTGAAAAACTATCATCAACAAAACAAACTCCTTTTACAAGAACCATCGCTTGGCTTGCTGTCACAGTTATAGATCCGTTTAGAGCGTTTTTTACTAAAAATGGCGTTAAAACAGCACTCGCGCTATTGGCCTTTATTTTCTTATTTAAAATAGGTGAGGCATTTTTGGGCCGCATGTCTATTGTGTTTTATAAAGAAATTGGCTTTAGTAATAGCGATATTGCTACATTTTCAAAAGTAGGCACAGCCGTACTGACTATTATATTTACCTTTGTTGGCAGCTTATTTAATCAAAAATATGGCATTGTTAAAGGTTTATTTATAAGTGGTATTGCGATGGCGGCATCAAATTTAGCATTTTCGTGGATTGCGTTAGTTGGTCCCGATTTAAGATTGTATGCCTTTGCTATAGTTATTGATGGTTTTACACAAGCATGGTCGCTAGTCGCAATGGTAGCGTTTATTTCAATGCTATGTGATAGAGCATTTAGTGCAACACATTATGCGTTATTAGCATCATTAGGAAACTTAGGAAGGACATTACTTTCTAGCTACAGCGGTGTGGTAATTGATGATTGGTTAGCGGGTAATTGGTCACTGTTCTTTATTCTTACAGCGTTAATGGTTTTACCATCGCTGGTATTTTTGTATTTAATTAGGCATAAGCTATATGAGCTTGAAAAGAATTACCATGAGAATAATTGAGGTATTTAATGCATCCCTGCATTAATTTATTGCTTAGAACATTTAAACGCCCCTTAAAACAAACTAAGCAACCTTATCGTTAATCAGCTTTAAGTAGATTTAATGCTTCATGCGGATCTGCTTCTAGTGCAGTACAATAACGAACAAATTCAATTACATCTAAACGGCGTTCTTGGTTTTCAATTTTACCGATAAATGAATGAGGTGTACCAAGCACTTGTGCTAGGCTACGCATTGTATGGCCTTTTTCTTGGCGTTTGCTTTTAAGCCATTTTGTTAGCTTTGCGTTTTCTTCTGAAGAAACGGTCTTGCCCATCATTTTACATCTCCTACTCGATGATTTGACATACCCATAAAAGCGGTAGTCTATCAATAGCTGTAGGTAAGCAAGCAGCGATACTCAATGTTACTTCAATAGCAATAGAGCTAATTAAGCACGTGTTGCTACTTACTTTTACCCACACAGCTAAAACTACGCTAATAATGTGGTATAGGTTTGTTTTTAAAAGAATGAAATTTTGCCCGTCTCACTCTTGGATACATTATATACTATTAATACTTTCGTTGAATAATTAATTACATACTCGGTACAAGTTTGAGCATGCTCTAATATTTATAAAAGCTGAATATTCATCCTAAGTTATCAGAAAACATTAAAAAATTATATTTTTCGGCTACATATTTTTTATAAATATTTATGATAAATTTATTTCATTTTACTGGTACAGGTTTATTATTAAGACATAATCAGCGCGACAAAGGTTAAATAATGTTCAGATTACTTTTTTTATTACCTATCATATTATGTTTAGGTTGGTACTTTTTTTTGCGCCATAACGGTGTGCCTATTAAGCAAGGTAAAAAAGGCTTTATGTATATTTTAGCTTTTTCTGTATTTGTACTTGGTTTTTTTATATTAATAATGCAAATAACTGAGTACGCCCCAAGCGATTTTTAGGCATTAAAAAAGCCGCAAAAGCGGCTTTTATTTCGACCTTAGCTCATGATTAAACGCTAAAGCTTGCACCACAACCACAGGTTGTTGTTGCATTTGGATTAGATACGAAAAAACGAGCACCTTCAAGGCCCTCAGTATAATCAACCTCGCCATCAACTAAATATTGAATGCTCATAGGATCAACCACTAAGGTGACACCATTTTTTACTATTTCTAAATCGCCTGGATTTGCTTTTTCATCAAAAGTAAAACCATATTGAAAACCTGAGCAACCTCCACCAGTTACATAAACACGTAGTTTAAGTTCAGGGTTCTCTTCTTCATCGATTAACTGCTTGACACGAACTGCAGCCGCATCGCTGAACTTAATTGGTAATTCGTCAGACATTTTAAACCCCTCAATATCGCAATAGCATGATTATCCAATACCCGAGTATTTTAATCAAGTATAGCCTTTACTTGCTAAGCACTTCTTATCCTTAAAGTAGGTAACTGTAAAAAATATCCCCCTCATTGCCGCAAGTACATCCGGTGTTATAAATACAACTGAAGAATTTATATTAGCGTACTAAGACTTTGCTTAAAAGCACCAGAGAAGCCTATAGATACAATAAATATGGGGGTTATTCAGCAACGTAAGCACTCAGGTATGACTATTGGTGGTTAAACATAATTAATAACTAAAAGTCGCTTAGAGTAAAGCTCAGTCAACAATAGAGTGTGAAATTATGTAAGAAAATTACCTAGCTGGAATTGATAAGAACATAAAATGTTGAAATAACAAACGATAAACTATTTGCTTTACTCAGTTACTGATTCATCTATCAGGTCAAGTAAAGCCCTATTCATTCTTTTTATAAAATCGTCTTTATATGGAGAGATAAATTCACGGCTAAAGCCTATGTGTGCAGTTCTGTGATTAATTTCATCTTTCTCTATAACCGTAATCGCAGCATATTGTGGGTAGCTTTTTTTTACGCTTTCTAGTTCATACTGTGTGGCTTTTCTATCATTAACATAGCAGTCTATTTTATTAGTAAGTAACTTTATGACATTAGCTTCTGTACTTTTATTTTCCCATAATTGAATACGCCCTTGTGTTATTGCCTTTTTATAACGTTCATCCAGCAGCAAATAACCTGCATTCATTCCTAAATGAACACGTTTATTAGTAGCCGAATTTAAATTTAACGTAGCTTTTAAATCAATATTTTCACGACAATAAGTCACCACAAACTCAGTGCCTAATGCCACCGAATATGATGAAATAAAAGGCCTTGAATCGTAATGTAAATACGGGGGAACTACCGCTATAACATCACCATTTTTTACGGTAAGCAGTGCTCTTTTCCAAGGCATCGGTATTATTTTAACGTCGTAATCTAGCTTTAGTTGATCGCCAGCACGTCTCAATAAATTAATATAAACCCCTTTTAATTCACCTCTTTCTAAATAGCTATATGGTGGATAATCATCGTCAGCTAATATAGTAACATCGACTTTGCTGTTGCTTGTAAATGTACATACAAGCAGCAGTAAACTCATTGTCAGTGTTAAAGGTTTTTTTAGTATATGCATGTTTTTACTATTAATAGCCCCACACTTGTGAGTAGTCGTAGCGAAACCCTACAGAGAATGAACTAAAATCAGCTAAATAATCAAAGTCTCGGTAAAGGTATTCAACATGTAAACGTAAGTTTTCTGCTGGCAGCCATTCAAGAGTAAGGTTTGCGCCATTATAATTTTGCGTTTGAGCTGCTTGGTGGCCATCATCAAAGTCAAAATAACCCATTTTTACTTTATAATTTTTGCTCAGCGGATAAGCCATTGACACATCAAGCGTATGCCCATTTCTATCTATACCTAAATCCCGATTGTATTTTTTAGCCTGGTAGCCTAGGGCAAAGTAAAAACCGCTATCAAAAGAATAAGCTAAAGATCCGCCAACAATATTATTGTCACCCAATTCTTGTTCATTCTCATATATACCTTTATTGGTATACGTTAAAGCAACATGCAAGTTATCTTTGTCGTAACTTACCCCACCATTAATAAGGTCACTTTTATTATCGCCTTGTGTGCCATTAAACTGACTAACTAACATCCATGTAAAATCGCCTTGTTTAATCTGATAAGTAAGAAGGTTATCAACAAAAAAAATACTTTCCGGATCATATGCAAAAGGGCTGTTGCCGTGATTAAAAATATCGACATATTCAGCAATAAACAAATATTGAGCTGGTCGCTGCTTTCCCAGTCCAACTTTGCCGTATGGGCTGTCTATTGCAGCATATACCTGTCGTGCATTACCAAAATTGCCGTTATTTGATAAATCAATGCCCCATTCACCGTGTAAGATGCCTTGCCATTGCTGATTAAATTCCACAGTCGACTTAATTCCAGCATGAGAAAGTGCATCTTTTACGTCCCATGACGCTTCATTTTCCTCATCGATGTAGCCAAACGTTGGCCTAACTGTCGCGTATACTTTTATATCTTTTTTGGAAGGAATATTTTTAATGTTTTGATCTGTAGAAATAGATACCTGCTTTTGAGGCCGTTTATCTTCTGAATTTTGCGCCCCCACCTTTTCAAGGACTTCAATTCTCTTATTTATCGTTTCATACTGGACAGATAAAGAACTTAAAGCAGACAATTGAGTACGAATATCCGCTAATTGCGACTTTAAATCCTGTAACTCATCTTGCTCATTTTGTGCCTGCACCAAAGGAGCGCATAATGCAGCAAACAAAAAACAAATACTTTTTTTTTGCATAAAAAGACTCAACTATTTAAACTTTTTTAAAGTGTAGACTATATTTATTTATGCATAATAAAAATAATTGCCTATTTAGCTAAAGAGTGAAACCATATGAAAATTAGAACAAAGTTCTCAATCGCTTCCGGTATTGTAGTATTTATCGTCATTTCACTACTTGCAACAACAACATATCTACTCGTTCAACAAACGCTAAAAAAATCCACTACAGCTTATATACAAGATAATGCGTCGCTACTCTCACAAAGTATTGGCAATTGGCTTATCAGTAAATCAGCTCAGCTCAATGTTCTAAAAAAACACATTGAGTCAGACTTTTCGAAACAAAACTTTCAGTCTGGGTTAGAAAACCCAGCTTTTACAGACGACTTTTTATTAATGTTTGGCACATTAAATGACGAAAAAGAACTACGCTCAAATAATAAAAACAGAGTAAATCCGCCCGGTGTTGATTTCAAACAAAGGCCGTGGTTCAAGTTAGCTAAAGACAATGAAATGATTTCTTTTACCGCCCCTTACACTGATGCGGCAACCAATAAATTATTACTTTCGGCTGTAGCCGCAATAAATACTGCAGATGGTTTTCAAGGCGTTATTGGTGGAGATCTCGGCTTAAGCGATATCGCTGATAGCGTTAATACCATAAACTTTAATGGTAATGGTTTTGCATTTGTTGTTGATGGCTCAGGTAAAATAATCACCCATCCTACAGCCAATTTAAGTAATAAGCAGACACAAGACATTTATCAACAATCCCCAAAACAGAGCAAGCAGATTTTAGAAATAGAACACGAAGGAAAAACTAAACTCTTATATTTTTACCCCATTGGTGATGAAATCGGTGTTAACTGGTCTGTAGCCATGTTATTGGATAAAGACAAGGTCTATGAATCACTTACCGTATTCACTATTCGCACACTTTTTATCGCTATCATCAGTATTACTTTTTGCGTTTTAGTATTTAGAAGCTTAATTAAAGTTTTACTCAAACCACTTGACGAGTTAGAGCATGCTATTAGCGAAATTGCATCTGGTGGAGGAGATTTAACGCAGCGATTAAAAATAACCTCTGAGGATGAATGCGGTGTTGTTGCTAAAAGCTTTAATCGATTCTTATCATCCTTACAGGAGCTTGTAAGTGGTGTTATTAATAAAGCAAGTAATGTCGAAGAACAAAGTGCAGCTGCGAAATCCTTATCGACAGAATCAAGTAAATCACTTAATGATCAATATTTATTAATTGATAGCTTAGCGACTGCTATTAATCAAATGAGTACGACATCTGCAGAAATAGCATCCAGCGCACAAGAAGCGGCAACGTCAGTCACCTCAGTTAACAATTCAACAAGCTCGAGCAAAACACTTTTTGAGAAGACAACCTCGGACATTACCGATTTGTCTAATTCTATCTCGAATTCACAAGAGCTAAGCAACCAACTAGCAGAGCATAGTAATAGTATTGAGCAAATATTATCTGTTATTAATAACGTTGCAGAACAAACAAACTTACTTGCCTTAAATGCAGCGATTGAAGCAGCAAGAGCTGGTGAATACGGGCGGGGGTTTGCAGTCGTTGCGGATGAAGTAAGAACACTCGCTTCAAGAACACAAAGTTCAACAACAGAAATTAAACTAATGATTGAGCAAATTCAGTTATTTTCATCTAAAGTTCAACAAGCAATGGAAAAAAGCAAAACGAAAGCCACGCTGTGCGTTGAACAAACCGAAATAGCGAATCAATCACTCAATACCATTTCGATGTCTGTAAAAGATATTATGGATAGAAATTACCAAATAGCCGCCGCAATCGAAGAGCAAAGTACTGTTATAGAAGATATAAATAAAAGCACCATTGATATTAAGGATATTAGTGTGCAAGTTGATGAATACGCTAAGGAGCAATTTGAGACAAATACTAGCTTAGCCGAAAACGTAAAAGACCAACAAGACTTACTTAAAAAGTTTATTGTTTAAGATATATTGATCTTTTAGGGTTAAATTTAATCCTGAAAGATCATTTTGATAAGCAATAACAGAGTTAACATACTGATTACCTTTTGCCACAAGAGGTCTTTGCACAAAACTCTAAAATCAAAAGGACTTAGTGATAAGCTTTTGCTAAACTGCATGCTGAAAATGCTTTGAGGAAATAATGCATGTGGCTTGAGCAGCTCAGGCGTCGGCTGGCAAAACCTAAAACATCTGTACAATTATGCTTATTAGGCGTAGTTGCCGGATTGATTGCTGCATTTTTTATTATTTTATTTCGTTTAACCATTCTATTTTTCCAAAGCCTATTTTTAGAAACGCCTGACGACTTTACTACCTTACCTACTCTTGAGCGCGTTTTAATGCCACTAATAGCGGCACTTTTAATCGCATGTTTTGCTGCATTTACTGGCTTTAAACATTACCGTTTAGGTATTCCCTTTGTTATTCATCGTATTAAACGTCATTACGGACAAATGCCACTTTATAATACTGTAAATCAGTTTGTTGGTGGCGCACTAGCCCTTATTAGTGGCTTTTCGGTCGGCCGAGAGGGTCCTTCTGTTCATATGGGTGCCACAGGCGCGAGCATTTTAGCTGATAAACTTCACTTACCTCATAATGCAATGAGGACCTTGAGCGGGTGTGGTGTTGCAGCCGGTATCGCTGCATCATTTAACACGCCTCTTGCCGCCGTTATTTTTGTAATGGAAGTCGTACTTAGGGAGTATAAAGTCCATATATTTGTGCCTATTATGCTCGCTGCGCTGACCGGCGCACTAGCTACTCAGTTTGTATTTGGTGAAGGCTCTGAGCTGGCACTTATTACAATAGCGCCATTGAGTGGTTGGCATTATCCGTATTTAATATTATGCGGTATGGCATTAGGTGCTATTGCATTTAGCTTCAATCAAAATTTAATGTTAATTATTAAAACATTTAAACCTTTAAGCATGTTTCCTCGTTTACTGATTGCAGGATGTATTGCTAGCTTAATTGCATATGCAGTACCTCAAGCAATGGGCTCAGGTATGAGTGCGATAACCATTGCGGTTGAATCTCCTGATAACGTAAAATTACTCACCACTATTTTAATTGCTAAATTACTCGCTACGCTATTTGCAATTGGTTTGGGGATTCCCGGTGGGTTAATTGGCCCTGTGATTGGGCTTGGCGTATTAGTTGGAACTCTGATGGCTTTTTGTGCGCAATTTATTAGCCCTGGCACTGATATAGCGGGTACTTATGGTGTTTTGGGCATGGCTGGATTAATGGCCGCAACCCTGCATGCTCCCCTTGCTGCCTTAACAACGGTCATGGAGCTAACATCATCACCTGAAATTATCGTACCGGCCATGCTTGTTATCACAACAGCCTATGTAACCGCATTACAGTTTTTTGGTAATCGCTCTATATTTTTACAACAACTCGATTTTCAGGGGTTGCCGTATCATGTGTCTCCCGCTACAGAGGCCCTACAAAAAGTCGGCATAATGGACGATATGGATGAAGATTTTAAATTACTGTATTCAGACGATAAAGAGCAAATAAAAAACACCCTTGATGCAATGGACAGCCAAACGCCACTGATTGTATTTGATGAGGAAAATGGTTATAGACTTGCAGAATATGACTTAAGTTTAATGTCGGACCAAGCGATTAATTTAAACTACGTTAGCCTGCAAGGCATTAGTAGCCAAGCAACCTTAGCTGATGCATTCGATATATTAAAAGATAAAAGAAGTGGTGCATTGTACGTTTACAATCTTTTAGATAATCAACAAATTATGGGCCTATTACGCTGGGATCAAATTCATCATATTCTAACCATTCGTAACAGCTTACTTTAAACAATAAGGAATAGTATGAGCGCATTACTAATTTATAAAACCTTGCATATATTTTTTATGATTGCGTGGTTTGCCGGCATTTTTTATTTACCAAGATTATTTGTCTACCACGCAATGAGCGAAGAAAAATCGTGCAACTCTATGCTTAAAGTAATGGAGCGTAGGCTACTTTATTTTGTGACTCCATTCGCTGTTTTAACAGCTGTATTTGGCGTTTTAACCATTGTTGAATATGGCCGTGACTGGTTTAGATACAGTTTGTGGTTACATTACAAACTCGTACTGGTGATTATTTTATATATATACCACGGTTACTGTTTTAAGTTATTAAGTGATTTTAAGCATGATCGAAATACTAAAACCGACCGATTTTATCGAATTTTTAACGAGCTACCGGTTATTGCGCTACTCATAATAGTGGCATTAGCCGTGATAAAGCCAAGCTTGTAAAATTGCTATTGCGCTCTAATGAGCACAAGTAACGTTTTAATTTTGTTATAATATGCGCGATTGCGTGCCCCATTTTATGGATTATCGTGCCCTTTTGAAAAACTAGGAATAACCCCATGTTAAGTTTCCAAGGTGAAAATATACTCTCTGTTAGTCAACTAGACAGAGACTGCATTGAACGCATTTTTGCAGTTGCTAAAAAAATGGAGCCTTACGCTAAAAAGCAAAAGCGTACCAACGTACTTGAAGGTGCTATTTTAGCTAACTTGTTTTTTGAACCAAGCACACGTACACGTGTAAGCTTTGGTACAGCGTTTAACTTACTCGGTGGTTTAGTTCGCGAAACAACAGGTATGCAAAGCTCTGCGCTTGCTAAAGGTGAATCTCTATACGACACAGCACGTGTTATTTCAGCCTATGCAGATGCCGTTGCTATGCGCCACCCAGACTCGGGGTCAGTCAGCGAATTTGCTACGGGCTGCAGCGTACCGGTAATTAATGGCGGAGATGGCCCAAATGAGCACCCAACTCAAGCATTACTTGATTTACTTACAATCGAACGAGAACTCAGCCGTTTTGATCAAAATATCGATGGTATGCACATAGCCTTAGTAGGCGATTTAAAATATGGCCGTACCGTACACTCGCTTTCAAAACTGTTGTGCCATTATAAAGACATAAAATTTTCGATGGTTGCTCCTGATGGCTTACAAATGCCTGATTACATTTTAGATGCAGTGGATAACGCGGGCCATAAAATTGAACTAGTAAATAAAATGGAAGGTAATTTAGCCGCCGATATCGTTTACCAAACACGTATTCAAGAAGAGCGTTTCCCTTCTCAAGAAGAAGCAAATAAATACCGTGGTGGATTTAGAATTAGCCAATCAATTTACAGTGCACACTGCAAACCTAACTCTGTACTTATGCATCCTCTACCGCGCGATAGTCGCATTGAAGCCAATGAGCTCGATAACGACTTAAACACTAACGACAATTTAGCTATATTTCGCCAAGTACAAAATGGCGTATTAATTCGTATGGCACTGTTTGCTTTAACACTCGGCGTAGAAAATAAAGTCGAGAAGTATGAAGTAGACGTACCTTGGTTTAGCCGCAAACGCGATAGCTAACCCCCTTTCAAGTGACAATTTATAGGATTTTTCATGACAATTAGCCAAGACTTATTTGAACGCGCTCAAGCCTCGATTCCAGGTGGCGTAAATTCGCCAGTTCGCGCTTTTAATGGTGTAGGCGGTACGCCGCTATTTATTACCAAAGCAGAAGGTGCGTTTACATTTGACGCCGACGGTAATCGTTATATTGATTATGTGGGCTCTTGGGGTCCAATGATCATGGGCCATAACCACCCAGCCATAAAGCAAACCGTTCATGAAGCGGTCGAAAACGGCCTTAGTTACGGTGCGCCCACTGAAGCCGAAATTTTAATGGCTGAAAAAGTAAAAAAACTCGTTCCATCAATCGAAAAAGTGCGTATGGTTAGCTCGGGTACTGAAGCGACAATGAGTGCAATTCGCTTAGCCCGTGGTTTTACGGGTCGCGACAAAATATTAAAATTTGAAGGATGTTACCACGGTCATGCTGACTCGTTATTGGTAAAAGCAGGCTCTGGCGCACTAACAATGGGCGTACCTAATTCACCAGGCATTCCTGAAGATTTTGCTAAGCATACGCTTACGGTGTCATTTAATAACTTAGATGAAGTAAAAGCTATTTTTGCAAAATATGCAGACGAAATTGCCTGTATTATTGTAGAGCCAGTCGCCGGTAACATGAACTGCATTCCACCAGTACCAGGCTTTTTAGAAGGTTTGCGTGATGTCTGTAACGAATATAAATCGGTGCTTATTTTTGATGAAGTAATGACAGGTTTTCGTGTTGCACTGGGTGGTGCACAAGCCTACTACAACATTAGACCAGATCTTACGTGTTTAGGTAAAGTTATTGGCGGTGGCATGCCTGTTGGTGCATTTGGTGGTAAAACCGAAATAATGGATTACATTGCGCCTGTTGGCCCTGTATATCAAGCCGGTACACTTTCAGGTAACCCTATTGCGATGGCAGCAGGTTTAAAATCACTTGAGTTATTAAGTGAACCTGGCCTGCATGATAAATTAGAAGCTATTTCTAAAGCGCTTTGTGAAGGCTTTGAAGTCGGCGCTAAAAAAGCAGGCATAGCGCTAACAACCAATTACGCTGGTGGCATGTATGGCTTCTTTTTTACTGATGCTGAAAAAGTAACAACCTACAAACAAGCTACTGAGTGCGACCTAGAACGCTTTAAACGCTTTTTCCACCTTATGCTTGAAGAAGGTGTTTACCTAGCGCCATCAGCTTTTGAGGCGGGTTTTGTATGTGCTGCACACACTGAGCAAGAAGTACAAGAAACAATAGCGGCAGCTGAACGCTCATTTGCTAAACTTTAATATAAAAATTATTTTTTAGAGTTTTAACCACTTGTTTTTGCAGCATGTAATTAAGACTAAAGATTGAAAAAAGCCCGAAAGGGCTTTTTTTATTTGTAAAGTACTATAAATGAATGATAATTGAGGTAATCAAGGTCTACTTATCTATCCATTACAAAATAACAAGAGAGTCTTATGTCAGGATTACGACAATTTGCAGCGCCTGCAATTAAACTAATGGCTAATTTAAAATACAAAACAAAAATAAGCCTAATGTTTGGCATACTATTACTTCCTCTTGCATTGAGTTTGTTTTTTTTGGTCTCCTTACTAAGCGATAGTATTAACGTCTCAAAATTGCAGCAGCAAGGCTTAAAAGGCTACCGTGCGATTCTTAGTAATCAAATTCAAGGAACAAATGAGAAAAACATCGCTATTGCACAAAAATTAGGGTTTACAGTAAAAAATAATCAAGCTGATGATGTGCTCGAGCTTGTTTCAATTCAGTCTAACTTAGCGCTCGACAGCCAACTTGCCAGTTCTTATGTTAATCGTGCTTTAGTGACACCCATTCCAGCATTAATAATGCAGATAAATTTAACAGCAGCAAGTGCAAATACAGTAATTAATAATAACCAGTTTACACCAGATACTTTTATAGCACTTTCAAACTTAAATAAGTCATTACCACTGTATGAAAAGCAATTAGATAAGACATTAAGTGTAGCAACCGCTTCAGAAAAATCAGTTGATAAAATATTAGCACCCGCTTTAAAGCAGTTACAAAACGCTGTATATGCATTTAAAAATGCAATAGATAAAAAACTGCTTGAACCAGATGATCTAGAACTAAACAAAGGTGAATTTACGCAGCTAACAAATGATGTTCATAATAGTATTAATGCATTAATTGATAAAAGCATTCCAACATTAGAGTTCTTAGTAAGTGAAAAGCTACAAATCCAACAATGGACCCGTGATATCGTATTAGCCGCATCGGTTATAAGCCTACTTTTTGCTTTTTACTTAATGATTGGTTTTTATTTTGCTGTCGTAGATACAATTAACCGCTTTGCAGAAGCGGCAAATAGAGCAGCAAACGGCGACTTGAAAGCAACACTTGAATCAAATGGCAGTGATGAAATGAGTACGATTGCATTACAGTATAATGCCCTACTTAATGCATTTTCTCACTTATTATCAAATGTAAAAACAAGCACGGTAGAACTTTGTAGTGCAACTAAATCATTATCGCAAGCCAGTAGCCAAACTAGTGATGATGTTAGCAAACAACAAACCCGTGTAAACGCTATCCACAGCGCATTAAGCGATATGGCTCAAAGCGCACATACTGTTGAAGAGTCAGCACATCAAGCAACACTTATAGCTCAAGACGCCGCAACACACGTTAAACAGGGTTCAAGCAATACAATGGAACTCGCTAAGTATATGCAAGATTTGCAAATTGAATTTGCAGAAAGCCAACAAGCTCTTGATAAACTGGCGCAAGATAGTCAAGAAATAAGTAAAGTAAGTAAAGGGATCAGCGAAATTGCAGATCAAACAAACCTACTAGCCCTTAACGCCGCCATTGAAGCGGCAAGAGCCGGTGAATACGGACGAGGCTTTGCCGTTGTTGCTGATGAAGTAAGAACACTTGCTCAGCGAACACAAACTCAGACTCAAGAAATTCATCAAATTATTACCTCTTTACAGCAAGCATCTGACGACACACAACAGAAAATGCGTTCCAGCGTAGACAAAATGGAACAATCAGTAAAAGCGGCCACTGAAACCAATACGGCATTACAAAGCGCCGAACAAAGCATGGGCAATATAAAACACCAAGGTGAAGTGATCTCTGAACGTGTTAAGCAGCAGTCAAATGCGACAACACAGGCACTTAGAGACTCACAAGAAGTAAGCAATTTAGCGGATCAAACATTAAACTCGGCTCAATCAACTTTACAAGATGCACAACAATTAAGTCGCCTATCGAACGACTTAACAAAATCAATGGGCTTCTTTAAATCTTAATTAAGTTAATTGCAATGAAAAAATAGCGGCTACTATTGGACTAAGATTTACTCGCCCCCTGAGCTCTGGATAGTCAATCTATCTCAAACTGCTATTTTTACCGCTAACTGCGTTGAATTTACTGAAAATATCTAACTAACCTGAACTCTGGATAATAAATCTATCTCAAACAGCTATTTTCAGCGCTAACTGCGCTGAATTTACTTGCAATAGGCCCGCTATTGACGCGTAAATTCGCCTTGTTTTCACTGAAAATCTCTGGCTAGAGAAAATAAATCTAAATATCACCATGATTCAATACGTTAGTAAATCTCTTAACCAGAGCTCAGGTTAACTAGAGAAAAATAATTTTAAATACATTTATAGTTCAATATGTAGTAAATCTCTCTCAATCAAAGTTTAGGGTAGTTAAGCGTACTTTATCAGTTGCTATAACTGGTTTTTTGAACTGTAAACAGCCCTACTTTAGGGCTGTTTTATTTTTTAGTTCAATTTAATGGCAAAGGACGTTTTAATAAAGCGTATAGCCTAATTATTCTAAGTGCTTTATGAATCAAAACGACAATACAAAACTTACACTGAGTTTTCAAAGAAGAAGTCCTATGACTAGCTTACCTTTGGAGGTTAAATTTTCAGTAAATTGTTTAACTTTTTAAGTAAGACAAGACCTATGTAATGAAGTTATTCCCAAAAACATACCGATGCATAAATGCCAGGCACACAATGTCTAAAGGGTTTGCCTTAACCTTTGTTATATAGTGAAAGAGGTAAACAGAGCGCTGAAGCTTTGCTCCATTTTTACAGGGATATAATACCAATTTTATTAAACACATTATCATTCTAGTATATTAAGTAACTCACTAGCTACGTTAAAAATTATTTATATAGAACAACTAGATGCCATAATTTTAGTCTTGTTATTGAGCTATTTTCTTATCGCTATAATAAATCACTAACATGAGGCAATTGGTATAAGCAGCCAAAGTAACTCAGGAGCAGTTACCGACCCCCTAGATTTTAAATTTCACGCCACGACTCCCCCTCCCTTAAATTGAATAAACTCCCATTTAAAAGCTTCAAATTACAGGAAATGAAATTATTTAATTCACCGTAACTGTATATTTTAATAAAAATAGTATTAGCTAATGTGGTATTAAATGGTAAAAAAATCTTACACATCATTAAAATTAAAAAATCCGCAATTAGAGAACTAATTACGGATTGTTAACGAGTTGTTTAATTATTTAAACAGATTTTAACCATTAACTTCTCGACAATATAATGACGATAGTTTATTTAATCTGTTCGCTTTTAGAGCGTGCTATATTAAAAGCGAGCTTCAAAGCCTAAACGAACAAAACGTGGGGTCTGCCAAGAATATGCCGCATCATGATAAGCATTAACAACGCCTTCACTTTGTTCATAGTGTTCATTTATTGAATACTCTGATTGCGTATTCAATATATTGAAAATATTAATTGAAGCACGCATATCAATATCCGATACAGTGAAGTCGTAAGCAGCTGATAAGTCTAAGTTAAACACCCATGGTGTACGTCCATTAGTACCACGATCATGTTTCTCATAGATTTTTTCGTCTTGTTCACACTCTCCATTACCATTTGTATCAGGGCAATTGTTAGTATAAATATAGAATTTATCACCCCAACCACCATTCAGGTTTGGATCTGTAGATGGATAACCTTGACCAAACAAGCTCTTAGGGCGACCACTTTGTAGAGTTGCGTTCCAACCAACAGTTAAATTCTCCACAGGCTCCCAGCTACCAAAGAATTTGAACGTATGACGACGATCATTTGGTTGATAACCTTGTGAACCATCCATTACAGCTGGGAAGTCAAAGTCTTGTGTTATACCCGCATCAGCTTGACCGATATCAGATTTAACCGCACCTTCGAAGTTACCCACACTGCGAGCCCAAGTATAACCAAACTGATAACGAATAGTATCGGCTTTATAATCTAAGCTAAATTCCACTGCAGTATATTCATTATTAGCTTTCGGTAAGCCTATAGTTTCAGCTGAGTAAGTAGTTAGTGAATTTGCATCTGGTATACCATCGTTTACTTCAGTAGTCGGATCATTGCTTGTACCGTTCCAATACACACCATCTTTATACCAGCTAGATGAAGAGCCTGGATTAATCATTACACAAAATGGGTATGCATAACGACCACAGTAGTCATCAAGTGCTGTCGCAACTTCACGATATACGCCTTTTACACCAACAGTGTACTCATCGTTAAGTGCCTGTTGAACACCTAAAATATACTCATCTTTAGAGAAAGGGTCTGCTTCTTGCGCTTGAAAAATATCTTTTTCAGGAATAACAGGTACACCACTTACTTGCTGAGAGTTAGCAAGACCACCAGAACCGATAGTATCGGCTAAAGGAGAAAGACCCGTTGGAGCGCCTGTTGTACTGTCAACTCCGGTATACGTATAAGCGGTTGTGATATCACTTACACCAGAAGCTGCACGGAAAATAGTATTATTAGCAACTGGTAAGTAATAACGACCGTAAGTACCATAAACTTTAGTATCACCTGTACTTGTTGGATCCCAAGTAAAGCCTAAGCGCGGTGCTACATCAGTTTTGAAACTAGTTAGTAGTTTATCCGTTGTTCCCCAGCTATCAAATTCATCAATACGTAGCCCTACAGTAACAGCAAAGTCATCTGTTACGCGCCAGTTATCTTCAATGTAGTATGCCGTTAATTCTGATCTAAAACTACCACCACCATCAAAAACTCGGTCTTCAACATATTGTAATACATTACCTGTATTGTTAGTTAATGCACCGTTATCTGCTTGGAAGGTGCCATTATCAGCAAGCGTTTTATAATCATAGCTGTGACCACCAATTGGACGATCTATACGCTCAGATTCGCGTTCTTGATAATCAACTCCAAAACTAAATTCATGATCGCCCCATACATACTCTATATCTAAGCGGTATTGTGTGTTTTCGTCATTATTAGCACCAAAGCTCCCACCAGCTCCACAGCCCTTTATCGGGTTAGATGTACCACGAGAGTCTGTAATAGAAGGGCATACTAAGTTTTCTGATTGTGTTTCGTACTCAGTTTTAATATTACCAACCATCGCCGTAACAACAAGGTCTTCAGTAAGAATACCTGTATAACTTAAGCTTTGCGCTTCACCGCCTCGCTTGAGTAAAGCACCATCTTTACGGTCGCCAATAACACCATTGCTATATTCATAAACCGAACGCTCAATATCACGACGATTTGAATAAGCAAAATAGCTTAAACTATGATTTTCAGTAATAACCCAATCTAGTTTACCACCCCAAAACAAGTTATCGCCGCCAGACGCGGACTCAGTACGATACTGATCATTTGCAGAGAATTCATCTCCACCCCATGTGTATGTAGACTCTGTATCACGAGGATTAACTAAACCATAGAAGAATAATGTATCTTCGATTAATGGACCACCTACCGCTAGTGTAATATCTGCTTTATTATCGCTATCGTGGCTTTCATCTCTAAAAATTTGGCCGGCACCATTATTACCACGTGAAATATTGCCTTCTTCTTGTAGAGAATCTGGTTGATATTGCACCACCGCAGAGAATTCCCACTCATTCGTACCGCTTTTAGTAGTGGTATTAATAGTACCACCAGTAGCTCTACCAAACTTAGCTGAATAACCACCTGTTTTTACTTGAAATTGGTCATAAAATTCAAATGGGACTTCACCACAACCAAGACCTTGGCGAGTATTTGTAACTTCTAAACCATTTATGTAACAAGCATTCTCAGCTACTGATGAGCCACCAAAAGAAGCTGTATTCCCAAACGCGCTGTCACCTTTCACAGCACCAGGTGCAAGTAAAGCAACAGACGTTAAATCTCTATTGATTGGCATTCTATCTATTTCAGCATCTGTAATTACTAACCCTGAGTCAGCTGTTGATAAATCAATAGAGGAAATTCGTGCACCTAAGACTTGGATAACTTCTGGACCAGATCCATTAAGTTGCGCTAAATCAAAATTAGCTCTTGCGTTAGCACCTAAAGAAACGCGAACATTATCTTCAGCAACAACAGAATTACCTTTTAGTATTTGAATTTGGTAACTACCTGAAGGTAAAGATGCAAAACGAAAAGAGCCATCATCTGATACAGAAAGCGTACGCTCTAACCCGGTGGCAGGGTTTTTCACTTTGACAGTGTAGCTAGCTGAACTTGTAATATTATTAATTGAACCGACTACATCTGACGCAACAGCAGGTAACGCTAAACCTAATGAAGCTGATACAGCTAATGCTGTAATACTTTTTCTGAATATACTTTTCATATTCTTATCCCTGTTAAATTTATAATTATTTTCACTCTCAAATAAGAGAACCTAAACATTAACAAATAAAATTATTTTGTAAACATATATAACAATAAAACCAAGGGACATTAAACAAAATATAACGAAAAACATGTAAAATACACAATTGCGTTTCTAAAATAGTTACTCCAACTAAAAAAGTGCGTTAGTCAATCAATTCTTAAATATATAAATGAGAGATGCACACTCAAACTGTATCAGGTTACTAAAGATTTGAATCTTACTCTCTAACGAAAACAACTTGGTCTAGGTTCAAATTCACTGGCTCTCAAAGGTAATTGAATTACTTTTCCGCAGCCTGGTGGGGCTTGTTTTCCAGTTTGCTCGTTAACAAACGCCCAGCGAATTGATGCTGGCCGTGTATCCGCAATGGCTTGGGGATTAAGTGGTTTTAAATAGCGAATATACGTTTCTAGCGCCCCAACACTGCCAGTTAGTCCCGTACTTTTATTATCGTCTCGGCCAAGCCAAGCTACCGTTACCGTGTTTTGATCAAACCCTGCGAACCAGCTATCACGCAAATCATTACTGGTTCCCGTTTTACCTGCTAGTTGAATTGACGGAAAATGTAAATTTAAGCGTTTAGCGGTACCGTCTTTAGTTACACGCTTCATTGCGTACTTAGTCATGTAAATCGCGTCTTTATCAAATCTGGATTCTGGCTTTACAATATGCTTATAAAGCACTTTGCCTACAGAATCGGTAAGGGCCGATATTGCAGTAAGTTGTCTGTATTCGCCATCTGCAGCTATCGTTGTATATAATTGGGCAACTTCATAACTAGACATTTCAATAGCACCTAAAAGTAGCGATGGGTATTCATCTATTCTCCCCGTCGCACCGAGCCCTTTTAAAGTCTTTGCTACTTGGTCGACACCGACATCAAGCCCTAAATTAACCGCTGGAATATTAATACTATTACTAAATGCTTTATAAAGTGGGATTGCACCACGGTATTGATGATCAAAATTCTCTGGTTGCCACACATTACCCTGCTCGTTTGTCACCTGTAATGGTGAATCATCAAGCAGTGTAGCTAAATTATAATGCGGTAATAGTAGCCCCGTTAAGTACACTGCGGGTTTAACAAGCGATCCTATATTACGCTTTGTATCTAAAACACGATTAAAGCCCGAGTAACGCACATCACGGCCTGCAACAAGCGCAGACACACCGCCTTTTTCTACGTTAACAGAAATCATCGCCGTTTCTAATTTTTCTGTTTTTGGACGTCTTTCTAAGTACGGTAGACTATTTTTTATCGACTCTTCCATTGCTGTTTGTTTTTGTAGATCAAAATAAGTAAATACTCTAACGCCGGCATCAAGCGTTTGTTTATTTGGTAATAGCTTATTTAATTCTCGATTTACTAACTCTAAATAGCCTGGGTATGATTTTTGTAAACTTGCTTTCATTGGCGCAATATCAATAGGGCGTTTAAGCGATGCGCGATATTCCTTTGTGCTAAGCAGTTTATTTTCTACCATAAGACGCAGAACGAGATCTCGACGCTCCATTGTGCGCTCTTTGTAACGACGAGGGTTGTAATAAGAGGGTCCTTTAACCATTGCCACCAGCAGAGCAATTTGATCATATTCTAGTTCATCAACGGGTTTAGAAAAATAAAAGTCTGCAGCGAGCCCCATACCGTGCACGCCTTGGTTATAAGATTGCCCTAAATAGACTTCATTTAAATACGCTTCTAATATTTGATCCTTTGAATAGCGATAATCCAGAATAAGAGCAATAAATGCCTCATTTATTTTACGCATTAAAGAACGTTCACGCGTTAAGTAAATATTTTTAGCTAGTTGCTGAGTAAGTGTACTACCGCCTTGAACTGTACGACCTGCGCGTATATTAGTGTAAAGCGCCCGTAAAATAGAAAACACCGACACACCATGATGCTCATAAAAATTACGATCCTCAACCACTAATAATGTGTCTTTTAACATGGCTGGAAATTTATCAAGCGGCACAAACTCTCTATCTTGTTTAGAATCATTACCTATACGGGCTATTTGAACAGGCTCTAAGCGCGCACTATTTAAGCGTCTGCCAAACTTATCTTTAATCGTTGCGACTTTTTGCCCTGAAAAACGCAATTCAATAATATGCGACGCTTCAAATCCATCGTAAAACTCAAAATCACGACGATAAATTTTAATACTACTGGCCGTTTTAACAAACTGCCCTGTTCGACTTAACCTATTAACTGATGAATAATTTAGACGTTCAAGTTCCCATATTACTTCTTGGCTTGATAAAAATTGTCCTGGATAAAATGCCATTGACCGCGCATAAACTTGCGCTGGAAGTTGCCATTTATTTCCTTCAAATTGACGTGTTATTTTTGAATCTAGATAAATAAAATACATTGCCATGGCAATAAAAACTGCCAAACTTAGCTTCCAAAACACTGACCATATTTTTTTCATGAAAGAGCGTTGCAACGTTTTTTTTGCTGCTTTTTTAGTGCTTTTTGAGGTTTTTGAGTTTTTTTTCTTTGCAGTGCCTGATGGTTTACTCACACGTTTAGTTGCAGGTTTACTGGTAGGTATTTTTTTATTATCAGCCATTTAAGTGTAATTTATTCCAAGGTTATTCACGAGTGTGAGCTTAGCATATTGAACATACCCTAACATCCGAAAAGTTAACCCTTCCTGAAACAAAAAAAGCCCTACCGAAGTAGGGCTTTGTGTAATACCAATTGCATTAAATTAGTGATCTATTATAGCGATAAGAAAATAGCTCAATAACAAGACTAAAATTATGATACATAGTTGTTCTATATATAATTTTTAACGTAGTTAGTGAGTTATTTAATACGCTAAAATAACCATGTTTTTAATAAAATTGGTATAAACACACTATTATTTAAATAAACTATTAGCTATTTCGAACAGAAACAAACTCTGGGTAGGCTTCAATACCACAATCGTGTTGATCCATCCCGTTTAGCTCCTCTTCTTCGGTTACACGTATACCCATTGCTTTGTTAAGCACAGTCCAAACAATAAATGATGCTACAAATACAAAGGCAAGAATACATACTAGACCTATTAGCTGATTAACATAGCTTGCGTCAGCATTGGTTAGCGGTACTAACATAATGCCTAATGCACCGCACACACCGTGTACAGAGATTGCACCTACAGGGTCATCAATCTTAACTTTATCGAGAGCAACAATACTAAATACAACCAAAGCCCCCCCTAGTAAACCTAATAAGCAAGCCATTACTGGTGATGGTGAAAGAGGGTCTGCGGTGATAACAACCAAGCCTGCTAATGCGCCATTTAATACCATAGTTAAATCTGATTTACCCCAAAGTACTTTACACACAAACAGCGCAGCAATAGCTCCCATTGCAGCTGCGGCATTAGTATTTAGTAATATTTGACCTACCGCTGTTGCATTTTCTTTATCAGAAAGCAGTAATTGAGAACCACCATTAAAGCCAAACCAGCCCATCCATAGTATGAACGTACCGAGTGTAGCAAGGGGCAAGTTTGAACCTGGAATTGGGTATATTTCACCATTTTTACCGTATTTCCCCTTACGAGCTCCCAAAATTAAAACACCTGCTAGTGCGGCGGCAGCACCTGCGCCATGCACGATTGCAGAGCCTGCAAAATCAACAAAGCCCATTTTAGATAAAAAACCGCCGCCCCATGTCCAATAACCTTCAACAGGGTAAATAAAGCCAGTCAGAACAACAGCAAATGCTAAAAAGGCCCATAGTTTCATACGTTCAGCAACAGCACCTGACACAATCGACATGGCAGTTGCAACAAAAACGACTTGAAAGAAAAAATCAGACTCTAAAGAATGATTTGCATCAGCAGCTTGTGTACCAATTAAAGCACCTATTGAGGGAATTAAACCGCCTTCAATATTGTCTACATACATAATGTTGTAGCCAACTAATAAAAACATCGTACATGCTATTGAATAGAGCGCGACATTTTTAGTCAAAATTTCAGCGGTGTTTTTAGAGCGAACTAAACCCGCCTCTAACATCGCAAAACCTGCTGCCATCCACATTACTAATATACCTGATATTAAAAAATAGAAGGTATCGAGTGAGAATTTTAATTCTATTATTGTATTTTCCATGATGCCTCCTTAAATCGCTTCTTCGTCAAGTTCGCCAGTACGAATACGAACAATTTGATCTAAGTCGTATACAAAAATCTTGCCATCACCGATCTTACCTGTTGATGCGATTTTAGTAATTGCCTCTACAACACGCTGGCAGTTTTCAGTTCGAGTTGCAATTTCAAGTTTAATTTTAGGAATAAAATCAACTTGATACTCTGCACCTCGGTATAACTCTGTATGACCTCGTTGACGCCCAAAGCCTTTTACATCAACGACAGTCATTCCTTCAATTCCTAAATCAGCAAGTGCTTCACGCACATCATCTAATTTAAATGGTTTTATAATTGCACTAATCATTTTCATAGCGGCCCCCTCGGACTCTTTATTGTTATCCTGTTGATTAATACAATCCAACCTTTATGCCAGTATTTTATATTTAATTTAAACAATAACTTAAAGATAAAAATAAAAATAAAACCAAAAAAAACGCACCATTTAGGTGCGTTATATTAACAATATAGCTACATTGGTGCGTAAACTAACCTCGCACTAAAAAGCTAACTAAATATTATGCGATACAATTACGACCTTTATTTTTAGCTTTATACAAAGCGCTGTCGGCCGTCCGCATAGCATCAGTTAAACTGGTATTTTGAAACTCAGCTAAACCAATGCTTATAGTAATAGTGCAAGACTTGTCACTGATAGAAAAATCATAACTCGCCATTTTTTTTCTAAATGCTTCTAAATATTCTCTGCCCTTTGTTAGTTCGATTTCAGGTAAAATAATTGCAAACTCTTCACCGCCTACTCGCGCAACTATAAAGTTAGAGAACGTAGAACGAATAAGTGAACCTACTTGTTTTAACGCCTGATCTCCACCTTCATGACCAAATTTGTCATTAATATTTTTAAAAAGATCAACATCAAGTAAAGCGAGCGTATTATTTTGATTTCTATTTTTTAATAGCTTTTCCGCATATTGATAAAAATAACGGCGATTATACAAACCCGTTAAATCATCTCTAAAGGCACTTTCTTTTATATCTGCAATTAATGAAAGCTGCTCCATTGTTTGCAATACTCGACAGTGGAACTCTTCATTCATAAACGGTTTAGTCAAAAAGTCGTTTGCGCCATATTTAATAAATCGCGCTGATAAACCATGCTTGCCCGCACCTGACAAACCAATAATAGCTAAATCATCACGGCCTCTAAAATGACGAACCGCTTTAACAAGTTCAAAGCCATCCATTACAGGCATAGCATAGTCAGTCATTAACAACTTTATCTCTGGATCCGCTTTTAATAGATTAAGCGCTTCTTGGCCATCATTAGCTACGGTTACATCAAACAATTGTTTTTCTAACATTTGCTTCATTAATGAGCGGCTCAGCATTGAATCATCGGCAATAAGCGCTTTGCACCCTTGGTTTCTTAGTAATTGCGCCACAAGCTTTACGGCATAATGATAAGAATCACGATTATCCTTAATTACGTAATCAACAACACCAAGTTCAAGCATTTGCTGGCGTTTGTATTCGTCAATTTTAGACGTAAGTACAACTGTGGGGATTTTTTTAGTCAAGGTGTACTGCGCAACTTCACCATGAGGCGCATCTGGTAGGGTCAAATCAACTAAAGCGAGTGAATAATCATATTTTTCTACATAGCTTTTACATTCAGCTAAAGACCAAGCAAAATCAATAGCGACATCAAGGTACTGTGCAGTTAAGTGGCGTAAAACCTGCTGTACTACTTTACTGTCTTCAACCACTAATACTCTTTGCATAGTTCTTCTCTTTACTTTGGTTAACTTTATACCGTCAGTAACAAATATAAAATAATCGCACTTCATTTTTGCAGCTAAAATAGCAAAAACTCGTGAATAATAAACATCCTGCTAAGCATTGTTATATTGCGCATTAAAATTAAAGCGAATTCCATTAGATTTGATTGGTAATAGTTTGCAAACTCTAAATACAAACTACTAGGGTCTGTTGATCTTTGCGGATTAAAATTTGTTCAAACTAGGGGCTATTTAATCGCGGCGCGAGGTTTGCAACCTAGTGGGCTAAGTAAAAACCGAGCAACAAAGAGTAAATAGCCCCTAGGAAGAACCCTTTGGGCAGCGCCTGTTTGGCATTGATGCTGCGTTATCGCCTATTTATGGGGAATAACCACACTACATAGGCGCTGCCTTGCCTAAATACCAAACAGACTGCTGCAAATTTAACCTTGAAAGTTCAACAGACCCTAATAAATATACCTGATTTTTACGATTAGCTAAATAAGTAAACAGAAAACAGCCTTTTTTAAACGTATTATTTTTACTTAACTAGTAATATCGACGACTAGTCTCAATACTTTTGTTATTTTGCTCATTATTATCTTTAATAGCTTATCAACAATAATTAGGAAACATCATGAAGCTTAGTCGTATTATCAGTTTACCGATAACTGTGATTGCATTAATACTCAGTAGCGTCTCTCTTGCAAGTAACGAACGCCGCATCGACATTGATAGCAAAGTAATAACCCAACACAAAGCGAATATAAACGGTCAACGCTTTACCTATACTGTAGCAACTGGCACACAGCCTGTTTGGGATGATAAAGACAACGCTGTTGCAACACTGCAATACACTTATTACACGCGCGACAAAGTAGATGATAATACAACACGCCCATTACTTATTTCCTTTAATGGTGGACCTGGTTCTGCCTCAGTCTGGATGCATCTCGCTTATACTGGCCCTCGTGTCTTAAAAATCGATGATGAAGGCTACCCAATCCAACCTTATGGCGTAAAAAACAATCCTTATTCCGTACTTGATGTTGCCGATATTGTGTATGTAAACCCAGTTAATACTGGCTATTCTCGCGTACTGGAAAACGATAAAGGCGAGCTTCCTACTAAAGCAAAACAAAAAGAGCTATTTTTTGGTGTTAACGCCGATATTAAATACCTTGCAGAGTGGCTCAATACATTTGTAAACAGAGCTGAACGATGGCGTTCACCTAAATTTTTAATCGGTGAAAGCTATGGTACAACACGTGTATCAGGCCTTGCTCATGAGCTTCAAAATAGTCAATGGATGTATATAAATGGTGTTGTACTTGTATCGCCCACAGATATAGGCATAAAACGCGACGGGCCAATTAAAGCAGCTAACCGCCTGCCTTATTTTGCAGCTACGGCTTGGTACCACAAAACACTTAAAACCGATTTACAAGCTAAAGACTTAGACGAGTTACTCCCCGAAGTAGAGCAATTTACAATCAACGAATTGATCCCAGCATTAGCGAAAGGCGGGTTTATTGCCGCAGACGAAAAGCATCGCATTATAAAGAAAATGGCCGATTATGCAGGCTTGTCAGAGAAGTTTGTTAAACAAAATAACTTAGATATTCCAACTCAATTTTTCTGGAAAGAGCTACTGCGCGATCGCGGTCAAACAGTCGGTCGCCTAGACTCTCGTTATTTAGGAATAGATAAACGTGATGCGGGTGAGTCTCCAGATTATTGGGCTGAACTGACTTCGTGGTTACACTCATTTACACCAGCAATAAATCACTATTTACGTGACGAGCTAAACTATAAAACTGATGTAAAATACAATTTATTTGGCAATGTCCATCCATGGGATAGAACGGGTAATAATGCTGGCGAAAATCTGCGTTTAGCAATGGCACAAAATCCATATTTAAATGTAATGATTCAATCAGGCTACTTTGATGGTGCAACTAATTACTTTGATGCTAAATATACATTGTGGCAATTAGATCCAAGCGGAAAAATGAAAGACCGTTTAAGCTTTAAAGGCTATAGAAGCGGACACATGATGTACCTTCGTCATGCAGACCTTAAGCGCTCAAATAATGACTTGCGCGACTTTATACTAAAAGCCTTGCCTAAAGAGGCTCAGGCAGCAAAATATTAATCGTCAATTTATAAATGGCTCTGCTTTGAGCCATTTTTTTACAGTTGATCACGTTTAAAAATTAAATATCCTGTTCTGTACAGCCGTCCCCCTATTTTTGTAAGTAATTTAAGTAAACTTGAAAATAATTCGAGGTTGTAAAACCTTGTCTACTCAGTACTTAAGCATGCTCCTGCTTCAATTACAGGCTCCTTTGCTTGATACTTTTTATGGGCCAGCATATCGCGTAAATTAAAAAGGGTTTTAAAAACACTATTGAGCCCTACTTTATTGTTAACCCAAGTAGGAATAATTCCACCTGGCAATGCGTAAACCTGATAAACGATATTTAAACTACCATTGTGTTGAGTTAACAACCAATGTGCAGTTAAGGTTTCGATTCTGACCACATTTTTATAAAGTGGCAGCTCATTTAGATGCGCTTTAACAACAAGTAAACTTTGTTGCGGGGTTAATTGTGAGTAACACGAATAGGTTACAACATCTCTATTCGCTATTGGCCATGGAGAGTCAAAGTAACTATATACAATATTTTCTGAAGGGCTTAACGTTTTAATGACACGTACTTTGGAGACATTTTCTACCCAGTGCGGAGCTACATTTGTATCACTGAGTAATTCTAAAAAGTCCTTTGCAGATACGTACTCTACATCCACCTCACCTTTAACTTCAAACGTGTTATCGCTGTGACTTTGATAATGTACACTCACTCCTTGCTTATTTTTATACTCTTGCCATACAGGCTCTGAGTAAACGTAAAAGCATTGAGTTAAAAGCACAATGCCTACGCACTTTTGAATTAAGTTGATATTACAAAAGTGCGTTACTCTCATTTTTGCCAATAAGGGTCTTTATCAAAAGACGCAAGCCGGCTTTGTTCCATAGCGCTGACTAAGTATTCAGATTTTTGCTCAAGCCAAGATTGAATCTTAGCAAGCTGCTCATCTTCCTGACCCGCGCATAGCTGCTTTAAATACTCTAGCGTGCTCAGCTCATACATACCATGGGAAATATCTAACCAAGGCAGTCGAAACTCTAACCGCTCTTCATTATCAAATAAAGAGCCTAAACAATTACCGCTCAGCAGGCTATTTTCTAACTGCATTCGCAAACTCAAATAATCAGTTACGTTGAGTGTTTGCTCTTTAGGTAATAAGTGATGAAGGTTTTTCCAGTCTTTATTAAACAACCGATTTGCAATTGATAAAACCGGCTTTTCTGAAGCTTGAAGCTCAACTTGGCCCCAATCTTTACGCCATTGTTTATCTATCAGCCACGTTGTTAGCGATAGCAGTAAACGGTTATAACGCGCACTGTGAAATAGCGCATTAATATCATCAATGCTTGGCTGTAATTCTTTTAAATCATTAATAACTTGAGCTAAGGCAGGCGCTGCATTTATCTTTTTGTAAAATGCATGACGTTTAGATGTGTATGTTTTTAATTGAATCGCATTTTCTACCCATGCTAATTCACTCAACAGCCACTTAAGTTCAGTACGTAAATACTCGGTATTTTCTTTAGAAACAATATCGTCGTATAACCAAAACGTATGGCGAATTAAGCTAATGCCGTCCGTCACTCTTTTTAGCGTTTTTAAACTTGGTTTATCGAAGTAACACTGTTCGTGTTTTTGCACAAACCGAATGCCAAAATTCATCGCTTCCATCAATGCTTTTTCTTGGCTTGATGTATTCGTTAACTGCACAAACCCAATTGACTTACTTGGTTTTAAAGGTTTATCGTCTGCAAGTCGATACCCACGAGCTGCTTTTGAATATAACCCTAAGCGGATGCAACTTTGACTTACTAACTTATCCGCTAAAGCGAATAACTCATTTCGACTACCTTCAATTAACTCAATTTCAAGTTCACTAATAACCTCTATCTGGCCGGCTGCTGCAATCTCCCCCTTGTCGAGTACCACTTCAATTTTCCCGCCAGTCTCTGTTTCAATTAGCCATGTACGACGAATAAAGTTAGTACTAAAAATAGGGTATAAATTTTGCGAGATTGAACTAACTTGCATGCCATGAGGCCATATATCAACATTGAACGCCATCAAATTAGGGCGGTTTGAGTCAATAGGCAGGTTATACTCAGGTCGTTGATGCAAACCACCAACGACCTCGCCTGCAAGCTTTATAGTTTGCTCACATTGGCTATCTGCACAACGGGTTCTAAAACCAATATCAAGGGCTCTAAGTTCACGACTCGGCGTGTCGTAGTATGCATTTTGCAAACTGCGCGAGGGCTTATTAATAACAGTTTTAGCAAATTGAGTAATTAGCGAGGGGATCAGTGGAATTACGGCATCTGATACCAAAAACTTCAGTTCTATCTCAGTATCCATTCGGTCTGCGGATTACCTTTAAAATAAATAAGTGCTCAAAATAAACAAAGCACACACACAATGCAAATTTTTTAGCCTTATTTTGCCATCAAAATAGGGGCAGAGTTACAATATCTACCTTGCTATTACGTTATTTAATCCATACTATCTAGTTACTTATGTGACATAAAATCACGTTTATAACGGACACAGCTAGATCAACAAGGTAGATAAATGCTAAAACATTGTTTATTAGGGCTACTTTTAACAGCCACCACATTCATGAGTTACGCGCAAGAAGCACAAGATACAAACTCAACGGATGAAAATACCGCCTATATTATCGATAACTTATACACTTTTATGCGCTCAGGGGCGAGTAAAGACTATAGATTACTTGGCTCTGTAGACGCGGGAACAAAATTAACTGTGTTATCTGGCGAAGAAAATGGCTTTATAAAAATTAAAGATGATAAAGAGCGTGAAGGCTGGATCGAAACTAAATTTGTGACTAAAACAGCAGGCTTAAAGCAACAATACAAGGTATTGAGTGACGAAATAAGCAATATACAAGAAAACCTGCGTACTGCTCAAATTAAATTACCGCAGTTACAAGAACAAAATCAGGCTTTAACAGATCAAAACCTACAGCTGTCTGAGCAAATTGCTCAATTAAAAGCGACGTTAGAACAAGAACGGGCTCAAAAAGAATCTGTCAGCGCCCAAGAGAAGCGCCAATTACTGACTTATGGTAGTGCGATTGCTTTCTTAGGCTTGTTTTTAGGTATCATTTTAACAATTGTCCTATCGCGTCGTAAACGTTACGAAGGCTGGGCATAAACGTAATTAATGTTTGGGGTAAAATAACCTGTGTATTTTACCCCTATTAGTTACCTATCAAATATCAATTAGTAATCCCTTATCCTCTTTTATTTTTTCAATAACCATATAAGTATGGTGCGTACCTACGCCCGGAATATCGACTAAGTCACCCAAAACTTGCCTATACTCTTCCATATTAGACACTCGTATTTTTAATAAGTAATCATAGCCACCAGCAACCATGTCACATTCAACAACTTGTTTAATTCTTATAACATGCTCTCTGAACACCTTAAATACAGCGGTATTTGAGGCAACAAGTGATATTTGCACATGTGCCACTAAACTTTGGTTAAGTTTTGCTTCACTTAACTTGGCGTAGTAGCCTTCGATGTAACCATCTTGCTCTAATCGTTTTACACGATCAAGGCATGGGCTAGCGCTCAAATTAACCTGCTTTGCGAGGTTAACATTAGAAATTCTGCCGTTCTTTTGGAGAACGTCTAATATTGCTAAATCGATGCGATCTAACAGCCGTAATCTATTTGGAATTGTCATAACAGAATTTTATGCGGATAAGTTAAATTTATGCCCTGTAAATTATCGTAAAACGCGAAATTTAACCAGCATATTCTGCTGAAATTTAATTAGAATGCACACATTATATCACTGGTAATTTATTGGTAATTAATTTTACTTTAAATCTTAACACTCCTGGGAGTTGCTTATGTTATTCAAAGGCGATTTGACAACACACTGTCCTATCAGACAAAAAATTCGTGACTTTTACCGCATTGATGAAAATGCGGTTATTGATCATATTTTACCGCTTGCAGAAGTCGGTGTAAAAGCACGAAGTCGTGCATGGGAAAGAGCTCGCCAGATTGTTTTAAACATTCGTAAAGAACAAGATGGGCAAGGCGGTGTTGACGCGCTTTTAAATGAATTTTCACTATCAAGTGAAGAAGGCGTTGTATTAATGTGTTTGGCTGAAGCCTTACTTCGCGTACCAGATAAAGCAACTCAAGAAGTTCTGATCCGCGACAAGTTAGCAAAAGGTGATTGGAGCTCTCATTTAGGAAGCAGCGATTCTTTATTTGTAAATGCGTCGTCATGGGGATTATTAGTAACCGGTAAAATGGTTAACTACACAGATAAAACGAAAGAGCAGCAGTTTGGCATGCTTAAAAGAACCATTGGTCGTTTAGGTGAACCGGTTATTCGTAAATCTGTAAATTTTGCTATGAAAATTATGGGTAAGCAATTCGTTATGGGTCGTACCATTGACGAAGCAATTGAACGTGCTGCCGATACAGAGCAAAAAGGCTATGTATATTCTTACGATATGCTAGGCGAAGGCGCGCGCACAATGAAAGATGCGACGCGCTACTTTGACAGCTACATGAATGCAATACACGCCATTGGTAAAGCAGCAAACGGCCGCGGCCCAATTAAGAGTCCAGGTATTTCAGTTAAACTTTCAGCTATTCATCCACGTTATGAGTTCACTCATAAAGATCGTGTAATGGCAGAAATCGTACCTAAGTTAAAAGAGCTTGCGCTTGCTGCTAAAAAATACGATATCGGCTTTACGGTTGATGCAGAAGAAGCTGATCGCTTAGACATCTCTCTTGATGTAATTGAAGCCGTATTTAGCGATACAGACTTAGGCGATTGGCAAGGGTTTGGTTTAGCGGTTCAAGCGTATCAAAAGCGCGCTATTTTCGTTATAGAGTGGCTAACAGAGCTTGCGACCCGCGTGGGTCGTAAAATGATGGTACGCCTAGTTAAGGGTGCTTATTGGGATACAGAAATCAAAACCACACAACAAGATGGTTTAGAGCATTTCCCTGTATTTACGCGAAAAGCCACAACCGATGTTTCTTACAAAGCATGTGCAATTAAAATGCTTGAAGCGCGCGGCGTGCTTTACCCGCAATTTGCAACCCACAACGCTTACACGGCAGCTACTATTTTAGAAGTTGCAAAAGGTGATAACACCGGCTTTGAATTCCAACGCCTACACGGTATGGGTGAATCATTATTCGACCAAATCGTCACCGAGGAAAAAATTCAGTGTCGCGTGTACGCACCTGTTGGCCAACACGAAGACCTACTTGCATACTTAGTACGTCGCCTCTTAGAAAACGGCGCTAATTCCTCCTTTGTAAATGCCATTGTTGATACAACAAAACCGGTTGAGTCATTACTGCCAGATCCAGTAGAAACACTGCAAGGCCTGCGTAACAAGTACAATACGCAAATCAAAATGCCGATTGATTTATACGGTGAAGAACGTGCTAACTCTAAAGGCATGGATTTAACCGATATAAACGTTATCACCCCTTTCAAAGAAAATCTGGAAAGTTGGTTTAACGAACATCTCATTGAGCAAAGTCAAGTACCTGAAGGCTCACTGGCTGTTAAAAATCCAGCGAATCATAAAGAAATCATCGGTCACGTTAAATTACAAACTGGCGAAGAGATGAAAGTGCTATTGGCTAACGCTGAAGCGGCTTTTGAATCGTGGTCACAAACACCGGTGAAAGAACGTGCAAATTTACTGCGTCGTGTTGCTGATATTTTAGAGCGTCATCACGACGAACTAGTCGCTATCTGTATTAAAGAAGCAGGTAAAGTAGCACAAGATGGTATTGATGAAGTACGTGAAGCGGTTGATTTTTGTCGTTACTACGCAGCGCGTGCTGAGGAGTTATCGCAAGATGAACGCTTTGAAGCCCGTGGCGTTATTCTATGTATTAGCCCTTGGAACTTCCCGCTTGCAATATTCTTAGGGCAAGTTGCCGCTGCGATTGTTACAGGTAACACTGTAATTGCTAAGCCTGCAGAGCAAACAAGCTTAATTGCCCTTCGTGCAATTGAACTTATGCTATCAGTTGGCTTACCTGAACATGTTGTTCAACCTGTTATCGCTCGCGGTAGTGAAGTCGGTAAGGTGATTGTGCCAGACGAACGCATTCAAGCAATTATGTTTACCGGCTCGACAGAAACCGGTACGTTAATTTCGCAAACGCTGGCTGCTCGTAACGATATTCAAGTACCGTTAATTGCAGAAACTGGCGGTCAAAACTGTATGATTGTTGACTCAACAGCACTTCCTGAGCAAGTTGTTGACGATGTAATTAGTTCTGGCTTTCAAAGCGCAGGTCAACGCTGTTCGGCTCTTCGTGTTTTATTTATTCAAGAAGATGTAGCTGATGGCATAATCGATATGCTAAAAGGGGCACTTGCTGAACTGCATATTGGCGACCCATCGTTACTATCTACCGATGTAGGTCCTGTGATTGATGAAAAAGCACTTAAAAACCTAAACGATCATGTTGAGTACCTAAAGGGTAATGCGACGCTTCATTACGAGTGCAAAATTCCTGATAACACACAAAATGGTGCATTCTTTTTTGCGCCTCGCTTATACGAAATTAAAGACCTATCGGTACTTAAACGTGAAGTATTTGGCCCATGTGTTCATATTATCCGCTTTAAATCGAACGAGCTTGATAATGTGATGGATCAAATAAATAATACAGGTTACGGCTTAACAATGGGTGTCCATTCGCGTATTGAAGAGCGCTGTGAGTACTTAGCAAAAATGTCACGTGCAGGTAACGTATACATTAACCGCAACATGATTGGCGCTATCGTTGGCGTGCAACCGTTTGGTGGCCGTGGTTTATCTGGTACTGGCCCTAAAGCCGGCGGTCCTAACTATCTACAACGTTTAGTAAAAGAAAAAGCATCACCAGATAACGTGCAAATGACGAACCTAACGCCTGACGAGCTTGATTTACACCACTACAGCGGTGCAAATGAGCAAGTTAAAAAGCTAATGGCTAACTCAATGCGCGATGAAAAAATCTGGCGTGCAACACCACTGAACGACCGTGTTTCTGCGGTGCGTCAGTTACTAGCTAAAATTGCAACAGTAGAGATCATAGACGACTTAGCAGACGATTTAGCATTAACATTATCTGAAGCACGCGCTCAGCTTAACCGCCTTGAAAAGCACATGCGTAAATTTACTACTCTTCCAGGGCCTACAGGTGAGTCTAATACCCTTCATCTAGAAGCACGTGGTTGCGTAGTGTGTTATGCGGATAAGAGTACATCATTTAACTTCTGGGCACTGTCTATTATTACTGCCATAGCTGCAGGTAACACAGTAATTACAGTAGCGTCTGAGTTATTTTATGATGAAGCCGTTGCCTTTAAAGATAAGTTTATCTCGACAGGCGTTGCTGAGGGCGTTTTCCAAGTAGCCAAACCTAATCAGTTACAGGCTATCTTGGCGCACCCTCATTTAGCGGGTGCCGTAGTGGCTGCTCGTTCGTCTCGTTTTGGCTACTTTAGCCAACAACTTGCACAACGCAAAGGCGCTATTTTACCCGTGATCAGCTCAGAGTATTACGATACGCTAATTAAGCGTCTTATCACTGAAAAAACAATCAGTATTGATACAACTGCATCGGGTGGTAATACATCACTAATGACGCTTGTTGAAGACGATGAATAATTAGCTTAAAGCTAGGGCGTGTTGCTCTTTGTGGATTGAAATTTGTTCAATCTAGGGGCGGTTGAATCGCGGCGCGAGGTTTGTAACCTAGTGGGCTAAGTAAAAACCGAGCAACAAAGAGTCAACCGTCCCTAGAAAGAACCCAAAGGGCAGCGCATGTTTGGCACTTACGCTGCGTTATCGCCTATTCATGGGGAACACCACACATCATAGGCTCTGCCTTGCTTAAACACCAAACAGTCTGCTGTAAACTCAACCACCAAAGATCAACACGCCCTCATCCATAACCATTAAAAAAGGCATCATTTGATACCTTTTACTATATAAAAGTATTATTCTTTGCTATTTTATATATAAATAAACCATTGAGTTGTTAATTTGAAAATTGTTCCTATTTCACAGTTACTCCCTGGTATGTTTGTACAAAGTGTCACTAAACAAACAGGTCGTATTAAAATAAAAAACCAAGGCTGGGTTAAAACTCAAGCCGGCATTGATAAACTTAAAAAAGCAGGCATTTTAGAAGTCGAAATAGACCCTGATAAAACACTCATCGAGTCAGTCCCCGAAAAACAACCACTTGATATCCCTACTCCACTTAAAAAACGCGATCCTTGGCAAAAAGTACACAGTGCAGAACAAGAAATGGGGAAGGCCAAAAAACTATACGACGAAGCTAGAACGTTACAAACTAAAGCGTTTAAAGACATAAAAGCAGGTCGTGATATAGACATAACCCCTTTTAGAGAACTTGCCAGTGGCTTTATAGATTCTGTATTTAGGAATCAAGATGCGCTTGCGTGCCTTACGCAAATGCGCCAAAAAGATGCTTACTTACTTGAGCACTCTATTAATGTTTCAATTTTAATGAGTATCTTTGCAAAACATTTAAATATAGAAAAAGACATAATAGAAGAGCTAACTACTGGTGCACTTTTGCACGATATAGGAAAAATAAAGATTCCTGATGAAGTACTTAATAAGCCAGGACGTTTTACTGAAGCTGAATTTGAGATAATGAAAAACCACTCACTGTTTAGCAAAGAAATTCTAGAAGAAGCAGGACTAACAGGTATTGCTGTTGATATTGCAGGTATGCATCATGAGCGGCTAGATGGTAAAGGTTATCCATTTGGTAAAAAAGGCGAAGAGATAAGCCAATATGTACGAATGTCTTCTATTGTTGATGTGTATGATGCACTCACTGCTGAGCGAGTATATAAAGCAGGAATGGAGCCAATAAAAGCATTTAAAATATTAAAAGACGGCTGCCCAGATAGCTTTGACCCTGTATTACTGAATAAATTTATTCAGTGTATTGGCATCCATCCTGTAGGTACTCTGGTGAGGTTATCAAGCCAAAAAATTGGGTTAGTTACCGAAAGCAACCCTGCGACACCTTTAAAGCCCGTCGTTAAAACGTTCTACAGTGCTAAACATAGTCGCTACACTGAAATAAAAGATATAGATTTAGCAAGTAAAAGGACCTTGGATTCACTTGAGTCTGCGGTTAAGGCTAAAGAATATAATATTGATATAGAACGTTTTTATAAAAATACGATTCTATCTTAAATTAATTTTGCTACTTCAAAGTAAAAACATCTATGAAGTAGCATACAGCCCTTATACTAATTGTATTAAATTAGTGAACTATTATAGCGATACGAAAATAGCTCAATAACAAGACTAAAATTATGACATAGTGTTGTTATCAATAATTGCTCCGCGCATTGCTCCCCCTCCTGCATCCATACAGTCGGCAATAAATAATTTTTAACATCGTTAGTGAGTTATTTAAGACGCTATAATGATCATGTTTTTAATAAAATTGATATTATTCAGGCCAATCTTGCAATGCTTTTAAGCTAAACTCATATCCATCAAAATCTAGAACACTTTGCTCAGGTGTAATTTCGCGAACAGTGAGCGCACCGATGCTTTCACCTTCGTGAAGTTCTCGCCCATTAAGCTTTATCCAGCGCTTATCGGCACTTGATGAATAAATATGTGCTTGATATTTTATTGGAGGCAAAATAACCTGCAATCCATCAGGCAATAACTCAACAGGATCAACGCGAGAAGAATGACGGGTTCCTTGCGTTACTTCGTAATCTTGATTTTTTTCTGCATCTTGCACTGCTTGAGCAAACGCATTTTTTAAAGTAGTGGGTACTGCATCAAGCTCTGGATCAGTGATTTGCGGTTGCTCAGTGCTGTCATTTATTGGCTTGCCAAGAACTTTATACTTACTCATATCAAGTTGCGCCGATGCCGTATTTTGATTTTGCCCAAATACCGACGAATTTTGTGCATTACTCGGATTATAATTAGTTTGTGGATTAAATGCTTGCTGATTATAATTTTGAACAGGCATGACCTGCTGCACAAACTGTTGCTGATTATAACTAGTGGCACTCAAGGGGGTATTTGATGGCATAGGAATATATTGTCCGCTCGGTGTTAGTAGCATTTGCTGCACACCATTAGGTGTTTGCACATGTACCAACTGCCCTTCTATTGTAGCGGTATTTGTTGCCGCGACTTTATTGGCTGACTCTAACTGAGCTAATTGCTGCTTTTGAAGCTCAGCATCCTCTGTATCAGGCTTTATTTCAGGCGCTGGTATTTTACTTTCAACCACTTTAAGTTCATCAGCTACCGAGGCTTTTAATAAAGGGCTCACTTGCAGCCATTTACCTGTTGTAAAACCCGTTGCAACGGCAATAAACGCGACCAAACTTCCGCCAAATATCAATGCTAATCGTCTGTAACGTTTAAGTGCTTGCTGCTGTTTTAATTGTTCTGACTGTAAATCATATTGCTCAGCACTCATATCAGCTTGTTCTGACTGTTTTAATGCATCTAATAAATAAGACATAACTACCTAACTATAAAATAAATGAAAGCCCAATACCGACTGTAAATAAAGCAGCGAACGCAATGCCATATGACCAAAAAGAAATAGAGTTTTGCGGTTTTTTATTGGTTGAGGCAATAAAATCCATAGGAAGTGATTCATGGGCTGACTTTTTTATTATATCGCCATCAACAACTAACTGCTGTTTTGCAAAAGTGCCCACTAAAGCTCGCTCACATACTAAGTTCATTAGGCGGGGCACCCCACCCGTTAATTGATGCACAGCTTGCATAGCATCCATTGAAAATATTCCTTTATCACACCCAGCTATATGTAGCCGATGTTTAATATAGGCTACGGTTTGTCCTTGCGTAAGTGGCAATAAATGGTAACGAGCTGTTATTCGCTGAGCCAGTTGCCTCAGCTCATTTCGCTTTAAAAGCTCTTGTAGTTCAGGTTGACCCACGAGCACTATTTGTAATAGTTTTTTATGATCGGTTTCAATATTTGTCAGCAAACGCAATTGTTCAAGCACATTGGGTGCAAGCAACTGCGCTTCATCAATAATTAGTATGGTATGCCCACCCGATTTATTATTTGTCTCTAAATGCTTTTTTATAATATCGGTAAGGCTTTTTAGCGTTGCGTTTTGTGTATCATAGCTAATTTTTAGCTCGTCACAAATACTGGCTAATAATTCAAGCTCTGAAAGTGCTGGGTTATGGATCATAGCCACTTGTGTATTTTCAGGAAGCTGCTCTAGCATACTGCGGGTAATTGTCGTTTTTCCTGTACCTACTTCACCCGTTAATAATACAAATCCTCCATCTTCACCCAATCCGTAGGTAAGGTGTGCTAAGGCTTCTTTATGTCGTTCACTTAAAAATAAGTAGTGAGGGTTAGGCGAGATAGAAAATGGTTTTTCGTTCAGGCCAAAATAGCTTAAATACACCGTGATGTTCCTTCGTCAATAAATCACGGCCTATAATGGCAAAAAAACGCTTGCAGTGACAACACTGTAAGCGCTTTATTATTGAAATAACGTAAATTTATGTAAAATAAAGTGCACATTACAAAAAAGAGTCTGAGTATTTACTTTTCGTAGCGCACTAAACGTAAATACACATCACTGGTTTTAGCATGCAGGCTATTTAAACCACTATCAAATTGATAAACCCAAGCTGAGCTCATGTTGCTGACTCCTGAGGTACTAGACCAATAATTTTGTAGCTTAGTGCCAAAAAAAACAGTTTCATTAATACTTGGCTCTGTACAGCTATGCTCTAAAATACTTGCCAGCTCTTTAATATTGGGCACTTGCCAATCATCATGCTTTGCGGTTGCATCGTTAACCGCTACCCTTAATGCTTCTTGCCAAGTAAGTGATGGTGTAGAGCCATCACAATTATTAGTCTGCGCATTGTATACTTGTCCATAGCTACAACGCTGCCACATTAAACCTGTTTGTGGATCCGATACAGTGCCATCCGTGTTTATAACAAATCGGTCAGTTGGCGTTGTTGTATCGGTTGATGAGTAACAAGTTTGTTCGGCGGCAAGATTAAAGCTCAGAGCCATTATCGTTAATGTGTAAAATGATGTTATTTTCATAATTTTCTCCTAACGGCTTCTGACTAAGCGGACATAAGCCGTTTTATCTTTAGGGTAGGCAAGATCATTACCACTACTCATATCTATTATATAAGCTTGCGATAAACTCGTTCCATCAGCCGCCGTTTGCGACGTCCAATAAGGCAAGCTGACCCCACTTATAGCTCCAGCT
Organism: Pseudoalteromonas sp. Ld19; assembly: GCF_045064135.1. Lineage (NCBI taxonomy): Bacteria > Pseudomonadati > Pseudomonadota > Gammaproteobacteria > Alteromonadales > Pseudoalteromonadaceae > Pseudoalteromonas > Pseudoalteromonas sp. Ld19. Next base: position 495,315 of record NZ_JBISHA010000017.1, on the reverse strand, counting down.
AAGGGAATATGAGGAAAAATGCTCGTATCTATTAGTACTCTTTGTCCTTGCTTACCGTAATCAATTAAGCCTAATAACTCTGTATAAGTAGGTACTCGCCAATTTGTACCACCACAAAAATCAACAGCGTTAACTTCATTAATATACGTTTGTAAGCCGCAGTCGGTATTACTTGGACATGTGGTGTTAGCACCACCTGTAGTTGCAGCACCAGAATCTGCATCACTTAAATTCCAAGTGTAATGATTTTGACCGTCACGTAACGGGGTATTTGGTAAAGAACCCGATATTCCGCTTTTCACTTCCCAAACCAAGCCAGTTACATTATCGCGAATACAACTAAAGTTAGTGCTGTCGTCAGCAACTTCATCTGCAAACTCATTCAGCTTTGTATAATCAAACGCTAAGTTACCTTGGCCCGCTTTATCTAGACGATTAGCAAAGCTATCACGACCAAGCTCTGCATCTTGACCCGGAAAGTCATCATTATCGCAATTTATGCGCAGAGTATTGTTGTAACATTCACCAACACCACTGTCATTTATAAGCCCCAGTGATTTTGGTGATACATCAATAAATAACGCATCTGTATCGGTGCGTCCTTTCGAATCAGTTACCGTTACCTCAAAGCTTAATATTGTATCTGTATCTACATCGGAGGCAAAAAATGTTGTTATACATTGGCTACTATCAGTCAGTGCCTCAGCACTTCCGGTAAGTTGTTGCCATTTACACTGATATGTATCAGTAACTGTTTCACTGCTAGTTGCATCTAAAGTTACTTGTTCGAACTCTTCAATATTTTGATCCTCTCCAGCATTTGCATCTACTAACTCATTCGTTTTATTAAGTGTCATAGTATATTGCGTGCTGGCCTCACCGCCTTCATCATCTGTGACTGTTAATTGCCACAATAAATTCTCACTACTTTCCAATAAAGGATGTGAAAAACTAAGGGTAGCCTCATTGAAAGTAGTAATATTTAAATCTGGACCTGATAACAGCTGCCATAAATAGCTATTAATTTGACCGTTTTCATCTGGATCACTTGATTCGAGGCCACTTAAAGTTACAGTGTCTTTGTATACAGAAGGGGGAGTTACTGGTAACGTTTGTGTAATAACAGCGAGGGGGAGTTGATTATTAGAACTAACTGAAATAGAAATATCGTCACTTACGGCGCTACTACCTGAGCTTTGATAACTAACTCGTAAAACGATATTGCTGTCGGTTTTAATATCAGGTGCCGTAAGTGTTTGCTCTGCACCATCAAGCGGAAAACCGTCTAAACTTGGGCCACTTACTTGTTGCCACGTAAATGTACCATCGGCGGGAGAGCCCTGTGCAGTAATGGTAAATTCAGTTTTTTCGATAACACTTAAATCAGCTCCTGCATTAACCGATGTCTCTACAGCTAAATTATCATCACTACCACCACCGCCTCCACATGCACTCAGTAAGCTGCAAGAAATGAGAGGAATTAAAGCAAACGCTTTCATGCGCAGCACCTTCTATGTTAAATAATTACTATAGTGTAATCACAGCAATAAAGATGCCATTAAAATTTACATATAAGTATCTTGATGAATACGTACAAACAACTTTGTACCTATTTTACTGTAATCTACTTTGTATTCACGCCCATCTAAAGCTTGAATAAACAGAAGTTGTTTTTCTTCGCCAAACAAATCAGCACTTCCAACATACACGATCTCTAAATATCGCTCTTTCGCATCGCGGCGATTTTTTGGCAGTTCTTCTTTAAATGGTTCTAAACCACTTTGTGTCACTTTAATCCGAGGGTGTGATTCCGAATTTACAATAACTAAATCAAGTTTTCGATCTTTATGTATTATGGTATTTCGACCACTTTTTAAAAAGGCTCTTTCTTGGCTCATTACGATTCCTACTATCGCAGTTTAATCTCTTACTTGCGATGCTATAAACTGACTGGGTTGATGCTTCCATTTATTCAAGTTAGCACTGAAATCCCAAACATCTCTATCTAATACACTGGCAGGCAATAATAAATCATAACCTGTTAGCAGTTGAAGGAACTTAGCTCTGTTTGCAAACATAGCTATAAGTCCATTATAGCAAATCCCTTTTTGGGATTTATATTGTGTGTCTTCTATTAACCATTCTGATGGGCAATTACCATTTTTGCAATGTTTTTGAACAGCTTGCATAAATAAATATCGTTGCTCTATAAGTAGTTTGCCTGCGATTCGAGGAGCAATATTTGCTAAAAACTCATCTATATCATTTACTTTCACTCCCACAGCATTCAATTCTATGTATTCAAAACTATCTTTTACTTTAGGTATACCACTGTGATGAAAGTTAGCATGAGGCAAACGCCAAGAACCATATTTATGGTTATAAACAAGTGTTGCTTCATCTAACACTAAACTATAAAAAGGCTCTTGAGTTTTTAAAAAACCAACAAAAATGGCAACAAGGCAAACACTCACTAAAAAAATTTCTAAAATACTGATTTCACCTGGGCGTAATAAATTAAATGCCATAATAAATGCCAATCCAACAGCACCTACTATTAATATTTCAATACCATTGCGCGTACCTTGCGCTCTATATTTTATATTATTTTTACCCATGCTGATAAAACACCATATAAAATATAAACATAATAATAGCCCATGCAATGACTTTTCAGGCCCTTATACAAGCCTTGCAGGATGTTTTAAAATTCATATATTTACCTCTTTAATTGCAACAAAACAGGTACGCACTATTATTCTCATCAACTTTTACGCTTAACGCACAAATTTATGAGACACATAACCGTCTTTCTCCGGTCTTATTTCGTACAATAGTTACAATTAATTTTCAGGTATGAAAACGATGTACTCAAGACAATCAGGCAAAGCTCTTTTCCCATTTATTATTACGCTATTGCTAATATTTAGCGTCTACTTATATTTACCGTCTAGCCATGGCGAACAAACAGATTTCTCTAAAATGTCTACTCAGGTATCTGCGCATACTGTTACCTCACAAGAAAATGCTGTCATGATCGAGGCCATCGGCAGTGCACGTGCAAATCAAGCCATTTATATAAAAAGCGCACAAAACGATTATGTCACAGATATTTACTTTAAAGATGGTGACTTAGCCAGTAAAGGCCAAAAGTTAGTACAGCTGCAAAGTAAGCAAGAACAACTTGCTGTTAAAGAGTTAAGTATTAATCTACAAGAAGAAAAACGCCAGCTCAATCGACTAACCGAACTTTCACGCTCGCAATCAACTGCAAAGTCGTTATTAGAAGAACAGCTATCTCGTGTTGATGCAACTAAAGCGCAGCTAGAAAGCGCTACGGTAAAACTAAATGAAATGACAATAACCGCACCGTTTTCTGGTCTTTTAGGTAAGCGTGAAATATCGGTGGGTGCTTATGTTAGCAACGCAACAATAATAACTACGCTTGATGATATTAGTATTATTAAAGTTGATTTTAAAGTACCTGAAAAATACTTGGCGCAACTTAGCGTGGGTATGAAAGTACTTACTCAAAACGACGCTTACCCAGATAAAACCTTTACCGGTAAAGTAACACATATTAGCTCACGTATTGACTTTGTAACACGTAGTGTTGAAGTAACAGCAAGTTTTGCTAATAAATCAGGGTTATTACGCCCAGGTATGCTACTTAACACCGCACTCGAGCTTAGTAGCAATCAAGCTTTAATGGTGCCAGAAAAAGCGGTGATACCTTTGCAAGACAAACACTTTGTTTTTCAAATTAAAGACGGTATAGCTAATCGCATAGAAGTACATGTTGCTAGCAGAAACAACGGCTGGGTTGCTATTGATGAAGGCTTAACAGACGGCCAGCAAATTGTTACCGAAGGGCTGATAAAAATTCGCTCTGGAAGTAAAGTAAGCGTAAAGGGGTAATATGTGAAGATTACAGATACTAGCGTCAAACGCCCCGTTTTTGCCATTGTAATAAATTTACTGCTCCTGACTTTTGGAGTGGTTGCATTTACCATGCTGCCACTTCGAGAATACCCTGATATTGAAACACCTATTGTAAACATCAGTACTGAATATACCGGCGCTTCTGCGGAAATTATAGAAACAAAAATCACCCAAGTTATCGAAAATCGTATCTCGGGTATTGAAGGTATTAAAAGTATTAATTCGTCGAGTCGTAATGGACGTTCAAACATTACTATTGAGTTTGATATAAACCGCGACATAGACGCAGCATCTAACGATGTACGCGAGCGCGTAGCCCGTGCACTTGATAGTTTGCCCGATCAAGTTCGACCGCCAGAAGTGTCTAAATCTAATAGTGATGAAAGCCCAATAGCATGGTTTGTATTAAACAGCGAAACAATGGACTCATTACAACTATCTGACTATGCACAGCGTTTTATAGTTGACCGTTTAGCCGTAGTAGATGGTGTATCTAATGTACGCATTGGTGGTGAACGCCAATATGCCATGAAAATTTGGCTTAATCGACAAGCAATGGCCGCACGGGGTATTACCTCAAGCGACATAGAAAACACTCTTCGTACAGAAAACGTTGAGTTACCGGCTGGCGAAATAGAATCAATAGACCGTGACTTCACCGTGCGAACAGCACGCAGCTATAAAGATCAACGCGACTTTGAAAATCTGGTTATTAAACGCGGTGAAGAAGGTTATTTAGTGCGTTTAGGTGAAGTCGCCGATGTTCACCTTGAAGCCGCCGATGACGAAAGCTTGTTTCGTGGTAACGGTCGTAACATGATTGGTTTAGGTATTGTAAAACAAGCTAAAGCAAACACACTTACCGTAGTCGATAACGCACGTAGCGAACTTGAAAAAATCAAACGAAACTTGCCTGAAGGGACCACTATTCAAGATAGCTATGATTCGTCTGTATTTATTAAAGAATCAATTAGTGAAGTTTACAGCACGCTTGCTATCTCTATGGGTTTAGTCGTGCTCGTTATATTTTTGTTTTTAGGCAATATAAGGGCAACACTTATACCAGCGGTGACTGTACCTGTCGCATTGGTCGGTAGCTTTATGTTTTTATTAGCTATGGGTTACTCAATCAACTTACTTACCCTACTAGCGCTAGTACTCGCTATCGGTTTAGTGGTAGATGATGCCATTGTCATGCTTGAAAACATTCACCGTCGTATTGAACTGGGTGAGCCGCCGTTACTAGCTGCATTTAGAGGCGCGCGTGAAGTCGGTTTTGCTATAGTAGCAACCACGCTTGTACTTATATCTGTGTTTGTACCACTGGTATTTATGGATGGTCGAATCGGTGCATTATTTACAGAATTCGCTATGGCGGTAAGTGCTGCCGTGTTTTTCTCAAGTGTTACGGCACTGACACTGGCACCTGCGCTATGCTCTAAAGTACTTAAAGTATCAGATAAACCAAATAAATTTAGCCAATGGATGGACCGTCAATTTACTAAAATTGAAGTAAGTTACCGCAAGTCACTCTCTACTAATATAACCCGTAAATGGGGCTTAATGGTGAGCTTATTATTAGCGGGCTTTGTTAGTTACTCACTGTTTTTACAAGTTCCCTCTGAGCTAACACCAAAAGAAGACCGTGGTACATTCTTTATCATGATGAGCGGCCCTGAAGGGGCAAGCTACGAAAACAACGCTGCTAATATGGCTAAAATAGAAGAGCGCTTAATGCCTTATTCTGAAGCAGGTGAACTGAGTCGCGTACTTGTTAGAGTACCTGGTTGGGGTGGCAGTGGCGGTGTTGCGATTGTGGGTATGGCCGATTGGGATAAACGCAAACGCTCAACGTGGGAAGTAATGGATGAAATAAGCGGTAAAATGCAAGAAGTGACTGATGTTCGTGCATTTGCCATTATGCGCCGTGGTATTGGCGGTGGTGGCTCATCTCGCCCTATTGAGTTTGTATTGCAAGGTAATGATTACGCACAACTTGCCGACTGGCGTGACCGTATAATTAAGCGTGCTGAGCAAAACCCTGGTCTTGTAAGAATTGACCATGATTACAAAGAAACTTTCCCGCAATTTTTAGTCAGCATAGATAAAAACAAAGCGGCTGATTTAGGCGTGTCGGTATCAGATGTAGGCCGTACGCTCGAAACAATGCTTGGTCAACGCCGCGTGACTACCTTTATTGATCGTGGTGAAGAATATGATGTGATTTTAAAAGGAACGAAAGAAGACTTTGCTAACCCGACCGACATTTCGAATATATACCTAAAATCACGTAGCGGTGAACTAGTGCCACTTGATAGCCTTATCAGCTTAAAAGAGGAAGCAACAGCCTCACGCTTAAACCGTTACAACCGTATGCGCGCAATAACGCTAAGCGCCAACTTAGCAGATGGCTATACGCTTGAAGAAGCACTTAACTTTTTAAACGAAGTCGCTGCTGAGGAAAACGATATAGACGGTGCAGTAGACTACAAAGGTGAGTCGCAACTTTATTACGAAGGCGCATCAGCAATGACCTACGTATTTATACTCGCGTTAACCGTGACCTTTTTAGTACTTGCGGCGCAGTTTGAAAGCTTTATGCACCCGTTTGTAATTATGCTTACCGTACCACTTGGTTTAATGGGTGCTATGTTTGGCCTTTGGGCTACAGGGCTTACCTTAAATATTTACAGCCAAATAGGTATTGTTATGCTCATCGGGTTAAGCGCTAAAAATGGTATTTTGATTGTTGAATTTACTAACCAATTACGCGATAAAGGCGTTGAATTTAGTGAAGCAATATTACAAGCTGCTACACAGCGCTTGCGCCCAATCATTATGACGTCATTAACAACCGTTATGAGCGCAGTGCCTTTAGTACTTGCCTCAGGCCCAGGTGCTGAAAGCCGTATGGTCATTGGTGTAGTCGTATTTACCGGTGTTATTGTATCAACCCTGCTAACTCTTTTTGTTGTACCAGCTGCATATTATGCACTTGCACGTAACACTCAATCACCTGAGTTTTTGCAGCAAAAATTAGACAAACAAGCCGCTGAAAAACCACTAGAAGAGATCTAGTCTATTAATTGCGCCGTAACCTTGTTGTTACGGCGCATACAATTTATGCTCGCCTTTAAACCCCATATACATTTTAGGAATACTTATGAGCTCAACAACGCAAGTAGCAACATTTGGTGGCGGCTGTTTTTGGTGTATAGATGCTGCATTTAGACGTGTAAATGGCGTACTAACCGTAAGTTCTGGCTACACCGGCGGCGAAACTACTAACCCAACATATGATTCTGTATGCTCAGGCACAACCGGTCACGCTGAGGTTGTTGAAATTGAATTTGACGCGACTTTGGTTAGCTTTGAAACACTGTTAGCAATGTTTTTCACACTGCATGATGCAACACAATTGAATCGCCAAGGTAACGATATAGGCACACAGTATAGAAGTGTTGTGTATTATCATGATAACACCCAGCTAAAACAAACCAATGAGATAATAGCTCAACTGCAAAGTCATGTAAGTAATCCAATTGTTACAGAGGTAAGCCCTGCTAGCACTTATTACCCAGCTGAGCACTATCATCAAGACTATTACAATGAAAACCCACAGCAGGGTTATTGCAGTATTTTAATCGCGCCAAAATTACATAAGTTTGAAACCGTGTTCGAAGAGTTTTTGACTGAGTGAATAAATTTAGTCGTACAGTAAAAAGCCCGATTTAAATCGGGCTTTTGTATTTTTTACTCTTTAACGATTAAAACTGGTAACTTGCGCCTGCAAAAAAGCGACGCTCTGGCGTGTTATAGTAGTACACTTTGCCTGTTGTAGCATCTACGTGCGAATCAACAGCGTTATACTCTTTATCAAATAAGTTTTCTACACGAAGCGAAACTTCAATATGTTCATTTACTTGATAATTACCCGCTAAGTTCCAAAGTGTATATGAGCCTAAGCGCGCCTTAGCACCTTGGCGATCGCTACGATATTGCATATCTAAGCTTGCATCAAATGCACCAAACTGCTTTGCAAGTTCCCAGTTAAATGTGCGTTTAGCAACATTGCGTAGCTCTGCGCCAGTTTCTTTATTTTCAGCACTTAAATAAGCAAAGTTAAGGTTGCTATCAAATCCAAAAATCTGTTGAGAAAGGCTAAACTCAAGGCCTTCATAACGCGCTTCATTAATATTAGCTAACGCAAAACTTGTATTATAATCAATTTTATCTTCAATATCGTTTCTGAAAACTGCAACATCAACTTGCGCAAAATCAAAATCGATACTTAATCCAAGTTCACGGTTTACTGATTTTTCTGGCTGTAAACTAGGATTACCAAAAGCTGGAAAATATAAATCGTTAAATGTAGGGGCTTTAAAACCAGTACTTTGATTTATACGAAACGTTGCATCTTTAGATAAACGATAACCAGCAGCTGCGGTATATGTTATTTCGTCACCAAATTGCTCGTCATCATCTTGGCGAACCGTTAAATTAGCCAGCACTTTATCTGCATCGTAGTAAGCTCCTACAAACACAGCCAGTACGTCACGTTCTTGCACTTCAAATATAGTAGAACTTTGCGATACATCGTCGTTATACCAGTTAATACCCCCACTAATATTAAAATTATTAGATAGTCGGTATTGGCCGTTATAATCGACCTGTGTGCGTTTAGTTATAAATGTACTTGTTATTGGCATACCAGTAGAAAAATTAACATAAGTGTTATCAGAGTCATCCGTTGCAAGCGCTAAATCAATGCTGTGCGATTGGTTCGTGTAGTTTTTACTCCAACCTGCAGAAAGCTGATAGTTTTTAAAATCACCTATTTCTACAGTACTTGTGGCAGGGCTAAAGCGACTGTCGTAATCTGCAAAACCTTCACTGTATTGACCTAATAACTTAAAGTTACCGTAGTGTGCATCTGTGTAATTTACTTTAAAACCAAGATTTTTATTTTCATAGCCATCTTCATCTGGTGCTACGCTTTGCAGTACGTCAAAGTTATCTGTTTTTTCAAAGCCTGCGTTAAATGCTGTCGTTATATCATCTGATTTTACAGAGCCTGCAACTTGATAATTTTGATAAGAGTCTGAACCAAATGTAGCGCTTAGAGATAAGTTATCTGACTCACGCGTAATAATATTAATAACACCAGCGAGTGCATCAGAGCCATAAACAGCTGCGCGAGAACCTTTAATAATTTCTATGCGTTCAATACTATTTAGAGGGATATTACTTAATGCTTTTATACCAAGGGTTGCAGAACCTGTACGTACACCGTCAATCAAAATCAACGTATCGCCAGAGCCCGTACCACGCAGTGAAACACCTGTATTTTGACCAAAACCACCGTTTGGGTTAACTTGAAAACCCACCTGTTTACTTAGTAATGCTGGTAAATCGCGTACGTTACTTGCTTCTATTTCAGCACGTTCAATAACATTTACGCTCGCTAAAACATCATTAATTGATTGCTCAAGCTTATTAGCTGTAACGGTTATTTTTTCAATTGATTGTTCTGCACCAGACGCAGAAAATGAAAGCGCAGCAGAAATTGCAACGCCAAGGGTTGTTTTGTTTAGCATGAGATCCCCTACCTTTGCCCACCGCAAAGATTTAAGTAAGTAAGATTGCATCAAGGCCGGTCTCCGGACTCAGTAAGCACATAAAAACATGCCATACTTTACCGTTGCGGGGGCAGTGTTGGGTTTGTAGTCATCGTGAAAACGCACCAACTTCCCGATTATCCTGCTAAAAACTTATTAACTTGAAGCGTTTAGCAAGCACCTTGAAAATATGCCGCTATTGTGAGTATTTTGTTGATAAATGTCAATGGACGTCTATATAGCTAAATACAGATTTACCAATGTGAGTTATGAAAGAGCAAGCCCATATAACAAAAAAGCCAAACACTGCTGTTTGGCTTTTAATTAACCCCCTAGCTGGTTAGCTAGATTTTTGGAGGTGTTTTAATCACGGAAATTTTTAAATTGGAAAGGCTGGCCTAAATCGGCGCTGCGCACAACCTGCATTGCTTCTTGAAGGTCGTCGCGTTTTTTACCTGTTACACGTACTTCTTCACCTTGAATCGCCGCTTGCACTTTAACTTTCGAGTCTTTAATGGCTTTTACAACTTTTTTAGCCATGTCTTTTTCGATGCCTTGCTTTAACCCTACATTACGAAAAACATTTTTGCCTGCACGACTAATATCTTGTAGCTCTAAACTTGATACGTCCATGCCACGCTTAGATATTTTGTTCGCCAAAATATCAAATAACTGCATAACCTGAGAGTCTGCTTCGGCTTTTAATTTAATTGTTTTATCATTTAACTCTATAGATGCATCAACGCCTCTAAAGTCAAAGCGTGTTTCTAGTTCACGATTTGCGTTATCGACTGCGTTTTTAGCTTCGTTCATTTCTACTTCAGATACAATATCAAATGAAGGCACTGGTTTCTCCTAACGGTCTAATACCAATTTTATTAAAAACATGATCATTCTAGCGTATTAAATAACTTACTAACGAGGTTAAAAATTATTTATATAGAACAACTATGTATCATAATTTTAGCCTTATTATTGAGCTATTTTCTTATCGCTATAATAGATCACTAATTTAATGCAATTGGTGTAATCTTAATTTATGCCGCAATTATAACGCTAAAATAATAAATCTTTACATTTTTCTGCACCTTGTTCAGGTGCGATACTAAATTAGTTTGATATACTTCGGTCTCTTTTTTAAGCGATTTTAGGATTTGTCGTGACAAGGCGTGTTTACCAAGCAATTTTTTTGATCAGTATCGTAGCGTTTACCTTTTTATTTGCCAAAGAAATAAAAGGAGGGGTTACAAATTTATTCCCTCATATTGATAAAGTAGCCCACTTTGGGATTTTTTTCGCACTTGCCATAATAATGGATAAGGCATTTAAGCTACCTTTATACGCACAAATATTGTTACTAGCAGGTTATGGCGCTTGCATCGAAATAATGCAAGATGCCCTTCCTTACAGGCAAGCATCTATAGGTGATTTTATTGCCGATTTTGCAGGTGCAGCTAGCTATTTTTTACTCAGAGTGATTTTTACTCCTCGCAAAAAGAATCCTTATGACTAATATTCTTGTTGTTGGTGATGGTGCAATTGGTTTACTTTTAAGTCATTTTTTAAGTAACCAACACAACGTTTATGTTTTAACACGTAAAGCTACAAATAATACGCGCTTTTATAGTCGTAAAAACAGTGCCTCACAAAAAATAAATGCCCGCTTCATCTCACTAAATCAACTAGCTGCACAACCAAAATTTGACGTGATATTAATGACTGTGAAAGCTTTTCAAGTGCAAAGCGCGTTTGAGCAGGTAAAGCCTTACTTAACTGAGCACACAAATATAGTACTTTCACATAATGGCATGGGTAATGTTGAAGAATTAAAGTCAGAATTAATCCCAAGCCAAGCTCTCTACTTTTTAACAACAAGTATGGCAGGCTTTAAATCGAATCAATACATTGTGCAACATACCGGTGAAGGCCAAAGTGTAATTGGTGGCTGCAATAGTTTAGCACTTAAAAACATATCAACTATGGCTAACACTTTAAAAAGTATTCCAAAGCTACACGCTACAAGCAACATACAACAACTACGATTCGAGAAACTATTCGTTAATATTGCCATAAATCCATTAAGTGCATTACATAACGTTAAAAATGGCCAACTTCGCGATCCCCAATACAATTCAATGATCATCAATTTACTCACTGAAGCATGTAACATTGCAAAAGCACAAGGCCTTAATATTCCTTTAATTAATGCACTAACTACAGCCTATAACGTAATGGAACTAACAGCGCAAAATTACTCTTCCATGCAACAAGATGTGATTAACGAGAGGCCAACTGAAATAACAGCAATGTGTGGTTATATTAATGAACAGGGTAAAGTTTATAATATTAAAACCCCCTATAATAATCAGTTATTAGCTAAAATTCAGGCAAAAAAAAGCGTGGTATAAACCACGCTTATATCAATTTTTAACTTTTATGGACGATAAACCTTTACAGTATCAAAGCCTTGCTCTTGCAACATAAGTGCCTGTAGCTGACTCATTACGCCTCTATCACAATATAAATAATAGTCCGTATTTTTTGGTAAATCACCAAACTTAGTTGCTAAGCGAAAAAATGGTAAGTGTATTACTTCAACTCCGTCTATCTCAAGTGGCGATGCGTCTTCTTCCTCTGGAGAGCGAATATCAACAACAACCGCGCCCGCAGGTAAATCAGCAACTGACTCAGCTTCTTTTAGCTCTTGCTTAGCCTCAACATCGATATCGCGCACATCCATTGTACGTGCATTATCTACCACCGTATCAAGCACATCAAAGTCGAACTTTTCTTCTTCGGCTTCTATTACTTCAATTTTGGCTTTAACAGTCGGCTTTTTAGAAATAACACCACAGTATTCTGGCATCGTTTCGGCCATTTCGGCGGTACCAATTTGGCGAGCTAGGTTGATAATTTCTTGTTTGTCGTTTTGAATAAGCGGGCGTAAAATAAGCGTTTCAGTTACACGATCAATCACGCTTAAATTAGCTAATGTTTGACTAGATACTTGCCCAATACTTTCTCCGGTAACAAGTGCTTGAATGTTTAGCTTTTGCGCTACAACACTCCCCGCGCGCATCATCATACGCTTAAGCACGACACCCATTTGGCTGTTTTCAACGTTTTCTAAAATTTCAGCGACAACGGGTTCAAAATCAATAGTTATAAATTTAACTTTGTGTGTTGAACTGTATTTTTTCCATAAAAAATAGCTTGCTTGTTTAACACCAATTTCGTGCGCTGCGCCACCTAAATTAAAGAATAAAAAGTGTGTACGCGCACCTTTTCGAATCATTTGATAACTTGCTACGCCAGAATCAAAGCCACCAGACATCAGCGAAAGTACATCTTCTTGAGTTGGCAACGGGAAGCCCGCCATACCAAAATGCGTTTGCGAAACAATGTAAGCTTTATCGTCTTTTACTTCTAGGCGTATTGTCACTTCTGGGCGGCTAAGTTTAACGCTTGCGCCTTCAATGTGCTGATTTAACCCGCCGCCAACATAGCGTTCTAAATCAGTTGAGGTAAAGTCGTGTTGCCCTATACGCTTAGCACGTACGCAAAAGGTTTTACCTACAATAGTATGACCAACTAAAGCGATGGTTTTTTGATAGATATCATCGAGTGTTTCAAATTGCGTTTCGGTTACTTCAATAAACTGAACAATACCAGGTATGCGCTTAAGGCTGTCGATAAACTCAAGGCGAACTTGTGCATCTTCAAGCTTGGTAACAACTGAAATATTATCCCAGTTATTTCTTACTTGTACTTTTTCGTCAACACGACGCAATACAATCTTAATGTTATTTTCTAACACTTTGGTAAAGCGTTTACGGACTGAACGGCTTTTAATGGCTATTTCAGGGTGTAGTTTGACGATAAATTTAAGCATAGTTCACTCTTAGACTGCGGGAATTCGCGCTCCCAGACATTTGGCGCGCGATTATAACAAAAAATTCAGCGTCTAGGAAATAACCAAAACTCAATCGTTAGATATCACTTTGGGCATGTTGTGCTAACTCAGTGTATTTATCTCTTAACTGATTAAGCTTATTAATACTTTTATCCGTACTGTAAGCTCTAAATAATGTCAGTACTTTTAAAATGCCATGATAAATATCTTGCTCTAACAGTGTCCCACTTAATCTACGCGCTTTAATATAAGGCGTCCAAAAACTTACTGTAAGCTTTAGTGTGTGAGCCAGCTCAATAGCATCTTCTTCATCTATAGCAATCATTTCACTATCACGTAAACCAAGAATAATCTTACGCACCTGCTCTAATAACTCTAATTGAAAGTCAATATAGGCCTGCTTTAAATAGGCATCTCGCGATAAAATATCACCTAGATTGTCGTAAAAAAAATGATATCGCCACATCAATTCAAATAACGAGTCTAAGTAGGCTGTTAAATGGCTAAAAGCATCATCGTCTTTATTAATTGGTTTAAAGTGAGTGCTTAAATGATCACGATAAAGTGCAAATATATGACGAATAATGTCTTCTTTATTTTTAAAATGATAGTAAAGATTACCAGGGCTCATCCCTAAATGCGACGCAATATGATTGGTCGATATTGCACGTTCACCTTGTTCGTTAAATAACGAAATACTGGTGTGTATTATTTTGTCCTTGGTATTCATATGCTAATACTCAAATTATCTAAGGGCTACGTTACACTAAAAAAGAGGCTATGCAGTATAAACAAATATCTACCATATAACACTCCTACCCCACATATTCCCTTTGAAGCATTGCTATTTGCAATTGCTGATTTGTGCAAAAAACACTGTTAAACTAACGTTAAAATAATAAATAGTGAATATTATGAACATAACTGCAATTTACCCTGGCACTTTTGATCCGCTGACAAACGGTCATACTGACCTTATTCAGCGTGCTGCAAAAATGTTTGATACCGTATTAGTCGCTATTGCGCATAACCCGAGTAAAAAACCTTGTTTTAGTCTTGAGGAACGTGTGGAGCTGGCCAACACCATTTTAAGTCATTTAGATAACGTGAAAGTAATTGGTTTTTCAGGGCTGCTGGCAGATTTAGCAAGAGATAATAATGCCAATGTATTGATTCGTGGAATTAGAGCGGTATCTGACTTTGATTACGAGTTTCAACTCGCTAATATGAATCGCCGCCTCAACCCAGATTTAGAAAGCGTATTTTTAACCCCAGCAGAGAGAAACTCTTTTATTTCCTCAACACTTGTTAAAGAAGTGGCACGTCACAATGGTGATGTCAGCGAATTTGTAGACCCTGTTATAGTAAAGGCTTTAAAAACCAAATTAGGCTGTGACTCTTAATAGCCATTGACTGCATTAGCGCATTATAAGCATGCGCTAATTAGGTGCTTTTCTGCTCTAGATAATATATGACTACAAAACACCTTATGAGATTACCCAAGGTAATAAATTTTCATCGTAAATTATTATAACTTAGCTGAAAAATACAAACACAACCTATACTGATAGTTATAGCCTTTTGTAGATTTTTTTAGGTTTTAAAAGGCTAACGAGTTTACCTTTAAGTATGTGAAGGCCTAAAAAATCTCTATCGGTTATTAGGGCTACAATCATCATCAAGTCAATTATATTTACTGAAAATGCGTATATATTCCAAAGAAACCAAGGTTCTTGGTTTTTGTATATATACATATCTATATACATAGATAAAAATAAAGAGGAATTAATTGTTAAACCTACAATTAAATATAAAAATGAGGAAGTTGATTTCTTAATAATTAAAAAAGCCATAGTAAGAACAGCTATGGTGATTAAATCGTATATGGCCCAATCTAATAAAGTAGTTGTTTTGATCGATAACCACGTAAAGAAGTAATCTGACACTGTATATGAGAGCATCATAACAAATGAACTGAGTAATAAGGTCGTATTTCTTTTTACACCAAGGGAATAAACAAAGGCATTAAAGAAGAACGCCATTAGAAAACCCCACATTGTGAGAGCAGATAACGAAAAAAAGCCAAAAAACTCAGTTAAAAACATTCGTAGCCTTTATATATCATTTAGGTTTAATAGGTATCATTCCGCCACCACGTTGAAGTTCAGCTCCAGCTGCTGCCATGGCTTCTTGAGAGATACTTACTGTATCAGACTGCAGGGTTTTAGGGCTAGCAGTTTGTTCCATTGCAGGCTTTAATTGTTGCGTTTTATTGTATGCTTGCATCTGTACTTGGCTATTGTTTGAAATTTGCATGTAATTGTTCCTTATAAAGTTATATTTGGCGCAACTTTTAATCACACCATTGTACCGTTAAACACGTTATATATTTTAGTCCAAGTAGCCACTTTTGCTACTTGGTTTATATTAAAGCAACCAGTGTGCCAATTTTTTTTGACACGAGAAAATTAAGAATAAAAATTGCTGGTAAATGAATGCAGAGCAATTACCGAGAACAACCAAATAACGAAACTTTGCCTTGCTATTAACAAGATTTTCTTACTTCAAAATAGACCACTTAATTAAGCGAATTGGAATAAAAGCGCACAGGGATAACCGTACGCTTTTGTATCTAGGGAATTTAAGCTACATATTTACATGGGATCTCCGCACCTTTACTTAACCTTAAAATATATTCCATTGCGACTTCGTCACAATTATCTTTACGAAGACAAAGCTCACAGTCTTTCATTACTTTTTCAGGCAAACTCTCTTTTGTACAAAATGTAAAACACTGTTTTTCGAAAAATTCTGGTACACGCGTTAGCACTATGACTCTATTTAGTGCCAATTTTTTGGCTTTTATTAATAGATGATCAACTAACTGCCTTCCTTGTCCCGTTACTGTACTTTGTGGATCTATTCCTAATGAGCGTATTTCGGCAAGCCCCGTATCGTAAATATATAAAGAAGCGCAACCTGTTACCCTACCGTTAATTTCAGTAACCGCAAATTCATTTATAGAATGCACCATGTCACTTTTTGCACGCGGTAAGTTTTCACCTACTGTAGCCCAGTGCTGAATGAGCTTAGCTATTGACTCAACATCATCTAGATTTGCATCACGAACCGTTATTTGCTGTTTTTTTTTGGCGGCTTTAATTGCCCCCGTTACTTGCTCTATCGATGTGCCGCCAAAAGCTTGACGGGCTTTTATACATGCGTCTATTTCTAAAACCGGATATACATCGTCTTCAAAAACATCATTTACTGATTTGTACTGTTCAAGCGAAAGTGCTTCTAGTGTTTTATTTTCACTAATAGCTAGCTGCACTAAAACACCTACAATGTGATGCCCCTCCCTAAAGGGTATGCCCTTAGCCACAAGGTAGTCAGCCAGCTCTGTTGCATTAGCATGACCCCCTTTAGCAGCCGCAAGCGTACGCTCGCCTTTTACTTTTATACCTTTAATACATGCTTGAGCCATATGAATACACGCAAGCCATGTTGGCATCGCGTCGAAAATGCCTTCTTTATCTTCTTGCATGTCTTTGTTGTAAGCCAATGGAAGTGCTTTTAGCGTCATCATCATTGCACTAAATGCACCAAACACACGTCCCGTTTTACCGCGAATAAGTTCGAGTGCGTCTGGATTCTTTTTTTGTGGCATTAAAGACGAACCAGACGTCACATTATCTGCAAGTTCTATAAAGCCGGCTTCACCCGAATTATAAAAAATCAAATCTTCAGACATACGCGATAAATGAATCATCGAAATTGACGCACAGCTTAATAACTCTACAACAAAATCGCGATCGGATACGCCATCAAGACTATTTTTAGTCGCACCAGTAAAACCCAAACCTTGCGCAAGTGCTTGACGATCAATTGGATAAGCAGTGCCAGCCAACGCGCCACTGCCTAGCGGGCAATAGTTCATACGGGCTTTAGCGTCTTGTAAACGGCTTTCGTCGCGTTCCAGCATTTCAACGTATGCCATACACCAGTGACTAAATAGTACTGGTTGAGCGCGCTGTAAATGAGTGTAACCTGGCAAAATAGTACCGAGTTCTCGCTCAGCAAGCGCTACAAATTCACCTTTTAATTGTGCGATTGCTTTTAAAATATGCTCGGCTGTATCTCTACACCATAATCTAAAGTCTGTCGCTACTTGGTCATTACGGCTTCTGCCTGTATGTAATTTTTTAGCTAAATCACCTACTTTTTCGATTAATGCAGCCTCAACATGTGAATGAATATCCTCTGCGCCTGATGTTGCTACAGCGAGTGGATCACCTTTTACTTCTTCAAGTAACTCATACAATGCCGCAACAAGTTTTTTGTGTTCATCATTTGATAACACATTGACTTGCTCAAGTGCGCCAGCCCATGCCACAGAGCCGATAATATCTTGCTCTGCTAACTGATAATCGAAGGGAAGAGAGTCGTTAAATTGCTTAAACGCCTCATCTGGACCCGTAGAAAAACGTCCGCCCCATAATGCCATGAAATATCTCCAAACCCTTTAGTGCCCCTTTACAGGGGCGTAATAATTTACTTTTTAGCGAGTGCTGAAATTCTGCTTGAAAGCGAAAATAAACGAATAAAGCCTTCAGCGTGTGATTGGTCGTACACATCGTCTTCGCCAAATGTAGCAAATGCTTCGCTATATAAACTATTTGGTGACTGCTTTTGAACCGCAGTTACTTGACCTTTATATAGCTTAAGTACCACTTCACCTGTTGCCACTTTAGAAAGCGCTTCTGCACCGGCTAAAATAGAATCTTTAAGTGGTGTAAACCAACGGCCGTCGTATACTAAATGAGAAAATTCACCACCCAATACTTCTTTCCATTTACGGCTTGCTTTATCAAGTACTAGCTCATCAATTGCTTGAAGTGCAGCCATAATGACTGTGCCGCCTGGCGTTTCGTAACAACCGCGTGACTTCATGCCCACTAAACGGTTTTCTACAATATCAACACGTCCAACACCATGAGGTGATGCAATGTCGTTTAATTTAACTAGGCAATCGTATGGTTTAAGCTCGACGCCATTTACAGCAACCACTTCGCCTTCAACAACTTTTAATGTTACTAATTCTGATTTGTCTGGTGCTTGCTCTGGAGAGTTAGTCCAAGTCCATACTTGCTCTGTGGGTTGACACCATGGATCTTCAAGTTCGCCACCTTCGTGCGAAATATGCCATGCATTGGCATCACGACTATAAATTTTTGTAGCTGACGCTGAACAGGGAATATCACGCTCAGCTAAGTAATTGAGTAATGATTCACGACTGGATAAATCCCACTCACGCCATGGCGCAATTACTTTTAAATCAGGGGCAAGGGCCGCAAAACATGATTCAAAACGAACTTGATCATTACCTTTACCTGTACAACCATGAGAAAGTGCATCAGCACCTACTTTACGTGCAATTTCAACCTGTGCTTTAGCAATAATAGGACGCGCCATAGACGTACCTAATAAATAAGTACCTTCGTAAATTGAACCGGTTTTAAGTGTTGGGTAAATGTAATCACTTACCATTTCATCTTTTAAGTCAACTACGTAACATTCAGATGCACCAGAGGCGATTGCTTTAGCTTCTACGCCTTCAAGCTCTTCTGCGCCTTGGCCTACATCAGCTACAAACGCGATTACTTCGCAGCCGTAGTTTTCTTTTAACCATGGCACAATAGCCGACGTATCAAGACCACCTGAATAGGCTAAAACGACTTTTTTAATTGAACTCATAGGTGTTCCTTAACAAAATTTGGGTTTAGTAATGTCACTAACAGAGCATTTTGCGCATGCATGCGATTCTCTGCTTGTTGAATAATTCTTGATGCTGGACCATCCATTACCTCTGAGGTAATTTCAAATTCACGGTGTGCCGGTTGGCAATGTAAAACCGTAGTTGCACCGGTTTGATTTAGTAATGCCTGATTTAATTGATAAGGCATATATTTTTCTTTAACTTGCTCAAGCGGTGTTGTATCACCCATTGATACCCATGTATCTGCGTATACAACGTTTGCACCAACAGCTGCTTCAACACGGTCACTTACCATCACTGATGCACCATTCATTGCTGCAATTTGCTCTGCTTTTTTAAGTATTTGTGAATCAGGCGAACACCCTTTTGGTGTTACAGCAACAAAGTCAGTACCTAAAGTAGCAGCAAGTAACATCAATGAATGAGTCACGTTATTACCTTCACCTAAGTAAGCAACTTTAAGCTGACTCACATCGCCATGTACTTCTTGAAGCGTTAAAAAATCAGCCAGTGCTTGGCATGGGTGATACAAATCACACAAACTATTTACTACAGGTACCGATGAGAACTCACCTAACGTAGCTAATGTACTGTGCTGATTTACACGCGCCACAATACCGTCAGCCCAAGTAGAAATATTAAGTGCGAAATCTTTAATTGATTCACGTGCGCCCATAGCACCATTTTGCTGATCTAAATAAACTGCATGACCACCTAAACGATTTATACCAATATCAAATGATAAACGAGTACGTAAACTTTGTTTTTCAAACAATGTAACGATTGATTTTCCCGCTAATACATTGCTGTATTTTTCTGGCTTTGCTTTTATATCTTGCGCTAGCTTTAATAAATTAAGTGCGCTTTCTTGGTCTAACTCTAAACCCGTTAAAAAATTCTCAAACATAATAAACCTATGGTGTAATTTTAGTTCCTACGTGCTTGCCCTCAAGCAAAGCAATTAAATTTTCTGGCTTTTGCCAGCTGGAAATATACACACCGCGTCGTAAGTGTTGGGCAGCGTGAAGACTGGTCTTAACTTTGACCTCCATCCCGCCCACAATTACTCCATCCGTAATTAAAGTATCAATGTGTTTTGTGTCAAGTTGATGTAACGGCTGCTTATTAGCATCAAGCACCGCTTCTACATCAGTCATAAATATAAGTTCTGCATTTAAATTACCCGCAATAGCTGCTGCAGCTTCATCAGCATTTACGTTGTACCAAAGCCCTTGTTCATCAAAACCAATAGAACTAACGATGGGTAAGCGGCCAAGTTTAAGTAAATCGTTAACAATAGAATCGTCATTGCTTGTGCATTTACCCACTAAGCAAAGCGCTTTTAACTTTTGTGTAGCGCTAACACCCGCCTCGAAAAGACTCAAACCAACAGGCTTATGACCAGTACGAATAGCTTGAGCCATTAATTGTTTATTTGCACAACCAGCAAGGGCACCCACTATATAAGGCATTTGCTCTGCGGGGCTGATACGCAAACCTTGGTGTTTAGCACTAGCAAAGCCAGCCCCTTTTAACCAAGTATCAACAAGTACACCACCGCCATGCACAATGACAAACTCATCATTTGTTTGCTCATTGAGTACATCAAACAACGCTTTTGCTGCATTTTCTGTATTAAGTACTGCACCACCGAGTTTAATAACCCACGTTTTTTTACTCATTTAAAACGCTCCTTTTAAGCCCGTAGTGTGATCTAAGTTCATTGATAAATTGATGCACTGCAAAGCTTGTCCAGCAGCGCCTTTTAATAAATTATCAATTGCAGCTATTACAATGAGCTGCTGCCCTTGTTGCTGCCAACCAATATCAACATAGGGCTGCTTTGTTACGCCTTTAATGGATGGAATCTTATCGCCGAGTAAACGAATAAGAGGTTCATTAGCAAGAACTTGATACGCTTGATTTACCTGAACACTTGTTACATTTGGTTTTAATTGCACATAAATAGTTTCTAAAATACCACGAGGAAAGTTGCCTAAGTGCGGCGTAAATAACACTTGGTGACCAAGGTGTTGCTCAATTTCAGGACCGTGACGGTGGTTAAATAAACCATAAGGAGCAAGTGATACCTCACAAAAATGAGTACCTACACTGGCTTTACGCCCAGCACCAGTTACACCCGACACCGCATTAATGATAATACGTTGCTCGCTTAACAAACCTGCTTGTTGTAGGGGTTTCAATGCATTAAGTGCAGCTGTAGGGTAACACCCTGCCACAGCAACTAATTGAGCTTCAGCAATTGCATCGCCATTCCATTCAGCTAAACCATAAGCAGCTTTATTTAATAACTCAGGATGTTTGTGCTCAAAACCATAGTAGGTAACGTAATCATCATTGCTCGCAAGGCGATAACCGCCAGATAAATCAAAGACCTTTTTACTCATTGCTAAAAAACGCGGTGCTAAATCAACACTCACTTTATGATCAGTACATAAACACACATAATCAGCACCAATTTGAATATCATCAAAAGCTGATTCACTAAGAGGAAGTAATGGTAGGTCAAGCAAGCCG
Organism: Pseudoalteromonas sp. Ld19; assembly: GCF_045064135.1. Lineage (NCBI taxonomy): Bacteria > Pseudomonadati > Pseudomonadota > Gammaproteobacteria > Alteromonadales > Pseudoalteromonadaceae > Pseudoalteromonas > Pseudoalteromonas sp. Ld19. The sequence goes on along the minus strand of NZ_JBISHA010000017.1, from coordinate 473,525 downwards.
AGATGCTCTGGGTATAAATCACTCAGCAATTTTTTTTTATCTAAGCTACCCTCAGATACATAACAGCCTGTTAACGTTAAGTTTGGGTGTTTAACAACTAAACTTGCTAACTCTGCGCCGCTGTATCCACTTGCGCCAATAATCACTACATTCATTTGTATCTCGTTATCTTAAAATTAGTTATTACTTACCTATAATGTTCGCTTAAACTAGCCTTGGCGCTAATTCAGCCTTTTATTAATGAATTTTGATTATCGTCGCACTGTTTTCATAACGTTACTTTTAATATATTTATGCTTAAAAAGTGAATTGATATTCATCATAAATACTTTTATATTGTTATGCAATTAAATTGAATACTTATTTTGGATTTTTTATGCCTTTGCCATCGTTTATTTCTATGTATCAACAACTGATTGCAGCTCCTTCTATCAGTGCAATTGAAGACAGCCAGTGTATGAGTAATAAAAGCGTCATTGAGTTACTTACACAATGGTGCGAAACACTTGGTTTTACGTGTGAAATTATTGAACTAGAAGGCGCTAAGGGTCGCTATAATTTATTAGCCAGACGCGGAAAAGGCGATGGAGGACTAATGCTTGCGGGTCATACCGATACAGTACCGTTTGATGATAGCCGCTGGAATCACAACCCATTTAAACTTACCGAACTCGATAATAAATTATACGGGCTGGGAAGCATTGATATGAAAGGTTTTTTTGCTTTTGTGCTACAAGCTATTAGTGAACTTGATGAAAAACAGCAAACTCAACCTATTTTAATACTCGCCACTGCCGACGAAGAAACTACAATGGCCGGTGCACAACAAATTTGTAGGCACCCAAATTTAAAACCTGCGCGCTGTATCATTGGCGAACCGACTGATATGACTCCAGTATTTACACATAAAGGACATATGAGTACAGCAATTAGAGTAATTGGACGTTCAGGGCATAGCTCCGATCCCGAACGTGGTATTAACGCCATCGAAGTAATGCATAAAATCATTTCAAAGTTACTGATCTTAAAAGAGCAATTAAAGCATAAATATTCATTAGAACATTTTAAAATACCTTACCCTACATTGAATTTTGGTAATATTCATGGTGGTGACAACGCGAATAGAATTTGTGGTTGCTGCGAAATGCATATAGATATGCGACCGCTTCCAGGGCTAAGTGTGAAAGAGTTGCAAGCATTAGTACTTGACGCAACTAAAGAGATTAATCAGCAATACCCTAATGCGGTCAGCGTCATTGATCTACACGAGCCGATCCCCGCCTTTACTGGCAGCACCGACAGTGCTTTGGTGATATTAGCTGAAAAAATAGCAGGGCAAAAAGCCATTGCAGTAAATTACTGTACCGAAGCACCTTTTATTCAGCAACTAGGGTGTGAAACTATTGTAATGGGGCCAGGCTCAATTAACCAAGCACATCAACCTGACGAATTTTTAGCAATGGAAAAAATAAAACCATCACAACAAATAATCACCGATATTATTAAAGTAAGTTGTTTTGGCGATCAAAATTACTAATTAACCTGAACTCTGGATAATAACTTAAAATAATAAAGGCGCCAATTGACGCCTTTATTATAGGTACATAATTAAATATTTATCTTTAATTAGCTTGGTTAACTACCTTTAACTTCTAAGTTAATAAACTTAACCAGCTCTTCAGGTTGGCCCATTAACATCATTATTTGTTGATTCACTTCTATCATCGTTTTACCTTCTGGTAATTTTGCTGACATAGAAAATGAGTTTAGCCCTTTCACAAAACCAATGATTGCTTGTGCTATTTCTGGGGTTACAGGGGCCTGTTGTAGCTGCTGTTCAACCATCATCTGCATTTGCTCTAACGTCATGCCCTGCTTTTTAAGCTCGCTTTCTAATAGAGCTTTAAGATCACCTTGATCATTTAAGGTAAAATTCATACTGCGAGGCTCTAGCTTACTGATAGCTTGCATAATTAGCGTTTGTTCTTGTAACTGTTGCTCATAAGAAAACGATTCATTATCTGCTTCTTGCTGTGTTTTATTGATCGCAAGAGATGCATCCATTAGCGCTTTAGAATTCGCCAATCCAACATCCATATTAAAACTAACAATATCTTTTGCATCAAGCTTAATAACGATATCACTGTCGCCTGAGTTTTCATCATAATCTAATGACGAGTGTAAATCGTAACTTGCCGATGCTAACATCGTATTTGTATCTGCTGGTAGCTTCGCTACGAAGTCTTTATTAAATTGAAAGCTTTTTACATCCAGTGATGTATACGGTGAAATTTTATCTGTTTCATAACCAGTCAATTCAATGCTTTGAATATGCGCCACGTTATCACCCTCTGGGCTCGTAACTTCCATATTAATAATTTCCACACTTTTAGAAATGACACTGGCCGACAGCTCTGTATACTTAAACGTAGCACCTGTTTGCTCAGTAACTAAAGCTAGTTGTTTATCTACTTCTGTGCGAACTTCTTGCGTTGCCACGTAATTTGCGTAACTTACGCCACCAATACCGGCTGCAATAATAGCGACAGCTATAACTAATTTTTTCATTTTATTTCCTTATTCTATTCTTTATATAAACCGACTCAGCTCAAGAATAACATTGAGAACATTATCGGTTAAGTGTTAATTAATCAGGCTAAGTAGCTCATGCACTGTTTTTACTGGGGTGATTTTAGCCCCCAGTCCTTCCATCGATTTATGATAATTACGAAATGGAATAAATATTTCAGTAAACCCATGCTGCGCCGCTTCCTTAACTCGCGGTACACCGCTATCAATTGGGCGTACATCGCCATTTAAGCTAAGCTCGCCCATAATACACGTAGTACGAGGCACAACAAATTCATTCAAGCTACTAAGCAGTGCGGTAACTAGCGCTAAATCAATACAAGTTTCTGTTTCATCAATTCTTAAACCACCCACAATATTAAAAAATGTATCATGAAATATTTTAGTTTTAGTGTGCTTGCGTAATATACCAGTCAGCATTTTTATGCGGTTCATATTTAAACCAACGCACACACGCTGTGGAAATTCCGCCTCGGTTTCGGTGGTTAAACATTGAATTTCGAGCAATAAATTACGATTACCTTTACGAATACAGGTAATTGTGGAGCCTGGTGAGTCGGTCGTTGATCCTGATAAGAAAATTTCACTTGGGTTATCAACGCTTAACATACCGCGTTCACACATTTTAAAAATGCCTACTGTATCAATATCACCAAAGCGGTTTTTATTTGCACGAAGCGTTCGAATTTGCCCGTCATTAGTGTCAATATGTAAAAGCGCATCTACTATGTGCACCAGCGTTTGCGGGCCGGCTATTTCATTATTTTTATTTACATGAGCAATGATGAACATAGTGACATCATTTTGCTTACAGTATTGAGTTAATGCCTGAGCGGCGCTTTTTACTTGTGAAGGCGAGCCTGGACTACCATTTGCAGTATCCGTTACAACCGCTTGAATAGAGTCAATAACTGCAAATTTAATTTTATTTTTATCGAGCTCTTCAATTATCGTTTCAACGCTAGTTTCTGAAAGTAAATAAAGTTCATCAGCGTTATAATTTAGTTTTAAACGATTTACTCTGTTTTTAAACTGCGATAAAGACTCCTCAGCCGTACAGTAAAGAGACGGCATACGTTGTGACATTCTGGCAACTAAATCTGATAGTAAGGTTGTTTTACCTGCACCAGGATCGCCCGATATAATATTAACCGATCCCGTTGTTACACCTCCGCTTAAAACACGATCGAGTTCACCTATTTCAGTTAGCTGTTTTTCAGCTTCAGATGTCGCAATATCATTAATTTTTTTAGAGCCGCCACCAATTCCACCAGCGTAACCTGCAACACTGGCTCTTACTGATGATTTTTTACTTTGCCCTGCTGAGGGTTTAAATTCTGCTAATGTATTCCATGCACCACAACGGCATTGCCCTTGCCACCGCTGGTAATTCATACCACATTCAGTACAAACAAACTCTACTTTTGCCGCTTTTGCCATTAATAACCTTACCTACTATTTTTTAAATTTTTTAAATATTTACTATTAAATACCTACTTTAGCATTTCAAACTCTTGCTTAGTAACATACTCTTGTTGTTACAAGACTCAACACAACAATTATTGCATGCAAATGCTGTTTTCTTTTTTTCTCTAATTTAGGGCATACTTATTGCTTTAGAAATGGTTTAAAGTAACTTGCCAATAAAATGGCGCATAACACATAATAACAAGAGCTAAATTACAATTACTCAAATAATCATACCTGTATTAATAAAGGTGCGATTTACGTTAATTAATTTTCTAATAAATTAGCTTCTCAGTATACCTACTTTTAAATTAGACGGTGATGGTTTTATAAATGGCTGATGACATATTACTCAAGCACGAAGACCTTGTGAATGAGCTGAAACAATATTTAGGTAATACTAAGTTCGACCTAATTTTCAAATCGAAAACAACAGGGCTAACCAAACCTGAACAGTTTTTAATTAAAATGGAAATGTCGCGTTTATCTCAGCCTGTTGCCCGCTTTATTGACTTACGAGGTTCGGTTAGCGGGTTAGTAAAACCTTACGAGCATAATGGTAAACAGCACTTCATGGATGATGCTGCTATTGAAGCGTTTGAAAAAGCCTTAAAACAATACGGTGAATATACTTTGGCTGTTTACGAGGCGGTACTGAGCACAAGAAACCACAATCGGGATATACAAGATAAAGAACAACAAGTACTAGATAGCCTGCTAACCACCGATGTAGTTAAATTTGCCTCTTACGAAAGCCGTTGCGAAGAGCGGATGAATTATTCAATTAAAGTTACGATTGAATATAATGATAAGAAAAATATTTCTGCTAGTACCTCTGATATTTCCTTAAGTGGCTGTAAGGTAAAGCTTGCCACTGAAAATATTATAAGAAAAGGTCAGCTTATAGCAATGCGTCTGGTTGGCCTTGAACAAGATTTTGAGCTAGGTTTAAAAAATGGCATCCAATATGAAGTTGTTGCTATTGAAAATACCTCTCCTGAATTTAATCATGTTCGATTAAAGCGTACCTATATAGAAAAAAACGATACCTTCGATAACTTTTTAAACAGCTTTATCAACGGAAATAAACGTCGCTATAAAGTTAATCTAGATAACACACTTGATGCGGTAGTTTCTAAAGGCTATGAGCAGTTTTATATTCCACGTGTAACGTCGTTATATGTATTTTTAAGTAAAAAAGATGAACAGTATTACCCAAGCCTGAGTTTAACCACTGAAAACAACATTTTTATTCAACGATACTTTACTGACGAAAGAAAAGCGTCATGTTTGTATAGCGTGCTTAACCACAAGCGCATTAAAAAACTGCTTACTCAACCTACGGCTATAAAAGAAGATTATCTTTACACTTTTACGCATATCGTATCTGGGAAAATTTATTATTACTCTGCCACCCGCAGCGAACTTAATACTAATTCTGAACTAAAAAAATTATTTTTTGGCCTAGGTAGTCAAAAAGAAAATTGGCAATGCTTTAAAATTCAAATAATGCCAAGTCATCCAAGCGACTCATATATCCCTTTATCTCTGCCAAATAGCGTAAGCGCAAACATTGCAAAACTAAATCGTCCACCTATCCCACGTGTTGAGGGCCTTATAAAAAACGTTAAATATTTAGTTGTGTTAACAAGTGTTGGTAATACCATTGAAAAACATAATTACCAAAGAACGGATTACGATAAGTCTCTTGTTAATCAACTAAAGTTATTTGGGCATACTAAACACAAAACTCCTCCACATTTAGATACCGTCGCCCTGGAGTATATAAATTTGCGCTCACAAAAACGCTATTTATACAAAACGTCTGTGGAAGTAAATATTAATGGTGTGACTCTTGATGGCCATACCCGGGATTTTTCAGTGATGGGGTTGCAGCTAGAATGCAAACAATCGACCACATTTAGCAAAGGTGATATTGCGCTACTCTCATTTCCTGAACTACAAAAAATAACGAAAAACTATAATCTAAAAGAATTAAAATATGAAGTTATGGCCGTTGGAAAAACACTCGTCACATTAAATTTAAAAGCAAATGAGGAGGCTGATGCAGAGCATACTGGGGTTGGCTTTTTCACCCAGCTAATTGAAAAAAATAAAGATAAGTTAAAAATATCCGAAGAAGCTCCTGAAGTTGAAGGCATTTCTACCGCCTTAAGAAATATGGTGACAAAAAGTATTTGCCAATTTCCGTTATATCTAAATAAAGAAGCAGCTCATTTTAAAATTGGCGCCGTAGGTTTTGGCTTATACGCAAGCCCACTACATACAATTTTGCAAAATTTTGGTCTATTAAATAATAAAACAGACTTTTCGAGCATATTAAGTAAAGAAGATCTTTTTAATGTTATTACCCCCAATATAAAAGATCGCAGCCGAAAAGATCCGCCTTTACCATTTACCCTTGTTATTAATTTTAATCCTCGCGTTAGCAACATTGAAGATGCAATTACAAGCCAGTGTATACTCGGCGATGATTATCAAAAAAGCTTAAAGCAGATAAAAAGTGGCATTAAATCTGAGCTCATTTTCGTTATGCGTTTATTTATATCTCGCACCGGTCGTCCCGATACTGATTATTTATCTAATGAGCTTAAGTATGTAACTCATTACGCTATTCACAAAGCAAAGGAATTAGAGGATGCATTATGGTCTGTGACTGGTGTAGGTGACATAGTAGATATTACGGAGGAAGCGCTTGGCCATTTAGACCTTAATCAGCAAGAAGTTGAACAAATGGGACGTCGTAAACTCATGTGGTTAAACCGCTTACGCTAAGCGGTTTAACACTTTTAGCAAAACATGCTGGCCTTGTTTATTTTTCCACACCAATACTTTTCAGTGGATACAAGGCTAATTTATTTAATCTAAAATCTCGTTAAGATATTTACTATTAAGGGCTGAGATCAGTCTAAATTTTTGGCTCTTCATTAAGCGGAATCGCCAACATATACAACAGTTGTAATAACGATCCTTGGCAAATAGCCGCTTGAGCTTGTTCAACTACTTTAGCCTTGCCATGCACTGCAACACCTAAACCCGCTTTAGCCATCATCACTAAATCGTTCGCGCCGTCACCAATAGCCACGGTTTGCGTTTTTATAAGCCCTAGCTTTTGCTGCAATGACTCTAAAATCACCGCTTTTTGCTGCGCATCCACAATTGTGCCAAGCACTTTACCCGTTAATTTATTATTCTTAAACTCAAGTGTATTTGCATGTACTTCATCTAAGCTAATCAACTCTTGCACTCGCTCTGCAAACGGTACAAAACCACCAGATGCAATTGCTAAATACCAGTTGTGCTGCTTTAAAATTTGGCATAATGCTTTAATACCGGGCATTAAAGGGAGTGAATATTTTAATTCTTCAATTAAGCTTTTTTCAATACCCTCAAGCTTAGCCACTCGTTGATTTAAGCTTTCGCTAAAATCAAGCTTACCCGCCATTGCAAGCGCAGTAACTGACGCAACATCATCGTATACATTTGCTAAGCGTGCTATTTCATCAATGCACTCAATCGTAATCGCTGTTGAATCCATATCCATAACCAATAAGCCAGGCTCATATAAGTTAGGCGGTGTATTAACTTGTACAAGCTGACACTCTAAGGTTTTTGAGAACGCTTGTAGCACTAATGGGTTTATAGCTTGATTTGCATCTTGGCTATAAAAGCACAATGCGGGTGCTAACTCTAAATCAGGCTGATATTGGCATAGTGCTGTAACACCTTGATTATGCTTAGCTAAAAATTCTGCAATTAATTGGATTTTTTCACTATTAAAATCCCCTGCGAATGCAATACTAAATAGCCCACGCTGCCTATTTGGAGTACCATTGAGTGGCAAAAAGGTGGTGTCTTGATAACTAAACCATTGATTTAATGTGAGCGTTGATAGTGATTGCTCAGCATTGGGCTGTGCCATGCTTGTTTTCGACATGGGATCTCCGTGTTTATTTTTATTATCCTGATATAAAACTAATTGATGTTAGGTATTATTAGCGCTAAATTCGCCATCAGGTAGGATTTAAGGTTATAGTAGTAGTTGTAACATCAAATTAAAATCCTGTCAGTAGCATATACGGTGACTATGAAAAATAACCATCTTAAAAATCCAATCTCGGCATCTCAAAAAAAGCGACTTGTGCGTTTATTTCTTGCGGCTGCCTGTTTTGTATTACTAAGCTGGGTGGGTGTAAGCAGTAGTTTTCAAAGCCATCAGTTACTTTACGATAGCGCCGATAGCACAGCCAAAAGCCTGACTCAATTTATGGCCTTAAATGTTAAAACACCTCTTATCGAAAAAAACAAACCACAGCTTAATGCTATTTGTAACGATATAAGCAAAGACGAGTTTGTACTTTCTGCCACTATTTACGATCAGCAAGGCATTTTAATAGCCAGTAGCGATAATTGGCAATCGCACCATATTTTTGGCCAACTTCCTGATTCAACCCCCGGCATTAGCAAATTAAAAACCCCTTTTGTAGAGCCCGTAGTTAGCGATGACGACCGTCCACTTGGATTTGTGTCAGTCACTTATTTAACCCGCTCAGCCATAGCGCAAAGTCATAGCCATTTTCATGACTTAGGTCGCCAAGTACTATTAATGCTAGTGATTGCCTGTATTTTTACGTGGCAATTAGGGCGTGGATTAAAAAGTTGGCAGGTAAGTCGTTATATCCGAAAAACATCTGAGCAAGAATCATAAAGGCATTTTGCAAGCGTATCTCTCTTACTGTGTGGCTTTAAATCACACAATGCATTAAACACATCGGGTATATGCAATGGCGTGTTAACTTCACCTTGATAGCCGCTTAAGGGCATTGAGGGAGAATCTGTTTCTAGCACTAAGTTCTCTGGCTCGATAGCAGTAATAACGGCGCGTGTTTTAGCTGCCCGCTCATAGGTAATAACACCGCCTACTCCTAGCTTAAAGCCCTGCTTAATATAATACTGCGCTTGTTGGATTGAACCTGAAAATGCATGAATCACTCCCCCATTTTTTGGCTTACAACGTTTAAACGATTGCGCAATTAAATCATGGCTTTGCCTATGGTGTACAATGATTGGCAAGTTAAGCTTGTTTGATAGCTCTATTTGCTGCTCAAACAAAAAAGTTTGTTTAGCCAAGTTTTCAATACTTCTATCAAGCCCACATTCTCCAATAGCCACAAGCTGATGCTTATTTGCAGTCGCGAATTCATATAGCGCTTCAATGTGCGATTCTTGATGTTGTTCTAAAAAATAAGGATGTAACCCTGCGGCTATTTTTATACTTGGATAGGTTGCTTTGAGCTTTATGAGAGTACGCGATTGAGCAAGCGTAATACCTGGCACAATAAACTGATTAACTCCCTTTGCTACACACTCGTTTATGAGCGATTCACGATTCGAATCAAACTCGCTAAAGTCGAGGTGGCAATGAGAGTCAATAAATTGCACGGTTACTTACTCATCGATTTATTAAGGGTTTAAGCGTGTAATTTGCCAGCTATTATCTGCTTGGCGCTGATACATAAAACGGTCGTGCAAACGATGCGCCCCACCTTGCCAAAACTCGATTTTAGTGGGTACTACACAATATCCGCCCCAAAAATCAGGGAGTGGAATTTCACCCTTAGCAAATTTATTTTTCATATTGGCAAAGGTTTCCATTAGTACTTTACGTGATGACACCGGACGACTTTGCGCTGATGCCCACGCGGCTAATTGGCTTTCTTTAGGACGAGATAAAAAGTACTTTGCCACAGCAGATGTAGGTAATGGTTTAGCCTCGCCATAGACAATAACTTGGCGTTCCATGTGGTGCCACGGAAAGTGCAAGGAAATTTTATTATTACCTTTAAGCTCTTGCGCTTTACGCGAGCCGGTATTAGTAAAAAACACAAACCCGTTATCATCTAAATGTTTTAAAAGCACAATACGCTGTGAAGGTTGACCAGTTTCATCAACCGTTGCTACAACCATTGCAGTAGGATCGGGTAGTTTGCTTGCTACCGCATGCTCAAGCCACGTTTCAAACTGCTTAAACGGATCATCTTGCAAGTTATCTTCGCTTAACGCGTCTTGCAGGTATTCACGACGGATATCTTCGAGTTTCATAACAAGTCCTTTAAATAAAGCCTTAGAGAAGAGCTTAGAGTAGCGAGCTTAAAACATTAGATGTTGAGTAATAACAAACATTAAGATTCAGGTGTTACGATAGCAATAAACACAGAGACTCAGGTGCATTCGATAGCAATAAGTATAGAGTCTCAGGTGAATCGTTGGGTTTCGTTTCACTCAACCCAACCTACACAGCTCAGATATCTGCAAGTGTAGGAGTGCTAGCAAGGCGGTAAAACTATTTATGCCAAGGAGCATACGGCTTGTATGTGACTTAGGCTAAATAGTTTTACCAACGCAGCTAAAGCGAACTACACGCAGCAGAAGGTGATTACATTTGCTCCATAACTTCAATACCTAGTAAGTCTAATCCCGTTTCTAGTGTTTTAGAAACCAAATTACACAGCACTAAGCGGCTATCACGTACATTTGGCTCTACACCCTCTTTTAGTACTGGGCAGGCTTCATAAAATGTCATGTATAAGCTTGCTAGCTCATATAAGTAACCACATAGTACGTGCGGTGTTGCTTCACTGATCATTAAATCAAGTACTTCTTCAAGCTGTAGTAGCTTAAGTGCTAGCGCTTTTTCTTGAGGCTCAACAATTATAACGTCTGAATTTAATGTAGCTGCATCAGCGCCTGACTTACGGAAAATACTGCGTATACGTGTATAAGCATATTGTAAGTAAGGAGCGGTTGCGCCTTCAAAGCTTAGCATGCTGTCCCAGTTAAAAATGTAATCGCTGGTACGGTGCTTAGAAAGGTCAGCGTATTTAACTGCGCCAATACCTACTTTACGGGCAATTTCGCTGCGCTCAGAATCACTTAAATCAGACTCACGTTCAGCTAGTTTTGTTGCGGCACGGTTAATTGATTCTTCTAATAAGTCAGCAAGTTTTACTGTGCCGCCAGTACGTGTTTTAAATGGTTTATTATCGGCGCCCATCATGGTGCCAAACGGGCAAAACTCGTAACTTGTTTCGTCTCGTAATAAACCCGCTTTACGCGCTGTTAGCTCTACTTGATTAAAGTGTAGATTTTGACGTGCATCTACAAAAATTAAGATGCGATCAGCACCTAATTTATTTGAACGATAATCACATGCTGCTAAATCGGTAGTTGCATATAAAAAACCACCGCCAGATTTTTGTACGATAAACGCTGATGGCTCGCCATCTTTGTTAGCTAGCTCTTCTAAAAATACAACTTGCGCGCCTTGTGACTCTACAGCAATGTTTTTATCTTTAAGTAGGCTAATAATATCGTTAAGTTCTGCGTTGTATGCGCTTTCAGCCATAATATCGGCTTGAGTAAGCGTTACATTTAAACGTTTGTATACTTCTTCAGAGTGCTTAACTGAGGTTGCTATAAATAGTTTCCACAGTTTTTCACAATGCGCATCGCCACCTTGTAATTTAACAACGTAGTCACGTGCTTTATCTGCAAAGCCTTCTTCGTCGTCAAAGCGTTTTTTAGCGTCGCGGTAAAACGTTTCTAAATCAGCAAGTGCTACAGAATCTAAATCAACGCCTTGGCTAATTTGATCTTCTAAATGCGCGATTAACATACCAAATTGTGTGCCCCAATCACCCATGTGATTTTGACGTACAACCGTGTCGCCTCTAAATTCAAGCGCACGTACAATTGAGTCACCAATAATGGTTGAACGTAAATGACCTACGTGCATTTCTTTAGCAAGGTTTGGAGATGAGTAATCAACAACCACTTTTTGTGGGTTGGCGTGCTCATTTACAGCAAGCTTTGCATCACTGTTAGCTGCTTTAACGCTTTGTGCTAAAAATTCAGGCTTTAAATGAATATTAATAAAACCAGGGCCCGCAATTTCAGTTTTTTGAGCAATATCGCTTACATCAAGGTTATCTATAATTTTTTGTGCAAGTTCACGTGGGTTGCTTTTCATTTTTTTAGCCGCGCCCATAGCAGCATTAATTTGGTAATCACCAAATTGTGGACGTGTGCTTTGCGTTACTGCTGGGTTTGTATCTTCGGGTAAGCCTGCACCCGCCATAGCAGCAATGGCTTTTTCGATTAAAATAGTACGAATATTCATATTTTTACCTTTTTAAGCCCGCCAAAGCAGGCTTTCTTTAATTCTGATAAGTTAATTCTAGTTTTCGCGAGTGTGGTTAAATGTTACCTCAGGGTAACGCTCCACTGATAAGTTAAGATTTACACGGCTCGGCGCAATGTAAGTTAAGTTATCGCCACCATCGAGCGCTAAATTACTTTCGCACTTACGCTTAAAGTCTTCAAACTTTTTAACATCGTCACAGCTTACCCAACGCGCTGTATTTACGTTTACACCTTCGTAAATAGCATCTACGTTATATTCGGCTTTTAAGCGCGCTACAACTACATCAAACTGAAGTACACCTACCGCGCCCACAATTAAATCGTTGTTTATAAGCGGTCTAAATACCTGCACAGCCCCTTCTTCAGAAAGCTGTACTAAGCCTTTTAATAATTGCTTTTGCTTAAGTGGATCGCGAAGACGAATACGGCGGAATAATTCAGGGGCGAAGTTAGGAATACCACTAAATTTAAGTTTTTCGCCTTGTGTGAACGTATCACCAATTTGAATGGTACCGTGGTTATGCAAACCAATAATATCGCCCGCGTAAGCGTCAGCTGCGCGCTCACGATCGCCCGCCATAAAGGTTACCGCATCAGAAATACTCACTTGCTTGCCAATTCGCACATGATTCATTTTCATGCCTTGGCTGTACTTACCCGATACAATACGCATAAATGCAATACGGTCACGGTGCTTTGGATCCATATTGGCCTGAATTTTAAATACAAAACCGGTAAAGTTTTCTTCGGTTGCAACAATAAGTCTGTCTTCTGTTTCGCGAGGCAGTGGCGTTGGTGCCCATTTAGTTAAACCATCTAACACGTGGTCAACGCCAAAGTTACCTAGTGCAGTACCGTAATAAACAGGTGAAAGTTCACCCGCTAAAAACAGCTCTAAATCAAATTCGTTTGATGCGCCAATCACAAGCTCAAGCTCATCGCGTAATTGCACAGCCAAATCTTCGCCAATCGCAATATCTAGCTCAGGGTTATCAAGGCCCTTAATGGTACGTACTTCTTGTATTTTATGACCTTGGCCTGATTTGTATAAAATCGCTTCATCGTTATGGATGTGATAAACACCTTTAAAGTCTTTACCACAGCCTATTGGCCAAGTAATTGGAGCACAGGCAATATTTAGCTCCGTTTCAACTTCGTCTAGCACTTCCATCGGGTCGCGAATTTCACGGTCACATTTATTCATAAACGTAACAATTGGTGTTGTACGTAGGCGTGTTACTTCCATTAACTTACGGGTACGGTCTTCTACACCCTTTGCCGCATCAATAACCATTAAACATGAATCAACCGCTGTCAGTGTGCGGTATGTATCTTCAGAAAAGTCTTCATGCCCTGGCGTATCAAGTAAATTAACCAATGCGTTGTTATATGGAAACTGCATTACAGAGGTCGTAACAGATATACCACGCTCTTTTTCCATTTCCATCCAGTCAGATTTTGCATGCTGGTTAGAACCACGGCCTTTTACAGTACCGGCTCGTTGAATAGCTTGTCCAAATAACAATACTTTTTCGGTAATGGTTGTTTTACCCGCATCTGGGTGAGAGATGATAGCAAAGGTGCGTCGTTTATTAATTTCACTAAGGAGATTTTGATCTGCCATTAAAAAGTTCTTTTAGTTTGTATACGGATATTATCCACTTTAAGTATGCTGAGCTTTCAAGGCTTAACTAATACCAATTGCATTAAATCAGTGTTCTATTATAGCGATAAAAAATAGCACAATAACACGGCGAAATTACGCATAGAGTTATTCTCTATGAATGATTTTTAACGTAGTTAGTGAGTTATTTAATACCCTAAAATAATCATGTTTTTAATAAAATTGCTAAATTGCAACCACGAAAGCTCAACATACCATCAGAAAAGCCCCAAATTGGCTCTTCACATGCGATCCGTTATGTTAATCGTAATTGAAGACTATTTTCGCTGATCTTGGCCTTATAAACAATCAATGGTTAGTTATTAGCTGATCTTTTTATTCAAGGCCTCTGAGTTCTAAAATAAAATGCCAAAGTTCACCTCACAGCTCCCTATTATTTATACACAAGCTTCTTTAATTTGTTATAGAAATTAGCCATCAAGACACCTACAGACTTGTGTAATATAGCGGTTACGCATATTATTGATAAATTGCATGGAGGATAAGTAGTTTGGTCATGAAAACCAGTAAGTTAAGCATTCGATTATTATGGTATATAACGCCACTTGTTATATTGCCTTTATTATTTTTAGGTGGTTTTACACTTACTAATGTGACTAACTCAACACAAAAGCAAGCTGATCTTATTATGAGCCGCTTTGTTGAGCAGCAACAGCAAAAAGTATTTAATTACATTGATTCTTTTCACTCCACTACCAAATTACTTTCAACCTCCCCTGTACTGAGTGATTTTTTAGCAAATGATGTGCATGTCAATGGAAATTATACGCGTAGACTAGGCGCATTAATGGATGTATTTGCCAGTTACAGTGAAGCCTATCCCGATATAATAAGTATTAATTTGGTTTCGGCCAGCGGAAAAAGTGACGCCTACTATTCTAATAATTTAACCACAGCGCCTAAAAGCTATCCCTTTATGGATAAAGTGTTGCAGAGTAATTTAAGCCAGCAACAATTTATGGAACAAGAATCCGACGGCACCACTAACCTGTACTTTATTCAGCGCATTTACAGCGTTGATTACTACTTAAAACGCCCACAACAGCTAGGTTTTATTGTTTTACATGTTGAGCCTTCAATCCTTAACACCAGTATTTTAGAAGCACCTTATAACAATACGCTTAATTTACTGCTCACCAAAGACGGTAAAATATTATTTAGTTCTGATTACAGTATGCGTGGCCAATACATTAGTGAATATGAGTTAAATAAAATTCATGATTTAGCTGATATAGGCACACTTTCGACTATCGAGCTATCCAGCATTGATAAAATAGAACGTATGATTTTTGCGGTGCAAATGAGTGGAGGATATTATTATGTTTCAACCATTCCAAAAGCCCTACTTTATCAATCGGGTAAAGCCATTAGTTTAATTACCGGTTTAATTGTTATTATTTCGGTGATCACCTTACCTATATTAATTTTTGTGGTTGTTCGTAATTTACTGTTAAATCCTATTGAGCTTCTAGGTGCGGCCAGTCATCGCGTCGGTGACGGTGATTTAGCAGTCGTTTTACCCGCGCATACGAACGATGAAGTGGGTGTGTTATTTAACGATTTTAATCACATGGTTAGTCAAATAAGGCACTATCAAGAACAAGTAGAAGAATACAAACATCACCTAGAAGATAAAGTAGAAAGCCGAACTAAAGCACTTGAGGCAATGAATAGTCAACTTGAAGTTGCAATTACACAAGCAGAGCAAGCAAATCAACTTAAAAGCCGCTTTTTGGCAAATATGAGCCATGAAATACGCACACCATTGACTGCTATTATGGGCTTTACAGAGCAACTATTGCATAACGATAAAATAACCAACGACAAGCAATACTTAAGCACTATTTTACGTAACTCTAAGCACTTATTAGAGCTAATTAATAACATTTTAGATTTATCAAAAATAGAAGCAGAAAAGCTCGCTGTAGATCAAGCGCCTATAAACGTCGTGCAACTAGTGCACGATATTAAATCGATTATTGAACCATTAGCACAAGAAAAACAACTCACCCTAACCATAAATTATAACCTCCCCTTACCTTGCACTATATACAGCGATATTACTCGTTTAAAACAAATACTCATAAATATAGCTAATAACGCAGTGAAATTTACCGAACAAGGTAACGTCTCCATTTGTGTTCACTATCATCCACGAAAGAAAGCACTCGAATTTGTAGTAACAGATACGGGTATAGGCATGTCGGAGCATCAAATAGAGCGCGTTTTTAAGCCTTTTGAACAAGCTGATGCAACCACAACACGTCGCTTTGGTGGCACGGGACTTGGATTGTGTATTTCTAAAAACTTAGCGCAATTACTTGGTGGCGATGTCGTTTTAAAAAGTGAAGTTGGTGTAGGGAGTCGATTTGCAATTAGCGTAGCATGCCATTTAAGCGGGAAAAAGCCTGAACTTGAATTACTAACAGAGCATAGCCAACTGACTCCTGAAAAAGACCCGCTGCTATCATTTGCAAGCAATCATTTTGATGCCAATATTTTAGTTGCCGAAGACAACCCTGATAATCAACTATTAATAAAACTACTCTTACAAACGTGGGGCCTTGAACCTGATATTGCCAGCAATGGTGCCCAAGCAGTTGAAATGGCATTAGTTAACGACTATCAACTCATTATTATGGACATGCAGATGCCGGTTATGGGCGGGTTAGAAGCCACTAAAATGCTGCGCCATGCCGCTTATGATGGCCCTATCATCGCGTTAACTGCAAATGTAATGAACCATGATATAGACACTTATTTAAATGCAGGCTGCGATAAAGCCCTAGGTAAACCCATAGACAAAGACGCACTAGAGAGCGTATTGGTAAGCTACCTACATCTTGAAAAAGATAACCAAAACAAATGGGATAGTTTATTAAAAAGTGAAAAATTTCAACAAATTGCAGATAACTATTTAGCTAACTTGCCAACCTATTTAAATGAAGTAAAAGCACTGCAACACTCTGATGACTGGGAAGCACTACGCAGCGTTGCGCATAGTATTAAAGGCAGTGCGGGGTGTTTTAATTTTGACGACATCTATCAAACTGCAGGGGCGCTCGAGGATAACCTTAAAAGCAATAACAAGGTCCCTCGAAATGAGTTAGTTAATAATTTAATCGCCGCAATAGAGCATTCAATAGATACAAATAACAAGCTGGTGTAAGCCAAAAAGAGTATTATTGAAAACCTAAACTTAATGCCATACCCATTAAAATAGCGTCTTCAAAGCCATTTTTTGCAGGGTTGTCGCTTGGGTAATAGTTTTTACGCACTGACATTTCAATAAAGCCTGCGCGTTCATACAGGGCAATTGCGCGCGTGTTAGATTCGCGTACCTCTAAAAATAAGTTTTCAGCGTTTTGTTGCTCACCGTATTCAATAAACTGAGCTAACAACTGCTTAGCAATACCCTTACCTTGTTGGCTTGGCATTACACAAATATCCATAAGCGTAAAATCGGGTCCTGCTTTTTCGCCAATATAAAAACCAATCATGCTCGCATCATCAAATGCGGCAACATTAAAATAGCGCCCGCCTATGCATGAACTCATTGTATTTAAAGTCCACGGATGGCTATGACATGCTGTTTCGATAGTCATTAATTGAGATATTGCGGTTTTGTCTACTGATTTAAAGTTTATCAAGGTGTTCACTCATTAAAGCCCATAAAGCGCGCTTATCGGCCGTGCTGAGCTGTGGTGTTGTAAGTACTAGCTGATCGCCTTTTAATTGCACCTCAGCGCTTTGCACAACGCTATTAATAGCAATAGGGACTGCCGCACGTTTAATATCTGCAAGTAACTGACTAGAAAGCTCTATAGGCTCAAGCACATTATTATGTGGTGCTGTGTCAGGTGCATGACTATCTGTTAAAAGATTATCTGTAGAAAAACTATCTGCTAGAAATGTATCGGCTGGTTTAAAGTGTTTATTTAACTCGAGATTTTCAATACCAAAAACAGCTGCGTACCGTGAATGCATAACGACTCGATGAAATTAGTAAGTAAGGTAATATAAGAATTAATAAATACGATGTAAAGAAGAAATGGCAGGGGCGGAGAGACTCGAACTCCCAACCATCGGTTTTGGAGACCGCTGTTCTACCAATTGGAACTACGCCCCTGCAATGACGACGAATTATAGAGAAGTTTCGCCAAAGGTAAAGAGAAAAATCACACTTTTAGTTCAACTGCTTTTTAAATAAACAAAACGGCGAATTAGCATGCTAATTCGCCGTTTTTTAATCACTTAAAATTAGTTAATTAAAACTAAAATTAATTATTCCCATTCGATAGTTGCAGGTGGTTTACCTGAAATATCGTAAACAACACGAGAAATACCATCAATTTCGTTAATGATACGGTTTGATACCACACCTAAAAACTCATACGGTAAATGTGACCAACGCGCTGTCATAAAGTCGATTGTTTCTACACAACGAAGTGATACAACCCAATCGTACTTACGTGCATCGCCCATAACCCCTACCGATTTAACAGGTAAGAATACCGTAAACGCTTGGCTTACTTTATGGTAAAGCTCAGCTTTGTGTAGCTCTTCGATGAAAATCGCATCAGCGCGGCGTAATAAATCACAGTATTCTTTTTTGATCTCGCCAAGTACACGCACACCTAAACCAGGCCCTGGAAATGGGTGGCGGTATAACATGTCGTACGGTAAACCAAGCTCTAGGCCAATTTTACGCACTTCATCTTTGAATAACTCACGTAATGGTTCAACAAGCCCCATTTTCATGTCATCTGGTAATCCGCCCACATTGTGGTGAGATTTAATAACATGCGCTTTACCGGTTGCAGATGCCGCTGATTCAATTACATCTGGGTAAATTGTACCTTGCGCTAACCATTTCGCATTTTTAAGCTTTTTGGCTTGCTCATCAAACACATTAATAAACGTATGGCCAATGGCTTTACGCTTATCTTCTGGATCTGACTTACCTGCAAGATCATTTAAAAACTGCTCTTCAGCTTCAACTTTAACAATATTTAAGCCAAATTTATTACCAAACATGTCCATTACTTGTTGGCCTTCGTTTAAACGAAGTAAACCATTATCAACAAATACACATGTTAGCCTTTCGCCAATTGCACGGTGAATAAGCATAGCTACAACCGATGAATCAACGCCACCAGATAAGCCTAAAATAACTTCGTCATCGCCAACGGTTTCTTTAATTCGTTCGATAGCATCATCGATAATTTTTGCCGCAGTCCATAATTTTTCACAGCCACAAATATCAATAGCAAAACGCTCTAATAAACGCTGACCTTGATGTGTGTGCGTTACTTCAGGGTGAAACTGTACGCCGTAGAAACGTTTAGCTTCGTTAGACATTGCTGCATGTGGGCAAGTAGATGTTTTAGCTGTTGTTGTAAAATCAGCTGGAATATCCATTACTTTGTCGCCATGGCTCATCCAAACGTCAAGTATGCCGTTGCCGCCATCAGTAATGTGGTCTTCAATTGCATCAAACAATGCACAACTGCCTACTTTTTCAACTTGTGCGTAACCAAACTCTTTTTTATCAGAGCTGTGTACATTTCCGCCAAGTTGAGTTGCCATTGTTTGCATACCGTAACAAATACCTAATACAGGCACACCTGCATTAAATACATACTCAGGAGCGCGCGGGCTGTTTTCAAGTGTTGTTGATTCTGGGCCACCAGAAAGAATGATACCTTGTGGGTTAAACTCGCGGATTTGCTCTTCAGTTACATCCCATGCCCACAGCTCACAATAAACACCAATTTCGCGTATACGGCGCGCGATTAGTTGCGTGTATTGTGAACCAAAGTCTAAAATGAGAATTCGTGAATCGTGAATATCTTTGCTCATGGAGTATCTCGTAAAGTAGATGCTAATGCTAAATGCCGCTTTGAATACCAATTTTATTAAACATTACTAATTCTTGCAGGCTAAATAACTCTCTAACCACGTTAAAAATTTCTTATTTAGAAGAAACTAAAAATCGAAATTTTTGCCTCGTTATTGAGCCATTTATCTGTCGCAATAATTGACCACTTTATTAATGCAATTGGTATTTATATAAACGACTAAAAAGAGGGCTTGCAAAGCAAGCCCAGTATATTAAATTAATTACGCTGCTTAACCTAAGCGGTAATTTGGTGCTTCTTTAGTGATTTGCACATCATGAACATGCGACTCACCCATACCTGCAGATGTAACACGTACAAACTGTGGTTTTGTATTTAGCTCTTCAATTGTTGCACAACCCGTTAAGCCCATAGCACTTCGTAGGCCACCCACTTGCTGATGAATAATCGTTGCAATAGGACCTTTGTACGCTACGCGACCTTCAATACCTTCTGGTACTAGCTTGTCTGCTTCGTTTGATTTTTGGAAGTAACGATCTGATGAACCTTCTTTTTGATCCATCGCGCCCAATGAGCCCATACCACGGTAAGATTTGTAGTAACGCCCTTGGTATAGCTCAACTTCACCTGGTGCTTCTTCAGTACCAGCAAGAAGAGAACCCACCATTACACACGATGCACCAGCAACAAGTGCTTTAACTATGTCACCAGAAAAACGAATGCCACCATCAGCAATAACAGGAATGTCGCGACCTTTTAAGCCTTCAACAGCATCTGAAATAGCGGTAATTTGTGGAACGCCACACCCTGTAACAATACGTGTAGTACAAATAGAACCTGGGCCGATACCTACTTTAACTGCATCCGCTCCCGCATCAGCTAGTGCAATCGCACCTTCAGCTGTTGCAATGTTACCTGCAATAATTTGTAAGTCTGGGTACTCTTTGCGAGTTTTAGTAACACGGTCAATAACGCCTTGAGAGTGACCATGCGATGTATCGATAAGTAAAACATCAATACCCGCTTCTACTAATGCAGCAATGCGCTCATCAGTACCTGCGCCAACACTTACAGCAGCACCTACACGTAAACGACCTTGGTCATCTTTACATGCGTCAGGTTTGTCTTGGGCTTTTTGGTAATCTTTTACTGTGATCATGCCTTTGAGTTTAAATTCATCATCAACAACTAAGATTTTTTCAATGCGGTGTTCGTGCATTAAGCCTAAAATTTCTTCGCGGGCCGCACCTTCTTTAACGGTAACAAGCTTTTCTTTTTTAGTCATAACGGTAGAAACAGGCTGTTCAAGCTTAGTTTCAAAACGCATATCACGGCTAGTAACAATGCCTACAAGCACATTATTGCTATCGGTAACCGGAAAGCCTGAAAAACCTTTTTCATGCGAAAGCTCAACTGCATCAGCAATTGTTAAATCGGCAGTAACCGTTACAGGATAAGAAACAATACCTGCTTCGTAGGTTTTAACTTTACGTACGTTTTTCGCTTGTTCTTCAATAGTCATGTTTTTATGAATAAAACCAAGACCACCTTCTTGCGCAAGGGCAATAGCTAAACGAGCTTCTGTAACAGTATCCATAGATGCTGAAATAAGCGGCAAGTTAAGTTTGATACCACGCGTTAAGCGAGTTGAAATATTTGCCGTGTGTGGCAAAACAGTAGAATGACCAGGTACTAAAAGTACGTCATCAAAGGTAAGAGCTTCTTTAGCGATTCTAAGCATTTTGGCAACTTCTCACATGTGGATCTAAGATAAGGAATTGCGGCCAAATTTTAACAGCGTTGTTGGCGTGAGTAAATAATATTTCGCAAATATTTATGATAAACTTATCTTATAACTTGCCTCATAAATAATTTTAGGTTGTTTTTTATGTTTTCGAAGCCTTCGCAGACTGTTTACACCGTTTCACGCCTTAATAGAGAAATTCGCACATTACTTGAGCAAGGCTTTGCCTCATTAGTATTAACAGGTGAAATTTCTAATTTTATTACCCCAGCATCCGGCCATTGGTACTTTTCGTTAAAAGACGACAAAGCACAAATTAAAGCCGCAATGTGGCGCGGAAACAATCGCAACCAAAGCTACCGTCCTGCAAATGGCGCGCAAGTTACAGTAAAAGCGCGTGTATCACTTTATGAACCTCGCGGTGACTACCAGCTTATTGTTGAGCATATGGAGCCGGCCGGCGAAGGTCAGCTAAAACAAGAGTTCGATGCGCTTAAAATGCGCTTAGCCGCCGAGGGATTATTTGGCTCAGTTCACAAACAGCTATTACCGCAAAATATTAATCGTATTGGGGTTATTACCTCAGCAACCGGCGCTGCCATAAAAGATATTTTAACGGTGCTTAAACGCCGCGCGCCGCAATTAGAAGTCATTATTTACCCTGCGATGGTGCAAGGCAAGGAAGCACACCTGCATTTAATTAAGCAAATAGAATTAGCCAATGCCCGTGATGAAGTAGACGTAATTATTTTGGGACGCGGCGGCGGATCACTAGAAGATTTATGGTGTTTTAATCACGAACAGCTCGCCCGTGCTATTTTCAAAAGTGAATTACCGATAGTAAGTGCGGTAGGCCACGAAATAGACACTACTATTAGCGATTACGTTGCTGATGTTCGTGCAGCGACCCCATCAGCCGCTGCTGAGTTGGTAAGCCCTAACACGCAAGAGCTACACAACAATGTTACGCAACTCATTAACCGTTTAAACAATGCCTTTAAACACGATATTGCTGATAAGCGCGCGCTTGCTACACATCTACAGCATCGCCTCAACCTATGCCACCCACGTAATCAGCTTAATCAAAAATCACAACGTTTGGATGAGCTAAGCATTGCACTGCAACAAGCTATGCAACATCGTTTATACCAGCAAGAACGCACACTCAATAACTTAACGCCACGTTTAATGCGCCAATCACCTGATAAAAAACTCGCTTCAGCAGGTCATCAACTTTCGCAATTACAAGCTAGGCTAAACCAAGCTATACAGCATCAGTTACAGCAGGCGAATAATAGCTTAGCACTGCAAGCAAGCAGGTTAGATTCGGTAAGTCCGCTTAATGTTTTAGCGCGCGGTTATAGCATCACTAAAACACAACAAGGCAAAGTGGTTAAATCTGTGGGTCAAATTAAAACAGGCGATGTTTTAATTACAGAGTTGGCGGATGGCGTAATAAAATCAACAGCGTCGTAAAACGTTCACTTAATTGCTGGTGTTACTTCTTTACTTTTTGGATGCAGAGCATAAGGTTTTTGCTGCTTTGCATTGCATTACTTTGCTATAACTTAGTTGGCTCTGAATCACTTGAAGCTAAATTAAAGTAGCCCCAAGTTAAACCAACACCCGCAATAAAGCCAATTCCTAGCACCAACAAGCTATTGTTGTTCATTTTAATTCCTTTTATTTTTATTTTTACTTTTGCTTATAACATTGAGCTAGTGTGTGATTCATTTTCAGGTTCTGGATTTGCTAAAAAATTTTGGTTCATACTTTGCGCTGGACACTCACAATCCGGTCGACCAATAATTTTAGCCGGTACGCCAACAGCCGTTGTATGCGGTGGTACATTACTAAGTACAACAGAGCCTGCACCAATTCGCGCTCCCTCACCTACTTCAATATTACCAAGCACCTTAGCGCCTGCACCAATTAATACACCCGCTCTAATTTTTGGATGACGATCACCCTGCTCGTTGCCTGTACCGCCAAGCGTTACCGATTGAAGTATTGATACGTTATCTTCAATTACTGCTGTTTCACCAATAACAATACCGGTTGCGTGGTCAAACATAATGCCTTTACCTACATTACATGCTGGGTGAATGTCGACCCCAAATACTTCAGATGTACGGCTTTGAATAAAACGCGCTAACTCTTTACGGTTTTGTTGCCATAAGCAGTTAGCTAAGCGGTGCGCTTGAATAGCATGAAAACCCTTAAGATTTAATATAACCGTAAGGTAGGTTTCGGCAGCGGGATCCCTGTCTTTCACCGCCTTAATATCCTCTGCAACAAACGAGAGCATTCGGTCACACTTTACAAACGACTGATCAAACAACTCCCGAATAGTAAATGCAGATACCACCGCATCGGCCAATTTATTAGCAACAATAAAGCTCAATGCCGAACCTAAACAATCATGATTCAAAATGCATGAATACACATGACTCGCTAATAGTGGTTCTCGTTTTACTACATCGTTCGCTTCACCGCGAAGCTGTTGCCAAATTGCATGACGCATAATACTGCACTGCCTTAAGTTGATATAAAATAGCCTTTCCCCAAGTCTAACGGATTTAAAGCTTAAGGTGTTAACCCCTTAGTTATTTGTTCTAGTTATTAGATATAACTAACAACTAGAAATGACATTTTAAATACGTACCTATTTTTTAGATTAAGTTATACGACAGTAGCTAAAATAACCAATACATACTTAAAATATAATAAATCAATAAAAATCAAAAGCTAACAACATATGACAGCTCACCTGTCATATGCCAGAATACATACTGGCGTACAGCTGACGGCGTAAATAACAAAAACAAACGCTAAATTAGCATCATCAACTCAACAAGGATAACGATGATGAAAAACGATATATTAAATACAAGAAAATTAGGTGACAAATTTTACTTTCAAGATGGCGACAATCAAATAGCCTGTTTTGGCAGCTACTTTACAGGCAAAGAAGAAGTATACGTAAATGATGAACTTATAAGTGATAAGCGTAACCAAAGGATTCACAGTGGCCATCAATTTAATATTGGTGACAATGATTTTAAAGTAATGTTTGAAATGCGTAATATTTTAACTGGCAGGTTAGAGTGCTCACTTTATAAAAATGGCCAATTTATAAAAAGTTATGAACAATCATCATTATTAAATAACCCAAAAACTTCGTTAAAAGTGCTTTTGGGTTGCTTTTTTGGCGGCCTAGTTGGTGGCTACTTGCTAATTATAATTTTAGAATTCTTGATTGGGAAGTTTTAAAATGCAACTTAATCCTAAAACAATAAAAGAACTTAGGCAGAAATTTAATTGGACGCAACAGCAACTTGCCGATGCCTGCGATGTAAGCTTACGTACCGTTCAGCGTGTAGAAAAAGAAGGTGCGGCATCAAAAGAAACCACAATGGCTTTATGCGCTGTTTTAGAAGTACGCCAGGGTAAATTAATTAAGCTTGATGAAGATACAACATCTCTCGGTGGTGCAACAACTTTAAACAAGCACACTATAACCACGATGTTAGCACTGTCATCAGTAGTCAGCTTCATATTAGGCATGATAGCTGTTTTTTTTATTATGAGATAAGGAGCTAAAAAATGTCAAAACATAAAGCAAAAGAGCTACGAGGCCACATCACTTTAATTGCCATAGTAAGTGCAATGATACTTTTGGGGTTAGGCGTAAAAATTGGTTCAATACTATAAAAAATGCCCCAGTATACGGGGCATTTTAATTATCTTAACTTATATAACTATTTAAACCTTCATTGAAATACTTTATCGACTTTCATCACTTCAATATTTTTTGCAGGAATTGCTAATTTGTAATCAGCAATTACTTCATCCTCAGCAACTAGCTCAGCCGGTTTATTGGTATTGTAAACCATTGGTGAGGTTTGCTCAGACGCTAAACGTTTTTGCATATCAGCGCCGTCACCAGTAATAAACACATATTGAACATTGTCTGTTTGTAAGTTGTCTTTAATAACGCGGTTTACATCAGCAACGCTTAGCGTTTTAAGTTTGTTAGTTACGTAACTTACAAAGCTATCTGTATTGTAAAATTCGCTATCAAGTGCGTAACCTAATTGGCGGTTTTGACTTGCCACCATTTGCGGCACAAAGTTAATTAAAAAGTTACGCGTTGCTTCAAAGTCCTCTTCGCTCATACCATTTTTAATTAGCTTATCTAGCTCAAACAAGGCGGTACGTGTTGCAAAGTGCGCATCGTTATTAGAGCGAAGTGGGCGTAACCACACTTGAAATATTTGCTCAGAGCGTCCTAGGTTTGCATCAGGTTTAGTTTGAAACATACCACGAGGAAAATATTCAATGTAGGCGTAATCGCCATAGTTCATGCCGCGAGTTTCACGAATGCGCTCATATAAAAAGCTGTTAGAACTACGGTGCTCACCAAAGTACGAACGCACAAGCCATAATGCAGTCCAGTCTTCACTGCTTCTAATCGTATCAATAGGGAAACCAAACGATACCGCAGTCGATTGCGCCGACTTTTCTACTATTGTTGCATGATGACCTTTGAGCGCTGGTGCATCAGGAATACTTAAACGGCTTTGCTCACCCTTTGGTAGCGTTGCAAAGTCGCTCATCATTTTAGCTTTAAGGTTTGCAGGCACAGCCCCAATTAAACCAACCGTGAGTTTAGATTGCGTAAGCTCGCTGTTATAAAACGCTTTAACATCATCCAGCGTCAACGCTTCTAAATCCGAAATATCACCATAGTTGTAGCTTTCGTAAGGGTGATTTTTGTAAATCGCACTGTATAGCACTTCTTTACCTAGCTCTTCATCGTTAGATGCTTTTAAGCCTGACTTAATGCCGTCGATCATTTCTTTTTTAAGGCGCTTAAAGTCGTCATCTCTAAAGCCTGGGTTTAGTAGTTGATCGCTCACAAGTGCATACCACTGCGGTGCATTATCTTTATGGATACGCCCTTGGAACGACAACATTTCTTTATCTATTTGATAACCAAAGCTACCCGCAAGCGGATAAAGTGCTTTTTGGATATCTTTATAGCTTGTCGCCTGCGAGCCACCTTGTGCAAGCATCGCCGCAGTGAGCGCAGCAACCCCTTTTTTACCCTGCGGATCGGCAGCGGCACCGGTATTAAATAATAAGTTAATATCGATTAACGGCGAGCTATTGGTTTTATCAAGCACCTTAAAGATAGGCTTACTCGGTGCTTGCTGATACTTAGCTACCAAGGCATTTAAGTCGCTTTCTTGCTCAAAACCAGGGGCTTTATCAAGTGCCGACATAGTAATTGTGGTGCGGGCATTATCAACAAAATACTTATTTGCAACGGCTCTAATATCTTCGCTAGTGATATTGTCTGCCGATTTATACAGCTGATTAATTACCTCAGGATCGCGCTCAAAATGCATATAGCTGGCAAGTGTAGAGGCAATTGCTTGCGACGAATCTAAACCATTTATAAAGCTGTATTTAAGATTAGACTTTAAATCGCTGAGTTTTTGGCTATCAACCAACTCGGTACGCGCTTTGGCATACGTACGGTTTATAGCATCACGCACTGTGGCTAAATCGTCTGCGTTTTCTACTTTAACAAATACGTGTAATAAACCCGGATCTTTAGTCTCTGGGTTATAGGTAAACATTTGGCTGGCAATTTGTTTGTCGACTACTAACTCTTGATATAAATCTGAATTACTAGAAAAATAAAGCTGTGAGATTAAATCAAGTGCCGCTCTGTCTTTTTTAGCCGGCTCCCATGCAGCGCCTTTGTACGATACAAGTAACCAATGCCCTGGTAGCGCTTTATCTTGCTGGTGCAAATATTTTGGTGCTTGTTGAACAGGCTCTGCTTTAATGTCAGCAACATAGTTACCTTTTTTCCAGCTTCCCCAATGCTTTTTAACCATTGCCATTGTAGCTTGTGGGTCTACATCGCCCACAATAACAAGTGACACATACTCAGGCTTATAAAACTTAGCAAAAAATTCTTTCCCGTACGCCATTTGATCAGGCATGGCTTCTATGTCTTCAAAAAAGCCCATCGTGGTGTGTTTATACGTGTGCTTATCAAACGCTTCTTCGCGTACAGCGCTTAATAATTTACGAATTGGGCTCGCGTTGTTTTTTAAGTACTCACCTTTTACCGTTTGTGCTTCTGTTCTAAATTGCTCTTCGGTGTAGCTTAAGTTTTGAAAAATATCAGCTTCAAGCTCAAGTACTTTATCAAGGTGCTGCTTTGAAAAATTTAGATGATAGTTTGTGTAATCGTTTGTTGTATACGCGCGGTTATCTACACCTGAATTTTTTAAAATGTCTGAATATACGTCTTCTGGGTATTTTTGTGAGCCTTTGAACATCATGTGTTCAAAAAAGTGAGCAAAGCCTGTTTTGCCTTCTTCAACTTCGTTACGCGATCCAACCGATACCGGAATTTGCAGCGAGACTACATCAGGGTAATCAGTTTTAACAACCATGACACGTAAGCCGTTTTCTAGCTCTTCAATTAAATAGTCTTGCGAAAAAACACGGTCATCAGCTTTATTTACTTGTTCTTGTTGTGCTGTTGTTTGCGTGCTTTGGTTTTGTTGCATGGCGCAACCCGTTAACGCCAGCGATACCGCTAAGCTGGTTGCTAATAATTTAAATTTCATTGTTGTCCCTTTTTAAATTGAGCAAATTTGTTGTCAGATTTAACTCTTTAATTATGCCCCAAAGCCAATAAATATAAGAGTCCCAAGGGGATTTATTATGTAAACAACTGTGTCAATTACACATTATGGGAACAAGCACTATGAATAAACATCATGTTAGTTGAAAAACTTTCATTAAATAAATCTATCTAGACGTCTAAATGGCTGCTATATTAAATCCATCAGAACAAACTTAGCTGGAATGGGGATTATGGCTTTATCACTTCAAGAAAAAATACAGGACACCAACCAAGGTGTTTACCTAATTGGCACAACACCGCCAAAAATTGGGACTGATAAAGCGCAATTAAAAATCATTGCCGAAAAGTTATTAGGCCGTTTACACGAAATTGAATATGACGGTGTGATTATTTATGACATTCAAGACGAAAGCAGCCGAACTAATCAAGCCCGTCCATTTGCGTTTAAACAAACCGTTGATCCACGTGAATACAGCCATTTACTACGTAATTTATCTGCACAAGATGTAATTACTTATAAAAGTGTGGCACAGCGTGGCGTAGGCGAATTTAAGGATTGGCTAAGTGAAACTAAAAACGACTACGATTTACAAAATGTTGTTTTAGTAGGTAGCCCATCATCGATAGGTGATATAAAGCTAAGTCTGCCAGATGCGTATAAAGCATTGGCTGAGCAATCAGATGATTTCTTTTTAGGTGGTGTAACCATTGCTGAGCGCCATGCCAATAAGCGCAACGAGCACCAACGCTTAATAGAAAAAACAGCACAAGGGTGCCAGTTTTTTATCTCTCAAGCCGTTTACAATGCACAAGCAACCATAGATTTAATAACCAGTTATGCGCGCACATGTAAAACACAAGGCCTAACACCTAATCGGATCATATTGACCTTTACGCCTTGTGGTGGTGAAAAAACCTTAGAGTTTATGCAGTGGCTAGGTATCTCAGTGCCAGAGGCAACTAAATGGCGCATGCTTGATTCGGAAAATACACTAAGCGAATCAGTGCGTATTTGTCGCGAAAACCTCGACTCGATTTTAAAAAGCTGTGCTCACTTAGGTGTGCCACTGGGTTTAAATATTGAAAGCTTAACCAATCGTAAAGAAGAAATAGATGCGTCTATTAATTTATATCGTTTATTAAAAGCAACAATGGAGCTTAACCTTGCGGAGAAACTGATAGCTTAATTGCGGGGTTCGGGGTTCGGGGTTTTGTCAACACTTAATTTTGGTAAACGTTATATTTATCAACACTAAGTTTTACTTAACACCCTGAGTAGTTTGGGTCTCGCTAGGCGTTGACCTTTCCCGTCTCAGTGGGGTCGCATTATAGGGAGCGGCGGATTTTACGCAAGCGTTATTTACATAAAATAGTAATTAAAATTAAGCCCCAAGCAAGCGCACACGATAAGCACACGTTACCCACAAACCCCTGTTGATAACTCTTGTTTTTACATAGCTAAACCATACTAAAGCTTTTAATTAGAACCTTAAAAATGCAAAAAGCACCTTATCTAGGTGCTTCTCAAAAGTAATAGTTATTAGAATCTAGGGCCTCTTTATCTTTCAAGGTTAAATTTGCAGCAGCCTGTTTGGTATTCAGGCAAGGCAGAGCCTATGGTGTGTGGTTACTCCCCATAAATAGGCGATAACGAAGCATTAATGCCAAACAGGCGCTACCCAAAGGGTTCTTCCTAGGGGTTATTTACTCTTTGTTACTCAGTTTTTACTTAGCCCATTAGGTTACAAATCTCGCGCCGCGATTAAACAACCCCTAGTTTGAACAAATTTTAATCCGCAAAGAGCAACAGACCCTAGGGCGTGTTGACCTTTCGTGATTGATTTTGCAGCAGTACGTTTGATATTTAGGCAAGACAGAGCCTGTGATGTGTGGTTGTTCCCCATAAATAGGCGATAACGCAGCATAGATACCAAACATGCGCTGCCCTTTGGGTTCTTTCTAGGGGCGATTAACTCTTTGTTGCTCGGTTTTTACTTAGCCCACTAGGTTACAAACCTCGCGCCGCGATTAAATCGCCCCTAGATTGAACAAATTTCAATCCACAAAGGTCAACACGCCCTAGTATAAAATACTATATAACTTGCGACGATACTTAGCTGCAAGTGCATCGCCATCGGGTAAAGAGGCAATAATGGCTAAAAAGCTTGGTTTTGCTTCATTGAAATTCAGATCTTTTTGCAGCACTGTAAATAGTATATCTAATGCTTCTTCTTTTCTGCCCGCTTCATTGAGTAAAATACTTAGCTCTTCTTTTAATTCTAAGTCATTTGGGTACTTTTCTACTTGTTGTTGCTTTTCTTTAATCTCTGGTGAGTCTTTTGCTTCAAGCGCAGCTTCGCATTTTGCTTTTATATTATTAAAGTAAGCATCTTGCTCTTGTGCATCTATTGTATTTATAAGCGCTTGCGCTTCATCAACTTTATGAATTTGAATACAGATGTCTGCAAGCACTAATTTGATGCGTGCGTTAGTGCTGTCTATTTTATAAGCTTGCTTTGCATAATTAAATGCAGCATTTAAATCTGACCTTAACAACGCTTGCTTTGCTTGTTCTAGCAGTAAGTCTTGTTGCGCAGGTAAATGCTTTGCAAGAGCTTCGCGTATTTGTGCCTCACTTTGAACACCTGCAAGTAGATCTACTGGTGCAGAGTCTTTTAATAATACAAGCGTAGGCAGTGTCTGCAGACCAACTTGTTGCGCAAGTTGAGAAGCGAGCGCTTGCTCTGCATCGCAATCTAGGTTTGCTACTACTATATAGCTTGCATATTCAGCCGCTACTTTATCTAAAATTGCAGCCTGTCCAATGCAGTCAGGACTTTGAGGAGAGAAAAAGTTAAGCAACACCAATTTTTGCTGTGATGTTTCACCGAGTACTTGTTGAAGGTTTTGCGCATTAATACTAACTATGTTGCTCATTGAATTGATTGCCATATTCATCTATTTAGGTTTTTATATGGTGGTGAACATAATAATTACAAGTCATATACCTAAATCACTCGGTATACATATTCAACAATGAGGGAAAACATGAAACTAACTTACTTAAGTGCAGCACTTTTATTGGCAAGCCCATTCATACAGGCAAATGGACTCGATTTGAATTTAAGCAAAACCATGCCAGCTATAGAAAAGTTTTACCTCGATTTACACCAATCGCCAGAGCTTTCTTATCACGAACAAGAAACGGGTAAAAAAATAGCGGATAAATTAGCTCAGCTGGGTTTTAAAGTAACAAGTAATGTAGGTGGTTTTGGTGTTGTCGGCATTTACAAAAACGGTGATGGTCCAACAGTAATGATCCGCACTGATACCGATGGCTTACCTATTATAGAGCAGACAGGAAAGTCCTATGCTTCAAAAGTTAAAGTAATAGACGAGCATGGTGCGAAAGTCGGTGTAATGCACGGTTGTGGCCACGATATTCACATGAGCTCTTTTATTGGTACTGCTGAGCAATTAATAGCACATAAAGCTCAATGGAAAGGCACTTTAATGATGGTTGCACAACCTGCTGAAGAAGTCGGCGGTGGAGCTAAAGCAATGTTAAGCGAAGGACTCTTTAGTAAATATGCAAAACCTGATCATATTATTGCTTTACATGTAAGTGCTAGTGTTCCTGCCGGCAAAATATCAATGAAAAACGAATACACTATGGCAAGTGTAGACTCTGTCGATATTACAATAAAGGGCAAAGGCGGTCATGGGGCTTATCCACATACAACCATAGATCCTGTTGTTATAGCTGCGCGCACTGTACTTGCTCTGCAAACAATCACAAGCCGAGAGCTTTCACCGCTTGAGCCTTCTGTTATTACGGTTGGGTCTATTCATGGTGGTTCAAAACATAATGTGATTTCGGATGAAGTAAAATTACAACTCACCCTAAGAAGCTATAACCCAAATATTAGAAGTGCTCAAATAGCAGCAATTAAACGAATTACGGCAGGTATTGCACAAAGTGCAGGCTTAAATGAATTAAATTACCCTGTAGTATATGTACATGAAGATGAATCTATTCCATCTACTTATAATAACCCTGCACAAACAGACATTGTTAGAAACTCCATTACCAGCGCAATTGGTGATACTAATGTACTTGAAACACAAGCTGTAATGGCGGGTGAAGACTTTGGCCTATACGGACGCACTGATGAAAATATCCCTATCACCTTATTTTGGCTAGGTGGTGTAAACCAAGCACAATACGCGGATTCAATAAAAACAGGCGAGGTACTCCCTTCCCTACACTCTAGTAAATTTGCACCTGATTATAAAGTTGCCATTCCTACCGGAATAAAAGCAATGAGTAACGCTGCGGTTGCTTTATTTAATAAGTAATCTGATGTAATACCAATTCAATATTAAGTAATATCGTTTAATAAAATGGCTCTGTAGCTAACTAGCAACAGAGCTTTTTTTATAATCCGACTTTTTAAAGGTCGATTTTCCGCCTCGTTTAGCAAAACGTTTTTTAGGTGAGGCTTTAGGGAGCTTGGCAAATACATTACTATCGCAGTTTGCTGCCAACTGTACAAAGCCATTTAAGTCGGCAAGTAACGGTTGTAAAAACTGCTGATAACTCATTGCCTGTTGAGCAATATCACCTAGGCTCGATTCCCACTTTGCCGTTAAATCAGGACTCGCTAAACCTTGTGGTAATACGCTAATAAGGGCAAGTCCCGTTTCGGTCGCTCTAATTGACTTACCTTCACGTTTTAAAAAACGTCGTTTAAATAACAACTCTATTATTCCTGCACGTGTTGCCTCTGTGCCTAAACCATCCGTGTCTTTTAATATCTTTTTAATTTGTAGATCTTTAACGTAGCGGCTGATACCGGTCATAGCTGCAAGCAATGTCGCATCGGTAAAATAAGCAGGGGGAGATGTGTGCTTTTCAACTACCTCGCCTTGCTCACAAAAAAGAGACATACCTTTTGTCAAAGGAGGTAACGTAGCTTCATCTTTTAATTCAGACTTACCCATTAATACCTTAAAGCCTAAGCTTACATCTTGTTTTGCATTTGCTTTAAATAATCCGCCAGCAATTGTTATCTCTGCTTTAGTTTCGTTATATATATAGTCGGGATAAAACTGAATTAGGTAATGGCGGCTTATTAATTGATATACCTTCGCTTCATCACCGCTCAAACTCGCTGACTTTAACTGCTTAGCCGTAGGCACAATGGCATGATGAGCAGCCACTTTTGAATCGTTAAAACATTTACTACGCTTTTTTGCATCAGCTCCATTTACCAGTTCGGTACTTTGCCCACCATTAGCACTTATAGCTTTAAAAATTGAGGATGCATCTTGATGGTGATCTTTAGGTAAATAACGATTGTCAGAGCGTGGGTAGGTTATTAATTTATGGCGTTCGTAAAGTATTTGGCAAATATCCAACACATTTTGAGCAGGCATACCAAATGCTTTAGCTGCATCTATCTGCAGTGCAGATAAATTATATGGCAACGGCGCACTTTGTTTTTTTTGTTTTTGCTCAAGCGCAGTAAGTTCAGCACTTTGCTTGGTAATACGTGAAGCAACATTTTGTGCGAGTGCTTTGTTAAGTATTCGCCCTTCTTCATCTTGATGTGGCTCACACGCTTTACTAGGAACCCACTTAGCTATGAATGGCTGGTTATCTGGAGTAAGTAAATGCGCCAGTACATCGTGAAAAGGCTTAGATACAAAGTTTGCTATTTCGTTATCTCTATTAACAACAAGACCTAAAATAGGGGTTTGTACTCGCCCTACCGAAAGCACATTACCAAATCCTGCTTTTTGCCCCGCTAATGTATATGCGCGGGTTAAATTCATACCAAATAGCCAATCAGCACGAGAGCGCGCTAAAGCAGATACACTTAACGGGATAAAATCTCGATTAGAACGCATAGTCCCCAGTGATTTTTTTACTGCGGACAAATTTAAATCACTAATGAGTAAACGTTGCGTACTCTGCTTTTTAGCCTGACTTATTTTAGCTTCTTCTATTACTTGATCCACTAAAAGCTGGCCTTCACAATCAATGTTACAAGTTATTTTTTATAAAATGTTTAAACAATTGTTTTATATTAACTATTTTAAATTTCATCTTTTCCCGACTTTTCAAATTTTTATGTAATAAAAAGACTGAAAAACAAGCAGTAAATAACACTAATTTTCACACTTACACAGTATGCTTTAACTATTTAAACCACTGTATAGTCAATTAATTCAGGTAACGTCATTAATCTACCTCTTTTATAATTGAATTTTACTAACATCAAAATGAATGTATGTGTAGCCAGTTAAGTTGGCTGTTTTGGCCGCCTCTCTAGCACCTATTTTTGTTAGGAATAAAGGAATATTAGACTTAAGCAATGTAGAAACACTAGTATCATGGTCAAGAACAATCTTTGTAAACCCCCCAATAGTCATGGATATTCCATTTGTGCTTTCAAGCTCGTTTGCATGAGCAAACTTTATATCACTAACAACCTCATACTGCTCCCTTTGAAAGTTATAGAACATCAATGCTTTATCTACTTTTATAACCGCCCACATAATTAAATCCCTTTTTAGTTTTCAGTACTCAATCACTGTTTGTATCTAGCAGTACATAGTTTATGCCATTTACTAAAAAATAATCTAAAAGTGCGTTAACTGGTTTTGTTTTTTATAAGTTTTTACATCCGATATGTCAGTTGTTCCTGCGAAACTTTTGCTGCCTCTTTTAATGCTTTTCACATACCAAAACTTGATGGTGTCGCTTGGAGTAAGAACTTTAATTTTGAACATTATTATATTCCAACACATTTTATAACTTAGATAGCTAGGTTTTCTTTCACAGACAAACGCCAATTTTTATACGAATCATTCAATGATGCTGACAAATCCATCATTTGACGAACCAATACATCATATTTAGGCCCATCTTCCCATGAGCCACCTCGGTCACAATTCAATTGTGGGGCTAAACACATTCTAAAGTTTAGCTTATCTTGCCCGTATGGATACTCATCAAACTCCTTGTTTATAAAACAAAGAAGGCCTTCCAATGAAGTTAAAAACGACTGAGTTTTTAGCTTTAACTCTTGGGTCAAGAACTGGTTTCTTGACTCTGATGCATAAACAACAAAATCTCTGAGCTTTGTAAAATCATCCAAAAAAATTGCGTCACTTGTATGCATATGAGCAAATACATTTTCGATATACGGTTCATCAATCATTTCATCTAGAGATTTAAACACTTGAGTGTCATGCACCTCTTTTTTTTGATTTAGGGCATCTCCTTTTCGAGCTATAACAAACTCATAAAGGCCTGTATTGATAAGATGGTAAAGCAAACCTGTTACGACAAGAGCAAATCCCCAAGCCGTATCAGAGTTTTCTGTTATTGAGAATTCAATCATTTTTTCGAAGGCAATGTTAATTAGCGTTAACCACAGAGGCTTGGACATAATACTTAAGCCGCTAATTACTATTAACCACGTTAGTTTATTGTAGAATTTTGGACGAAGTACCTCTATGATTTTTTGGATTCTATCAAGCCATATTCCGAATGAATCTTTCACTTAAACGACCTTCCTTATTTTCAATATTCCACTCTTTAATCGACAACTTTTAAGCCATTTCCTATAAATCTATCTATCGACTTATCATCAAAGCCATATTGGCGTAGAATTGCACTTATTGATGTGGGGTTATAACTTGATTTAACTGTAAATGAAACAACCTCTCTACGGACAATCGATCCACAGAAAATAAGTTGTGTACGCCAATTTTCTGTTTTAAGATATTGGTAAAGCGTTTCGATTCCATTAATTTCAACACCCACAGCTTTCAATCGAATTAAGCACTCTAACTTCATAGATTCTTCTTGCTCAAGACCACCATTTAGCGAAGCAGTTATTGCGCAATATATATCAACTAATACAGCGCACAACTTTATAAAATCGTTATAATCGTTGTGACTCTGAGCCTTATTTTTAACCAGTTGATGAGATATATCTTCGTATGTAAACCCTAGTGTATTTCCTTTATGAACCCCACCATTATGAACAGTATTACGAGAAGCCCTTAGAAAATCTATAAGCTTGCAATCTTCTTTGTAATCCCGTGAGTAATTGCTTTTAACTTTATTCATAACAAAGTTAAATTTATCGGGAAAAGAAAGGAAGTCGCCTGGTACATTTCTCATTTTTGAAATCCAATTCTTCTTGTCTTCCTCACTCGTTGAGCTTTCATATTTTTTCAGATATTTGGAGTACTTCTTCGCTCGGCTAAGCATATATTTTTCGGTCATTTCATCTTGGTAAAATTCCGCAATATGGGTTATACAATTCTCGAATGCTGAAAACATGCTTACACCAAAGTCAAGCATATGAGCACCAACTGTTTGGTCATACCTCTTTACAAACAAATCCTGTAGATTATTAAAAGAAATATTAACCTCTTCCTTAGTTAATTGTAAGGCTCTTTCTTGTATGTAAACTTTACCTGTATAGTGCTTTTCGTGAAATAACTGTAAGGTTATAGCTGCTAATGGCCTAGCTTGAACAGAGTTTGATATTTCCGAACAAATAAAGAACATCAAAGATTGCTCACATACACATATAACCTGACCAAGAAACCTTTTTATATAAATATGGAACTTTTGATCATCGTGATTTTCACTGAACTTGTTATAGAAAAGGCACTTATCTACAACGGTCATCAGCTCTCCTATTCGATGCTTATTTCCATGTTGATATTCCAGCTCATCACAAAACTTGCCGATTGCTTTCAACAAAGAAGCCTTGTCTTGAACTAATACTGGACTTTCCATATTTCCCTCTGTTTAATCAAATATCATTTGTTTATTCCAACTAGATAATTTTAGATTTCTGGACGCTTATAACGTATACGTTACCAATCAATAATGACTCATTGCCTAATGCTTCTTCAGCAACACAAACCCTTGTGCCACTTTCTAAACCACCGCCCTAAACAACTTTGAGGTTGTGTTTTCTCATTTAAAAGGCTCAATACTGTTCGTTACTTATAAGTGACAAGCTTTATTAACCATATTCTGCTTCCTCGAACTCCAATTTAGTCACTTTCATCACCGGAAATACTATTTATATGGCCAGAATAGGCCTCCAAAAATATCATAAGTACAGCCAAGTATTACGTTGCACTGTTCTGCTGAAATCAATCCAAAGTTAGATTTACATGCAAATGAATCACTAAGCAAGTCATATTGTTAATTGTAATATTAAATAAGCAACACCCAATTAAAAAATGGGTAACTTTATAAATTGCAAAGAATTATATACTTTATTACTCTATCACAGCTTGCTGGATATTATTCAATGCTGCTAACCTTCCCTTAATTGATAGCAGGCGTGCTTGCCCTTTATTCAAAAAAACAACTATTGCATCATGGCAGTTAGGCTTTTCCTTTATAAGCCGCTTATATTCTTCAAGTTCACTAACTAGTACTGTCATTTCTAACTCATGTGCTTTTATAGCGTCATGAAGCTCATTGTTAAAGCTTTTATCTATAACTTGAGATTGTGAAAGGCTTGCAGTCGAGTCATTGGTTACTCTAGTGAATATTGATGTTTTAAATAACGGAGTTTTACTATATTGAGCACGTTTCGGGCTTGTGTTTTCATCCCTAACTAGCAAACCTTTATCAACCAAGCGCATCACCTGCCTATAAATAAAGCGTCTAGCCTCATCTGGATCTTTATAAGTATCATTAAGCGCCAGCAAAGTATTGCGCAGTGCAGTGATAGTGAAATGGTTAAAATTTTTTTCTACTAAAAGATGATAGATATCTTCATTGAGCTTAATTGCTTTAGTCATTTGGGGTCACAAATAAAACTTAGGATTGCTAAGTATACTAATATAAGTAAAACTTAGACAATCTAAGTTATTCAGGTGAACAAGATGAAAGCTAAGTGTCTAAACCAAACCCTATTCCAATCAGGCTTAAAGAAGCTCGTAAGCGAGCGAACATGACTCAAAAAGAATTAGGTATTCGTATTGGCATGGATCAAAGTTCAGCAAGTAGCAGAATGAACCATTATGAAAAAGATAGGCACACCCCTGACATACAAACATTACAGCGCATGGCTGATGAGCTAGGTGTTCCATTGAATTATCTATTTTGCGATAGTGCTGAATCAGCAGAGTTGGCTTGTTTAATTGATTACTTATCTTTAGAAGAAAAACAAAAACTGATAAAAAAACTTAAGTGTCAATAGGAATGACTAATAAAAGGAAAGTACGTGAGACATAAACAGCCGAACATTATAGAAAGTGTAATTCGAACTTCTCAGAATCCAAATAATATTATCCTTAATGCCTTCGATAAAGTTCCAAAAAAAACTCTATCTAAGTTTTTTCAAGTTGCCCTAGACCACATACCTTTCAAGGGTTCCTTTATAAAACAAGTTGAAACAAGAAAATTTGAGGAGGTAGAAGACTTTGATTCTCCACAATTTCTAGTCGATGTAACTGATTCTGACATGTTCTATTTGTGCTTAGGCATCTTAGAGAGAAATATATTAAAAGTTAAAGAGTTTGTTCAAAAAGAAAAAGAATTTAACAGAAGCCTATATTCTAACCATAACACTAATGCTTTTGAGAACCTTCGCTTAATCGATACTCAGTTTGGGTTTTCTTTTTGGG
Organism: Pseudoalteromonas sp. Ld19; assembly: GCF_045064135.1. Lineage (NCBI taxonomy): Bacteria > Pseudomonadati > Pseudomonadota > Gammaproteobacteria > Alteromonadales > Pseudoalteromonadaceae > Pseudoalteromonas > Pseudoalteromonas sp. Ld19. Next base: position 434,601 of record NZ_JBISHA010000017.1, on the reverse strand, counting down.
GGGAAGCTTCAAAAATAGCTGTTTTAGCAATTGATAAGCGTGAACAAGAATATCAAATTCCAAATACATTAAAAGAAAGCTCTCTTCCGTCTATATTACTTAACTATTGTAAAGACTTCGCGTCTAACTGTTTTAATGAGGAAAGCCTGCATAACGAGTTAATTAGCGAATATAATAAATCTGCAGATACTAGCGATACTCATGAATTTATTAAATATAGAACTTTTGGTTTTAATCCCAGATTAGAGCTAGACCTTTACAGGGTATTAAAATTTGAATTAAGAGGCACCTTGGTTGATCTATATAAAGCATTTGAAATAATCTGCTTAAAAAACATGCAAAAATCAACTGACAAGGATATACAAAAGCTCAGCATTAAATTTTTAAAAGATATAAAGCATGAATCTTTTAAACTATCAGAACACAAAGAAATAAAACTTTTAGATTATAATGAAGAGTTAAAAGTTGTAGATGAATACAGCAAATGTAAATACTTAAATGTAGTAAATCTATGTGAAAATATCGCTCCTAACGATATTGGAATTCTAACTTTGTGCTCAAAGTCATTATCTTACATAGGCTATAGATACATAGAAGATACTTTTTATAAAAAAATTTACAATCTCCTTGCTGATATTTTTAATAAAGCTGAGCGGTTTAACGAATCCAGCAACGTACTTTCTAGTATATGTCACTTATTACGAACAAATTATAAATTCCTGATTCTTAATGAAATAATTTATAATGAAACCTTTCCGGTTGAAACCACTAAAGAAAGAAGCTTTTTTTCAACAAAGTTTTCGAATATTCCGACAGCTTTTAAATTAGCAGATCTGTTAGGCAAAGCTGAAATGACTGAGCTATATAAAAGTCAAATGCCATATAGTGAAACGTTTAATTTATATAATTCAATTGAAGAATATTCATCGAAAACAACGACTCTTTCACCTAAAAATGTTAAGTATTTCGCTAGAAAAATGCTCCTATCCGGAAACAATCAGAAAGCGATAGAGCTATATGAAAAAAGCGGTATAGCGCTTGATAATGAAATGAATAAAGATTACTTACTAACATTAGTGAATTGCAATCGAACACTAGATGCAATTGAGCACTTTTTTTATTTATATTTAGAAAAACCAAACGCACTTAAGTACTTTTCGATAAATAGCTTATATAACAAAGTGGTAAAAGAAGTAAACTCTATAAAATCAATACTAATCCCTCTATGCTTATATCTATATAGGGAAATACAAGATACAAGCATAAATAAATCTGCAAGAGCAATTGCATTAAAGAAGTATGTTCGAGATTGTGGTGTAAAAAGACCAAGCGAATTATCATTTCCTGATGATGATAAAAAAACAATTATATTTTTAGAACATGTTTGCAATAGAGATATTTTATGCAAAAGCATGCTTTTCAAGTATCAGACAGACGCATATGATGAGCGTATTAAAATATGTAATTTATTAATATCTAGAAAATTATCAAACATAGATAAACTTGTATTTGAAACAAAGGAACTTTCAAAAAGAAAGGTTCTTGAAGATGCAGCACAACATGTATCTAGCTCAAAAGTTTATGCTGATAAAGACTTTGTTAGAACTAACACATGGGATGATTATATTAACTACTTTGATGAATACATTAATATAAATTTAGAACATTCTGAGATTGAAGAACAACTTGATCTAGCAATAGAAAGACTTAGCAAAAAGAAAATCTCCGATCCCTATATTGAGCTTATGTCTAATCAGGTTAAAGCTTATCTAGAAATTGGCGACGATAAAAAAGCCAAGGCACTATTTTCTCTGACAAAATGTATAGTAGAAGAGTATTGTTTTGGAATTAAAGGATTAAATGGGTATTTAAGCACACGCATAAGGCATCAGACTTTTTTCTCAACACTTTTAGGTCCTCTCATCAATGAAGGAATTGTATCAGATGATAAAATTGGAAAAGACAACGAATTTTTATCTCCTATTGAAAATATAGAACCATCAATTTTAAATAACCTACTAACTGAGCAGATTAAATTTAATGAGAGAATAACAAAGTCAGTAAATAACTTGCTATATAAGAACGTACAAATATGTGCAAATGGCAAAGGTAATAACAAATGTGCGTTCAACTACCTTATAGAGATTGAAACATTACATAATTTCCAAAAAAAATTAGGCACTTCTCCATCAATAAATGAGACCTGGGACACCGTCGAGACTTGGATAATAGAGCAGACAAATAACGGCTCACAAATCATCCAAACTTTAATTAGTTCGCAGCTAAAAGAAGAATTAGAAGTAGCAATTAATGAATTCGAGTTGAAGATAGAAAAATTAATAAGTGAATCTAAAGCTCATAACTCAACCTTACTTCTTAATAAAATAAAAAAATGCCGCCCTTTAGTTTTTAATCAGCTAAATATAGTAAATAGCTGGTTTGATATTGACCATTCATATGTAGAGCGAGAGTATACTTTTGATATCGTAACCGACATTGTGGAAACAATGCTTAGCACTGAATCGATTTTATCTACGAAAGTTACTGAAATTACAGTACCCCACAAACTACTGTCACCACTAGTAGACCTTTTACATAATATATTTAGTAATGCAATAAAATACTCTAGTGTAGAATCAAGAAAACTAAAAATATCCCTTGCGGCTTCGCAAGACAATAACTTAATCCACTTTTCTATCAAAAATAACGCAAACTTTCTGGGTGATATAGACACTGAAAACTTGAGACTAGAAAAATACAAAGAAAGACTATGGTAATCCCCCCATTTTTAATGGAGGCTATCTGTAGAATTTCCGTTGTTTAACTTTTCCAGTTTTTGTATGGGTGTTATCCCACCTATGCCCATGTTAGGGCGTTCATTATTATAAGTCCATAACCAATCGGTAGCTTTATCTTGTAACTCACTAATATCACTGTAAATATAATGACTTAGCCAGTCATACCTAACCGTTCGATTAAACCGCTCTACATAAGCATTTTGTTGCGGGTTACCGGGTTGAATAAACCGTAATTCGATATCATTATTCAACGCCCATTGCGCTAGTTGCTTGCTAATATATTCTGGGCCATTATCACATCTGATAGCTTTTGGTTTACCGCGCCATTCTATAATTTGATTTAACGAGCGGATCACACGTTCAGCAGGCAGTGATAAATCAGCGTCAATAGTCAGCCCTTCACGATTAAAGTCATCAATGACATTAAACAACCGACACGCTCTGCCATCCGCTAATTGGTCATGCATAAAATCCATTGACCAGCATTCATTGATGGTTTCTGGTACTGCCAATGGCTCAGGCTTATCTCTATTTAAGCGTTTCCTAGGCTTGATCCGCAAGTTTAACTCAAGCTCACGATAAATGCGGTAAACGCGCTTATGATTCCATGTGTAGCCTTTGACATTGCGTAAATATAAAAAACATAAACCGAATCCCCAATTTCGCTGACATTGGCTTAAATCCAATAGCAACGCTGCAATTTTCTCATTTTCATCAGATAGTTTTGGCGTATAGCGATAGCATGTTTCACTTATCATGAAAGTACGACAGACTAAGGCAATACTCATTTTATTTTTGCTAACGACTTCATGTGCCAAGACTTTGCGCTCAGAAGCCTTTACCACTTTTTTGCCATTGCCTCCTGAATGACCTCAGATTTTAGCCGCTCTTCAGCATACATTTTCTTTAAACGGCGATTTTCATCTTCAAGCTCTTTCATTCGTGTCATTAAAGACGCATCCATGCCGCCGTATTTAGCGCGCCATTTATAAAAGGTTGAGTTGCCCATGCCATGTTCACGGCATAGCTCAGGAATAGGTACGCCACTTTCTGCTTGTTTTAAAATGGCAAGGATCTGACTGTCTGTAAAATGTGCTTTTTTCATAATTTTCTCCTGTGTTTACAATAAGAGAAAATTCTACATTTGGCATCTATTATTTTTAGGGAGGATTACCCTATCAACTAAAGAGCTAAAATCTTTACTCCAGAAAGAAGGTGGTTCAGGAATCGCAAAGGTAAAAAGCATCTTAAAGCATGACCTTTTCTCTGATGAAACTGTAGAATTAAAGTATATAAACAAAAATGAATTCATCATTTCATTTTCTATAGATAAAAGTGCAGGAATTATTTTTAATGAAAATACTAATAGTTGAAGATGACAAGTATAAATCAGATGCAATAGTAGAGTGTCTCAATGATTACTTTGAAAAGCCTAAGATTTTTAAATCAGAGTCTTTAGCTAGTGGTTTATTTGCACTCGATGAAAACGAAGGTATTGAATTAATAATTCTAGACATGAGTATGCCTAGTTTTGATATATCAGACAAAGACCCGATGGGAGGAACTCCAGAAAGCTATGCTGGAGAGGATTTTTTATCACACATGTCACTTTTAGACATGTCTATACCTGTAATCGTTGTAACACAATTTGATAACTTTGACTCTGAAGGAAAAGAGGTATCACTCTCAAAGCTTACTAAAAGGTTATTTGAAGATCATTCTCAAGTATTTAAGGGCTCTATATATTTTAAAGTTAGTTCATCAGCATGGAAAAATGAGCTTAAAAAGCTTTTAAAGAAGGTTGTAAAATGAAAATATTAATAGTTGAAGATAACTATGACAAAGTAAGAAAAATACATGGCGTTTTTGGTGCTGATAAGCCGGAAATTAAAAGCTGCGTGAGTGCTTTTGAAGCAAAGACGATTTTAGAAAATGAGTTTTATGATATCGTCATCGTTGATATTCAAATCCCAGATATCGATGGCGGAGACATATCCCCTTCTGGAGGGATAGATTTATTATCTCATATTGAAAATTCAGATGATATTATAGCACCAGCTTATGTAATTGGACTTACCTCGTTTGATTCAAATTTTGAAGAATTGAAAGGAAACTTTGAACAGTTTGGATGGCCTCTCTACAATATTAATTCTGACTACGAAGTTTGGTCAAAAATTCTTTTGAACAAATACATATCAAAGTCAAAAAACACACAGCAATACTCAGCTGATGTAGCAATCATAACAGCTTTGGAACATACTGAATTAGAAGCCGTACTGAAGATTAACAACCCTAATTGGGAAGAAATAAATATTAAAGGGCATACCTACTACTTTTCTGAGTTTGTTGATAAGCAAAAGAATAAAATCAAAGTAGTAGCTACTGCAAGTGAAAGAATGGGAACTTCAGCAGCTTCAATTATTACTACCAAAGTTAGTTTTCATTTTAATCCACGCTTAATGATAATGTCTGGTATTTGTGCTGGAGTTAAAGGTAAGGTAGGTTTAGGTGATATTGTTGTAGCAGATCACGTTTGGGACTGGAGTGCAGGAAAAATAACTGGTGACAAGGATAATATTGACTTTTTACCTGAGCCACACCAAATCCCTCTTGCTAGAAATTTACGCGGGATTTTCAAATCATATGGAGTAACATGTCCATATTCCGAAGATATATATAGAGAGTGGGAAGGGAGGCGCGGTGAATCACATCCTAAAGTACATTTAGCCCCAATGGCCTGCGGCTCTCAAGTTATTGCAAACTCTGGATTGATGGATAAGATTTTAGAGGGTAATCGTAAAATGTTAGCGTTAGAAATGGAGTCTTATGGATTTCTATTAGCTTGTGATTCAATTGATACACCAGCATTTGTTGCTAAATCTATTTGTGATTTTGCTGACAGTGAAAAAGGTGATGAGGCGCATCAATATGCATCTTATACAAGCGCATCTTTTGCGTTCAAATTTATTTTTGAGCACTATAAAAAGCTATATAATTAATACCCCTTTTGTAATTTCAAGATTAAGCATATTTCTTTGAAGTATATGCTTAATCTTACAAAAACTAAATTTCACTCAGTTTTACAGCTCTTTTCCTAAAACTTTTTTTTGGCTTATAAGGCGTCCCCTTACCTTTTAACCCGTTGAATGTAACTGTTTTAACCTCAGAGATGAGCGTATCTATACTTTGCGTAATTGGCTCCATGAAGTGAGCGTATTTAATTTCTTTTTGGCTAATAGCCTCTAATTGAGATTCCCAATGTGCTGTCATATCAGGTATTGTCATTCGTTCAGGCAAAGAACAAATTAATTGTATACCGACATCAGTCGCTCTTATATCTTTACCTTTACGAGTCAAAAATTGACGCTTAAATAACAGTTCAATGATCCCAGCCCTTGTAGCCTCAGTTCCCAATCCATCTGTATCACGTAATACTTTTTTGATTGAGGTGTCTGTAACATAACGAGCTATGCCTGTCATAGCTGAAAGTAATGTAGCGTCAGTAAAGTACTTAGGTGGTGTAGTTTGCTTTTCTATTAAGTCGGCTTGCTGGCAATGTACTTCATCTCCTTTTGAAACATTAGGTAGACTAACCGCTGAAAACTCGCTTTCCCCCTGTGGTTTTTGTTTTGAAGGAAATAAAACTTTCCAACCTTGTGATACCACGTCTTTTTGTTTGGAAATAAATAAACCACCTGACACTTCTGTATCTATTTGCTTATCTACATACTCAAACGGAGGGTAGAACTGAATAAGATACTGGCGAGCAACAAGTTCATAAATATTATTTTCAGTCGGTGATAGACGGCTTAAATCAGTTGATTTTGATGTAGGAATTATCGCGTGGTGGGCACTTACCTTTGAGTCATTCCACGCTTTACTTTTTAGGCTAAGATTCGCATTTTTTGCGGCATCACTTAAAGCTGAGCATGATTTACCAATAGCGCCTACGACTTGCTTTACATCATTCAAATGTTCTTTAGGTAAATACCGGCAATCTGAGCGAGGGTAAGTAATTAATTTATGTCGCTCGTATAATTGCTGACACGTATCAAGTACTGATTGTGCGCTCATACCAAACCTTTTTGCCGCATCAATTTGTAAAGCCGATAAACTATAAGGTAATGGCGGAGGTGTCGCTTTTTTTGCTTGAGTTACATTAACTACTTTTCCTGCTTTACTTTGTACCTTTGAAATAACATTTAATGCTAACGCTTTAGACAACACCCGATTATCTTCATCCATATAAGGTTCACATGCTTTACTTGGCTTCCATTTAGCCTGATACGCCTCACCTTTTGAAGTAAGAAGCGTACAGATAACCTCATAGAATGGTTTTGATACAAAATTCGCAATCTCTAGGTCTCTGTGGACAATTAAACCTAAAACAGGTGTTTGTACCCTACCAATCGATAACACGCCATTATAGCCTGATTGACGCCCTTGTAGCGTGCATAGGCGAGTCATGTTAATGCCATAAAGCCAATCAGCTCTTGCGCGTGCCAATGCAGATGTAGCAAGCGGAATGAAGTCTGTATTTTTACGTAAATTGTTTAATGCTTTTTTTACTGCTGCTGGGTTTAAGTCGCTAATTAAACACCTCAAAACCTGTGTTTTTTTTGCTTTAGACACACCACAATGATTGATCACTTCGTCAATCAGGATTTGCCCAACTCGATCTGGATCGCCCATATTAACTAGCGTATCGGCTTTTTTTATTAATGTTTTTACTACTGTAAATTGCTTTCTTGTTTTACTTTTAACGACAAGCTTCCATTCATTAGGAACAATAGGCAAATGCTCAACAGCCCATTTTTTATAATCCGGGTTGTATGCTTCAGGCTCAGCTTGCTCTAATAAATGACCTATACACCAAGTAACAACATCGCCATTACCAGCGGTAATGAAACCATCACTTTTTTTATGTGGTTTAGGTAATACATCTACTAGTGCCCTACCAAGGCTTGGTTTTTCTGCAATAAACAATCTCAAACTTTTTTACCTGTAATTGGACTAACTTTATATATTTCTAGTTGCTGCTCTAACAAAGATATTTTTTCTAACGCTTCAAAAAGCGTGAATTCAAGCTGAGCGTTATGAGCTACAACTTGATCACTAAAAGCTTTTATCTGGTCGCGCTGCGTTCTATAACGCTCTTTTAATTCTTTTTCTTTGTCGCGCTGCTCACGTAGCTTACTTTCAGTCTGTTTACTTTTTTCACTTTTACCGACAGCTAAGCTTTGCTTTAGTAACTGAATTCTTTGATTAGCAATTTCGACAAATTCTGAATAGTAATAAATACCACCAGAACTTAAGCCAGCTTCATCATTGATTCTTTTTAAGCTAATGCGTCCATCTGGTTTAGTATTTAATGGCTTGCCTTCAATAAGTCGATCTAATGCTTGCTCTAACCTGATTAACGTTTCTCTGCCTCTATCTGATTGTTCAGCCATAGGTGCTCTTATAAAAGTGTTTGGTTAATGTCATGTTTGAATACATCAAAGGTAATATTATGATCTTTAAAACATTGTTCTATCGATTTAATCTCATAATAGATCTTCGACAAAATGTTAGGCATTTTCAACCCAAACTCGATTAATGATTCAAATTTGGTGATCAATAATTGCCTTTTGGGGATAAGTTCTAATGCCTTAGCTTTAGTGATAACCGCATACTTACAGACAGGCGCATCACAAATACGATCACATCGGGGGTTAGTACAATGGCCAACAGGCGTTTCTATTATGGACATTTGGCCATCTCGAACCTGCCTTGATATTTCATCACGACTCAAATAAATGGTACTTCGATCATCACCACGTAAATTTGCTATTCGTTTACCTTCAGTACCAGACAGAGACTCTGCTTCATTATAAATATGATAAAAAGTGTCGGTCATGAACTCATGATTTTCTTGTGCTATGTCTAAAAGCAATTCTTTATCTAGCATCATATCGAAATAGCCAGCGACATTAGCTTGGTTAGAATACCAAGAGGTCATAGCTATGTTGATGTGTTTGAATTGATATTTTAAATCTAAAAGTGATGCCAGTTTATTACGAACAAGGAATACAGCAAAAGTTCTTCTAAAGCAGTGTGGGTTTGGAATTAGTATTTCACCAACAACTAAACTCCCTTTTCTCGAAGGGTTTAATAAATTAAACTCCTCAACATCATGGGGGGTTGCTTTATAACTGGTAGCCTTAACAAAACTTTTTAATGACTTATCAATTGCTTGCCTGCCAGCTGCAGGATATTTTGCTGTGGGCGAATATGATAGAAAAAGGGAGTCAGCTTCTTGAATCATTTTATTTTGCTCATCTAGGTGATAGCAAGTCTGAGCATGAGCTTTCCAGTTTTTTCTTGAAAATTCATAGATATCCCATACAAGCTCAATTGCTAGTTTAACAGCAGGAATAGTCACCCAACTTGTTTCTCTTTTTACTCCAGCGATATTAACTTTTGTATGAACCCCATTAACGATAGGGATAGTCATGCCTGCATATTTTTTTTCTTGATAAGACTCTTTGGTTAAAGACTTAATTTCACCATCTCTACAGCCAGTAAAACCAGCTATGACTACATAACATGCTGCTCGAATTAAGCTTAACCACTGCCCTGTAAGATCCAGTTTAAAATCTATAGTTTTAGTTTGTACTTGATAGTTTTTTTGAGCGTAGCCTCTAGCTGTAGGGACACTATACCCTCGCTCAATATTTTTATTATAATCCTTAATAAATCTTTCATATGTATCACTAATAATCTTTCTACTTGGGTGATACTTAGCAACAATATCTAATGCAACTGTAAAATAATTAGATGCTATATTTTCTGGTAAAGCTATCGTTTGATGTGAAATTCGTTGACTATTTGAGAGTAAAACAGATAATTCATCAGCATTATTAACTACTCGGGTAATAATCCCTTCTTTTTTTAAGATGCTAAGAATTATTAAGTAGTTTTTCCATGTTTTGTATTTTAAATTGCGACTTTGGGCTACTTTTATAAACTCCCTAAACCCTCTATCTGAATTTATAAAGGTAAAGTCAGCACCACCACAATCAATTATGCACTTATCAAAAATTGAAAAAGCTTGGATGTACTTTACACCTATACTTTTTTTACTTACGAGATCATTACCATTTAATAATTTAAAAATTAATTTCTTACAAACTGATTTAAATCCATCACTGAGATTTCCAAAATTCAACTTAACGTCTTCATTTACAATTAACCAAATATCATCTTTGTAATGGCTAAATGGTTTTCCATCTGAAGAGTAAGAGATAACTCTATTATCAACATTAGTTACTTTTTGATGCTCAGTATTAATAGTGTTTAGAGGCTTTGTTAGCTCATTCATTATTAATTTAACTCCATTAAAACATCAAAATCCGTTTTATTAGCCCAAAGGGGATGCGGTAGCTCAGAATATTTCATCTCAGCACTTTTATATACGCATGAAAACTCTCGCTTCAACCGTTCTAAAATTGACTCTACGGTATTAGTAACCTTGATTAATATAGTAGTGGGTATTGAATTAATTGATGGCTGACAGGCGGCCTCAAGGACTACATCTCGAAATGATAGCATAAGCCAGATATCGTCGACTTCAGCAATAACTGCATGATATGGACAACCAAAGCATTCTAAAAACTTATGGCACGCGACTTTATTTTTTTGCTTAGCTAAACCAGCTTTAACGAGTGATTTTTTTAGCTGCTTAGCTTTTTCACCGAAAGAATCCTTACAGCGGAGTCCATTGGATAAAGCATTTGGGATATCTAATTCATTTTTTAGGTAAAATTGCTCTCTCACTGGATCTTTAAAGTGATAAGCACTTTTAATAACCGCATCATCTAATCTCTCTCCTTGAAGTGTCCGCTGCCTAACATCAAGTGCTCCTGCAATCGAGAACTCCATTAATTCAGGTACGCCATTAGAATAATGTTTTGAAACAGTATCAGGACTATTATTTAAGCCTTCAGCAACAGAAAAAATGCTTTCGGTTGCTCTCATTATTAAAGTAGCTTTAGTTTTTCTAAATCGCTGTGTGCTCAATAGTGGAAGACCAAGCAAAGCAAATGTATTATTTAATGTCGTTGCGATTCTTGTTGATCCACTCTTTGTGGCTTTATTTTTGACCAATTGTGGAAATACAAAGTCAGCATCCTGTTTTATAAGTATTTTTCTTATTAATAACCACGTTTCAAAAAACTCTTTAGCTTTTTTACTAAATCCTATTTCAAGATAGTTTTCTTTACCACCTTGCCTTTCTTTTATAGTTTTTAAAATAAAGCTTCCACCAGATACTTGGTTAAACGTATTTGTTGAAATATCTGATAACCTTAAATTAAGCAATGCTGATTCATTGGCACCTGTATAAAAACTAGTTAAAAAAAATGCAGTCTTAATTAGATCATTACGCCAAGTATCATAGCTATTTTCAGAGTGGAGCTTCTTTCCCCATGAGCTCTTAGTGTGGTAATTAAAATTACCATTTCTTATTAGTGTTTCTTTACAATATAACGGGTGTATTTCTGGCACTATGTCTAATAAAACACATTGCTTATATTCGTTAAAAATTTTATATAAAGCTTTAACTAGTTTCTTTAGTTCATCATCTGAGTATGGCAAGCTAGGCGAGGTATCGCTAGCAAAGGTTAAAAAGTCATTGCTTAAATCATCAATTAAAGATGGTTTAACCTCCGATAAAACTACTTTTATTGAATTTTGAGTTTGCATCAAAGTCTTTCCTTTAATGCCTTGGAGGTACCTTTTTTTCATCTTAGAAATGTAACTACGCACTGCTATTACAGAATAAAAATCATCAATTTCTCTTTCATCACAATGTCGAATTAGTGACACCATAGCATTAAAAATGTTAATTTTAGTTCTTGGGCGTCTATCAAGTTTTATCATGATAGAGTACAGTTCTTTGACCTTCTCCCATCTATCCATGTCTTGTCCATCTGTAACAAAGATCGTCCCTCTAGATCTAGTTTTAATCTTTGGGCAACCTTTAAAACCTAATCGTCTAAAGTAAGCAGTATGGCTATCATCTTTTAGAGTCATCTGCTCTATAGGAATTTCTAGTACATCAAGTTCTAAATCTTTTTGAATGTGGATAGCTTTACGCTTTTCATTTCCGATAAAAGCCATAGTCCTATTCCTCGACCTTTAAAACCAGATCAAGGGCTTGCTCATAAACTTCATTAGCCTTCAATGTTTGGTGACAAAACTTTAAATAATGCAGAAGCGTACTTCTTGACTTATGTCCCATTACAGATTGAATGTAATCAAGAGCATCACCTTCTTTTATCCCTTGATTTAACAGCTCTTTCAAACGAGTTACTGCATAGGTTGAACGCAAGTTATGAAACTTATGATTAAAACTCGGGTGCCTGTCTTTTACCGTATTTCGAACTTCGCACCATCTAGCATTAAATGTCCTAGAGGCGTAATGATCTCCATTCTGTGAAATGAATAAAGGTGGATTGTTTAATTCATTGGGGTTATTTACTTCGAAGAGTTTTCTACGTTTTATGTAACGCTTTGAATTAATGTATTGATGTAACTGAAGCATTACCGATGAAGGCATCTCAATTGTTCTGCTGCCAGAGCCTTTAGTGTTTACTCCCTCTTGCGGTGATATGTGCACGCCATTTGAATGGATTAAATACTTATGACGAAGTTGCTCAGCTGTTGGCTTATAAATAAACTTTGATCTAAAAGTAACAATCTCTTCTCTACGTAATCCTGTATGTCGTGCTAAAGCTACAGCAAGCTTAAACTCCTCTGATAGGTTTACTGAAGCAGCTCCTTTTGAACTATTTGAATTTACCTTTCCCTGACGACATATTTCATCGACCAAAGTCCATTCATGTTCACTCAAAGGAACAAGCTCTCTTGGCATACCAAAATTACTTTTATCCCTAGGTAGGTTAAGCCTGATGTCTGTCGAGTCTACAAAGACAAACTTACCTCTACTAAACTCATGCCCACCATTAACGTTCACTTTAATCGTTTTGTAGTTAAATGGTTTATTTATAAACTCGTAGCCTTTGCTCAAATAAAACTTATAGAAACTGACAATTGAGCCTAAATAATTATTGGCTGTTGTTCTAGCAATAGCTCCATTCTTCACCGCATCTTTAAGATGTTTACTGAACTTATACGTAGGTTTATTCCTTGAAGTGATAGGCATCTCGTCCCACTCAAGCCCTATTTCATCTAGGAAGATAAAGTAATGTAGTAATGCCTGAGCTTGAGTGTTTACACTTTTTCGATATAGAGAGGTCTTTAGATAAATAAGCCAATTATTTACAACACTAACTGGTAAACCATTGTCTTGATATAACAATACAACATCCTGAACAACGTGGCCTTTTCCATTAAAGTTAAAGCTGATCTCACCCGTATCTGAGTTAACTGACTTAGATAATTTTTGGTCAATAGTTAAACTTGGTACTGTCCATAAAATGTAGTTCATAAGCCAGATCCTATTTCACACTTTTAACAATATTTATTGTAACGATGAATTTTCATCAAAATATCGTAACAGTGCACGATCTGGATCGCCAGCATGTACAAGTAGTGAAGCTTGTTTAATCAATTTTTTTAAAACAGTAAGTTGTTTGCGTGTTTTGGTTTTAGCTTTTAACTTCCACTGGTCAGGTATTATAGGTAAGTGTTCAAACTGCCACTTTTTAAAACGCTCATCATAATCATCGGGTTCTGCTTGTTCTAGCAGATGCCCAATACACCACGAGACACAGTCTCCATTAGCGACTTCTATATAGCCATCATGCTTTTTATGTGGCTTTGGTAACGCGTCAGCAATAGCGCGTCCGAGTGAAGGTTTTTCTGCAATATAGAGTTTCATAGCTCGCTCACCACTGTTCATATAAACAGTAGTCTAGCACATTAGTTTAAAGCTATAAATTTTATTGTTCGTTTGATGCAGTATTGCGCTTATTAATTAATAAATAAACTAGCGGTAGATAACAAACAACAACGGTGCCTATATTAATAAATGGCAATAAGGTTTTATAAATGTATGTACTATAAGAAAGCTCCCATAAATGGCGATCAACTAATCTGAAAAGTTGTAAAATAGGGGCACTTACAACAACAAGCTGACCGATAACACACTGCCACAAATAAATTTTGTCTTTTATTCCCAAATAGGCAATCAAAGCCATCCAAACAAGATCATTAAACGCCCAAATAACATAACGATAAATATAAGTACTGCTATCAAACTCTTTTAAATGTTCGTTAATCAACGCCCCATAAAAAAAGAATACAGCAGTAACCAGCACAAAGCGTAATGCAAGGTGATCTTTGCGTAGGTAAAACACAAAAATAGCAGGGCTTAATATAAAAACCCAGCTATTTTCGAGTAACTTAGTAATACTTTCAAACCATTCAGGCAAAATATTACACTCACCTATTTTTTATCAGGTTCATTATCGTCATTACCATTACCATTACCCGGCATATAACTAAATTTATCGATATTCTTCATGGCTGACTCCGTTACATTTGTTATTGAAAACTTACTTTATGATAAATAAACGTATTTGCCAAGTAAAGTTATCTTACATCAATAGGTGCAGACTCTTTTGCCTTACCTTGTAAAATAGAAATCTCTACACGCCTGTTGCGACGACGATCTTCATCTGTATCATTGGGCACCAATGGTCTTGTTTCAGCTCGCCCAACCACCATCATCCGCGTTTTATCAAAACCAGATACTTTCTGTAACTCGCTTGCTACAGCAACAGCTCGCTTAGAAGAAAGATCCCAGTTGTTTATGTACAGCTCATTCGAAACCTGAAAATCATCAGTATGACCAGATACTGTTATCTCACCAGGCACATCTTTTAACAATATGCCAATGTCTTGAATAATGGGTTTAAATTTAGGCTGCAAAAAAGCACTGCCTGAAGGAAAAGACCCATTTTCTCTGATGCGAATAATTATTTGCTGGCCTAAAGACTCAAGCTCTATTGCACCATCAATAATCTGCCTTTCTAATTGCTGAGCAATCTTTTTAACAAGTTCATTTGTTTGTTCTTGATCTGCAGCAGAGATTGCTTGATCAGAAGATTGTTCTTGAGAGGTACTACGAGATTCCCCACCCCGTTTATCACCTCGTTGTTCTTGCCTACCACCTGCAGAGCTTTCATCACCGGCCTGAAATTCAAGCATTTGTTGAGTCATTTCTACTGTTTGTTGCTGAATAGTCTCGATTGGTGTGGGCTCTGGTTTTCCTGGCGTAAACTCCATAGCAATAACAGAAGTACCTTTGGGAATATCTTTTACTTCTATTTTATTTTGTACACCAAATGCAAACTTCATTGAACCGGCTATTTGTTTAAATTTAAGTACATCCATTTCAGAAAATGCAAGCAAGAGTACAAAAAAGCACATCAATAAAGACATTAAATCTGCAAAGGTTCCCATCCAAGCTGGAAGCCCTGGGGGAGGACATTTACACTCTTGCTCAGACATGTTTACTCCTCGGTATCAACTTTACGTTTTGATTCAGCTAAGTAGTTTTTCAAAATGCCTTCAATTACTTTTGGGTTTTGACCATCTTGAATACCTAATACAGCGTCTAAAATCAAACGTTGGTTCATTGCTTCTTCGTCTTTACGCAGCTCCAATTTAACTTGGATAGGGATCGCCACTACATTTGCTAAAAAAGCGCCGTATAAAGTTGTTAACAAAGCAACAGCCATCGAAGGACCGATTGATTTTGGATCATCCATATTAGATAACATAGCAACTAAGCCAATGAGCGTACCGATCATTCCCATTGCTGGTGCAATATCAGCCATGGCTTTAAATAAACCGGCTCCCATTTCATGACGGGTTGACGTTAAAGTTATGTCTTTTTGTAAAGTCGCTCTAACAACGTCAGCATCATGACCATCAACTAACATATCAACGCCTTTACGCATAAACTGGTTCGGTATTTCAGCCTCTTCGAGGGCTAAAAAGCCACCCTTTCGAGCTGAATCAGCAAGTTCAACGGCTTTGTCTATCAACTCCTCTGGCGATTCAATTTTAAACATAAAGGCTTTAGCGGCCACTTTACCAATGCCAAAAAACTGCCCCATGGTGTAGTTCGATAAAACAATAAATATAGAACCGCCAAATACAATCACCACTGAAGGAGTGTTGTAAAACATGGCCATTTCGCCACTACTGCTCATAAACATGGACATGACAATTAAGCCAATTGCGCCAAGGATCCCTATAATGGTTGCTAAATCCACATTTCCTCCAAAGGTTTCATGCACTAAGGCCTTATTATAAACTTTTTATCATTAACTGCTTATCGGCAACATATTGAATTGCTTAAGCGGTTTATCTAAATAAAGATAAAAAAGTCTTATTAGTGTAATTTATATTTAAGCTGCATTAATAATTACTTTTATTAAAAGAATTGACCGTGATTAAGCCCTTATTAATGCATACAAGAATAGCATTTGATATTAATAGACGAAAAAAACGTATCATCCTTTGACCTAGTTTAGCATTCCCCCTAAAATTGGCTCCTAAATTTACCACGTAAGCTGAAATAAGATGGCGACTAAAAAACCTGAAAACTTAAGTTTCGAACAAGCACTAGAAGAATTATCGACAATTGTTAGTGATATGGAACAAGGTGATTTATCGCTTGAGCAATCATTGAAACAATTTGAACGCGGAATTGCTTTAGCCAATGCTTCATCTGGTAAATTACAACAAGCAGAGCAAAAAGTATCAATTTTAATGGGCAATGGCGAAAAATCAGTACTTACTAACTTTGATAACGATACGGAATAACTGTGAGTATTAAAGAACAGATTGAACGTGCGCAAATAGATGTAATAGCTACCTTGAAAGCGTATTTCAAACAGTCGCTAGATACAGACGAAACGGTAAAAAATGCCACACAATACGGGTTATTTAATGGCGGTAAAAGATTACGCCCATTTTTAGTTTATGCAACGGGCGAGATGTTTGGCGCAAATAAACACGATCTGAATGTACTTTCAGCAGCTATTGAATGCATTCATAGCTACTCGTTAGTGCATGATGACTTACCGGCGATGGACGATGATGACTTACGCCGTGGCCGCCCAACTTGTCACATAGAGTTTGGTGAAGCCCATGCTATTTTAGCTGGCGATGCTCTACAAACTATCGCTTTTGAGTTAATTGCAAATCATCAATTCAAATGCTCAGCACAAACACAAGTAAAAATGATCGCACAATTAGCACATGCATCAGGCCTTAAAGGCATGGTTGGCGGGCAAGGCTTAGACATTGCCGCAACTGACAAAGCCATTACTGCACAAGAGCTGGAGCGGATCCATAAACTAAAAACGGGTGCGCTGATTAACTGCGCTATTATGTTAGGTGCATTGTGCAGTGAAAAAGCAGATAAACACACTTTAGAAAGCTTATCTACTTTTGGTTATGCGATAGGGCTGGCCTTCCAAGTACAAGACGATATTTTAGATGTTGAGGGTGATACGCTTACTTTAGGTAAGCCACAAGGGTCAGATATTGCAGCCAATAAAGCGACATACCCTGCTTTATTAGGTATGCTAGGCGCTAAAGAGAAGGCGCAGAATTTAATACAACAAGCCCATGAGGCGTTAGCAAATATAGATGCTGACACAACACTTCTGGCGTCACTGGCAAATTACCTTATTGAGCGTGATCATTAAGATACCGCTTAAAAGTATTGCACTGAGTACAGACACATTATTACTAAACATTAGTTAATTCTACATCGTATTTTATATTAATTAATGTTAGCGAAGGATATAAATAAAACCATGACACGTGATAGCAGCAAGTATCCATTACTTAATTTGGTTGACGAGCCGACCCAGTTGCGCGATTTAGCGCAAGATAAACTCCCAGAGTTTAGCAATGAGTTACGCGACTATTTACTCAACTCAGTATCGCAAAGTAGCGGTCATTTAGCATCTGGTTTAGGTACTGTGGAGCTAACTGTTGCACTGCATTATGTTTATAACACACCTGAAGATCGTTTAGTGTGGGATGTGGGTCACCAAGCTTATCCGCATAAAATACTTACCGGTCGACGTGATTTAATGCATACGATTCGCCAAAAAGACGGCCTACACCCTTTTCCATTTCGTGATGAAAGCAAATACGATACGTTTAGTGTAGGGCATTCAAGTACGTCTATCTCTGCCGCTTTAGGTATGTCGATTGCCGCACAAAAAGAAGGTAAAGGGCGCAAAACAGTTGCCATTATTGGTGATGGCGCAATTACTGCGGGTATGGCATTTGAAGCAATGAATCATTTAGGTGATGTAAAATCAGACATGCTTATTATTTTAAATGATAACGAAATGTCGATTTCTGAAAATGTTGGCGCATTGACAAATCACTTTGCTCGCATTTTATCAGGTAGCTTTTATACTAACATTCGCGAAGGGAGTAAAAAGTTACTC
Source organism: Pseudoalteromonas sp. Ld19 (assembly GCF_045064135.1). Taxonomy (NCBI): domain Bacteria; kingdom Pseudomonadati; phylum Pseudomonadota; class Gammaproteobacteria; order Alteromonadales; family Pseudoalteromonadaceae; genus Pseudoalteromonas; species Pseudoalteromonas sp. Ld19. The sequence goes on along the minus strand of NZ_JBISHA010000017.1, from coordinate 416,312 downwards.
TCTGGTGTGCCTCCGGTTAAGCAACTTGCCAGTAAAATGGAAGAGCACATTAAAGGCATGATGATCCCGGGTACATTTTTTGAAGAACTTGGTCTGAACTATATTGGTCCGATTGATGGGCATGATGTAAACATGCTTGTAGATACATTACGTAATATGCGTAACTTAAAAGGCCCGCAGTTATTACATATAAAAACGCAAAAAGGTAAAGGTTATAAGCCGGCTGAAGCGGATCCTATTGGCTATCATGGCGTGCCAAAGTTTGACCCAATGACATCAAGCCTTCCTAAATCAAAGCCCAGCGCAGCTACTTTTTCAAAAGTATTTGGCGACTGGCTATGTGATATGGCCCAGCAAGACGATAAATTAATGGCGATCACACCCGCTATGCGCGAAGGCTCAGGTATGGTGCGTTTTTCTAAAGAATTTCCAGATCAATACTTTGACGTCGCTATTGCAGAGCAGCATGCTGTTACGCTAGCCGCAGGTTTTGCTTGTGAAGGCTTAAAACCCGTTGTAGCTATTTACTCAAGCTTTTTACAGCGCGCGTACGATCAGCTAATTCACGATGTTGCATTGCAAAATTTACCCGTTTTATTTGCCATTGACCGTGCCGGTATTGTGGGAGCAGACGGTGAAACTCATCAAGGCGCATACGATTTAAGCTTTATGCGCTGTATTCCAAATATGGTCATTATGGCACCAAGCGATACCAATGAATGTCGTCAAATGCTCTATACTGGCTATCAAGCAAATTGCCCAGTAGCCGTGCGTTATCCTCGTGGCAGTGCGGGCACTGCTGAAATTCAAAGTGATATGCAACTGCTTGAAATAGGTAAAGCAAATACGGTTAAAAAAGGCAGTAAAATTGCAATTTTATCATTCGGTACACTGCTAGAGAACGCCCAACTTGCAGCCAATGATTTAGATGCCACACTTGTTAATATGCGTTTTATTAAGCCACTTGATACTGCACTTTTAAATGAAATTGCTACTAACTATGACTTTATTGTCACACTTGAAGATAATGCGATAGCCGGTGGTGCAGGCTCTGCCGTCACTGAATATTTAGCCAGCCAAAAATCCGCTATAAAAATACTTAACTTAGGTATTCCAGATGAATTTATTAAACACGGCACGCAAGATCAAATGCACGATGAAATGGGATTGGGCGAACAAGGTATATTAACCGCCATCAAAGCGTTTATTGATTAACATTTAAAAATACTAAAAAAGGAGCCAAGGCTCCTTTTTTAGTATTTTAACATTGGCTTTACCGACTAACTTATACCAATTCGCTTAATTAAGTGATCTATTTTGAGGTAAGAAAATCGTGTCGATAACAAAGCAGAAATTTTTAACGCAGTTAACGTCAGATTTAATCCCTCAAATTGATTAAGTAACCTGAGCTCTGATTAAGATATTTACTAACGTACTAAATCATGGTGATATTTAAGTTTATTTTCTCTAGCCAGAGATTTTCAGTAAATTCAACGCAATTAGCGCTGAAAATAGCTGATCGAGATAGATTTATTAACCAGAGCTCAGGTTAAGTATTATTGCAGATTGGTATTAGCGCATCCACACTTTAATATCTGCAAGCCCATTACTTTGTAAAAGGTTTAACTGTTGATCAACATTTGAATTTTGCTCAAACTCGAATGCGTCTAACTGCTCGTCAAACGTAATATTTGCAACACCATCACCGCCACGTTTTTTCACTTGATGAAGTGCAATATCGGCTAAATTAATGGATGTTTCCCAGCTTATCACTTGTCCGCCTAAAAGTGGTAACGGGTAAAAAGACCAGCCGATAGAGGTGGTTAAATTGGTACCTTTGCCATTTGGTAATTGAAATGCATATTCCGCAACTGCTTTGCATAAATCTGATGCGTAACTGTCTATTTTATTGCACTTAAAATCACGTAATAATAATAAAAATTCATCCCCACTCCAGCGTGCAACATAATCAGAGCCCTGCGTGCGAGAGTTCAATAATGCAGCCATTTGCTGCAAACAGCTGTCTCCTGCTATTGGTCCGTATGCATCATTGATGCGGCTAAAGTTATCAAAGTTGATTATCAGTAAAACAAGCGATTTCCCCTGCGCTTGTAATGATTGCGAGTTACGTTGAAAATGCTCAATATCTTTTGGTAGTTGATCAAACAAAAAGCGACGGCTACGTAACCCTGTAAGTTCATCAGAGTGACTTACCAGCTTAAGTTGTGAGTTTACTTGATTTAACTTATCGTTTGCTTGGCGAAGTTCTAGCGTACGCTCTGTGATAAGCCCCTCTAGTGCTTCTTGTTTTTTTCGCTCTTGCGCTCTAAATACCCAAAAAACCAAATAAAAGAGTAAAACAAAGCCACTGGTGATAAGTAGTCTAAAGTAAATTGTTTCATCAAAACGCTCTGGCACTGTAAATCCATATTCAGCTTCTTGCGCTTTACTCCAGTCTTCACCTTGGCGTTTTGCTTCTAGCTGAAATAAAAATGTTCCCGCTGGCAAATTAGTATAGATAGCTTCTCTGCGTGTATTTGCATAGCGCCAATCATTATCTAAACCACTTAATTTATATCTAAACTCAATGCTGCTTGGCGCGTAATAATCGATTGCGGTATAGGTTAAAGTAATATCACGCTCATTGGTTTCTAATGACGGTTTTTTACCTAATGCTGACGTTGCTATATTACGCTGCGGTGTTGTAATGGTTTCTACTTTTGGTTTTAATGCCAGTACACCAAACAACTCTACATTTTTAGGTATTTCAACAACACCTTGTAAGCTTGGATACCAAATTGAATTAGCAGTATTGGCAACTGCATCATGACCCAGCCCACTACAACATTGATTGGCTTTACCATCGAGCTGACGATCAAATGAGGAAATAACCTCCTCCACTTTTAAACTTTGAATCTCTGCTTTGAACTGATCAATAGGCATTCTGTAAACACCTTTCATAGTGCTTACCCAAACATGCTTTAACCTTTCATCGTATTCTAGGCTGAAAATAGAGCCGTATGGTAAGCCATTTGCGGCATCAAGCTGACGCCACTGCCCTTGCATACTTCTATAAAACAGCCCATCGTTTAATGAACCAATTAAGATTCCAACGCCATCAATATGCAACACACTCGTTACATAAGCACTTTCAAGTGTTGTTTGGTCGCCAATTTTTTCTATTCCGCGATCAGTAAAATAATAGGCGCCTTTGCTTGTACCAATAACCCCAAAGTTTGCTTTATCGAGTACATAGGTAATAAACTTGCTTCCTAAAAAAGCATTGTATGCAAAAGGCGTTAGCCCAGCAAAGTTTAGCCTATATAATCCACGCCCAGTACCAATCCAAAACCCGCCCTTGCTCGAACGACTAATAGCAAATACAGGGTTATCCTGAAGAGCTCGCCCAGGTACCATGTAAAGAGTGTTATTTTCAAAAACAAACAACCCTCTGCCTGTCGCAATATATAATCTCTTACCATCAAACTGTAAGTCATGCACTGATGCACGGCCGTATTTATCGCTAGGGATTAAATTTATAAAACTTTTATTTAGATCAAAATAGCCAATACCACTTTTATTTGCGACCCATAGTTTACCATCCGGTGCTTGGCTAATAGCCATAACCGCTTCAGTCATTTCAGATAGGGCTGAGTGCCTTTGAACACGCCCTTCATGAGCAAGCCACAAACCTTCACTAAAACTGGCAAGCCACACGTTATTTTTATTATCTCGAAAAATATCCGCAAACCAAATACTTTGATCCAGCTGGCTTGGCTCTACCCATTGCCATTCACCGGATTTATCTCGAAATAATAAACGCCCATAAGTTGATACCCATAACCCACCATCGGTATCACTCATAAATTTATAAACTGCTGAGTTATTTGTATTTGGTAAAGGAAAGGATCTTAGTTCATCATCTAAATCTAAAAAATAAGCACCTAGCTCTGAGGCTAAATACAAGTTACCGTTTAAAAATGATAAATCGTGGACAATCGTTTGTGCTAAACGCTCTGGTAGTGAAATTTTTGCGGTAAGCTCTAAACGCAGTTTAGAAAAGTCGGAGGCATTTTTTGTTAATCTCAGCAGGTGGCGATCATTAACCAGCCATATCCCCTCCGGAGAAAGCGCCATTTTACTAACAGACCCTACTATTTGCGTAATAGCGGTCGCATTGACAATAGGAAAAGAGCCACTCGCTTTGGTTTGTAGACCAATTTGGCTTCTATCAATATAATACAAACCATTTGCAGCAATCCAAATACTGCCTTTAGCATCTTGCAATATATCTCTGACAGGGCCTTTTATATTAAACTCTTGTGCGGCAAAAGTAGCAGGGTTAATCACCACCAAGCCACTTTTAGTACCGATCCACAACAGTCCATTTAAATCGACTAGCAGCTTGTTGATGCCGTTATTGGGTAAGAAAGGGCTATTTTGAGTATTATAATTGGTAAATGTATTACCATCAAAACGACTTAAGCCAAATTGAGTGCCCAGCCACATGTATCCTTGTTGATCTTGTACAACGCTTTTAAGTGATTGCGATGGCAAGCCATCTTTTATATTCCATTGTTTAACTACATAATCAGTAATTGAAGCCCAACTTGGCGTCGCGCACAACATCAGTACACAAACCAGTAAAAATCGCATCATAGTGCTGCCACCTAGTTAAACAAATCAAATATAAACATTAAAAGGGTAGTAAACCCACTTTTATTAATGCTTGCAAACAAATAAGCGAAAAAATACCCGCGAGTACATCGTCAGCCATAATTCCAAAACCACCATGTACACGCTTATCAAGCATACGAATTGGGCCTGGTTTTACTATGTCAAAAAATCGAAATAACAAAAAGCCAACCAATAAACTTTGCCAGCTTAGTGCTGCACCTATCATAGTAATGTAGTAGCCCGCCACTTCATCCCACACAATAGCGGGGTGGTCATGCACACCTAAATCATCAGCCGTTTTACCACACGCCCATATGCCAAATACACTGATCACGACAGCAAAAACAATTTGCAGCCAAAGTGGATAATACATCGTCATAAAAATAAATGGCAATGCAGCAAACGTACCAAATGTACCAGGCGCTTTAGGGGCAAGGCCGGTACCAAATCCTAAACCAAAAAATTGGTGCGGACGTTTTAAATTAAATAATCGATTTTTATTCAAGTCTGTTCCTTTGCGAAATGCTCAAAGCCATGCTGCTTAAAATCAAACTTTTCACCCTTGTGTAAAAGCTCAATTTGCCCATCACCACTTTTAATCTGCCCAATACATGTTGCATTTACACCATATTGCCGCAGTTTTAAATCTAACATCCCTTTATTACTATCTGGGACGGTAAATAATAGTTCGTAGTCATCGCCGTAGCTAAGAATAAATGGTAACTGTTGATCAAAATCAAGGCTCGATTTCATTGCATCCGAAGTAGGAATATTGTCTATATTTACAATCGCACTTACTTGCGACATATCAAGAATATGACTTAAATCAGCCAATAATCCATCAGACACATCAATTGCCGATGATGCAAGCCCACGAAGAACCTGCCCTGCTGCTACGCGAGGCGTTGGATAATCAAAGCGTTTATTAACATACTTTAAATGCTCAGACTCGACTTTTAGACCTTGCTTGCGCGATTCAATGGCTAGTCCCGCATCCCCTAAAGGACCCGTAACATAAATCCAATCACCTACTTTAGCACCACTTCTGCGCAGAGCTTTACCTTCTGGCACAGTCCCTTTCGCACAAATAGTGATCGTTAATGGACCTTGAGTGGTATCGCCACCAATAATTTGTACATTAAAGTATTCTGCAATTTCGTGCATGCCTTCAGTAAACTCTTCAACCCACTGTCGGTCTATACTTGGTAAGGTTAGCGCAACTGAAACCCATGTTGGCTCGGCGCCCATTGCCGCCAAATCACTTAAATTTACAGCGAGTGCTCTGTGACCGAGTGCGCGAGGGGAAATATCATCAAAAAAGTGCACGCCAGCAACTAAAGTATCTGTTGTTACTGCAAGTTGGCAGTTTGGTGGAACCGTTACTAAAGCGCAATCGTCCCCTATTCCTAGGTTTACATCACGACGGGTGATACCGCGCCCTTTAAAGTAGCGGTTAATTAATTCAAATTCCTTCATACACAAAAAAGCCGACCTATGCCGGCTCTCCTTTTTAACGGTTGTTTAAACAATTAATCTGAACATTAAAATTCAGAGTGAATTGTTATTACTTGCGTAAATGCTTAACAGCTTTATCAAGTACACCGTTTACAAATTTATGGCTGTCTTCTGCGCCAAATATTTTAGCCAGCTCAATACCTTCGTTAATAGCCACTTTATAAGGTACGTCTTCACGGAACTTAAGTTCATAGCTGCTTAAACGTAAAATTGCGCGCTCAACCATATCTAAGTCATCAAACGGACGTGTTAAATGTGGTGATACAGCTTCGTCTAGTTGCTTATAATTTACAGCAACACCCGTCGCTAGATCTTTAAAGTATTCAACATCAATTTTAGTAACGTCTGTTTCGATCAACATTTGTTGTTCGATATCGGCAATTAAATTGCCACTTATTTGCCAAGAATAAACGGCTTGGAGTGCTAAGATACGTGCTTTACGTCTTGCTGCTGGTTTCACAAAAATTCCTTAAACTTAAATTTTATCTAACACATTAACCATTTCGAGCGCGCCTAAAGCAGCTTCGCCGCCTTTATTGCCCATTTTGGTGCCAGCACGCTCAATTGCTTGTTCAATGCTTTCTGTGGTTAATACGCCAAATGCAACCGGGATATCATACTCAAGTGATACTTGCGCAAGACCTTTGTTTGATTCGCCAGCAACTAGGTCAAAATGTGGTGTACCACCTCTGATCACTACGCCTAAAGCGATGATTGCATCATACTCTTTTTTTGCCGCAACGCGTTTAGCCGCTAAAGGTAATTCTACTGCACCAGGTACATAAATAACGGTAATATCGTCATCAGATACGCCACCAGTGCGTTTTAGCTCATCAACAGCACCGGCAAGGAGGCTGCTACCAATAAAGTCATTAAAACGAGAAATGACAATGGCAAATTTCTTGCCCGGAGCGTACTTACTACCTTCAATAATTTTCATTTGATAACCCTAAAAATAAGTTCAAGCGGTTGCGATTGCGCAAAAATTGCTGCGCATCATACCATAAAAATAAAATAATAGACTAGTTAAAAGCAGAGCGCTTATTGTGGCTCAATATAGTCAATAACTTCTAAATGAAAGCCCGAAAGTGCATGGTACTTTTTAGGGCGGCTCATTAATCGCATTTGCTTAATTCCCAGATCAGCAAGTATTTGCGAACCAACACCAACAGTACGAGATGTTCCTTGGAACTTACGTGGTGTCACATTCTCGCCTGCATCAGCTGCAGCAAATGCTTTTACTGTTGCCTCTAATTCTTCTGTACTTTCTTGTTTTCCTAAAATGACTAATACACCGTCGTTTTTAGCAATGTATGCCATGGCATCAGAAAGCCCCCAACTACGGTCTGCGCTTCTATCTGAAAGTAAAATATCGTTAAAAGTACTCTGCAAATGTACGCGTACAAGTGTAGGTTCTTGCTCTTTTATTTCGCCCTTGAGCAATACGTAATGTAATTGGCCGTCGATCGTGTCTTTGTAAGTTACTAAATCAAATTCACCATGCTCTGTAGGCAGCTTACATTTTGCAACTTGTTCAATCGTGGTTTCGTTTAAATTACGATATTCGATTAAATCAGCAATGGTGCCAATTTTAATATCATGTTGTTTTGCAAAAACTTCTAAATCAGGGCGGCGCGCCATTGTGCCATCTGCATTTAGAATTTCAACAATAACAGATGATGCTTCAAGCCCAGCTAAACGCGCTAAGTCACAGCCAGCTTCAGTGTGCCCTGCGCGAGTGAGTACACCACCAGGTTGTGCCATGATAGGAAAAATATGACCAGGTTGAACAATATCACTTGGTACTGCGCCTTTTGCTATAGCAGCTTGCACTGTACGCGCTCTATCAGCGGCAGAAATACCCGTAGTTACACCTTTTGCGGCTTCAATCGACATTGTAAAGTTTGTCGAAAACGCAGCGCCATTATTTTTAACCATAAGCGGTAAATCAAGTTGCTCGCAACGCTCTTGCGTCATGGTTAAACAAATTAAACCACGGCCATGAGTTGCCATAAAATTAATTGCTTCTGCGCTAATATGTTCTGCTGCGATAATTAAATCGCCTTCATTTTCTCTGTCTTCATCGTCCATTAAAATAACCATTTTACCAATTTTAATGTCGTCGATGATTTCTTGTGCGCTGTGTAAATTCATAAATTTGCTCGTGTAAGTTGTCAGTTTCGTTATTTAATAAAGCCCGCTTTAGCGAGTAAGCTCATCGAAATATTTGAGCCCGTTGGTTGTTCTGCACCTTTTATAAGACGCTCTAAATAACGTGCAATTTGATCGACTTCTAAATTAACTTGAGTGCCCACTTTAAAATGAGCTATGGTAGTTTGCTCACTCGTATGAGGAACAATTGTTAATTTGAATTTATTACCTTCGACAGCGTTAACCGTCAGGCTTATACCATCAATACATACCGAACCTTTGTACGGAATGTATTTCATTAAATCTTCGTCAGTTGCAAGCCAATATTCTGTTGCCCTGGCGTTTTTTGTGACACTTGTAATCGTTGCAAGACCATCAACATGACCAGAGACCAAATGGCCCCCCAGACGTGAAACAGGTTGCATTGCTTTTTCAAGATTAACAGTTTGCCCTATAGCATAGTGAGCAAATCCAGTTAAACCAATCGTCTCATTAGATAAGTCAGCACTAAAACCATCAATATGTTTATCAACTACGGTTAAGCAAACGCCATTGGTTGCAATGCTATCGCCTAGCTTTACGTCTTTCATATCAAGATCAGCACTTTGAATACGAATGGCTAAGTCGCCTTGTTTTTTTTGTAATAAAGCAATTTTGCCTGTGGCTTCTATTATCCCAGTAAACATAGCGCTACTCTTTTTTATTAAGTGATTTTAATAAGTTTTCAGCGCAGTGATACGTATATCGTCACCAATGCGTGTACATTCATTAAATGTTAAATTAACGGTATTTTGCATACTCGTCAATTCAGGAAAATTAACTAAACTTTTTGCATTATGGCCCATTAGTTTAGGCGCTAAATAAAAAACAAACTCGTCAATTAAATCAAGCTCTGTCATTTTACCAGCAAGTGTTGCGCCCGCCTCAAGCCACACATTATTAAAATGCAGTTGCCCAAGTTTTTCTAAAACCACCTGCAAATCAACTTTGCCATTACTTTCTTTTACTTCAATATGCTCTACAAAATGCGGCCACTGCAGTGATTTATCAACCTTGGTGGTAAATATAATTATATCACTTTGAATGTTGAATAAAGCAAGGTTAGGCGTTAAGCGGTTTTGAGAATCAATAATAACACGCACAGGTTGCCGTAGCGCTAAATCGGTAGGGAGTGGGCACGGTAATTCACTTAGCCGTACATTTAATTTTGCATCATCTACTAATACGGTATCGGCGCCGGTTAAAATAGCGCAGCTTTTTGCACGGTATAATTGCACATCTTGGCGAGCAGCGGTGCCTGTGATCCACTTACTTTGACCATTTTTAAGCGCTGTTTTACCATCTATACTTGCTGCCATTTTACAGGTTACATAAGGTAAGCCTTGTTCCATTCGCTTAAAAAAGCCAACGTTAAGTGCGCGAGCTTGTGATTCAAGTAATCCATAAGCAACGTCAATGCCCGCATCGCTCAGTATTTTAAGGCCTTTGCCTGCAACTTGTGGGTTTGTATCAACCATAGCGGCAATTACTTTTACTATGCCCGCCTTTTTTAAGCCTTCAGCACACGGTGGTGTACGCCCATAGTGACTACAAGGTTCAAGCGTTACATAAGCCGTTGCACCTTGTGCATTATTACCCGCTATTGCCAGTGCATTTATTTCAGCATGACCTTGACCAGCTAATTGATGGAACCCCTCACCAATGATTTGATTATTCTTAACTAATACACAGCCAACATTAGGATTAGGTGTGGTAGTAAACTCGCCTTTTTTGGCAAGCTCTATGGCACGTGCCATATACATTTCGTCATGTTCAGTAAAAGGAACTTGGTTAAGCATTTATTATACCAATTGCGTTAAATAAGTGGTCTATTATAGCGCTAAGAAAATAGCGCAATAACAAGGCGAAAATTATGACATATAGTTGTTCTATATGAATAATTTTTAACGCAGTGAGTGCGCTATTTAATGCGATAGAATGATCATATTTTTAATAAAATTGGTATTACTCCCCTAAGCGGGCAATTTCTTCGCCAAATTCGCGTATATCTTCAAATGAACGATACACAGAAGCAAACCTTACATAAGCAACTTTATCGAGCTTTTTAAGCGCTTCCATAATGCATTCACCCACTAAGTGGCTTGAAATTTCCCGCTCACCCGTTGCACGTAATTGCGATTTTATTATGTTAACCACTTCTTCAACCTGTTCAGTACTCACTGGACGTTTCTCAAGTGCACGATTTAAACCATTCAACAGTTTATCTTCATTAAACGGCTCCCGACTGCCATCTTGCTTAACAACACGTGGCATAACCAGTTCAGCGCCTTCAAATGTAGTAAAGCGCTCGTGACAGTCGTTGCACTCACGGCGCCTACGAACTTGATGGCCTCCACCAACTAGGCGTGAATCAATAACTTTAGTATCTTTTGCTGTACAAAATGGGCAATGCATAACTCGGTACTTCCGTTTTAAAACAAAAAAGACCGCTAAATAGCGGTCTTTTATCTTAGCAAAAAAATAGGGCCTGTTGTGCTCTAAATTACTGCTGCTTATGCAATTAAGCGTAAACAGGTAGTTTTGCACAAATTGCTTTTACTTTTTCTTTAACTTGCGCCTGTACAGATTCATCAGTGATGTTATCTAGTACATCACAAATCCAGCCAGCAAGCTCTTTAGATTCTGCTTCTTTAAAACCACGACGAGTAATTGCAGGAGAACCAATACGCAAGCCTGATGTTACAAACGGAGAACGTGGATCGTTTGGCACTGAGTTTTTATTAACTGTGATGTTAGCGTTACCTAAGGCAGCATCTGCATCTTTACCAGTAATATCTTTATCGATTAAATCGAGTAGGAATAAGTGGTTTTCAGTTTTATCAGAAACGATTTTGTAGCCGCGCTCTTGCATTACAGCAACCATTGCTTTTGCGTTTTTAACAACTTGTGTTTGGTATACTTTAAACTCTGGTTGAAGTGCTTCTTTAAATGCCACTGCTTTTGCTGCAATAACATGACATAAAGGACCGCCTTGGCCACCAGGGAAAACAGCGCTGTTAAGCTTTTTGTAGATTGCTTCGTCGCCACATGCAGAAATAATCAAACCACCACGAGGACCAGCAAGTGTTTTATGCGTAGTTGTAGTTACAACATGTGCATGAGGAACTGGGCTTGGGTAAACACCCGCCGCAATTAAACCAGCAACGTGAGCCATATCAACAAACAGGTAAGCACCTACTTTGTCAGCAATTTCACGGAATTTAGCCCAATCAACAATACCTGAGTACGCTGAGAAACCACCAATGATCATTTTTGGTTTGTGCTCAAGTGCTAGTGCTTCAACTTGTGCGTAATCAATTTCGCCCGTTGCTTCATCTAGTCCGTATTGGATTGCATTGTAAAGCTTACCAGAGAAGCTTACGTGAGAACCGTGCGTTAAGTGACCACCATGAGCTAAGCTCATACCTAGTACAGTATCGCCAGCGTCTAATAAAGCTAGAAAAACAGCTGCATTTGCTTGCGAACCAGCATGTGGCTGTACGTTAGCGTAGTCAGAACCAAATAATTCATTAGCACGGTCAATTGCTAATTGCTCAACAACATCTACATGCTCACAACCGCCATAATAACGTTTGCCAGGGTAACCTTCTGCGTATTTGTTTGTAAGCTGTGAACCCTGCGCTTCTAGTACGCGTGGGCTACAGTAGTTTTCTGAAGCGATTAGTTCGATATGCTCTTCTTGGCGAGCAGTTTCTTTGGTTATCGCGTCAAATAACTCTGGATCAAAATCCGAAATATTCATGCTACGTTCTAACATTGGGGTCTCCTAGGGCAACGTGTATGGTGTTTTTTAGAGGCTTTATTGTACGCTTTAAACGACTCTTTGCCTACGCTCTTAAGTTGAGGATATTTAAACAGGGAATGAAACTATTTCACAGCTCTTTTAAGATGATATTTTTTAATAAATACATAACTATTTTAAATGCATTTTATTTCTCACATTTAATTAGCTAATGAAAGCCTCTCTTTTTTGAATTAAAACTTACTAAAAAAAAGCGGCCATAGCCGCTTCAATTGTTATTTTTTATTACCGAGTTTTGCAAGTATTTCAGTACGCAAAGCATCGTAATCGGCCTTTATATCGCTTGCTAGGCATGGTTTTGCTAATGCATCGCTAAGTGGTTTTGGCATATCTAATTCAATATTTAAAATATCCTCTACACTTTCTTTAAACTTAGCAGGATGAGCGGTTGCTAAAAAGATACCCGCTACACCTGGCGCTCGATTTTCAACAAGGCCTTGGTATGCAATAGCTGTGTGAGGCTCTGCAACATAACCCATTTGTTGAATTTTTTTCATCACGGATTGCGTATTTTGCTCGTTTACGCTAGTTGAATAAAAGTTATCGTAGCTAAACCAGTTATTATCTAACATTGTTTGCACACGCGGCCAGTTGTTTGGCTTACTTACATCCATTGCATTTGAAAGCGACTCAAGCGTTGCGTTTGGCGTCCACGTTTTATCAAGCATAAAGCGCGGCACAGTATCATTTTGGTTGGTTGTTGCACTTAGTTTGCCTACAGGTAAGCCAATAACCGCACCAATCATTGCAGCGCACACATTACCAAAGTTACCACTTGGTACTGATATGTGAGCCGTTGCGCGTTTTTCTTTTGGTAGCTGTGCAATGGCTTCAAAGTAGTAACAAACCTGAGCAACTAGACGGCTAATATTAATTGAGTTAGCTGAGTTTAGCCCAAGTGTTAATTTAACTTCTTCGTCTAAAAAGGCATTTTTAACTAACTCTTGGCAATCATCAAAGCTGCCCTCAACTGCGTAACAATGAATGTTATAACCAAGCGTTGTAAATAGCTTTTGCTGAGCAAGTGAAATTTTGCCTTTAGGGTATAAAATAACCACATCGACATTTGGTTTATTATAAAAAGCATGAGCAACTGCGGCACCGGTATCGCCCGATGTTGCTGTTAAAATAGTTACTTTTTCGTCTTTATTAAACTGCGCTAAACACTCTGCCATAAAGCGACCGCCAAAGTCTTTAAACGCAAGTGTAGGACCATGAAACAACTCTAAGCAGTATGTATTCTCTTGTACTTCCACCAGCTTAACTGGAAAGTTAAATGCATTTTTAACCATTTGCGCCACAATGTCGCTTGGCAGCTCATCACCAATTAGGTGGGATAATATTTTGCCACTGCGTGTAACAAAGTCCATATCAAGCAATGCATCAACATCGGACAGTGGCAGCAGGGATTCAGGGAAAAACACACCTTGATTACGACCCAAACCTGTTTTTACGGCTTCAACGAACGACACTTTTTGTGAGCATTCTTTTAAATTATGTAATTGCATGACTACCTATCCTATAAAACTGTTAGTTGACGCGTGCCGTCGTTATCTAATTTACAAATGTGGCAAAAGCCTTGCTCGTTAATGTAATTTGCCTCTAACCACTGCGCGCATTGCTGTGCAGCTTCAAGTGTTTTACATACGCTAAACAAGGTGGGCCCTGCGCCCGAAATACTCACTATTTCAGCGCCCAGCGCTGGCAAGCTTGCTTTGGCTTCACTAAAACCTTTAATAAGCGGTGCCCGGTAAGGTTCTGCTATTTCATCTTTCATTATGCTCAGCGCATCGTCAAAACGATTAGTTAACAGTAAGCTACTAAATGCCGATAAACGCTGTGCAAACTCAACACTTGCATGCATGCTCAACTCTTTTGGTAAAACCGAGCGCGCTTTTGCAGTGTTGAGTGAAAAACCAGGGAACGCAGCAACGTAGTACCAATTTTCATCAACAGGCAGTGCAATCGATTTATCAGGGATTAAATCACCTGTTAATTGCAAACCACCTAAATAACATGGCGTGATGTTGTCGTAATGACGACCGCCACTTACAACGGCTTCAAAATCAGCCATAAGCTCAATAAGCTCAACCTGACTTAAGTTAGTTTGTGCAAAATTATCAAGGGCAGCAAAGGTAGCCACGACCGAGCATGCACTAGATCCAAGTCCAGATCCAATTGGTAAATTCTTTTTAAGCTCGAGCTTTACGCTTGGCATATCAGGCGCAACATGCGCTCTGAAATGCACTAAGCACTGGTACGCTAAATTATCCTGCGCATCACTTGGTAACTTATGAGCGTACTCGCCTGTGCAAATAAATTCGTCGCTTGGTGCTGCGCTGACGACGGCTACATCGCCTAATAAACTGCCATCAATTGGCGCAAGGGCTGCGCCAAGGGCATCAAAACCCACTGCAAAATTACCAATAGACGCCGGCGCATATACTTCAATCATAATGTGCTCCTAGCGCGATAGCGTTTTTAAAATATCAGCAAATACACCCGCTGCTGTCACTTCAGAGCCTGCACCATAACCACGAATTACAAACGGACGCGGCTGGTAGTATTGGCTTAAAATAGCAAGTGCATTTTCGCCATCGCGAATAACACTAAGTGCATGTTTTTCATCTACCGCTTCAATACCTACTTTACAGTGACCTTCTTTAATTGTTCCTACATAACGAAGTACCTTACCTTCGCTCGCAGCGCTTTGAATGCGGTCATTAAAATCAGCATCTAGGCTTGGTAGTTTTGCCATAAACTCATCAACGCTATCGCCTTGTGCAAAACCAACTGGTAATACCGATTCAACTTCGATATCGCTCAGCTCTAATTTCATACCTGCTTCGCGTGCAATGATCAGTAACTTACGTGCTACATCGGTACCCGATAAATCATCACGAGGGTCTGGCTCTGTAAAGCCGCTTTCTTTGGCTTTAATGGTTGCCTCAGAAAGTGATAAACCATCTTGAAGTACGCCAAACATATACGAAAGTGAACCTGATAAAATACCGCTAAACTCTAACAATTCATCACCAGCACCAAATAACGATTGTAAGTTATCGATTACTGGTAAGCCTGCACCAACGTTTGTTTCGTATAAGAATTTCCGATTATTCTTTTGCGTAGCAGCTATTAAGTCTTGGTAATACGTGTATGAGCTTGTTGTGGCTTTTTTGTTCGCTGCAACCACATGAAAACCTGCATTTAAAAAGTCTAGGTATTGCGCAGCAAGTGCATCTGACGATGTACAATCAACAATTACTGGATTAACTAAATGATTTTGTTTAACAAACTGCTCTACTAGTTTTAAATCAAACGCTTGCTCAGATAAGGATAGTTTTTGCTGCCAATCAGAAAAAGCAATACCTTCACTATCTAGATGTAATTGACGAGAGTTAGCAACACCATACAAGTTGAGTTTAATATTACGCTTTTCAAGCCACGCTTGTTGACGTTCAAGCTGATTAATAAGCTCTTGTCCTACTAAGCCACAACCTAGTAAAAACACATCAATTGACGGCACATGCGTGAAAAAGTTTTCATGGCATATTTTTACGGCGTCATTACATAACTCACCATCAATTACCGCAGAAATAGCACTTTCTGTAGAATCCTGTGCAATTGCCACAATATTTACTTGCGCTTGTGCAAGCGATGCAAAAAACTTAGCCGCTAATCCACGGTGTGCGCGCATGTTGTCGCCCACTAAAGTAACAATGGCTAAATTACGCTGTACTTGTACAGGCTCAATAAGCCCTGCTTGTAATTCAAGCTTAAATGCAGTTTGTAGCGCATCGAGTGCAAGTGCGAGGTCTGTTTCGTGCACACAAAAGCTAATGCTAAATTCGCATGATGATTGTGTAATTAAAACAATAGATACATTATCGTGGGCAAGCGCATTAAATACTTTAGATGCCATGCCTACTTTACCTTTCATGCCCGGGCCTGAAACCGTTAGCATTGCAAGTTCTTGTAGGCTCGAAAGCGCTTTTACCGGCTCGTCTGATGAATAATCGTTACCAATTAATGAACCTTGTGCGTCTGGGTTATGCGTATTTTTAATTTCACATGGCACGCCTGCTTTAGCACACGGTAAGATTGTTTTAGGGTGAAGTACTTTTGCACCAAAGTAAGAAAGCTCCATCGCTTCTTTATAAGATAAAAAATCTACTTTAGTCGCTTTTTTAATATAACGAGGATCAGCGCTGTATACGCCATCAACATCTGTCCAAATTTGGCAAATTTCAGCGTCTAAACAGGCTGCTGCAATTGCTGCTGAGTAATCAGAGCCATTACGGCCAAGCGTTGTAAGCTCACCTTTGTCATTACTTGCTGTAAAGCCAGGCATGATATAAATAGTTGCAGGGTTTTCTTTAAGTACAGCTTGAAAGCGCGACTTACTTAAGACTAAATCAGCTTCGGCATCAATATAACCACCAGTAGAAGCAATACAACTTGTCGCTTCTAGGTATCTTGCATAGTGAGAGCTCAATAAAGCCTGCATTAAAGAAACACTAACGCGTTCTCCAAAGCTAATTACGAACGCACGAACTTGCTCAGGGCAACACTGTATAAGTGACACGCCATCTAGTTTATTTTTAAGCTCGTCTAAGTTTGGCCAGCTTGTAACTACCACACCACTTTTTTCAACGTCAGCTTTTAAACCTTCACAACGGCTAACTAATATTTGCCATGGCTGCGAAAAATCTAAACCTTGCTCTGCGGCACTTGCCAGTGCAACCAGTGAATCTGTCATGCCACCTGGCGCAGATAACACTAATAACATTTCATCTTTTAACTGTGCTTTAACTAATTGAGCTACCTGCTCAAGGCAAGCAAAGTCGGCAAGCGACGAGCCTCCAAATTTTAAAACGCGCATTATTTATGTTCCTCATCCCATAAAACGAAAAAAGGCCTGTGTTCTAAGTGAACACAGGCCTTTAAATTTGTTGCACCGACCTATGCCACTATCCAGTAAGAATGGTGGTTGTAATAATGATGGTCAGTACGCGATTAATTGTTTTCATAGGCTAAGACTGCCTTAACAAAGGCTATGCTGTCAACCCTAAATTAAAAGATAAAACAGCCTTTTTTGACAAAAAAAGGCTCAATGAATGCCAAATTTATGCAGTATCTCATTCATCCTATTTTTATCTATGGGTTTATTCACAAAATCAATTGCACCCAATTGAGTCACTCGCTGCTTCATTTTTTCTTGAATATCAGCAGAGATAACAAGTACAAAGCACTCTATTTTATTTGCTTTTATATGTTCAAGTACTTGGACACCATCCACTTCTGGCATAGTTAAATCTAAACACAATAAATCAAAATTATTCGTTTTAAATAGCTCAATGGCTTTTGCACCATTTACAGCCTGTTGAATATCTACATCAATACACTGTTGCAGACACCTAATGACCTGTTTACGTGCGACGGTTGAATCGTCACATACCAAAATAGAAAAATTCATAGTTTTTACTACTGAGTGAACATAATTAAAATTATTAATGAGGAGCTACCCATAGCATCCTACGTGTCAGTACCGCTATACGCAACAAAGTAACGTTAACTCTTTTATATAAAGTTTATATTTGTTACGTTTATGTTAGTGTAACTAGTTGCTTGTATATACTTAAAAATAAAATAATTTGTAGATTAAAATAAATAGTTAATCCATTACAAGCTTTATCTATAGTAATTTAAAGGTTAACTAGAATATAAAAGGCAAGAAAATTAAATGTTTTATGTATTTTTAAGCATTTATTGACTAACTTTTAACTAAATAAATAAATATAGTCTAAACAAAGGAATAACTGAACACTCATGTTACAACAAAGCCTTTCTAAAAAGTTATTGACTAGCGTGCTATCAGTCTATTTTTTGCTGACATTTGTGGTCACTTGCGGGCAAGTTATTGCTGAGTACGTCAATACTAAAGATTATATTAGAGACGAATTAGCAACGTTACAAAAAACCTTCAGCCGCAGTTTAACTAGAGCAATTTGGGAATTAAATACCAAACAAACCATCACAACTGCTGAGGGGCTATTAGCGATCCCTATGATTGAAGGCATAATTGTGCGCGATGATAGTGGTGAAATAATCTCGCAACTTGGTCGCTCTCTCGATATACACAAACTATATAGCCAACAATTGGTACAAGAAGAAGTTATTCTTGAAGACGCCAAATCAGGTTTATTTGGGTATACCTTCCCGCTTATTTTTGAATTTTCAGGACGCGCAACTCAAGTTGGTGACGTTACGCTTTTTTCTAGTCGAGAAGTTGTTTTTAGCCGCATTATGGTGTCAATTTACTTTTTAATTGGCAATGCAATGATTAAAACTACTTTTTTAATTATTCTCTTTTTAATGGCTTTTAGAAAGCTGCTTACAGATCCCTTAGCCCAACTAACCGATCAAATAGAAAACTTAGAACTTGATGAACTCGAAGGTGAACATATTGAAATTGAAACCGATGAGCATAACGAACTCAAAGTTATGGAAAAATCATTCAATAGACTTATCGATAAAGTAGTTCAATATCGCAAAGAGTTAGAGCTCGCACAAAAAGAGCTCATTATTAGTAATGAAAAACTAGATCAACACAATGTTCAATTAGAGCAAGATGTAGCTCGCAAAACATCAAACTTAAGCCAAGCTATGATGGATTTACAACAACAAAAATACGAGCTCGAAAAACAAAAAATTGTCCTCACCGATGAAATCGATTTACGCCGTAGCACCGAACTAGAACTACTAACAAAACAAACTGAATTAGAGCGTTATGTAGAAGAATTAAGTCTTGCTCAAGAGCGCTTACTTGGCACCGAAAAAATGGCTGCACTTGGCGGGCTCGTTGCAGGGATAACTCACGACATTAACACCCCAATCGGTATTGGAGTAACTGCTATATCATTTTTACAAGAGCGCCTAAATCAGATAGATGTTGCTTATAAAGAAAAAACTCTTTCACCTAAAGTGCTCGAAAACTTTATTAACGATGCGAAGCAAAGTACCAGTTTGCTAACGACAAACTTAGACAGAGCGTCTGAATTAATAGCCAGCTTTAAACAAATTGCAGTTGATCAGGCAAGTGAAGCGGTCAGAACGATTAATTTTAAAGATTACATCAATGAGGTTATTCGCTCACTTCACCCGCAATTAAAAAAAACAGCGCACTCAATTAAGCTCGCATGTCCCGAGGATCTAATCTTAAATTTACCTGCGGGCGCTATAAGTCAAATTTTTACTAATTTAATCATGAACTCGCTGATTCATGGTTTCGAAGGAAAAAACAACGGCATTATAGATATAAACATAGCCAGCAACGAAACCGATTTAATCATTAATTATAAAGATAATGGTAATGGAGTAACGAGCGAGCAACTCGAAAAACTATTTAATCCATTTTTTACAACTAAGCGAGATCAGGGCGGTAGTGGGCTTGGTACTCACATTATGCTCAATCTAGTAAAACAAACTTTAAGCGGCTCAATTGAAGCCACCAGTAATACTGGTGAAGGTTTAAGTTA
Source organism: Pseudoalteromonas sp. Ld19 (assembly GCF_045064135.1). NCBI lineage: Bacteria > Pseudomonadati > Pseudomonadota > Gammaproteobacteria > Alteromonadales > Pseudoalteromonadaceae > Pseudoalteromonas > Pseudoalteromonas sp. Ld19. The sequence continues at coordinate 396,569 of NZ_JBISHA010000017.1, read as the reverse complement.
TGTAATTAAATTCCCCAAAAACATGCAAAAGCCTTTGCCTATATTTAATCAAGATTAAATCGTCATAACAATAAAATCAGTCATTTCGAGATACTGATTTTATTGTTATGATTGAACAAATTTTTCAAATGGATCAATCCCCATGTGGTTTAGTAACCTTATTTGTTACCGCTTTAAACAAGATGTTTCGTACACTCAAGAAGATTTCGATAAAGCATTAGAGCAAGATTTATTTCGTCCATGTACAGGCCAAGAGCTTTCTACATTTGGCTGGACTAAGGCATTTGGAAAGCACGGTGATACGCTCTCGCATTTTTCACAAAAAAGTATTTTAGTTTGCGCCAAGCGTGAAGAAAAGGTTCTCCCTGCATCAGTTATCAACGAACTTGTTGCTGAAAAAGTCGATTTAATTGAAGCTGAAGAAAATCGCCCTGTTAAGAAAAAAGAAAAAGATGAATTGAAAGAAAATATCCTTCATGCCCTTCTTCCACAAGCATTTAAAAAGTCGAGCCTACAGTTTGCATTTATTGATCAAGAAAATGGCTGGGTAGTAGTAAACAGTGGCAGTTTTAATAAAGCTGAAGAACTACTTGCACTACTGCGTAAATCGTTAGGAACACTTCCTGTAGTTCCTGCTTTTGCTAATTACGACTTAGATGTATTTTTAACTGATTGGTTAACCAACTTCAGTACGCCAGAAGGTTTTGCTATAGGTTCTGACGCTGAACTTGAAGAAGCAGATGACAGCGGCGCACAAGTTAAACTTAAAGGCCATGACCTATCGTGTGATGAAGTAAAATCGCATCTTGAAAGTGGTAAACGCGTCACTAAACTTGCACTTGATTGGCAAGAGCGCGTTAAGTTCATGCTGCAAAACGACGGTTCGATTAAGCGTTTAAGCTATTCAGAAACGTTAAAAGAAGAAAATGCTGATATCCCTAAAGAAGATATGGCTGTAAAACTAGACGCAGATTTCATTCTCTCATCAGAAGAGATCAAACAGCTCCTAGAAGAACTTACACAAGGCTTAGGTGATGCTGACGATTTAGTTAAACCATAACCAGTTGAATATTAAAAAAGCACGATTTAATCGTGCTTTTTTAATGCGTTGAATTTACTAGTAATAGGCCCGCTATTGACGCGTAAATTCGCCTTGTTTTCACTGAAAATCTCTGGCTAGAGAAAATAAAACAAGGACCTGTTGACCTTTCAGGATTAAAATTCGTTCAATCTAGGGGCGATTTAATCGCGACGTGAGGTTTGTAACCTAGTGGGCTAAGTAAAAACCGAGCAACAAAGAGTAAATTGCCCCTAGGCAGAACCCAAGGGCAGCGCATGTTTGGCATTTATGCTGCGTTATCGCCTATTTATGGGGAATAACCACACGACATAGGCTCTGCCTTGCTTAAATACCAAACACACTGCTGCAAATTTAACCTCGAAAGATAAACAGGCCCTAAATATCAACATGATTCAATACGTTAGTAAATCTCTTAACCAGAGTTCAGGTTAGCTAAACATTTCTTTTACGTCATCGAGCATATCGTTATATTCATCGCTAGAAAATAACTCCATTGATGAGATAACACCTTTATCAATATACACTTGTAACGCAGCAGATTTATCCGAAACCTGCAGTGTTCCCTCTAATATGGCACCAATTCGAATAAAATCTACATAACTGATTTTTTCTGGTTTATACGCAGGATCGGCCCAGCTCAATGCAACGTCAGAAAACTCATCAGGAAACTCCCATGCATTCATTATAGAAGAACCGACTTTGCCACTGAGTTTTTGAATTGCATGCGCTAAAAAGCTAGGATTAGCAAAGACTTCAGGATGACGTTCAGCTTCAGTCAAAATAGGCAAAACACCAATATTATAAACAAGCGCTGCTAACGTAATTGAATCACGATTTAATGAAGTGTGTTTATTATTTAGTAAATAAAATTCCATTAATGAAATTGAATGACACGCGACTGTTAACGTTTTTTGCCACGCCTTACCCATGTATCCTTTGATCAACTCATTGTTTGAAACGAATAACTGCTCCATAGCCATAGCTGTTACAATATTTTTAATTTGACGCAATCCAATGCGGGTTACAGCTTGATGTAAATTAGATACTTTCACTGAACGGCCCATTATGGCGCTATTTGCAACTTTAATCATACGGGCAGATAAAGCAGGGTCCTGTGAAATAACATCTGACATTTTAGTTAAATTTACTTCAGGATTATCAGCCGCCTGCCTAACTTTAACGGCCACTTCTGGCAACGTAGGTAAAACAAGCGTATCGTTATTTATTCTATCGACTAAAATCGTTAATAGTGCATTTTCTGTAGACATAGAGCGGTCATCCTTTTGTTCTTTAGTTATAATATAACTGCAAGCCTCGACAATTAATTTTTATAGCAGTGGTAACACAATAAGTATTGCCTAACTTACCGTTAAAGTTAAGGAAATTATAGATATTTATTTTATTCACCTTTTTTCATCTGCACAATTAACCATACAACGCCTAATACTTGCTATTTGCCATTTAGTTTTGCTTTAATGCACCACAATAGGGAAGCGTACATACTTTTTGTTATTTTATTAGCGCTCACACATTATTAAATTTACTTTTTTAACAGGCAATATAATGATCTTAAATAAAATTAGCCAAGCAATTATACTCTCTGGCGTTGTTTTTCTTAGTGCATGTTCAGAGCAAGCCCCCTCATCAACCGACACTACAGCAAAAACAGAAAAGCCAGCTAGGGCTGCAGATAAGCAAATGGCTCCAGCGCTTATAAACGCAGACAAACAGCGTTTAGATATCTATACCGACTTTAGCCTACAAAGCGATTTATCACATTTAAGTGATAACCAAAAAGCGATGCTTGTGAAACTTATTGATGCTTCAAAAATAATGGATGAGTTATTTTGGAAACAAGCATTTGGTGAGAGTAAAGATACTTTTTTAGCTAAATTAAACGATGAAAAAATACGCCTATTTGCAGATATTAACTACGGCCCATGGGACCGTTTAAATGGTGATGAAGCGTTTTTATCAGGATATAAAGAAAAGCCACTTGGTGCGCAGTTTTACCCTGCCGACATAACTAAAGAAGAGTTAAACAACGCAGACGTTAAAGATAAAACGGGGCTTTACTCAGTTATTAAGCGTGATGAGCAAGGCAAACTTTACAGTGTCCCTTATTCTAAAGAATATGCTGTTGAGCTTGCAAAAGCAGCGGACCTTCTTCGCGAAGCAAGTAAACTTGCTGATGATAAAGAATTTGCAAGTTACCTAAACCTACGTGCCGATGCCTTGCAAAAAGATGATTTCCAAAATTCTGATTTTGCTTGGATGGACATGAAGAATAACCCTATTGATGTGGTTATTGGCCCTATAGAAACTTATGAAGATCAATTGTTTGGTTACCGCGCTGCTTATGAATCCTATGTGTTAATTAAAGATTTAAAGTGGAGTGAACGGTTAGCTAAATTTGCAGCCTTCTTACCTGAGCTGCAAAAAGACTTACCTGTAGATGCTAAATACAAACAAGAAGTGCCAGGCTCTGATGCCGACCTAAATGCATATGATGTTGTTTATTATGCTGGTCATTCCAACGCAGGCAGTAAAACAATTGCCATTAATCTACCAAACGATGAGCAAGTTCAGCTAGAAAAAGGGACTCGTCGTCTACAACTTAAAAACGCAATGCGTGCTAAGTTTGACAAAATTTTAGTGCCAATTTCAGAGCAGCTTATTGTTTCTGAGCAACGTAAACATATTACTTTTGATGCGTTTTTTGCCAACACTATGTTTCATGAAGTAGCGCATGGTTTAGGCATCAAAAATACGATTACCGACAAAGGAACTGTTCGCCAATCACTACAAGAGCATGCAAGTGCGCTTGAAGAAGGCAAAGCCGATATTTTAGGCCTGTACATGATTGAGCAATTACTTAAAAAGGGCGAAATTACAGAAGGAACTATTGAAGATTATTACACGACCTTCATGGCGGGCATATTTCGTTCTGTGCGCTTTGGTGCATCAAGTGCACATGGTAAAGCAAATATGATCCGCTTTAACTTTTTTGCTCAAGAAGGCGCTTTTTCTAAAAATGAAGCGGGTTTATACCGCGTAAATATGGAAAAAATGAGTATGGCAATGGCTAAGCTTTCTCGTCTAATTTTAACCTTACAAGGTGATGGCGATTACGAAAAAGTTGATCAGCTAATTGCAACTCATGGCGGCATTAAAGAAGAACTTGCTAAAGACTTAGAAAAATTAAGCCAAGCAAATATTCCTGTAGATGTTACGTTTAAACAAGGTAAAGAGGTACTAGGTTTAAAATAACCTAGCACGGTAATAATTTAAGAGCGTTACAGCAAACACTGTAACGCTTTTTTATTATACCAATTGCATTAAATTAGTGATCTATTATAGCGATAAGAAAATAGCGCAATAGCAAGGCTAAAATTATGATACATAGTTGTTCTATATAAATAATTTTTAACGTAGTTAGTGAGTTATTTAATACGCTAGAATGATCATGTTTTAAAAAAATTGGTATTATTTATCGTTTACCACTTCGCGCACTACAGGCTCTAGGCTTTTCATACCCCAGCGCCTTCCTTTATCGAGCGCAGCCTCTACATCAAGACCCTCCTCATGTGCAGAAATTGCCATCAATGCCCCAACTCGATTACTGCTTGCACAATGCACTAAAATCGATTCCCCCTTAAACTCATTAAGTAAGTTTATTAAATTACGCGCATTTTCAACTGTAACATCCTGCGCACCTGCGATCGGTAATGCGTGATAGTTCATTCCTAGAGATCGTACAAACTCGCCTTCATCCCACGTTTGTTCACTAGAGGAGCGTAAGTTTATGACATGCTTTACACCCACTTGCGATAGCAACTTAATTTGTTCAGCGCTAGGGCGTGTTGACCTTTCGTGATTGATTTTGCAGCAGACTGTTTGGTATTTAGGCAAGGCAGAGCCTATGTAGTGTGGTTATTCCCCATAAATAGGCGATAACGCAGCATAAATGCCAAACATGCGCTGCCCTTTGGGTTCTTTCTAGGGACGATTAACTCTTTGTTGCTCGATTTTTACTTAGCCCACTAGGTTACAAACCTCGCGCCGCGATTAAATCGTCCCTAGTTTGAACAAATTTCAATCTACAAAGGCCAACACGCCCTAGATTGTGCCGCCGAGTAAACATGATTGCTATGTTCGACTAAATTTTTTATAGCTGTCTTTTTAATAATTTCAGCGTTAACTGGCTGCTCAGTTGCAACAGCAAAGTACCCACCTGATAACGCGACAATAAATAAACCCGTACAAAGTTGATTGATTAGCTTCATTTTATTCCTCATTTATATTATTAACCGCTATTAAAAATAGGTTTTTAATTTTACTATTTGCTCATCAGTATAAAGGACAGCTGAAAATTTACCCCATACAGGCGCGGGCCATGCCTTATCGCTTTTAAAACGTGCTATGTGATGAATATGTAATTGCGGCACCATATTACCCAAAGCCGCTACATTTAGCTTATCGGGGTTAAAAACTTTTATTAGTAGCTTACTGAGTTTTGCTGACTCTTTTAAATACACAATTTGATCAGCTTCAGATAAATCAATAATCTCTTTTAAATTAGGCTGCCTAGGCACTAATACAAACCATGGGTACTGGCTGTCGTTTAATAAAAGCACTTTACACAATGGCCAGTTGGCAAGCTCGATACAATCACGTTTAAGCTCCGGCGCTAATTCGAATACAGTGTTAGTCATGGTTATGTCCTACTTAGTCTTTAATAATGGCTACTTTATAGCATTTAGTTGCAGTTGCACACGCTTGGCTTTACCATTCAAAGCACTATTTATAATAAGCTAAGGCAACCTTGTGCTAAAAAAAATAAAACATCTTTCACTGGCTCTGCCACTAATAGTTGGCGCTATTAGTGTTCAAGCAAAACCTTTATCGCTGGAGCGTATTTTTGACGATCCGAGCTTGTCGGGTAAATCCCCTGTACAACTTAAATTTTCCCCTAATGGTAGCCGCGTAACTTATTTACAAGGTAAGAGCGATGACTATAACCGCTACGATTTATGGGAATACAACCTAAAAGATAACACTAATCGTATATTGGTTGATTCGGCAAAGTTATTTTTAGGCCCAGAAAACTTATCCGATGAAGAAAAAGCGCGCCGCGAACGCCAACGTATTTTTGGTAAAGGCATACTTGAATATAAATGGTCTAAAGATGGCAGCGCACTGTTATTTCCACTGAACGGCGACCTTTACTATTACGATTTAGCCTCTGCTAAAAGTAAAAAGTTAACCGATACTGAAACATTTGAAACCGATGCACGCTTTTCACCTAAAGGGAATTATGTTTCGTTTATTCGTGAGCAAAACCTATTCGCTTTAGAGCTTGATTCAGGTAAAGAAATTCAGCTTAGTAAAGATGGCGGCGGTGTAATTAAAAACGGCATGGCCGAATTTGTTGCACAAGAAGAAATGAGCCGTATGACGGGCTACTGGTGGTCTGGGGACGAAACTAAAATTGCTTATACCCGTGTTGATGAAACACCCGTAAAAGAAGCTATCCGTAACGAAATTTACGCTGATGAAGTGAAATTATTCAATCAACGCTACCCGTTTACAGGTACCGATAACGTAAAAATTCAACTTGGTGTTGTTAAGCTAAACGATCAACAAGTAGATTGGATTGATTTAGGTAAAGACGAAGACATTTATATTGCACGTGCCAAATGGCTAAAAGACGGCAATACATTGTCGTACCAATGGCAAAACCGCTCGCAACATAAATTAGAGCTTCGTTTTTATAACAGCGAAACTAAAATACAAAAAGTAGCACTGACCGAAAATAGCGAAACGTGGATTAACCTACATTTTGACCTTGAATTTTTAAAGGACAAAAAACACTTTGTATGGGCGTCTGAGCGCAACGGTTTTAAACACTTATACCTGTATCGCACAAACGGTCAACTTGTTCGCCAAATTACCTCTGGTGATTGGGCTGTTGATAGCTTAAAAGGCATTGATGAAAACAAAGGCATTGTTTACTTTGCTGCTCGTAAAGACACGCCTCTTGAAAGCCACTTATACAGCGCCTCTTTATTTAAAAAAGGTAATACAAAACGTATCACCGAAAAAGGTCAGTACCATAATGTTGTGCTCGCAAAAGACAGCAAAACCTTTATCGATAATAGCTCGTCTGATAATAAACCAAACTCTGCAGCGCTTCGCAAAGTAAACGGCGAATTTATTACATGGCTTGAAGAAAACAAGCTTGATAGCAATCATCCGCTTACCCCTTATTTAAACGATTTAACAAAACCAGAATACGGCACAATTAAAGCCGATGATGGCCAAGTTATGCATTACCGTTTATTCAAACCTAGTAACATCACTGATGGTAAAAAATACCCTGTTATAGTTAACGTATACGGCGGCCCGCATGCGCAACGTGTTACGAATAGCTGGCGTAGTAAAAATTTGTATTTTCAGTACATGGCGCAGCAAGGTTATGTAATTTTTCAACTGGACAACCGTGGTTCGTATAACCGTGGTAAAAAGTTTGAAGATGCGATTTATAAACACCTTGGTGTAGTGGAAGTTGCCGATCAAATTAAGGGCGTAGAGTTTTTACGCACACTTGACTATGTAGATCCAGAACGTATTGGCATATATGGTCATAGTTACGGTGGTTACATGGCGCTTATGACAATGTTTAAAGCGGGCGATTACTTTAAAGCCGGCGTATCGGGTGCTCCAGTAACCGATTGGGCATTGTATGATACGCACTACACTGAGCGCTATTTAGGACACCCTGACACAAACGCAAAAGGCTATGAAGCCAGTGCTGTTTTTCCATATACAGACGGCTTAAAAGGCCCATTGATGATCTACCACGGTATGGCTGACGATAACGTTTTATTTACCCATGCCACAAAGCTATTTAAACAACTGCAAGATAACGAAAAGCAGTTTGAAATGATGACCTACCCGGGCTCTAAACACAGCTTACGCGGTAAGCAAGTGCAAACACATTTACATAAAACCATTACAAATTTCTTTAATCGTCATTTTGATGTTGAATAACTGGAAAATTTGAAAAATAAACTAAAGGCTGATTGATAAATCAGCCTTTAGTTTTATAGGTACAGCTCAAATTATACCAATTGCATAAATTAGTGTTCTATTATAGCGCGAAGAAAACAATTCATAACAAGGCTAAAATTATGATATATAGTTGTTTTATATAAACAATTTTTAACGTCGTTAGTGAGTTATTTAATACGCTAGAATGATCATGTTTTTAATAAAATTGGTATTATACCAATCCGCTTATATAAGGGGCCTATTTAACGCTAAGAAAATCACGCTAGAACAAGGCGAATTTTTGTATGCTAAATTAAAGCGGGTTTATAACTACAAACAATAAAGAGCAAATAAGCTCGTCACTGATGCAGCCGTTGGTTTACCGTGCTGCCAATCACCACCTTCAACACCGCTACCCGCAATATCCATATGTACATAAGGTAGAGGTTGTTCAGAGTCGTTACCGTGCTTATCTAATCCGCCAACAATAGCCATAAATGCCATCGGGAATTGATGCCCACGCGCAGTAACTGCAGACGCTGCGTTATTACTAGAGAGTACATCGTCAGCAAGTGTGCGCGGTTTGATAAAGTCGTAATCTTCACGGCGTGAGCGCGATACTTCTGCGCCATCGGCCCATAAGTCACCACAGTCAGCTATTTGACGTGAAATACCAGCGTTACGAGCAGGACCATTTTCAACATAAGCTCCATAAGGTCCCATTGCACGAGCTGCATGGCCTGTTAATGTAGCCACAGTAAATAGCGTTGGATTGATTTCACCCTTAGCCAAATCTTTCATTTCACTAAGTAAGTCGCCCATTGCTAAGCGCCCTTCTGCATCGGTATTACCAATACGTACACGTATACCTTCGCGGCTAGTGATAATTTCATCGGGTACAAAACAATCCGAACCAATAGAGTTACGAACAACGGCTAAATAAGCGATGACTTTAACGCCTTTAGGCTGAAAATCAGCAACGGCTTTCATAAAGCCCGCAACAGATGCTGCGCCACCTTTATCACGGCTCATACCTGCCATATAACCGCCTACTTTTAAATCGGCACCACCTGTGTCATACACCAGGCCTTTACCAACAAACATAAGTGTGCGAGTAACTTCGCCACTTGGTACATATTCAAGCTTAACAACGCGTGGATGATGGCGCTCTACAGCGTACGATGCACGAGCAACAGTGCTTAACATTGGGTAATTTTTATCAATCGCTGCAATATCATCAATCACGTCAACGGCAATATTTGAGCCTTTAAATAAATCAACGCAGTAATCAGCAAAGCGTGGTGGAGCCATACGCTCAGGCTCAGTACCACACAAATCACGTGCAGCGTATTGACCTGCTGCAATTGCATTAACAGCGTTAATTGTTTGCTCATTTGCGCCAACTAAACCGATATTTGTTATAGGTTCAATACTCTCACCATGAAACTCACGTGCTTCTAACGGCTGCCACAGTGCTTGGCAAGCACCTAAATAAGCAACTTCCAGCGCATGTTGGTAACGGCTATCAGCATTTAAGTTTGGTAAAAATAATGCAGGATTAACACTGCCCGACGCCTTCGCTTCGTTAATTGCAAGTTTAGCGGCATCAAAATAACGGCGTACGTCGTCGTAATCTCTATTTAAAGGACCCGTTGGCGCAAGAATCACTCTTTTATTTTCAATTACTAATAAAGTAATTTGCTTACCAATACGAGAATCAACTTTTGATTGTGCTAAAACAGCATCTCGTAGTGGATTGTTTGGTAATTGAGAAAAATCATCACTGATAATGATTAATGCATCATGAGATGTACATTCAAGGCTAGCACTTACTGGCTGAGCCAACACGGCTTGTGGATATGCCATAAATAAAGGTCCTGTTAAAAAACATAAGCCTCTATTATCGTCGATTTAAATATTGAAGACCAGCAAGCTGCGACAAGCATTTAGTTTAATTGCTTGTTTATTGGCAACTTGCAGTTACAGGCTTTGCCACTTAATCGAGAATACTAAGCTGTAAATTATGCTCTGGCTGGTTTTTTATACCCACGCCAAGACCTAAAAGCCTTACTGGCTGCTGCACACCTCGTTGATAAGCTTTAGTTAGTAACTGAGTAAAAATTTCAGTATTTAATTGATGGTATGCCTGATCCGCAGAAGTCACTACAAAATTGGCAAATTTAACTTTAACGCTCAGTTTATTAATTCTGTTTTGTAATTGTTGTTTATCTAAACGTACCTTCAACTCCTCTAACAACTTAGGGAGTTGCTCTAGGCATTCTTGTAAGCTGTTTTTATTGTATTCATAAGTATGCTCAACACTTAACGATTTTCTAATTCGATTGGTAGAGACTTTACCAACATATTCACCCGCACACTTTTGATAAAGAGAAACACCAAAGTTACCTACATGCTGCTGCATCCAATTTACGCCTTTTTCGCGCACATCTTTGCCGGTGTATAACCCTTTTAAATTGAGTTTTTCGAGCGTTACTTTCCCCACCCCAGGAATTTTACCCAGTGGTAACTGCGCTAAAAAACCATCAACTTCATTGGGTAATACTACAAATTGCCCGTTGGGCTTATTTTCGTCACTCGCTATTTTGGCAATAAACTTAATTGGCGCAATTCCTGCTGATGCAGTCAGCCCAGTTGCATTGTAAATATCGGCTCTTATTTGTTGTGCAATAAGCGTAGCACTGCCTTTACAGGCGGCACTATTTGTTACATCAAGGTAAGCTTCATCAAGGGAAAGTGGCTCAATTAAATCTGTGTAGTGGTTAAATACTTCGCGTATTTGGTTTGAGGCCTCTTTATAAACAGCCATACGTCCGGGTACAATCACTAAATCGGGGCATAATTGTTTAGCATGGTAATTAGACATGGCAGAGCGTACACCATATTCTCTAGCAAGGTAATTAGCGGTTGAAAGTACACCTCGCCGGCTATTACCGCCGATTGCCAACGGTACATTAGCAAGCTCAGGATTGTCGCGCATTTCTACTGCGGCGTAAAAACAATCCATATCTATGTGAATAAACTTTTTCATCGCTACAAAATAACTGTTTATTTATACAGTCATTATTATGCAAACACTTTTAATATGCAAGCGCCTAGCTAATCTAAAATGACTGCTTAAATCGCCTCGTTTTTTTAAAGCAATACAGCCAAAAAGCAAATTCAAGTAAAAACCCTGCGGCAAGTAAACACACTCCTCCCGAGAGATTTCCCATTGCATAACAAATAAACGACATAATAAAAATTAAACATGCTAGAACCCAATTAACTACTTGTTGCATATGCGTTTCTCCTATTTATATAACATAACTGTAGACCTTAATTTAAATAGGCACAATGATTAGCTAAAAATGCCATATTAATTACCTTGAGGTCATAACTTCATATTGATAACCTAAGTGCTTTAAAATTAAGAGCTATAAGTTTATGCAAACGTTTAAAGATCAATATCCTATTCATACTGATATTACCGTAGCTTGGGCTGACATGGATGCCCTCCAACACGTTAATAACGTGGTTTACTTACGTTATTTTGAAATAGCTCGAATAGACTTTTTAAACAAAATAAACCTATTTGATACAATTACCCCAAGCGGTATTGGTCCAGTTATAAGCGAAAACAATGTGCGCTATAAACGCCCAGTTACTTTTCCAGATACACTTACTGTCGGTGTTACCATCACTGACATTAAAGAAGATCGCTTTATGATGAATTACACTGTATTTAGCCATGCACAAAATGCGATAACCACTACGGGTAATTCAAAAGTGGTTATGTTTGACTTTACAACAGGGCAAAAAGCGCTAATTACTGAGCCTCTTTTATCAGCTCTAACCACCCATGCTCAACCTAATAACTAAGGAAGTTTTATGCAATATAGTCCACTTGGTAGCAGTGGTGTAGACGTATCTCGAGTGTGTTTAGGCAGTATGACTTGGGGTTTACAAAATACTCAGCGCGATGCCGATGAACAAATAGCTTACGCACTCTCTAAAGGCGTCAATTTTATTGATACCGCCGAAATGTATGCGGTGCCGCCCTCTCCCGATACATATGGAAAAACAGAGCAAATTATTGGCGACTGGTTTTCACGTAATCAGCAAAAACGTAGCGATATAATTCTCGCCACAAAAATAGCGGGAAATGGCTTATCGTGGGTGAGAGGCGGCGGTAATATTACTCGTCAATCGGTTATTGAAGCTGTTGATGAGTCACTTAAACGCTTACAAACAGACTATATTGATTTATATCAGCTACATTGGCCCAATCGCTCTACGCCTCATTTTGGTAGGCAATGGCCTGGTATGCTTAAATTTACAAACGTAAATACACAAGAACATCAAGCTGGCATGCTGGATATTTTAGAAGGTTTAAACGACTGCGTAAAAGCCGGAAAAATTAAACACTGCGGTTTATCTGACGACACACCTTGGGGGATAAGCCAATTTTTAAACTTGGCAAAAGAGCATAATTTGCCTCGTATGGTATCTATTCAAAACGAGTTTAGCTTAGCGCATACCAAAGATTGGCCCTATTTAATTGAGCAATGTGTGCATGAGGATATTGCTTACTTACCATGGTCACCTTTAGCCGCCGGTTTATTAACAGGTAAATACTTAAATGGTGCTCGCCCAGAAGGTTCTCGCTGGACCTTTATGCAGCGTAACGGTATTTTTAGAGATACACCAAACGCAGAGCAAGCGACTAAACAATATGTTGAGCTGGCGCATGCTAATAATATAACGCCAGCACAGCTTGCACTCGCATGGTGTAATCAAGTAGACGGTGTAACGTCGTCTATTATTGGTGCAACAAGTATGGCGCAATTAAAAGAAGATATTGATGCATTTGATATTACGCTAAGTGATGACGTGCTAACTGGCATTGATACTATTTTTAGAAATAATCCGATGCCGTATTAGGGCTTGTTGACCTTTGTGGATTGAAATTTGTTCAATCTAAGGACGATTTAATCGCGGCGCGAGGTTTGTAATCTATAGTCTAAGTAAGAAGAGAGCAACAAAGAGTTAACCGTCCCTAAAGAGAATCCAAAGGGCAGCGCATGTTTGGTATTTATGCTGCAAAATCAGTCACGGCAGGTCAATACGCCCCAATGTAAGTCTGCTGATTTAAAACAGATAATTAAATGATATTTAATTATCTGTTTAGTTACCTATTTAACTTGCTTGCCAGTGATGCTCTAGTAAACACTGATCATTGGCATAAAGCGCGACAGCAAAAATACTTTTCGCGGTTACCTCCCCTACACCTGAAGGTGTGCCTGTCATGATCACATCACTATCTTCTAAGCTCATAAACTCGCTGATATTTTGTAAAATAGATTCAGGGTTATGTAACATAAAATGAGTATCACCTTGCTGAATAACAGCATTATTAATTTTAAGTTCAAACGTAAAATGCTGCATTGCATCTGTTAACTCTACAAAGTTAGTTAGAATAACTGAGCCGTCAAATGCTTTAGCTCGCTCCCAAGGGAGCCCTTTATTTTTTAATTTACTTTGTACTGTACGCTTAGTTAAATCAAGGCCTAACCCAACACCTACAAACTTTTTATTTTTTACAACAAAACATAGCTCTGTTTCATAGTGCAGCGTATCGCCGTTATGAGCCGAATTTAATCGCGTGGTAATTGCACTATTTGGCTTATTGAATAACACCATTTGATCTGGTGTTTCATTATTTAACTCCGCAATGTGCGCAGTGTAATTTCGACCAACACAGACTACTTTTGATGGCGTTAATTCTTCAGATACTAACTTTATTGAATGCATATAAATAATATCCCTATGAGCTAATAAGCGTTTCAAGTAAGCTCAAATTAATAGGTTTTAGTAAAACATGGTCAATATTTAAATCTTTTATCTCTTTAGGATCAGGCTCTGCACCACTTACAATTACCAAGCGTAACTCAGGGTAACGCTCATTAATTTGCTGGCCTAAATCAACCCCTCGCCCATCAGGCAGGTGCATATCTAACAATACTTTATTAAATTGCTGATCGTGATTGAGTATTTGTAAACATTGCGCACAACTCGATGCTATCACGGTTTCCACACCTAAACTTTCTAAAAGCAACTGTGTTATTTGCGCTGCATCATGGTCATCTTCAACAAGTAAAAAACGCTGTTTTTTTTCTGTTAAGCCTTTATCACCGTTTATATCTTTAGCTTTAGGCGCGTGCTCTGGCGCCATTAAGTAATCTTGTAAGCATTGATATAAAGCGGCACTATCAACCGGCTTTGGTATTACATCATTAAAACCAAGTGCTGCCAGCTCCTCATGTATCCCTTTCATCGTTGCAGCCGTCAGCGCGATTATTGGGCCTTTATAACCCATTTTTCTAAGCTCTATAGTAGCTTCTTTGCCGCCCATTACAGGCATATGAATATCAATAAAAATAATATCATAAGGCGCTTTATACGCATCCGCGATGCGTACTTTTTCAAGTGCTTGCTGACCATGCTCTGCATAATCAACCCTCGCACCACAAGAGCTGATCATGTGCCCTACTAGCATGCGTAAATCACGTAAATCATCAACAACTAATACACGGCCACTTACTTTACAAGGAGCTAATTTACTGTGTAACTGCGGCGCACTACTAAAGTTAAGAACTTGTCGCTCTACCTCACTAATATCCCCAGGATACACCGAAATGGTAAATGTAGAGCCTTTGCCAAACTCAGATTGTAAATTAATATCGCCATGCATACGTGCTAATAATTCTGCGCATATTGCTAAACCAAGACCCGCTCCGCCAACAGAGCGCGATTCCACATCGGCTATTTGCTCAAACGGCTTAAAAATAAGTTTTTGTTTTTCAGGTGCAATCCCCATGCCTGTGTCTTTAATACTAAAAAACAGCATTTCTTGGTCATCAACCCATTGGGTCCACGCATTAATAACAATTTCGCCTTTATCGGTAAATTTAACGGCATTATTTATTAAATTTATTAATATTTGACGAACTCTTGTGGCATCAAGTCGTGCAACTAAAGGCAGTGGTTTATCTGATTCAAAACGAAGCGTAAGCCCTTTATCAAGTACCGATACACGCATTAAGGTATAAACATCCGCAAGCATGCTATCGAGGTTTACTTCGCTTAAGGTAAGCTCGAGTTTATCGGCGGCTATTTTAGATAAATCGAGAACATCGTTTAATAAGCTTAATAAATGCTTACCGTTTCGATAAATAACTCCCAATTCATTTTCTGCTTGCTGACTAAAGTCGCTCTGCATTAATAATTCGGTATAACCTAAAATAGACGACAGTGGAGTGCGTAGTTCATGGCTCAAATGAGCTAAAAAGCGGTCTTTTGAGCGGTTTTCTGCTTCTGCTTTTAAACGCTCAACTCGCTCACCTTCTACATCTTTTCGTGCCAAAGCATAACGAATGGCGCGAGCAAAACGGCTCGAGCTCATTTCCGTTTTTATTAAGTAATCAACTGCACCCGCATCAAGCGCTGCGCAATCTAACTCGTCGTTGGATTGGCCGGTGAGCATAATAATCGGGCCGCTAAAGCCATTGGCAATGGCTTCCTTTAATACATCTAATCCGTTTGATGCACCTAAGCGGTAATCAAGTAGACAAATGTCGTGCTCATTCTTACTAAGCGTCGCAATTGCCTGCTCTGGAGAGCTTACCCATTGAATGTTAAACGTGTGTGAATCTAATTGGTCTAGATAGTCGCAGGTGAGTATGTAATCATCTTCATCATCTTCTACAAGCAGCAACTGAGTCACTTTATCTAACATAAAATCTCCATTAATCGTTAAATGTTGTCGGTAGCTCTACAAATTCTACCCAATACTTTCCTAACGTTTTCATTAGCTCAACTAAGCCATCAAACGTCACCGGTTTTGTAATATAAGATGCAGCTCCTAAGTTGTATCCCTTAACCATATCTTCTTCTTGCTGAGAAGTAGTTAAAATAACAACCGGAATCCCTTTTAGATTAGGGTTTGCTTTTATTGCCTCAAGCGCCTCACGACCATCCATTCTTGGCATATTTAGATCTAGTAATATAAGTCCAGGACGCGGCGACACAGCTTTATCGGCAAATTTCCCCCTGCGCTCTAAGTATTCGAGTAATTCAACGCCGTCCTCAACAAAATGAAGATCGTTAAGTACACGGCTTTCAGCAAGGGCATCTTGTGTTAACAAACGATCATCTTCATCATCGTCCGCCATTAAAATAGTAATCGGTTTTACTTTTGAATAGGGCATTTAAGCCTCTCCTTGCAATGTGAAAAGCGCAGCTTCCACAGGTAGTTTTATAATGAAGGTCGCACCTTCACCGTCTTTACTTTGGGCTGTAATTGTTCCGCCGTGGCGCTCCACAATTCGTCGACATACAGAAAGACCAATTCCGGTGCCTTTGTACTCAGAGCGACCATGTAAGCGCTGAAACGGAACAAATATTTTATCGGCGTAGTCTTGTGAAAAACCAATGCCATTATCTGTTATCGTAATAATTTGAAAACTTAAATGCGTATTATGATCAGCACTAAAAATATCTTCATGCTGATAGCTTATTTTTATGTGCGGGTTCACATTAGCTCTTCTAAATTTAACCGCATTTGACAGCAAGTTTAAAAATAATTGCTGCATTTGGCTTTTATCTGCTTGAATAACGGGTAAATTTTCTACATCAATTTGTGCGTTAGATTCGTTTATCGCAATTTCTAAATCACTTAAAATATCGGTTACCACTTCGTTCAAACTTGTATCAGCAAACTCTTTACCGCGCGTAGCAATACGCGAAAACTCAAGTAGGTCATTAATTAAATTAGACATACGCTGGGCAGCATTTTTCATGCGGCCAATATAATCGATGCCTTTTTCGCCCAATTCATCTTTGAACATGGTTTCAAGGCGATCACTAAATGCTTGAATTTTACGAAGCGGCTCTTGTAAATCATGGCTCGCAACAAAAGCAAACTCCTCTAACTCACGATTACTGCGACTCAATTCATCTGAGTATAATGTTAGCTCTTGCGTACGCTCCGAGACCTTAGCGGCTAACGTTTCGTTTTGTTTTTCAAGCTCAAAACGATACTGAGCTGCATTTCTTAAATTAAGACGCGTCATAATAAACATACCAATAATAAGCAGAGCACTTGTTATTGCTGTAATCGCAAAGGTAATTTTTGCCTCATTTTTAATTTTAGCTAATTTTGCAAAGTGGCTCACTTTAAAAAGTAGTTCTCGGTCTTGAATTTCATTAACACTTTCACGAATTTGCTTATAAAGGCCTCGGCCTTTATGCGTATTAACTATGTATAACGCACGTCGCTCTTTGTCATTAAGAGCAAGATTAACCGTGGTCTTTAATTCTTTAATTTTATTGCCTGTAAGTACTAACAACTGAGCAATTCGATCTGCTTGGCCGTCTATTTCAGAGTGAAGTGATTTTACATGATTTGTTTGCGCTTCTAATTGCCCTATTGCATCATAGTAAGGTGTTAAATAATCATCCTCTTCCGTTAATAAATAACCACGTTGACCCGACTCAGCTTGTACGATAGACAAATGCAGTTTCTCTATTGCCGTTGCCAGCATATTTGTATTGTCTAAACTTTTTTGAGTTTGCGTTAACCCTTGAATCGTATTCAATGCTAAAAATGCATTACCTACAATAATGCTTAATACCACCACAATAAAAGCGGCCCACGTAATGTTCGCTTTACCTTGCTGTTTTTGCTTGCTCATAGATGTGTAAACGCCTGAGTTAAATTTGTTAATCGTTATTATGATCAGTAATATTTTGCAAACTTTCACTGCATTGCTGGCAGTTCAAAATTATTTTATCCAGAGCTTCAATCGCCTTTTGTTTGGGCATATCGTTTTCTAACACTAACTTTATTAGCTCCGCGTTCATTGAAATTCTATTCAACGGAGCTCTTGCATCATGAACAAGTTTATTAAGCGCTGTGCTTTGCTTACTTTCTTCAGTCACAATAATATTTCCTTTTGTTTAACCAAAATATAAGTTACTTGTACTCACCAATTCCACCGTAAGCATTAAGGCGGTTATAAAGTGTTTTAGTACTAATACCTAACATTTGTGCCGCAAGCGTTTTATTGCCTTGCACTTTATCGAGCGTTGCATGAATCAGCTCTTTTTCAACTTCTTCAATTGTTTGCCCTGCCGACACCTGTTTTTCTGCTGCTTGATTATTAACACGCGAAAAAGGCGACTCTAAATTGTCAGGCAGCGTAATATCACTGGTTTGCGGATCACTCATAATAAAGGCCCGATGAATTGCATGGCGAAGCTCACGTACATTACCAGGCCATTCATAGCTTTGTAGCTCTTTTAGCTGTTGCGCTGTCCAGCTAAACGCGGTGCCATTTTCATCATTTAATTGCTCTAAAAATGCTTTAGCTAAAAGCGGAATATCTTCTTTGCGATCGCGCAGTGGCGGTATATCAATAGGAAAAACAGCCAGTCTAAAATAAATATCTTCACGAATTACATTGTTGTGCGCTAAATCGCTAAGCGTGCGGTTAGTCGCCGAAATAACACGACAGTTAGTCGGTATTTCTCGGTTACCGCCTACACGCGTTACTTTTTTAGTTTCAAGTACTCGCAGTAAATTTGGTTGCATATCAATTGGCATTTCGGTTACTTCATCCAAAAATAAAGTCCCGTTATTTGATTGCTCAAATACGCCCTCTTTGCGTGCGATTGCTCCCGTAAAAGCCCCTTTTTCATGGCCAAACAATTCACTACCAATTAACTCTTTTGAAAGCGCTCCGCAGTTACTCGCAACTAATGGCCCTTCACATTGGCTTGCGTTATGAATAGCTTGCGCCACCACCTCTTTACCTGCACCACTTTCACCCATAAGCATTACGTTCGCATTTGTTTTAGCTACACGTTCAATCATGTTGTAAAGTTTTTGCATTGCTTCTGATTCGCCAATCAGCCCACCAAAATGACGAGTAATACCGCTCGACTTGGCTTTTTTAACTGCTTTTTTAGGACCATTTAAAACCAGCTCTAAAT
The DNA here is from genome assembly GCF_045064135.1 of Pseudoalteromonas sp. Ld19. Classification (NCBI taxonomy): domain Bacteria; kingdom Pseudomonadati; phylum Pseudomonadota; class Gammaproteobacteria; order Alteromonadales; family Pseudoalteromonadaceae; genus Pseudoalteromonas; species Pseudoalteromonas sp. Ld19. Next base: position 377,383 of record NZ_JBISHA010000017.1, on the reverse strand, counting down.
CTTCTCGCTGTAATGGTTTTAATAAATGCCCAACATTAGGCTCGCACATTTCAGCTAAAATACCTTTAACTGAAGGGTGTCCCGATATAAGTGTAATTTTTGGAGACTGCCCGATCATTTTTAAATGGTCAAGAAGGTGTAAACCGCTGCCGTCAGGTAACATAAAATCAAGAAGAACATGATCGAAGGTATTATTTTCAAACCACTGATGCGCTTCTTTTAAACTGGTCGCGGTGTTTATATTATGGCCGAGAAATTCGACGATATGGCAAACAACATCGCTAAACTCGACGTCATCATCTACTAAAAGTATATTTAACATGATAAATCCTTATTCTTTTTTATCATTCTACGCACCCTTACACCTAATTTAAAGGAAGGTGTGCTGAAAAGCGCTTTCATCTAAATAAACTAAATGGGTTAACGTCTTATTTTACCAACCAGAGATTTACGTGTGCTGAAAAAAAACGATCACATTAATTTCTATTACTTGCAACTTCACAACGTACTTGAGTGATACAGCTGATATAATTAACCTGAACTGTAGATAATAAATTCATCTCACGCAGCTACTTTTAATGCGAGCTGCGTTGAATTTACTTGCAATCGCCCGCTATTGACGCGTAAATTCGCCTTGTTTTCACCGAAAACCTCTGGCTAGAGAAAAAATTATAATTTCATTATAGTTCAATATGTTAGTAAATCTCTTAACCAGAGCTTAGGTTAATCAGAGCGCAAAAAAAAGTGGGATAAAAAATGCAGCAATTAAAAACCCTAATTCATTCCGGTATTAATATTGATCAAGGAACTATTTTTGTTCGCTTGACCGCGCGCGCCATTGTTATTAAAAATAATAAAATATTATTAATGTACACCAATCGATATGAAGACTATAGCTTACCTGGCGGTGGGGTGGATGAAGGCGAAAGCATTGAGCAAGGTTTGATCCGCGAACTAAATGAGGAAACTGGCGCGCAACAAATAAATGTTGTTAAAGCCTTTGGCCTCTACGAAGAGTACCGACCTTGGTATAAAGATGATTTTGATATTATTCATATAAAATCATATTGCTATGTATGCAATATTGCCGATGAATTTGGTAAAGCTCAATTAGAGCATTACGAACAGCAAAATGGTATGACCGCTAAATGGGTAAATATTAACGATGCGATTGCACATAATGAGCGCACGTTAGCTAACAGCGAGAAACAAGGGTTATCAATCCTCCGTGAAACCTATTTACTCAAAAAAATTGCGACACAATTTTTCTAACCTCCTTACTAGGGCGTGTTGACCTTTATGGATTGAAATTTGTTCAATCTAGGGGCGATTTAATCGCGGCGCGAGGTTTGTAACCTGGTGGGCTAAGTAAAAACCGAGCAACAAAGAGTTAATCGTCCCTAGAAAGAACCCAAAGGGCAGCGCATGTTTGGTATCTATGCTGCGTTATCGCCTATTTATGGGGAACAACCACACATCACAGGCTCTGCCTTGCCTAAATACCAAACATACTGCTGCAAAATCAATCACGAAAGGTCAACACGCCCTAGCGCCTCATCAACCTTGTGTATACCTCTAAACCGATTTTTTAGGGGTATAAAAGCGATATAACCCGAGCATATTACTTGCCAAAAATAAACACTCCATCAGTACTGCAACGGGTGACCCAGCAAACACGTTATGACTTATCCAAAAAGATGTACCTAACACCATAAGCAAGCGTAAGTACAAATCTTGTTTTTGAAACGATGCAAATGTTTGAATAAGTGTTGCTGCCAATGCCAAGCCACTCAACCAGTTATGCCAAGTAAAATATACGGCCAAACAACTAAGCAACATAAAAAGGAGCATCACCCATGTTTTTCGTGCAAATACACAATACAGATAACGCAGTGCGGCTATTAGCATTAAGCTTCCTGCACTGGCATGGCCAAGTATAAAAAAATGTGCTGAGGTCAGTAAAACAGAGCTAAATAAGCAGCCTAAAATAAATATACGCGACTTAAACTGAAAAGATGCTAAATCTAGCAAAGTAGCAATAGTAACCAAGCACTGAGCAAGTAAGAACATAATGACTCCTGAAAAACAGCAGTCTAACTGGCTTTATTTTATTTGCCCTTAACTTAAGTTAAGCCGCTTACGAATTCGTGATAAAGAAATTGCCGAGATACCAATATACATTGCGACTTCTATTAGGCTCAATTGTGCTAACCAATGCGGTTTTTGCAAAAGTAAGTAGCGGTAACGTTGCTCGGGACTATTAAGTAATAAAAAAGCTTCTTTGGCTTCTTTCAAAATTAGCTGTTGAGTAATAAGCTTCACCTTAATATCTTGCCACTTGCTTTGCTCAAAAAGGCTCAATGGAACAACGATAACTGTTGCTGCTTTTATTACTTTTAATTGATAAAAAGCATCTGTATCTGCAAGCCAGTTAGCAAACAACAAAGCAAATTCATCTTTAAAATAAAACTCCTTACATTTTTGACTGCCATCAGCCGTTGAATGTAAAGCGCCTAATACCCCATCTATAATCAAATAGCCAAAGCGCTGTTTTTGCCCTTGTTGCAACAAAACAGTATCGCGAGAAAATTGCTTAATGGGGTATTGATCGCCAAGCTTTAACTTTAAATCTTGTGCAAGTACTGCATAGCTATCACCAAGCTCAATAGTGTGCCGATGATTCATTTAAACCAACCACTTTTGCATTAATGTTTGTGTTATTTGAGCTGCGCTCATGTGCTCCCTTCGGATGTATTTTTGACCACACCACAACGGCGAAAAGCCACTATCACCCAATGCTTCAGCTCTGCTTCTCAGTGCCGTTATTGCAATACTCGCATAAGGAAATGGCGGCACATGTAAAGGCATTGAACCAAGCTCTTTCATTGCACGATTACAAATACCTCGGGCTGCACGCCCTGAAAATAATGTAGTGAGCGCTGTATTGTCTTTCTGCTGGGATAAAATAGCATCACGATGAAGCTTTGACGTAGTTGCCTCATTACAGAGTAAATACGCACTGCCAACTTGTACCCCTGATGCGCCTAATGTTTGCATATGTGCTACATCATCCTCAGTTGCAATTCCACCAGCAGCAATTATAGGAACTGATACGTGCGCAACGCATTCTTGCACTAGTTCAGCGGTACTTTTATGCAAACTTAAATCCATAGATAAAAAATGACCACGGTGTCCGCCCGCTTCTAAGCCTTGGGCAATAACAGCATCAGCACCATTATCGACAAGCCATTTTGCCTCTTCAATGGTTGTTGCAGTAGAAATAACGCTTGCCCCCCAGCTTTTAATTTGTTTAAGCAAAAACGGCGCAGGTAAACCAAAATGAAAACTCACCACAGCCGGTTTATAAGGCGCAATAATATCGATAATACTTTGATTTATAGGCTGTCGAGAAGCTTCGTCCGCTAAGCTACTTTCGGCAATGGCGTATTCATTAAAATAAGGGGCCAATGTTAAATGCCATTGTTGCTTTTGCAGCTTGGTGTATTGCAAGGTTGAATGGCAAAAAAAGTTAAGATTATAAGGCTTACTGGTTGAACGACTAAGTAACTCTAGCTGCTCTATAAGTTGTATTTTAGAGAGCATTGCGCACGGCAAAGAGCCCAATCCACCAGCCTCACAGACACTGGCAGCTAATACTGCATCTTGCACACCAGCCATTGGCGCCTGTATTAGCGCAGTGGAAATATCAAAAAGTGTTCGTATCATTTTTATTCCCTATGTAACTTTTTCTGCAACTTGCACTATTTACAAAACATACCATAAATACATTACATAAAAAATAAGCACCTTTATAAATAAAAATTAAAATACAATAAATAACAATAAGTTAAAGTTATTTTTATATATTTAGACAGCTGGCGTTCGTTTTGCATTACTCCCTATACATAATTAGTAAGGAGATAGAAATGAGTAACACAGTTAAAACGATTAATCCGGCAACTGAGAAAACCATTGAAACCTATACGCTACTTTCTCAAAAAGAAGCGGAGCAGGTAATAGAAAAATCTCACGAAACATATTTAAAATGGCGTTTAACGTCATTCACTGAACGTGCAAAATATTTAAATAACTTAGCATCACTTTTTGAAGAACAAAAAGAAGCGATCGCAAAACTCATGACCGAAGAAATGGGTAAAGTATACGAGCAAGGCTTTCAAGAAGTTGAGCTATGTGCAGGAATTTGTCGTTATACTGCTGAAAATGGCCCACAAGTACTCGCCGACGAAGATCGCGAGATGGACGGCGGCCGCGCAATTATTAGTTACCAACCAACAGGTGTACTGCTGGGTATTCAACCGTGGAACTTCCCGCTTTATCAGGTAATTCGTTACAGTGCCGCTAACATCATGGCGGGTAACACTACAGTACTAAAACATGCCGGTAATGTATTTGGCATGGCTGAAAAAATTGAAGCGCTATTTAAACAAGCCGGTTTCCCAGAGTACTGTTTCAGCAACTTACTCATCGACGGTAAAACCGCCAGTTCACTCATTGCGCACAAAGCAATTAGCGGCGTAACCTTTACGGGCAGTGATGCCACAGGTAAAAAAGTAGCTGAAGAAGCGGGTAAACACGCTAAAAAAACAGTGTTAGAGCTGGGCAGCAACGATGCGTACTTAGTACTTGATGACGCCGATTTAGAGCTTGCAGTTAAAACCTGTGTAACCGGGCGCATGATCAACAATGGCGAAACGTGTGTTTCTGCTAAACGTTATGTTGTTGTTGAGTCACTTTACGATGACTTTAAAGCGCAAATAAAAGAGCAATTTGAAGCCATGAAAATGGGTGACCCAATGGCTGATGACACAGACCTAGGCCCAATGGCCCGTGAAGATTTACGCGATGGTATTCACGACCAAGTAATGGAATCAGTAAAAGCAGGTGCAAACATAGTAACGGGTGGCGAAATACCATCGCAAACGGGTTACTACTACCCACCAACGCTACTTGATAATTTATCGCCAGGTATGCCTGCTTACGACGACGAATTATTTGGCCCTGTCGCTTCGCTTATTAAAGCCAAAGACAACGACGATGCAATGCGTATCGCCAACGACTCTCGCTATGGCTTAGGCGGTGGTATTTTCTCAAAAGATGAAAATAAAGCCATTGAGCTTGCTAAAAAGTACTTCGACACCGGCATGATCAACATTAACGGCTACGGTTTAGCACAACCTAACCTACCGTTTGGTGGTGTTAAAGGCAGTGGCTACGGCCGAGAACACGGTGGTTTTGGTATGCGCGAATTTGTGAATATCAAATGTATTATGATCAATAGCTAATTTAGCTACGAAGGTTATTTAAACTTTCTCAAGAAAAACAAAACATCGCGCTAGGGATAAGCGCGATGTTTTTTACGTACCATTCTGTCTAAAATTGATATTAGCTGAAGATAAATAGCTAAGCTTTAAAGAATATAGTTTCAATAGCTCCTAAAAATACAGTCATAAATAGCCCAATATTAAAACAAAATGCCAGTATTCGATCACCACTACGGGCGTGTTTTAATATAAATTCATCTTTTAGTAGAGATTCTTTTTTAGGTTTATTTCTGATAAGTATTAGAGCATACATACCTACACGTAAACCAAATCCTCCACTGTCCCATTGAGGAATTCCTGACCCTTCTGCTCTTAATTTGTTGTCTAAATAACTAACAGAAATTCTAGTAAATAATAATCCACCAATAAGAAAAAGCGCTAAGCCTGAAAATAGAAGAAAATCAAAGAGCACCATATTTGTCACCAACTCCAAGAATCACTTAAATCATAAGCTTTATTAGCTACCCTCTGAGCTGCATTATCTGCAAATTTAGAAGCAGCATAACCTGTACCTAAGCCGACACCGATTAATATTATCCAACCAACTGGGCCCATCGCAATTGCAATACCTGTTCCCAAGGCAATAGTTTCCGCACCAACAGCTAAACCTGCTGCCGTCCCCGCACCAAATCCAGCAGCCTGAACAGCAGCTGTTTTACCCCAATTCCCTCCTGACTGGTACTCAGTATAAACTTTATCGGTTCTTACAACTGCGTCTAAAACGATGAGACCGTTACCTAAAACAGAAGAGCCAACCTCTAAAGCACGTAAATTACGAACCCCTGACAATGAAGTAATTTGTATTGATGCTGAATTTCTTGAGCTTATTGCTTGATTAATACCCCTTTGCGGATTATTCCAGACATTACCTCGGGCACCACTTTTTAATCGGCTCGAAACTGCTTTAAGCTCTTTAGTGAACTTCTCATTTAATTCGATATGTGCATTTTTTGCTAAGTTACCTAACTTAATCAGCTCCTTTTTGGGCGCTTTATTTTTTGCTGCTGTACGGATATCCATCAAAGACTTTTGATACTTTAAAATAGCTCCACCAAAGCGACTTAAACGAACCTCTTTAGCGTTTAATGAAGTTGCAGCAGCACCTGTGGCAGTAAAAGAATCAACTTTATAGCCCATAATTTCATCAACCTGTCTAAGATAGGGCTGCAATTCCTTCTCGTAAAGCTCCGCAATAGCTTGGGCCTGAATACTACCAAAGCTATCGACTAAATTTGTTATATTTCTTTTTGTCGACTGAGACCAAGAATTAACCCCATCTAATGCACAAGCGATATCAGGCCTAGATTCACGCAGTTTTTTTACACTGTCTGAGCCTGACTCACTTACTATAAAAGGCGTTCCTGCTGGGATAAACGATCCCAATATATGGGGATTATCTTGTCGAAACTGCTTATAAGCTAATTTATTACTAGTATCAATAGGTAAACTTGTACGTGATTTAGTACTAAAACAAAGATCAAACTGATGTGACATAAAATATCCTTATCAAAATATATGCAATCATTAAACAATAACATAAAAAAATTAGGGTATAATCATAAAAGATTATAAAATGCCGAATATATTTAGTTACCCCATCAATAAATCTACTTTAGGAAAGTTGCGCAGCTTTAATACTCACACATCTAAAGCAGATATCTCAAATGAATTTGGCAAACCTGTAAGCAGTACATTGAATGAAACAACCATTTCGTGGGAAGTAAACCTAGGTTTAAAGTAACGCGAGTTAAAGCTTATTTTCTAACTGGAAAATTAAATAAAATTCAATTTTTGTCACTTGATCCATTTTGGGGTTATACGCTTTACTATTCAGAAAATGGCGTTGAGAGTGAGCGATAGTTCACTCTTATTCTCAGCTACTCTTTTCAAACCTCGGCACTTTTCGCTTATCTGCCTTATTCATAGCAAGCTCTTGAATTTCTTCTTGCTTAAGCTCATCGGATTTATCTTCTAATGATTGCTGATTAGCGTTTTCATAAGAAAGCTCAGTAAGGAGTGCAAAGTGATCAGAGCCATACTTAGCTAAGCGCTTAATACGCTTTACTTTAAAGCCTTCGCTGTGAAATAAATGATCGAGCGGCCAGCGCATAAAAAAGTAGCTTGCATGAAAGGTGTTATAAAAACCACGGCCTTTTCGAGGATCTAACAAGCCGCTTATTTGCATAAACAAACGAGTGCTGCGAGACCAAGCTACGTCGTTCAAATCTCCGGCAACTATGGTAGGTCGTGTTGGGTTTTTAAGCGCTTTAGCCACCATTATTAACTCTGAGTCGCGCGGGCGCGATGAGTCTTCCTCTGTCGGGCTTGGTGGTGCGGGGTGAATAAAGTGACCTTGCATTTGCAAGCCTTCATCGTTTTCAAACAGAATATGAATTGAAGGAATATCTTCTTCTATAAGCTCACATATTTGTGCATCGAGTATTTTAAACTTGCTGTATAAATGCATGCCGTAGCGGTTGTCTTTAGGGCATTCTATGTAATATGGGTAATTTTTTTTAATGACTGATAATTTATTTTCCCACCAGCTGTCACTTTCGAGCGTAATAAGTAGATCGGGTTGATGCTCATCAACAAGGCTAATTAACTGCTCACTTTTATGGTTCGACATAAGTACATTTGCCGACATAATTCTTATGCTGTGGTCGATGTGCTTAGGCGCACTTTGCACTTCTTTTTTAGCAAGCCACGTATACGGGTAAATCCATTTACCTTGTAAAATCATTATAAGTAATGAAGTTAAGGCTATAAATACATAACCTATTGCGCTGCTTTGCCATAATAAAAATAGTGAGGTAACAGTAACTAAACTGGCAATATAAAGCACTTGTAAGCGCACAAAATCGCAGCTACGCACTAAGTAATGCTGGCTGTAAGACATAGGTAACAAAGTAACTAGTAAAAAAAAAGCGATGATAATAGCCAGCGCAATGAGCATTTAAATGTCCTTATGGGTTAACTTCACGATTGAAACAGCAGGGATTTAGTACCCCAACTTAACAAACGATCATGAACAACGAATGAAATTGTAACCCTTTGGATTAGAGCAAATCAACGTTGTTTATATTGTGTTTTACAGTGACTGCGCATAATAGCAGGATCGCGAAGTTTTAAATGTTTTGTTTTACGACCAGCATGACGTTTTCGCCAAACCTTAAAGCTGCCTTTTGATATATGTTCTCGCATAAAAACAACTAATTGTGAGTATTTTAATCCATACAATTGCTCTATTGCTTCAAAAGGAGTTCTGTCTTCCCACGCCATTTCTATAATGCGTGATTGTTGCTCTGCGTTAAACATGGTCTATCCCACAAAATTTTATTTATACGCTTAGTAAAAATACTTAGATCAATACAAACATTTTAATTAGGCTGTATACTAAACAGCCAAGGTATATACTCACAAAAAATATCGGATTAGCATTTATGCGCACAATGTTGCTTTTTATGGTTTTAATTTTTTCTTCGTTACTATCTGCTGCGCCTCAAAAAAAATTACGCTGCGTAACAACTCATTACCCACCTTTTACAATCTACGATGAAAATAGCGATACATTTACTGGTCTAGACATTGAATACTTAACCTTTATTGAGCGTAATTTAAACCTGCACATTGAGATTGTTCACTTGCCTTGGGCACGTGTTAAAAAAGAGATGAAACTAGGTTACTACGATTGCTATTTTTCGTTGGCTAATAACAAAGAGCGCGCAAAATACTTAGACTTTACAAGTGAACCACTGCATATCACTCAATTTGGCTTATTTGCTTTAAATAACGACAAACTGCTCACTAATGATTTATCAAGCTCCACCGTCGCTATGCTTCGCGGCGTTCCTCTACCCAGTACTATTGCTTCGCAATACAATATAAAGGGTAACCGTTTAATCCAGTCACTCTCAACCAAAGCAAACTTTGAGCTACTTGAAAAAAACCGTGTTGAATACGTTATAACTAACTATCAAGCGGGATTATGGTATTCAAAAGAATACAAAAATATTTATGCTCGCCAACTTAATGAATTTTCGCTCCCTGTTTATATTGCCTTTAAACGTGGCATAATTGATACAAAGTTAGTTGATGAGCAAATAAAGCGCTTTAAAACTCAAGTGTATAAAAGCAATTAACTCAATTAAAAAACTTCCTCACTACGGCATAACTAATGTTTACAAAATTACCAAAATGGGTTGAATATGGCGCGTTTACGCTTGCATTTATAGCGGGCATTGTGAACGCTGTGGGGTTATTAGGTTTTGAACATCAAGCTATTTCGCACGTATCGGGCTCTGTTACTTTGCTAGGTATTAAAGCAATAACGAGTAAAGTAACAGCACTATTACTGCTGTGTGTAATAATTAGCTTTATGCTGGGGTCGGCACTTTCTGGATTTTTACTCTCAGGTGGTTCATTAAAATTAGGCCGCCATTACGACACCTTACTTTTTATTGAAGCGCTGTTGTTACTAATTAGCGCTTACTTACTTGAAAATACATTCACTTACGGTATTGTTTTAGCCTCTGCTGCGTGCGGGCTACAAAATGCATTAGCCACTAATTACAGTGGTGCGGTTATACGCACCACACATTTAACCGGTATTTTTACAGATCTTGGTTTAATGATTGGCAGAGCATTAAAAGGAGAGCAATTTGATACCCGCAAATGTGTTATCTTTTTACTCATTATTAGCGGCTTTTTACTCGGTGGGATTGTAGGTTATATTTTATTTAATTACTTTTTAATGCTTGCGTTGTTATTTCCAGCAGCGGCATGCTTACTGCTCTCAGTTACATATAAAATCTATAGGCTACGTGCGTTTTAACGTAACAACTTTAAATACATATCAAAACCACATAGTATAAAGCCAATGCACTATATTTTGTCCTCAAGGAATGTATGAAACCTTATTTTTTGCCACTGTTATTACCCTTTAGCTACACTGCATTTGCCGATAATCAAAATAATGATGCAATAGAAACCATAACAACCACTGCATCACGTATTGAAGCGCTTTCTACCCCACTCCCATTATCAATAAGTACACTCAGTGAAGCGCAGTTAAATAGCATAGCACCTACCCATATTGAAGAAGCCTTGCAACGTGTAGCGGGTGCAAATATTCAACGCGGAAATGGTCAAGAGTATTTACCCGCACTACGTTCACAAGTACTTTCGGGCGCTGGCGCATGTGGTGGCATATTAACCCTAGAGGATGGTATACCACTGAGAGCCGCTGGATTTTGCAATATAAACGAGCTATTTGAAGCGCACAGCGAAATGGCGCAGCGCATTGAAGTATTAAAAGGCCCAGGCTCTGCACTTTATGGCTCAAACGCTGTGCATGGTGTTATTAATGTTATAACACCCGACACTACTCAAGGCGGCGGTTTAGTTGGTTTAGATTATGGCTCGTACGGCTATACTCGCTACAAATTACGCGCAGGGCAAGATTACGGCAATAGCGGCATAGGCATTAACGTAAGTGTTACCGGCGATAGCGGTTACCGCGACGACGAAAGCGTAGAGCAACAAAAAGTAAATATTCGCCATCGCTATTCAAATAATAATTTATTACTGACCTCTGGGCTTACTTACACAAACCTAGATCAGCAAACTGCTGGATTTATTACCGGTTTTGAAAGCTATAAAAACGAAGACCTCGCGCAAAAAAACTTTGATCCAAACGCATTTAGAAAAGCACGCGCATTTAGAGCGTGGAGCAATGCAACATGGCAATTAAACAACGATGATGTGCTCTCTACTACGTTATATTTTCGCGAGCAAAGTATGGACTTTTTTAAGCACTTTTTGCCCGGCACACCGCTTGAAAAAAACAGTCAAACAGGCTTTGGCGTACAATCGCTTTATCAACATAATTTACAAAGCAATATAAAAATAAACCTAGGGCTTGATGGCGAATACACGCAAGCCGATTTTACTCAAAGCCAAAATGAGCCCACTCAAGGCTCTGCATTTTTAGTTGCTACAGTGCCACAAGGTAAGCATTACGATTACGATGTAAACGCAACGCTTTATGCGCCTTTTGTATCGGTTGATTGGCAATTAAATAAGTGGTTAGTAACAGCGGGTTTGCGCTACGAGCATATGCAGTACGACTACACCAATAATATGCTAGCAGGTAGAACAAAAGACGATGGCAGTGAATGCGGATTTGGTGGCTGCCGATACAGCCGCCCAGCGAGTGCTAAAAATAGCTTTAGTAATTTATCGCCAAAGATTGGGGTTAGCTATCAGTACAATACAAATAACACGCTTTATGCAAACTTTTCGCGCGGTTACCGAGCGCCACAAGCCGCTGAGTTATACCAATTACAACGCAAGCAAACAACAGCAAGTTTAAATGCCGAAATAGCGAATAACGCAGAGCTGGGTATTAAAGGGGTTTACGAAAAACTACGTTATGGCCTGTCGGTTTACGCTATGAGTAAACACAACACAATTTACCGCGATAGCGACTTTTTTACGGTAAACAATGGCAGCTCTCGCCATCGTGGCATTGAGCTTGAACTTGACTACCAGCTCACAAAAACGCTTGCCCTTAACTTTGCTGGTACTTACGCAAAGCATACTTATACTAACAACCAAGTACTCAATGGTTTAAACATAAACGGCAACGACATAGACACCGCGCCGCGTAATATTGCTAATCTTGATTTAACATGGCAAGCACTCAGTAATACGCAATTTGCTTTGCAGTGGCATCGCGTTGGTAACTACTACACCGACCCAGAAAACTTAAATAAATACCAAGGGCATTATGTTTTAAGCCTGCGCGCGCAGTGGCAAGTTACTAATAACCTTGAAGTACTTGCTCGCGTAATTAACTTAACTGATGAGGCTTATGCAGAGCGCGCCGATTATACGAGCTTTACAGGCGACAGGTACTTTCCTGGCAAACCACGTACCGCAATGCTTTCGGCAACTTATACGTGGTAAGGCGTTAATTTAACTGATTTAAATCGCTCATGTATTTCATGGGCGACTTTTTCATTACCTTTTTAAACATAGTTATAAACGCACTCACCGACTCATACCCTAATAACCCCGACACCTGCTGTACACTTTGCTTATCAGAAAGCGACGGCATTGCCTAGGTTAATACTAATTCCGCTACTTTCCAAATTAAAAGATCAAAGCGCGCTTAGCTTTATTTTAGCCATGTTGAGTGCACTTAGTGCATTGGGGCTGCTTTACATGGCTAACTTTGCTTTTGTGTGGACCTTAATGTTGGGTTTTTGCTCTGGTGCATGTTTTATATTGGGGCTATCGTTTATTAGTTTACGAAGCGATAACTCTCAGCAAGCAGCATCGCTTTCGGGTATGTCACAAAGTGTAGGGTATTTACTCGCCGCTATCGGACCAATGCTTGCTGGAGCATTGCATACGACAACAGGAAATTGGAACATACCATTGTGGCTGTGTGCTATTGCAGGTGTATTGTGTGCACTGTGCGGTTTGGGCAGTGGTAAAAATACCACTTTAGCCAAATCAGCTAACGAGTTGCTGTAGCCACGAAAATAAACCATGTGACGACTTATTGCTAAGGTGCTTTTGCTCATAGCGTTTGTTAGTAGCTTGGCGCTGCTCACGGCGCTCTTGCGCTAAGTTAGCTTTTGCAGCAAACCGTAGGCGCTGCTCTTGCGTTAATTCATTATTAAAATTTATTGCTGTTTTATTTACTGCACGGCTGCTTTTTGGTGAACTACACATAATGTTTCCTCTGTTGTAACTAACCTGAACTCTGGATAATAAATCCCTTAACCAGAGTTCAGGTTAACTACTAAAATAGACAGCTGTTTAACTAATAAAATTTCAGAAAAACTGACTTTCTACAAAATTTATTTTTATGGCGTAGTTTCAAAAGCTGGTATTTTGTGTAAATCGTTCAACCAACTTAGCGTTGATTGAGACCAAATTTGTGCAGACGGTTTAAACTCATCACGTTGGTCAACTGCGCCAATGCGCAGGCCATACACTCGATCTTGTTTTGCTGCGTTTGTAGCATAAAGTGTTGTACCGCAGTTACCGCAAAAACCTTGCGCACGTTTATTACCACTTTGTGCTGTTTTAACAAACTCTTTCGGCTCACCTTGGGTAAATACTACTGAGTTTGGCTCTGCAATTATAACAGCTCTAAATGGGCCACTCGACATACGTTGGCAATCGCTACAATGGCAAACAAGTACATTATTATTTTGAGACTTTGCTTGGTATTTAATTTCACCACAGTAACAGCTTCCAGTAATTTCCATTATTTAAATCCTTAATGCTTATGAAGATTGAATCGAGATATAAGACCGGCAATATCGATTCATTATTTTTAATCTTACAGAAAAACTGCTCGCCGGTTCATTTGTATACTCGGTTAGTTTTTTAATACTGTGTGCTTTTTTAAAATTGAGCAAGTGCTAAAAATATGATGCGATGTTTTAAATAAAACAGCAATACCACGTTAAGCTAATAGCGTAACGTGGTCGTTTAAACTATTTTTTATGCGTGTTTAAATAGTCAATAGCTAACAAACTAAGCGCCTTAGTGCCTACTTTAAACGATTCAAATTGTCTTGCAATCGGAGAGAGCCAATATATGGTATTGAATCACCTCTCAAAAATGGTTAATTAGCACAAAAAACTTATCTTCGCTGCTTATTTAAAAGAGTGAACCTGCATTCTAAAGAGTACCAGCAAGGCATACGTATAATAAATTCTATTCAATACTTGGCTGAGAGTTGTTGCCTGCCTACAAGCTTGCGTATAATGCCCGCATTCCGGCTGCATTTTTTAGCCGCTAACTTGGATTAAACATGAAAAAACTCTCTGCAGTGCAAATAAAACAGCAAACTCTTGTGCTTAATATTGCCGATAAACTAGAAGAACAAGGTCGTGCTGAACTTCCTGGTATGCTGCAATGTTGGTTTGACGTTCAATACCACTTATTTCCAGGCTCTTTGCTAATGTGCTTTCAATTTGAGAGTGAGCAAGTGTTATCTGCGGCAGAGCCAGAGTTATTAAAGTGGCAAAAGCGTTTAAGCGGAGCAATGTTAAAAAAAGGCGTTATTTTAAAAGACATGCGCAAACATTTAGTTTTTACGCTCAAAGGGCCTGATGAATAAATCAGGCATTAACGATAGCATCGTATTCTTTTAACTAAAATTCATTATTGTGCTGCGGGAGTTTGCCTCAATTGTTGATAAATCAGTATTTGGATCAGTAATACGAGTAAAAATAAGTGCGAGCTTACCTAACGGCAATCGGTTACTGAGCTTTTGATACTCTCCTTGGAGCAGCTGCTTATTTTTTTGCTCAGCAATCATCAATAAAATACGGAGTAGCCTTCCAACTCCATCCCTAAATCACTAATAATAATCTGTTCATCTTTTTGATAAATAACGTAAAACCCTTTGGTAAATATTTGCAGTAATGTGATCAAATTCAGAGTGCAAATCTTATTTTTTGCCAATTACTAATGCCACGTTTAACCCCCTTCCACCATCACGCCCTAATCACTCTGTAATAGTTTTGAAAAATTCAGTCCTTCACCTTGCAATTACCTAAAAACTGGGCTTGATTTAAAAAGTAATGGAACTCCAATTAAAAGGAATTTGATATGATTAAGCTCATAATTATCGTTGGCATATTGTTTCACTCACAAACTTACGCTGCCAATATTTTTCAACTACCTCAGCAATCCGCAAATACTAATTTAGCAGACATTGAGCCAAATCATCAGCCATGGGAGGCCGGTTCAATATACGTAGCTGGTGATGTAGTCACTCACAACAACAGCCTATTTATTGCTGCCTTTTGGGTTAAAGGGATTGAACCAATAGAAAATCAACCCCATTGGGATGGTTGGATTTGGGTACAAGATACAGTGATAAAAAAGTGGCAAGCAAACAAGGTATACCGAGGTGGCAATTTGGTAAAACACAATACCGATTATTATTTTGCCCGTTATTGGAATAAGAATAATAAACCCAAACCCCATAGCAGCTGGCAACGCATTCAAGACTTATTTTACCTAACACCAGATTTACCTCCTGCGCACCCAGATGACTATAAAACGCTAGACGGTATTGACCAAAATGATAATGGTATTCGTGATGATTATGAACGGCTTGTATATGAAAAGTTTGATTCACCGCAGCTCATCACTTTTAGTTTAGGCACAGCCTCAACGTTACAATTAGTTATTGATATTGAACAAGGTCGTATACCAAATTTAGATGCGGAAATTGGTAAACAGATTATTTTAGATATGATTAACATAAGTTACTGTGTTCGATATTTACAAAATTCACACCCACACTTTAGAGAACCCGAAGTTTTATACTTTAATACGATAGATAGAGCGTACGCTAACCGTAAAAGTCAAAATAAAATTAGTGACTATATTGCTTGGGATGACGATTTTCATTACGGCGCTGATAGAGACTGCAAAATACTTAAGGAGGACATAAAATGAAAGCTACATATATTTTATTCTTTCTTATATTTCCAATTTTTACTTATGGTAATTATCATGCACTAGATCGGTACTGCTCTAAAAATATTGATAATGTACGCATTTTCTATGTAAATGGGGTGCGGACTAATATCAAGCAATACAAAGCTAATTTAAATGAATTAAGTTACTTTCAAGATTTTCATCTACTAGAATTTAAAAAAGGAGCACTTCCTGCGGGAAGTTATAATAAAAGTGAAGCTATACTTATGCAAATATATGAAGTCGCACAGCAAAAATATAGTGACTTACCCGTATTCTCACCAGAGTACCGTATAATAACGGCAATAATTGGAGGCACAGTTAGCTCACTATCAGATATAGATATCGCTCAAATTGAATCAGTTTTACAGGATGTATTTACTGAAGTAAATTACTCTATTCTTGACGAGACAGACTATAAAAATGCATTTCAAAGACTTCAATTTCAAATGCACTCTTGCAACCGTATTATTCTTATTGGTCACTCACAAGGTAACTTTTACACCAATGCTCTTTTTGAGGAAGCCATATCTACTTATCAATATAGCGACGGGTATCTTGCTTCCGATTATCCAATGGTTAGCCTAGCCGCAGTAGCAACACCAACAAGTTCAATGGGAGGAAGTTTGGGGGAGGAATATAAAGAGATTATTTCACACCTTACACTTGACGAAGACTGGGTCATGCAAGCTGTAAGGGTTTTATTTGGTAGTTTACCTTCAAACTATTCTGCTGAGTCTTTATTTGATTCAACTGGTCATGGGCTAATTGATGCGTACCTAAGAAATAATGCAGTTGCAAATGCAATAAGCGCTGGGATCAAGCTTTCTTTGTTAAACCAAACCCCATTTCCTTTGTTTGAACAACACCCAGTAAATTCAAGTGCTTTTTCACACATTGGCTATTCAACGATCAATAAAATCCTTGACCTAAAATTCAAATCAGGAAGCGTTTACCGTTATTATAATATACCTATCTTATTATGGGATGAGCTGTATTACTCAACCTCAATGGGTAAGTTTTATAATGAAAATATTCGGGGCCAATACCCTGTTGATAAGTTGGATATTGAAAATAGGGTTTATTTAAAAATGACAACGCTTGAGCCAGTTGCGATAGATGAAAAATAACTTAAATGATAAATGCATCAAAATTTAATATAGGTCGCGGACTTATCCCAACAAAATAAATGCAGAGTTTGAAAGTTCAAAATTGGCGAGTAAAAACAGTTAGCCAAACCGAAAATTACACGCGCAAGCAATTTTAGCGCCTAAAGTGGTTACTTTAACTGCTGAGCTTCAAAAATGATCAAGCAATAACAAGCAGGGTCACCCATTAGAAAGCTCCGGTTAAGCAAGCCGCTGTGTTTTACAGAGTTGAATTTCGGAGGAAATAACCTATAGATTTTTATCTCAGGAGTATTTGTAGAAACCAATAGGATCAGGTCCTGAGGGATCCCTTTAGTTCTACATGAAGATCATTCTAAAAATTAAGACCTGATCTCCATATTAAAAAAGGAAAATTTATGAAGTTAATTAAGATTCACCTATGGTTTTAAGCTCTTTTATGAAGCTTGCATCATCTTTTAACAAAAAGCATTTTGCCAATTGTATCTCAACTTCATGTTTTGTTTTCAATTGAGGTGAATAATTTTTAACCAGCAACGCGACCTGCTGAAACTTATCAGCCGAATAGCTACTCATCTCAACGATTCCACCTGTTATTTTACTAATATCACTAGTAGAAATGTTGTTATCTTTGAAATACCAAAAAAAGCAATTTGCACTAGCAAAATCCATCAGTGGATCTTTACCTTTCTCTGGCATAGATGTGCATGAAAGGCTCAAGGTTAATAATAAAAAAACTCCTATTACCTTAAACTTCGACATCACGATGCTTCCCAAAATAAAACGTTATTTGACTGGCTACCGTAGCCTTTATAAACACATTTATTTCCATCCCATAAATCTACATGCCCAGTAGCGTCAGACCAGCCATTTACTTCATAAATAATAATACCCTTACGACCATTAAGCTCTTTTTCATGTATTGCTGGTTTATACATATCTGGATTACCATACCTCTCTGTTAAATACTTAATCAGTACTTTTACTCGAAAAATATACCAGTTTTTATTTTTTCCTGAAGAAATCTGCCCTTCAAATTTTCCATTGGGAGCGATAGCTTTGTAGTAAGGGATCTTATGGGTGGAGTCTGCGCTATTTAAAGCGAGAGAGATACGTGTTGCGCATGCGTTATTAAAAACACCAATATCATGGTTTAATTCCACCTTACCACCAATTTTTTAAAAATAGCTGGCGCAGGCAGTGCTGGGTAGTTTTTCTGTAGAGTATTCCATGCAGGTAGATTTATCATAGTTAATTCCTTTTAATTTAGTCTATGTTGTACCTAAATTATATTTTGCGAGCTTAAAAAGCAAGCTACAATACATAATTTTAGAATTGAGCTACTGTAAATCTAATGGGTAAGTAATCTGGTTTTAAATAATCAAAAACTAATATCAGCTACCATAAACATAACAGTATGCATGAGGGCACTAACTAAATAAGCCGCTATAAAAAATGCAGCAAATGCTGAAACGGCTCCACCTCCTGTATATCCGGCTTTAGCTTTTTCTACCATTAAAACATAGATGCTCAGCCCTATACTCACTTTAAACCACAGCCAGTAATCGTTACTAAATAACGGTATTGCTGCAAAAGCAATGATTGGTACTAGTATTTTACCTTCTTCGTTTTTGTGTAAAAAATAAAAAGCCATAACAGCAATATATAAAAATGGCGTTACATCACTCATATAAACAACTTCCTTGTAAATATAAAATTAAAATAAATAAATTTTAACTATTGTACTTATTAATCAGTACTAAGCACTTAATAAAAGTGAGTTTAAATAATAAGAACACTTGGTTTTTGAATAAAAAGATCAAGGAAACACAGCTGCCTGCTTGACCGGAACTTTCTAATGGGTGACCCCTTTGGTTTTTCTATCGCCTAAAGTCATTATTCAAAAAATAATGTAGATAAAAACATTAAAAGTACGCAAAGCATAAAAATTACAAAATACACTTTAAATAGTATCGAGGCTTGAGCTGGCACCTTATTTCTATCACTTAATAAATTATAACGTTTTGCATACCAATCAAATAAAAATACACTGCCATAATGAAGTAAACCGTGGAGCGCCATAAAAATATTTAGGGAATAATAGCGGTTTCCTGACTCTAAAATATCTTCAACAATTCTGAGCTTTTTCCCTTTTAAATAAAAGGCTAAAGGTAAAATAATGATAAAAATGACACCTAAGCCAATCCCAAATAAAAGTAAGCCAAAAAGTTCGCTATCAATAATCACTTTTCAATCTTCTCATATAAAACCCCTCCCAATTTATCTCCTTTTCCTGAGAAATATTTTCTATCTAACTACCCGTACCTCCTCCAACTACAATACAGCACCATAGTAAACTTGTTTCTCCAGAGGGCTGACCAAAAAACCAAATGAGTTAAACTTTGACTGCATACATCAAACTATCTCGAAGTTTTTCGAATTGTAATTTGACCTTATCATCTGCAATTATTAATTTATTCAACCTGCATACCGTTTGAGATATGGCTGAATAATGTTGAACATTAAAAACAACGGCTAACGCTTTCAAATTTTGCCCTGTTAAATCTTGGCATAACTTTATGGCAAACATACGAGGTAAGTTTTTCTCTTTTCGCCCTTTTTTAACCGTTACTATATCATGTGCATCTATAAAAAAATGTTTAGCTAAGTACGCAATAACATCATCAGTTGAACGCCTCTGAACAACAACGCTTTTTTCGTTGTCTGATTTTGCAATATACTCCTTAACATTCTGAATAAATTCATCGCCGCCCAACACCGAAAATAACTTTTTAGCGCCATAAAAAGCACTTATCTCTTTGTTGTTTTTAAATTCAACAAACTGTTTGTACGCAGCATATTTGCGCTTTTTTCCTTGAAGCGAAAATATAAAGTCTCGAACTAACCATTTCGGCGTCGCCGCTTTTTTAATAAAAACTGAATAGCTAGACCATTTATAGCCAATAAGTTCATCTACTAACGGTGTACTTGTTTCTATTGGGTTACGATGTATATAACGGCTAACATGTAGTAAGTAATTATCAGCATCCACCAGCACCGCTTTATAGCGACCTCTAAACAGTGCACCATCTGTATTGTGTGTTCTATTAAAATATTGCGTATAGAGACCATTAATATGTTTCATGGCTCTGCCTAAATTTGCATCAGGGGTTTTTATTAGTAGGTGGTAATGGTTGGTCATTAAACAATACGAATGCACTTCAATATTAAAACGAAGGCTTGCTTGCTCAATGCAGTATAAAAAATGCTTAAAATCGTCATCACTCAAAAAGGTATTTTCACGCCCTCTTCCGCGATTCATTACATGATAAAACGCATTTTCATACTCTATTCGCAGCGGTCTAGACATAATAATAAACTCAATGAGCAATAAACTATAAATCTAGACCACTGATGTATGAAGTCAAGATTTGACCCTGACGAATCCTAGAGGTTTATAAAGTTGAATGAAAGCAAGCGGAAAAGCAGTATTCAATCTCAAACAATGAATTAATAGCCGAGTTAGCCGGCCAAGTTGAAACAACAACACTGAAATTTGTGATATTTCCGGCCTTAATTACCGTGTTAACAAGTGGAGTCCGTACAATGACCTTAGTTTGTGAAGAGAAAAATTTAAATGAGCTATATCTTATAAGTATTAGCGAGCCAAAATGATAGGGCTTATTATATTAGGCTTAGTTATATTAATTTATTATGGGAAAATTAAATTCACTAAGCCTACAAACATCGCCTCTGAAAACGGAATAAGTAAACTATTTATCTTATATACAATCCACTGCGGTACAGCGCTAGGGCTAGGTATAGCTTTGCCTGTAGTTGCTCTTTTTACAGTGCCAGATCTTTTGCTGCTACTTATTCTATCACTGGCTATTCTAGCGGAGTTTATCGTTTCATATTTCTATATTTCATCCAAGGAAGTTGAGTGAGTTTGGGGTCAAAGGGCTTGTGGTCTGTGAAGGTTTGCAAGGCTAGGCTTGGGGTCAGGCTAGGTTTGGGGTCCAGGCTAGGCTTGCGCTAGGCTTGGGTCCGCTAGGCTTGGGGTCAAATCTTGACTTCATACATCAAACTATCTCGAAGTTTTTCGAACTGTAAGTTGACCTTATCATCTTCAATTATTAACTTATTTAGCCTGCATACCGTTTGAGATATGGCAGAATAATGTTGAACATTAAAAGCAACGGCCAACGCTTTCAAATTTTGCCTTGTTAAATCTTGGCATAATTTTATGGCAAACATACGAGGCAAGTTTTTCTCTTTGCGCCCTTTTTTAACCGTTAAAATATCATGTGCATCTATACAAAAATATTTAGCTAAATACGCAATAACATCATCAGTTGAACGCCTCTGAACAACAACGCTTTTTTCGTTGTCTGATTTTGCGATATACTCCTTAATATTCTGAATAAATTCATCGCCGCCCAACACCGAAAATAACTTTTTAGCGCCATAAAAAGCACTTATTTCTTTATTGTTTTCATATTCAACAAACTGTTTGTACGCAGCATATTTACGATTTTTTCCTTGAAGCAAAAATATAAAGTCTCGAACCAACCATTTTGGCGTTGCTGTTTTTTTGATAAAAGCTGAATAGCTAGATCATTTATAGTCAATTAGCTCATCTACTAACGGTGTACTTGTTTCTATTGGGTTACGATGTATATAACGACTAACATGTAGTAAGTAATTATCAGCATCCACCAGCACCGCCTTGTAGCGACCTCTAAACAGTGCACCATCTGTATTATGTGTTCTATTAAAATATTGCGTATAAAGGCCATTAATATGCTTCATGGCTCTGCCTAAATTTGCATCAGGGGTTTTTATAAGTAGGTGGTAATGATTGGTCATTAAACAATACGAATGCACTTCAATATTAAAACGAAGGTTTGCTTGTTCAATGCAGTATAAAAAGTGCTTAAAATCGTCATCACTCAAAAAAGTGTTTTCACGCCCTCTGCCGCGATTCATCACATGATAAAACGCATTTTCATACTCTATTCGCAGCGGTCTAGACATAATAATAAACTCAATGAGCAATAAACTATAAATCTAGACCATTGATGTATGAAGTCAAGATTTGACCCCTTTGGTTCCCTAATGGGCGACCACTTAGGTTCATAAAAAACGTATATAAATAAAGACTCAAAAGCTAGTTTTATAATATTCGCTTTATTTGGTTTTCATAATGATGATAGTGAGGGTGTCCCTCTTTTAACAATCCCTCTAAAGCTAATATAGAGCCACTAAATAAGGCATCATTGCTTGCTGTTTTCTGGGAGCCCTTACTTTTTAGCACATAATTTATATATCTCAGCGCTGCTGAAAATAAAAAGTGCCCTCGTAGGAAGTCAAATATCCCCTTGTCGACGTTGTCTATTTTAGTTATCACTTCAACCAAATCAGCTTCGAAATTAGCTTGCTCTCCAAGTAAGTTAATTTTGGTTGTAATCTTTTCATCACATGGTAATGGAGAAAGTCTGGTTTTCATAAATGTTGAACAATTACTGTATAAAACATTCAAACCTGTTTTCCTCAGCTCATTGACTGCATCATATTTTATTAAAGAATTAAATGAGTGATAAAAAGTATTTAACCAATTTTCACACTCTTTTTTTTCTTCGTCGGTTAAGACTACTCTTCCATAAGATTTTATAACTTTAGCCATAACATTAGGGCAAATAAGTGTATTTTCGATCGAATGACCGTATGTTACCAGTACATTATCAAGTTCTTCATAATCATCCTCTAATATCGAGAAGTCACAATCTTTAGCCGCAATGGCATCTATTTCGTTATTTTTAATTTTTAGAATATATTTTGCTAGCTCTTCGTCCCCACCAACCTCTTGTAATTGTATATTTTGTATATTGAAACTACTTAGTACTATATCCCAAAAAGCCAGATCATCATCACCTTCTACATATAACATTTTTTCAGCGCCAAAAAATGCGCTATATACATTTAATGCCCCATTAGAATAATTAAGATTTGGCATCAGACAACACCATTTTCATATCAATAAGTGCAGTCTTATATTTTGAAGCAACCTCTGGCGAATGTGTTGCTGCAATTATTTGCGCATTAGGATTTAATTTTTTAATAGCGGGAAGGATATTTCTTTGCCATTGAACATGGAGTGAGAGTTCTGGCTCGTCAGTCAAATAAACACATTTTTTATTTTTTTGAAGTAAAGTCTCAATTAATAATATAAGTAATTGTTTTTCTCCAGAAGATAATTTTTCCATGGGGATATCTGAAAAATCATCGATAATACGACTAAAAGCCATTAAGTTGCCAGATGAAAAAACAAAACCTTTATCTTCAATAAACTCTCCTATCATATTCAAGAAGTTAGTTATTGGTTGATATGTAATATCTATTTCACTTTCAGATTTCAATGACATTTCAATTATTTCTTGCGTTCGAACATATGATTGAAACGCGCCAAAATCCTTCTCTGTAAGCTCTTCGTTATTATTTAATTTTTTTACTGCCTCATCGATGGCATCAATATGTTTAGTAATTTTACCCCTGATATTTCCATCGAGTTTTCGTAATCGTTTATAAGCTAAGAAGAGAGACCTTTTTTCTTCTACTTTATTAAAATCTCTAGGTATAATTATATCGCTTTCCCGACTATCAGAATATAAAATAGAGGCCAATACGTCATCTTGAAGCTTAGTTGAAATAGTGTTAATTTCTTGAGATAACTCTAATTGGTATTGAGTTAAAGCACTTTTCAACTGCTCTAAGCGATGATCGACAGGTGATATTATTTTTTTACCTGTACGATCTTTTATCTCAAGATCTTCTGTATTTCTCAACCTATAAACTGATAATGATGATAAGTTAATCATAGCATTTAGTTCGCGCTTTAGATCTCTAGCCTCTTCCATTGCTCTTCTTCTGTATGAAGATGGGATTCGATCATCAGGAGCTACAGCTCTTAATAAATGCTTTTTGTTAGATATTTGATATTCAATAATCTGAAAAGGCGGTCGATCACTTTCTAATTTATTCAGTTTTATAGTTTTCTTCTTTGCCCCATTGCATAATTTAATAACGACTGAGTTAAAATCACTCTCAAGAATACCATCAAGATCTACAGAAAGTGCAGAGTGGACAATATTCATAAAGGTAGTTTTACCTGTTCCATTTTTCCCTATGATAATATTAACGTCTTCATTGAATTTACATTTGGCATTTAAACGATGCCAGAAGCCGTCAATAGTAATTTCTTCAACTGTATACACAAAAAATATCCCTTTTAATTTAAGTATCTATAATATCTAATAGAAAACGACATATAAAGTAAATGTTTAAAAATACAGTGAAAGCGTTCAGTGTCAATTCTTAAGTTTTCCAAAACCAAACACCAATCTCACGTTTAACACCCTCCCCGTCATCACGCCCTGAAAATAAACAATTGATGAGTAATGCATTTCATGGCAGGATTTTGTTCCCGACAAATCCTAAGTACCTACATCCATGTAGGCAATGAAATGAAAGCCATGCTTGCACATGGATGTGCTTTCATGGCGTTTACGTTCACATCAATTGTGGTTTGAAGGAAATAGCGTGATGCTCGGGTGCGCTGAGAGTGTCCAAAGAGGGACCAGCGGCAGCCCCTATTTGGCTGCCGTCGCCAGCGCGACAAAACCTGAATAAGGTTTCTAATCTTTAAAAAGTGCGAAACGTATTCGCGTTATCGGTGATGATAATCTCATACACCTATTCAAATACTTATTCGGGCTGCCGCCCGCGCGTCAGCAAGCTAAACGCCTACAATAAATAGCACATACTCTTGGCTTTTGAGCGAGTAAGTATATTTGTGATTCGTTGGGTTTCGTTTCACTCTTCTCAACCTACGCCCATACGAAAATGCGAGGGTCAGATCTTGTTTCTTTCCAAAAGCAAACACCAATCTCACGTTTAACACCCTTCCCCCGTCATCACGCCCTGAAATAAGCAATTGATGAGTAATTCATTTCATGGATGAAATGAAAGCCATGCTTGCACATGGATGTGCTTTCATGGCGTTTACGTTCACATCGATTGTGGTTTGAAGGGAATAGCGTGATGCTCGGGTGCGCTGAGAGTGCCCAGAGAGGGACCAGCGGCAGCCCCTCTTTGGCTGCCGTCGCCAGCGCGACAAAACCTTGAATAAGGTTTCTAATCTTAAAAAATGCGAAGCGTATTCGCGTTATCTGTAATAGTAATCTTAAGCACCTATTCAAATACTTATTCGGGCTGCCGCCCGCGCGCCAGCAAGCTAAACGCCTACAATAAATAACACATACTCTTGGCTTTTGAGCGAGTAAGTATATTTGTGATTTGTTGGGTTTCGTTTCACTCAACCTAGAGGAAATACAGAGGGTCAGTCTTGCTTCTTGCCAAGACCAAACACTAACCTCACGTTTAACACCCTCCCCCGTCATCACGCCCTGAAAATAAGCAATTGATGAGTAATGTCGCGCATGGATGCGCGATAAGGCGAAACTAGGCCATGGATGGCCTATCTTCGCCGTTTACGTTCACATCAAATAATTATTTGAAGGAAATAGCGTGATGCTCGGGTGCGCTGAGAGTGTCCAGAGAGGGACCAGCGGCAGCCCCTCTTTGGCTGCGGTCGCCAGCGTGACAAAACCTTGAATAAGGTTTCTAATCTTTAAAAAGTGCGAAACGCATTCACATTATCGGTGATGGTAACCTCAAGCACCTATTCAAATACTTATTCGGGCTGCCGCCCGCGCGTCAGCAAGCTAAACGCCAACAATACTTAAACACCTTTTGGGCTGCGCCCAACACGCCAGCAAGCTGTGCGTCTACAATGTTTAAACACGCACAAAAAAACCGTTGCATTGCTGCAACGGCTTTTTTAATTTTGACAAATTCCCAAACTATAGTGGAACTTACTACCTATTAAAATTCAAAAATTAGTCGCGGTAAGTCTCTACAGCTGGGCATGAACATACTAAGTTACGGTCGCCGTATACGTCATCTATACGTGTAACGGTTGGCCAGAACTTGTTTTTAGCGACTGCAGGCACTGGGAATGCAGCGTAAAAACGGTCGTATGCGCGGTCCCATTCGTTACCTAATACGTCGCCTTGTGTATGCGGTGCAAACACGAGCGGGTTGTTTTCAATTGACCATTCGCCAGAGATTACTTTTTCAATTTCGCCTTTAATTGACACCATTGCTTCGATAAAGCGGTCAATCTCACCTTTTGATTCAGACTCAGTTGGCTCAATCATTAATGTACCAGCTACTGGGAACGACATAGTGGGTGAATGGAAGCCATAATCTTGCAAGCGCTTAGCGACGTCCATTTCAGTAATGCCTGATTGCTCTTTAAGCGGGCGTAGGTCAACAATACATTCGTGAGCAACACGGTTGTTACGACCACGGTATAAAATTGGGAAGTGCTTGCTTAGCTCATGCGTTAAGTAGTTAGCATTAACGATAGCCATTTCAGTGGCTTGTTTTAAGCCCTCTGACCCCATCATGGTAATGTAAGCCCATGAAATAGGTAAAATAGCGGCTGAGCCGTAAGGCGCTGCCGATACCGCACCGTTACCGATGTTAGTACCAGGTACGTTAATTACGCTGTGGTTTGGCATAAATGGCGCTAGGTGCGATTTAACACCAATTGGGCCAACACCTGGACCACCGCCACCGTGTGGAATACAAAACGTTTTATGCAAGTTTAAGTGCGATACGTCTGAGCCAATAAAGCCTGGGCTTGTTACACCCACTTGTGCGTTCATGTTTGCGCCGTCCATGTAAACTTGGCCGCCGTGCTGGTGAATAATGTCACAAATTTCGCGAATTGTTTCTTCGTATACGCCGTGCGTAGACGGGTAAGTGATCATGATACACGATAAGTTTTCAGACACTTCTTCAGCTTTCGCTTTAAGGTCAACCATGTCTACGTTACCGTTTTTGTCGCAGTTAACTACCACAATTTTCATGCTCGCCATTTGCGCTGATGCAGGGTTAGTACCGTGCGCAGAGCTTGGGATTAAACATACATTACGGTGTGCATCCCCTCGTGACTCGTGGTATTTACGAATCGCGATTAAGCCTGCGTATTCACCTTGTGCGCCAGAGTTTGGCTGAAGTGATACTGCATCGTAACCGGTAATGTTTACTAGCCAGTCGTGTAGCTCACCAATCATTATTTGGTAACCTTCTGCTTGATCCAGCGGGCAGAATGGGTGAAGGTTTGCAAACTCAGGCCACGTAATTGGGATCATCTCTGCAGTCGCGTTTAGTTTCATGGTACATGAGCCTAACGAGATCATTGAGTGATTAAGCGATAAATCTTTGCTTTCTAGTCGCTTAATGTAGCGAAGCATGTCTGTTTCGCTGTGGTAGCTGTTAAAGTTTGGATGCGTTAGTACTTCGTCGTCACGTACTAAACTTACAGGAATTGACTCGCTGCCATTTGCTTCAACGTCTGCTGCAATAGCGTCAACACTTAGGCCATGGCCTTCGCCTAAAATAATATCAAATAACTCAGCGATATCGGCACGTGTTGTTGTCTCTGATACCGAAATTGAGTACTCGCCTTCGTGGTTTGTAGCAAAGTTTACGCCTTTTGCAATGGCACGTGCTATTACGTCGTCTTTGTTGTCATCTGCAATTGTTAGCGTATCAAACCACGTACTGTGTTTAAGTGCGATGCCTTTAGCTTTTAGGCCAGCAGCTAAAATATCAGCAAAGCGATGTATACGCTGCGCGATAGTTTTTAAGCCTTGTGGGCCGTGGTACACCGCGTAAAACGCTGCCATGTTGGCAAGGAGTACCTGCGCTGTACAAATGTTTGAGTTGGCTTTGTCGCGGCGAATGTGTTGTTCGCGCGTTTGCATTGCCATACGTAGTGCGTCGTTACCTAAACGGTCTTTAGATACACCAATAATACGACCTGGTAATGAACGTTTGTATGCGTCACGTGTTGCAAAAAATGCAGCATGAGGACCGCCGTAACCCATAGGTACACCAAAACGCTGAGCCGAACCTAATACTACGTCGGCACCTAATTTACCCGGTGCTTTTAATAGTAATAAACTCATTATGTCGGCAGCAACACAGGCAATGGCCTTTTTGCTTTGTACGCCAGCAATTAGGTCAGTTATGTCTACCACTTCGCCAGATGTAGATGGGTATTGGAATAAGGCACCAAAAATGTCGTGGTTAACCGCGTCTGCTGCTTTACCGACAATTATTTCAAAACCAAACTGCTCGGCACGCGTTGTTACTACGTCGATTGTTTGTGTGTGTACGTCGTCAGCAATAAAAAATGCATTGGCTTTTTTCGCTTTTGATACGCGTTTTGCAAGGCCCATAGCCTCTGCAGCGGCTGTTGATTCGTCAAGTAGTGATGCACTTGCTAAATCAAGACCGGTTAAATCTAGGGTCATAGTCTGGAAGTTTAATAATGATTCTAAACGCCCTTGTGCAATCTCTGGCTGATACGGTGTGTACGCAGTATACCAACCCGGATTTTCAAGTACGTTACGTAAAATTACGTGTGGTACATGTGTTGGGTGGTAGCCTTGACCAATGTATGATTTGAAAACTTTATTTTTGCTTGCTACTGATTTTAAGTAGCTTAGTGTTTCAACTTCAGTACGGCTTTGTCCAACTGTTAGCGGTTGCTCTAGGCGAATGCTAGCAGGTACAGTTTGATCGATCAGCTCTTGTACACTCGATACTTCAAGCGCGCTCAGCATGTCGCTTACTTGCTCTGGGCTTGGCCCAATGTGACGGCGAATAAAATCTTGCTTTTGCTCTAGTTCTTCAAGAGATTTGGCGTTTGACATGTGTCCAGATTCCTATGATCCAAAAAAGTGTAATTATTACTAATGGGTAACTAGTAATAATAAAAATATTTATGATTTAGCTGCTTACCATGTATGGAAAAATAAGCACTTTAATCATAAAAGCCCCAATGTTTTAAATAGTGGGGCTTTTAATGCAAACAATAATTAACGATTATTCTTCGTCGATAGTGTGCGAGTAACCTTCAGCGTCAAGCAAGTTTTCTAGCTCAGACTCATCAGCTGCTTTAATACGGAATAACCAACCGTCGCCGTAAGCATCACTGTTTACTGTTTCAGGTGAATCTTCAAGCTCGTCGTTAATTGCAACAATTTCACCGCTGATCGGGGCATAAATGTCTGATGCTGCTTTAACCGACTCTGCTACTGCACAGTCTTCGCCAGCATCTACTTCATCACCCACTTCTGGT
Organism: Pseudoalteromonas sp. Ld19; assembly: GCF_045064135.1. NCBI lineage: Bacteria > Pseudomonadati > Pseudomonadota > Gammaproteobacteria > Alteromonadales > Pseudoalteromonadaceae > Pseudoalteromonas > Pseudoalteromonas sp. Ld19. Next base: position 348,119 of record NZ_JBISHA010000017.1, on the reverse strand, counting down.
AATTCAACAAATACCATGTCGCCAAGAAGCTCTTGTGCATGCTCAGAAATACCAACAGTAAAAGTACCGTCGCCTTCACTGCGAACCCACTCGTGTGAAGGTGCGTATTTTAACTCGCTAGGAATGTTGCTCATTTTATTTGTCCTTTGGTTTATATTGGGAGGATACCAATCACTGTAATTACACTGATTGATATAACCAAATTATTTAAATTATTGATTTACCGTTACGTACAAAGCTAGGCTTTACTACTTTAACGTTTACTAATTTTTTACGCATTTCTACTTGAGCTGTGTCGCCTGTTGAACGTGGTACACGTGCAAGGGCTACACTAAAACCAAGTGTTGGTGAGAAAGTACCTGAGGTAATAACCCCTTCACCACCATCAACAATTACTTTTGAACCGCTACGCAGCACGCCTTTTTCTTCAAACACTAAGCCAACTAGCTTATCAGTGCTTTTTTCTGCGCGTTGCTTAACAAGTACGTCACGACCAATAAAGTCGCGATCTTCTGGTTCCCATGCAATGGTCCATGCCATGTTAGCTGCAAGTGGAGATACGCTTTCGTCCATATCTAGGCCGTAAAGGTTCATACCTGCTTCTAAACGTAGCGTGTCGCGTGCACCTAAACCAGCAGGCGCTACACCTGCATCTAGCAGTTGTTGCCATAAATCGGCCGCTTGGTCGTTCGGTACTACTATTTCGTAACCGTCTTCGCCAGTATAACCCGTTGTGGCAATAAATAAATCACCTACTTGCACACCAAAAAACGGCTTCATGCCTTCAACAGCGGCTTGTTGCTCAGTATTTAAAAGTGTGGCTGTTTTTGCTTTTACGTTAGGGCCTTGCACTGCAATCATTGCAAACTCTGGGCGCTCAGTAACTGTAACGGTAAAATCGCTCGATACGTTAGCTAAATGTGCGAGGTCTTTTTCACGTGTCGCTGAGTTAACAACTAGGCGATAAAACGTTTCGCTAAAAAAGTAAATAATTAAATCATCAATTACGCCGCCTTGCTCATTAAGCATGCCGGTGTAAAGTGCTTTACCAGGCACTGTTAATTTAGCTACGTCGTTTGCTACTAACTTACGTAAAAATGCTTGAGCTTGCTCGCCTTCAATATCAACAATCGTCATGTGTGATACGTCAAACATACCTGCATCAGTACGAACGGCATTATGTTCTTCTATTTGTGAGCCGTAGTTGATTGGCATTTCCCAGCCATGAAAATCAACCATTTTTGCGCCCGCTTCTAGGTGCTTAGCATGTAGTACAGTTTTAGACGTCATAACATTCCTTCACGTTTAAATTAACCCTTAATGGGCGTGGCTTAAATAGATCTAAAAACAGGTAAGCATTGTTATACTTACCTGTTGTTTATATTCGTTATGCGGCTTGATTTTGCATAAGTGCAAAACCATGCGCTTGCATATAGCTTTGCCATTTTTGTAGCTCTGGCGTTTTTGCTATAAGCACAAAGTGTTGTTCATCGCTTTTATCAATAGCAGTAATAAATACCTCACCACTTTGCGCGCCGTAACAAAGTTGCGCGTCAGAAAGGCGTAAACCAGGCGTTAACTTAAAAGCATCAACTAGGGTATCAAATGCGTTTTCGCCGCTTAGGGTAAAAGTAGTTAGGTCGGTACGAGTAACATAATCAATATCAAAACGAAGCTGTTGTTCATTTATAAGTGATTGTAATTGAAGGCTTGCGCTGTGTGGTAATACAAATCTAAAAGCGGTTTCGCTAAAATAATATACAGCGTAGCTATAATCAGAATTTAGGTCTTCGTCGAGCGTCCCTTTCAATCCTAAGCCACTGGCCGTTAATTTAGTTAAATCGTGGCCTAAAATGGTACTTAAAAATACCGATGCTTCACTACCGCTAAAATCCATTACAACAGTGTTGTTATTTGCTTGCAAAGCGTTGACAACCGCGCTGTTAGCATTGCTGTGGCGGGCAAACATAATTGGGTTAAAAGTCATAACAAACACCTATGTATTTTCAATGTATAAAAGTATATTGCGCAAGATGTATAACAACAAATTGTAATTATTTATCAATTGATAAATAATACTTATATATATGGCGTCATAAATTGTAATTTTAAATATGAAAAATATATCAACCGACAGTTTACGCACCTTTGTTATGGTCGTTGAGGTAAGCGGCTTTGCTAAAGCTGGCGATTTATTGGGTTTGTCGCAACCGGCAGTAAGCTTGCAAATAAAGCGCTTGGAAGATGTGCTTGGATATAAGTTATTTAAAAAACAAGGCCAGCGCCAGGTACTTAACCAGTACGGCGAGCTATTACTGCCGATGGCAAAGCAAATGATGCAATACAACGATGCTATTTTGCAGCAATTTACCTCCGAAAATATTGCCGGTAGAGTGCGTTTGGGTATTCCTAGCGAATTTGCTGCGCGTATTTTGCCTTCCATTATTGGCGATTTTGTGGCGCTCTACCCTGAGGTGTCTTTAGAAGTTAAATCGCGTTTGAGTAAGCATTTACTTTCAGCTTCTCGCCAAGATCAATTTGATCTAGTCCTCGCCCTTAATGAGCGGCTCAGCTCTGAAAAATTCCCGATTTTTATGCAAGACAAACTCGTATGGGTGGGCGACTTATCGCTGGCTCAAAATGACGTAGTTACTTTAGTCACGGCGCCAGAGGGATGCATTTATCGTCGCCGCGCAATTGATGCATTAAAAAGTGCCGGCATAAAATACCGTATTGTTTATAGCAATGCCGATTTAACCGGTCTTATTGCAGCGCTCAAAGAAGGACTTGGCATTACCGTTCTTGCTAAAAGTACCGTACCCAGCGAGCTTAACTATCAGGTGCAAACTAAACACTTACCTGCCCTTGGCGATATTGGCATAAGTTTAGTTAAAAGTGCCGGAGAGTCGGAAAATGCAGTTGATAAACTCGCTGAATTTATAGCCCTACGTTTAGGTTAAAGTAAGTACTCAATTAGTTGAGCCGTTATAACTAACCTGAACTCTAGATAATAAATCTATCTCAAGCAGCTATTTCAGCGCTAACTGCGTTAAATTCACTTGCAATAGGCTAACTATGTTAGTAAATACCTTAACCAGAGTTTTGGTAAATTAATATAATTTAGTTAACTAAGTTGCATAAGAAGATGTTTTTAGTTCTAAAAAACTGAATCATTAAATACTTAATAACATTGATTCGTATTCGTTAACGTGTTCAAATTACGCCAATTTCGATAATTGACATGATTAGGAACATAATGAACCCTAAATTTTTAGTATCTACCCTAGCAGCTGCGGTTGCTTTGTCTTTTAGTGCTACTGCAATAGCAAAAGACACCAGCGATAAAGAACAACGCTTTGAACAAATTACCGTTATTGGTTCACAACAAGCAATTAACGATATTCCAGGTTCGGCTACGTTTATTTCTGACGAAGAACTGCAAAAATTTGAATTCACCGATATTTCTCGCGTTTTAGCCTCTGTTCCGGGCGTTTACGTGCAAGAAGAAGACGGCTACGGTCTTCGCCCTAACATTGGTATGCGCGGTACAGGTACTGGCCGTAACGATAAAATTTCTGTAATGGAAGACGGTGTACTAGTTGCACCAGCGCCTTACTCTGCCCCTTCTGCTTACTACTTCCCTACTATGGGTCGTATGGAATCTATCGAAGTATTAAAAGGTGCGGCTTCTGTTAAGTATGGCCCTCGTACTACGGGCGGTGTTTTAAACTTACTTTCACGCAGCCTACCTACTGAACCAAATAGCTCAAAAGGTATGGTAGATGCAGCCCTTGGTAGCGACGGCTACTACAAAGGTCACGCTTACTTTGGTAAAGAAAAAAACAACACAGCAGGTTTAATTGAAGTATTTACTTACGGCGCAGACGGCTTTAAAGAGCTGCCAGTAGGCAATGACAACACCGGCTTTGAAAAAACAGATTTACTATTAAAGTTTGGCCATACGTTTGGTCAAAACGATGCGCATAATTTAGAGCTAAAAATTAAGTACTCTGGCGAAACATCAGACGAAACATACATGGGCTTAACAGACGAAGACTATCAAGAAAGTCCTTATCGTCGTTATGCTGCATCGCAAAACGATGAAATGAACACTCGCCACAATGCATACCAGCTTAACTACGCGTATCGTTTTGGTGCTGGCTATGAGCTTTTAGCTACAGCTTACTTAAACGATTTTCATCGTAACTGGTATAAAGCCAGCAAAGTAAGTGAAAGCTACCTTGCGCAATACAGCGAATTTGAAGCAAACCCAACAAGCGAAGGTATCGAAGATATTGCTATTAAAGCTAACAACCGCGATTACCAAGCTAAAGGGATTCAGTCTGAATTACATATCCCTGCTGGCGATCACTACATTACGGTTGGCGTACGTTACCACGAAGACGAAATGGATCGTTTTCAATGGCAAGACAAATACACACTAAATCAAGATTTAAGCATGACGCTAACATCGCAAGGTGTTCCAGGCTCTGATAGCAACCGTGTAGATAGCGCAAAAGCAAGTACCTTGTTTATTCAAGACGAGTGGACAATTGATGCGTTAGTGATCAGTGCAGGTCTTCGTTATGAAGATATTACTATTACACGTGAAGAGTGGTCTAAATCAGATCCTACTCGCAGCAACGGTTTAACTAAAGATGTGTCTAACGACACTGAAATTTTAGTTCCGTCGTTAGGTGCTACTTACACACTTAACGAAAACGTGACACTACTTGCGGGCATTCAAAAAGGCTATGCACCTGCAGCACCGGGTAATGCAGTTCAAGAAGAAGAAGAAAGTGTAAACATCGAGTTTGGCTCTCGCTTCAATATGAATAGCTTCAGCGGTGAAGTTATTGCATTTTACTCTGATTACGACAACATGCACGGTAACTGTACTGCATCTGTAGGTTGTAGCGACGACAACATTGGCGACCAATACAACTACGGTAAAGTAGAAGTATCAGGCTTTGAATTTAGCGCTGGCCGTACGTTTGCGACTGATGCAGCTATGTTCCCAGTTAAATTAACGTACACTTACACTGATTCTGAATTTAAAAACGATTTTGATTCAGAGATTTGGGGCGCGGTAGAAAAAGGCGATGCAATGCCTTACGTACCAGAAAACCAAGTGGCGTTATCGTTAGGTGCTGAGTTTTCTGCTTTTGTAGTAAACAGCCAAGTACGTTACGTATCTGATGCGCACGCGAACTTAACGCAGTCAGGCTTAAACGCAATTGATAGCCGCGTTGTGTGGGATTTAGCCGCTAAATACTTAATTGATGAAAATCAAAAAGTATACCTAAGCGTTGATAACCTGTTTGATAAAACATACATTGCTAACCGTTCAAACGGTGGCATTCAGCCAGGTAAGCCACGTACTGTACAGATGGGCTACACTTACTCATTCTAACTTGAAAGCTGGTTAAACGGTTCACTAACGGCGTTAATAATTTTTTATGTAAGAACACTACACATCTAAATTATTGCCTTGTTATTAAACCGTTTACCTGCGCTTTGTATAGGATAGATGGTTCACTAACAGCGTTAATAATTTTTTATGCAAGAACACTACACATCTAAATTATTGCCTTGTTATTAAACCGTTTACCTGCGCTTTGTATAGGAGAAATGGTTCACTAACAGCGTTAATAATTTTTTATGTAAAAGCACTACACATCTAAATTATTGCCTTGTTATTAAACCGTTTACCTGCGCTTTGTATAGGAGAAACGGTTCACTAGCTGTGTTAAAAATAACTGATATAAGAACAGCTATATTTCGTTATTTTTACCTTGCTATAGAGCTATTTTACTATCGCTATAATGAGCATCAATTGGTGTAAAGTTAAAGCGTAAATTACAGATACAAAAAAGCCGAGATTGAATTTCAATCTCGGCTTTTTTAATACTTAATTTAAATTAGGTATTATTTATTAGTTATTAGTTATTAGTTATTAGGTATTAGTTATTTGCGTTACGTTGGCGTAATACTTCAAACAAACAAATACCCGTGGCTACCGATACGTTTAAGCTTGAAACAGTACCCGCCATTGGGATTTTAACGAGCATATCGCAATGCTCACGCGTTAAGCGGCGCATGCCCTCGCCTTCTGCGCCCATAACAATCGCCATTGGGCCTGTTAAGCTTGCATCAAATACGTGGTTATCCGTTTCACCAGCAGTGCCTACAACCCATACGCCTGCATCTTTAATTTCGCGAAGCGTACGCGCAAGGTTAGTCACTTGAATAAGCGGCACTGTTTCGGCTGCACCACAAGCTACTTTACGTGCTGTGCCGTTAAGCTTAGCAGAGCGATCTTTAGGTACAATTATAGCGTGAACACCCGCCGCGTCTGCACTACGTAGGCATGCGCCTAAGTTATGCGGATCGGTAATGCCATCAAGCACAAGTAAAAACGGTGTGTCTTCACGAGCGATGATCGCATCAAGATCTTTTTCGTTAAACGTCGGCGCTGCTTTTACGTTGGCAATAATACCTTGATGCTGCTCACCCTTTGATTTGCTATCAAGGGCTTTACGCTGCATAAATTGTACTGAAATACCAAATTTACGTGCTTCATCAATAATCGGAGTTGAGCGTTTGTCATCACGGCCTTTAAGGGCGTAAATTTCTACAAAGCGCTCTGGTTCGCTTTCTAAAATTGCTTCAACAGAATGAAAGCCAAAAATTAATTCATTACTCACGTATTGTCTGCTCCTGGGCTAGTACGTTTACGGGCATTTTTGCCTGGTCTTTTAGGCTTTTTAACGGCCTTCTTCTTCGGTTTTTTCTTTACGGCAGTGTCTGTTGCTTTTTTATCTGCGGGTTTAGTTGCAGACTTATTTGCAGGCTTGCCTTTATCTTTGTTAGCTGGCTTTTTTTTGCCTTTTGGTTTGTCATCGCTGTGCGATTTTTTACCCGGAACTTTGCCTGCTTTTAATTGCGAGCGAACACTTGCTGGTGCATGCTCAGATTTTCCTGCGCCTTTTGGTGCACGACGACGAGAGTATCTGTCTTGTGCTACATCGCCTTTAAGCGTTAAGTTTATACGGCGATCGTCTAAGCTAACCGACGCAACCTGTACAGTGACTTTGTCGCCAAGACGATATACAGTATTGGTGTGCTCACCAATCAAGCAATGTTTTGCAGCATCGTGTGCAAAAAATTCGTCACCTAAATTAGTAACATGGATCAATCCGTCAATTTGTAAATCATCTAAACGAATAAACAAACCAAAGTTAGTGACCGATGAAATAACACCGTTAAACTCGTCACCTACGTGATCTTGCATAAACTCACATTTAAGCCAATCAGCTACTTCACGAGTTGCATCGTCGGCGCGGCGCTCTGTTGTAGAACACTGCTCACCGAGTTGATCAACTTCATCATCGGTATACGCGTATTCGCCAGACGTTTGCTGACCTTGTGCTTTTATTACTGCTTTAATAGCACGATGTACTACTAAATCTGGGTAACGACGTATTGGCGATGTAAAATGCGCGTAAGCCGATAACGCTAATCCAAAGTGACCAATGTTATCTGGCTGATATACCGCTTGTTTCATTGAACGCAGTAGCATAGTTTGAATAAGCTCGGCTTCTGGGCGGTCGCCTAGTCGCGCTAGTACTTGGGTTATTTCTTTTGGTGTTGGCTCGTCGCTCAAAGTGCTTTCGATACCTAACTCGCCTAAGAACTTAGTAAAGTTACCTAGTTTTTCGCTGTCGGGTTCGTCATGCACACGATAAAGCGCGCTTGCTTCGTGCTTTTCAAGAATTTTAGCCGCCGATACGTTGGCTAAAATCATACATTCTTCAATGAGTTTGTGCGCGTCGTTACGAATAACAGGCACTATTGATTCTATTTTACGCTGAGCGTTAAATACAAAACGTGTTTCTAGAGTTTCAAACTCAATGGCACCACGCTCTTGGCGTGCAGCTTTAAGTGCCATGTACATTTGCTGTAAGTCAGTTAAATGTGGCACGACAGCTGAGTATTCTTCGCGTAGTTTTTCGTCGTTTTGTAAAATAGCATTTACTTTGGTGTAAGTTAAACGTGCATGCGAGTTCATTATCGCTTCGTAAAACTTATAACCCGAAAGTTTGCCCGCGCTCGATACGGTCATTTCGGCAACCATACATAAGCGATCTACTTTTGGATTGAGCGAACATAATCCGTTAGAAAGCACTTTTGGTAGCATCGGAATTACTTGCTCAGGAAAATACACTGAGTTACCACGTAAAATTGCTTCTTTGTTAAGCGGCGTGTTCATTCCTACATAATGCGATACATCGGCAATAGCAACCCATAAGCGCCAGCCACCTGATTTTTTAGGTTCACAATATACGGCGTCATCAAAGTCGCGAGCGTCTTCGCCATCAATGGTTACAAGTGGTAAATCACGTAAATCTACACGGCCTTGTTTGTCAGCCTCTTCAACAAACTCACCTAGGTGAACAACTTGTGCTTCAACTTCTTCTGGCCATACGTGTGGAATATCGTGATTACGCAGCGCTACTTCAATTTCCATACCTGGGGCTAAATGCTCACCCAATACATCAACAACTTTACCTACCGCATTCATGTTGCGACTCGGATTTTGGGTGATTTTAACCTGCACCATTTGGTTATGGCGGGCACCGTTTTCGTTGCCTGGTAAAATCATTATATCTTGCGTTATGCGCGGGTCTTCAGCGACTACAACAGCAATACCGTGCTCAACAAAATAACGGCCAACAACTGGCGCACGCTCATTTGTAAGTACTTTTATAATACGTGCGTCGCATTTTGAACCTGAGCCACGTTTGGTGCCTTTAGCAAGTACAATGTCGCCATGTAGCACCATGTTCATTTGATGCTTAGCAATAAACCAATCTTTACTCTCGCCTTCAACTTCTAAAAAGCCAAAACCGTCTCTGTGGCCTATTACTTTGCCTTTAGTTAAACCGGCTTCGTCAATCAGGGCGTAGCATTTAAATTTATTGAAATACAGCTGTCCGTCACGCTCCATAGCGCGAAGGCGGCGTTTAAATGCTATTTGGCGCTCGTCATCATTTACTGCTAGTTCTTCACATAATTGCGCATAGTTAGCAGGCTTTGAACGCTCTTGAAGGTGAGTAAGTATAAACTCACGGCTAGGGACTGGGTTTTCGTACTTTTCTTGTTCTCGACTGAGATTTGGATCTTGGTTTGACATTCACTATCTTGTTAGTTGGTTATGTAGGTATTTTAACCCATATAGTTAAAATGAGACAGGTAAAAGCTGTTAAACTTTTAAGAAAGCACTTTTACCTTGCAGTTTGGTCTGAAAATCTAGCGCAATGGGCCTTAACGAGTCCTTAATTGTGAAACGAGTTTTGGATTTAGCTAACACCGCTTTCACTAACTAACCTGAACTCTGGATAATGAATCTATCTCAAGCTGCTATTTTCAGCGCTAACTGCGTTGAATTTATTTGCAATAGGCCCGCTATTGACGCGTAAATTCGCCTTGCTTTCACTGAAAATCTCTGGCTAGAGAAAATAAATCTAAATATCACCATAATTCAATGTGTTAGTAAATATCTTAACCAGAGTTTAGGTTAACTATTTATTTTGTAAGTTTTTCCAAAGCACTTTACTTATATTATCAATAAAGCTTGGGTCTTCTTCTTTCATTGTTAGTAAGATTTGTTTGTTCATTTGTGTTTTATTTTGTTTATAGATCCAGCGATTTTTATTAAATTGCTGAGCAAATTCAAGCACACCAACTTGTAGCTCATCGTTATTTGTAAACACCGCTTCAACCACTTTGTTGTCTAGCAACTGCAGAGCGCCAACTCGCTCACCCGACATAGCTAAACGATTAAAAAATGTTTGCGAAATTGCTTTATTAATTATAGGAAACATTGAGGGTACAAACGGCACCATTACATCCACTTCAGGGAAACAAAAAAAGCCTTTATCTGACTTCATAAATCTAAAATCGCACGCACACGCAAGCACAGAACCATTACCATAGGTATGCCCGTTTAACGCAGCAATAATAGGCATCGGAAACGTGATAATACGTTTAAATAAGTCGCCTATTTGCACCATAAAATCAGAAATTTCTGCAGGTAAAATGCTTGGGTTAGACATCCACTCGAGGTCGATACCTAATGACCAGTTTTTATCACTCGAAGACGTTAAAATAACTGACTTAATATTTTGATCAGCTTCAATGTGGTCAAGGTGTAAATTAAACTCAGCCAAAAACGCTGGATTGTGACGGTTTTCAGCGGTATTCATGGTGAGTATAGCGGTATTATTTTTAGTTGTTAGCTCTATTACATTAGCCATTAAACCCTCTTTTAACGCTTTTTAAGTTGATTTTAAGCGCTGTTCGTTACTTTTATAGTTATTGATAACATAGTAATACTTTACTCATAACTTATAAACCCACTATTTTATTCTCGAACGAGCACAAACACATTTACGTGTTTTATACCTTGCTTTAAATCTATAGCCATCCTTTTTGTTTAGCTATACGTGCTGCATCTATTCGATTTGTGGCATTAAGCTTTGCGATAGCATCTGAGAGATAGTGGGTGTGGGATATATAAATGGGCTAAAGAATACCAGCCCACAAGCACACATAAAATTAACCAAATAAACATTATTAATACATATTGACCTAAACAAGAAACAGGTGTAGTGTTTTTTTTGACCTAAAGAAGGTCAATCATAACTAACAAAAGGAAATAATTATGAAAAATACAAAACCGTTTGCATTTGCTGCAGCAAATAAAAATACTGTAAAGCAAGAAAAAAAATGGCAAGCTGAAAATAAAGCAGCTACAGCGGGTTGCTCTGGGCCATGGGCTCGAGCCAATGATCGCTGGAATGGTAAAGACAATGGTATCTGGTGTTAAACTAACACTTATTTAAAACGACAATCAGCTGTTTTATTGTCGTTTCATTCCAATCGACATTAATTTATAGAACTCTTTAACTAATATATACATTATAAATCTCTATAAATAAGAATAATAATATTTAACTAACCCTCCAAAATCCTACTGTTGGTTACCTCTCAAAATGCATCGGAGTGCACATGAAATCAATATTGATTATAAGCCACAGTGAAGACTATCACGTAGAAAAAGCGATTGAAGTGTTAAAAAGTAAGAATTCAAATTACTTTTTACTCGAATTAGACCAATTCCCAAAAAGCTACCTGATAAAACAATCAGTTGGAAACAACGAGTTCTCAACAACCCTTGAAAATATACACACAGGACAAAATATCAACTTTTCAAATATAGGTTCTATTTGGTTGCGAAAACCAGCTAATTTTTCTTACCTAGTCAGTGATATGGAACAATCTATTGAGCAATTTTCTAATCAAGAAACAGAACATGCTTTATTTAGCGCTTTATACGGCATCAACTGCTTTTGGGTAAGTCACCCTAAATATTTACGTGCATCGATGTGGAAGGGAGAGCAATTACAAAGAGCCTTAACATTAGGCTTTAAGATCCCTGATACTATAATTAGCAATGATCCGAATGAAATTAGATCATTTTTCTTAAAGCACAAAAAAGTCGTATATAAAGTAATGTCAGACCCTGTAATTACAAGCCAAAAAATGCAAAGCCAAGGGGTTGCGACAACACTAATCGACGAAAATATGCTTAATGATTCTGACTCATTGCGCTTGCTACCTAATCAATTTCAGGCATATATTGAAAAAGCATATGAGTTAAGAGTAACTATTATTGCTGGTAAAGTGTTCGCAGCAAAACTTGACTCACAATTACACCCCGAAAGCCAAGTAGACTGTAGAAATTTAAATGTGCAAGTACCAATGTCAGCCTATCAACTCCCTGAAGAAATTGAACAAGCTTGTTTAGAATTCGTAAACAGTTATCAACTTACTTACTCAGCATTAGATCTAATTGTCACCCCTCAAGGTGAATATGTTTTTTTGGAAAACAATCCAAATGGACAATACCGTTTCGTAGAAGAAAATGTACCAGAGCTAAAAATAACGAAATCATTGATTGAAGCATTAGAGGATGCTTGTAAGTGAATATGCCTGAGTTTAGTCAAAAATTACAAGATGTAGCGTCCCCAGTAATAGCAAAATTAAGTGAGCAGCTAGGCAAAGAACAGCAAATTTTAGTCATTGCTGCATCACACCTTGATATGGACCTTTTACCTCAGTTATATAATCATTTAAATATATTGGGCTTTACTAACACCCTAAATGTTTTACTTTATACTCGAGGCGGAGATGTTAATGCGACGCGAAGAATTGCTTTATTACTAAATGATTACTGCCATAATCTCAATATCATTGCACCTCATTACTGCCAATCATCAGGGACTTTATTAGCGCTAAGTGCTAATGCGGTTTACTTTTCTCCTTTATCTATTTTTTCTGCTATTGATCCACATCTTCATGGTGGGCAAGGAGATCAAAATGCAGCTTTATCCAGTGCTGATATAAAACTGTTTAGTGATATGTCTAAAGACTGGTTTAATACTGAAGTTGCAGATAAAAGTAATATGCTAAGTATGCTCTGTGAACACATATTCCCACCAACTTTAACGACATTCTATCGCACAGTACTTGAAGTTAAAGAAATAGCACAAGAGCTGTTAAAGCTAGCAGGTCAACACTGTAAAACCACACAAAGCAAAATAATTGATACATTAATGTTCAGTTATCACAGTCATGATTATGCGATAACTGGTACGCAATTAGCTAAACTTGATTTACCTTTTAAAACCGATCTAAGGATAAACGCAGCCACTTGGCCTTTAGTAGAATTTTTTAGTTTGCACGTCGGTGGTGGAAACCGTAATGAACTAAATGAATCTTGGTGTGATTCAATCATAGTTTGCGAAAAGAGCTGCAGTAGTCGCTGGAAAGATATGTCTGGACTAAACCCCAAATGGTCTACCTATGAGGAAGATAAGTAAATGTCTTTGTTGAGTACATTCGGCGCAATGTTATTAGCCCTGACTTTTTTATTTGCAGGAATTAAAAAGTCTATGATTTTTGAAGAGTTTCAGTCAACGTTAGAGCTATCTTTCAAGGTACCTAGAGCTTTTAGTAAATTCGCCGCATTTACTATTATCACATGTGAATTAGCCGTTCTCCCGATATTACTATTCCCTAGTAAGCCTCTAATAATATATCAATTAATCAGTTTTATAATGCTCATTTTTATTTTCATTCCACTATACGCTTTGATGACAGGAAAAGTTATTCAGTGCAATTGTTTTGGTCAAAGCAGTGTATTAGATTGGCAAGACCTTCTTCGTAACACAATTCTATTTTTGGCAAGCTTACTATTGTGTCTAGCACCGCCATTACAAACCTTTAATCTACAAATACTAACTTTATTTTTTTTAGCTTTAACCCTAGTTAATCTCATGATCAACCTTAAACCTATCAACACTTTTTTACATTCGGAATAAACATGCAACTTACTGAAGAATGGCAATACATTATTATACTTTTAGCTTTTTTTACCTTTGTAAGTATTTCATTAAACATAGTAATGCTAAAAAAATTTGTCAGAGCTAAAGAGCAGTTAGACGCCCCCTCTTTTAATATTGAAACATTTCCATCGCTTCAAGCTATGAAGCTGGATACTAAAGAGCATATTTATACAGACATTAATATACCAAGTGCATTAATTTTTCTTGCTACAAATTGTCCCAAATGTAAAAGTAAAATCACTATGCTGGAGAAGCTTGCTGTTAATGCACAATTAAATGGTGTTTCTCTTCATATTCTTTTGCATGAACAAATGGAAAACATTGGATCTTTTTTTGCTCAATCAACTTTAACTCGCTTAATTTGGCAGCTTAATTACGCTGATTATAAATCAGTTAACCCTCATGAAGTTTCGCCTGCCTATTTATTTATCAATGAAAATAGTGAAGTCGAGGGCCAAGGAATGATAGATGATGAAAATTGGCGTTATTTCAAACAACAAATTTTGGATGAAAAAAATTGATCTATCCACATTATTTACAACGAATAAAGCTCCTTGCTCCTTTTAAATTTCAAGCATTTTTTGCTTTTTTAATTATGCTAATTACAGCTTTTATCCAGCTTACATTACCTAAGCTAGTCAATTATTATGTTGATGGAAGGGCTCCATCATCGTTATTAGAACCTTTTCACTTTTATGTATTGATTACCGTCATCCTGTTTTCATTATTAAGTGCTGTTCGTTTCTATTTATTTGAGCGCCTTGGTATCGAGGTAATTACTCATTTTAGATTAAAGTTACATCAAGTGCTGATAAGAAAAACTGCCAGTTACTATGATGCAAACAATACGGCTGAGCTCGCCAGTAGAATTAATTCAGACACCCAAAGTTTAAAAGATGTCCTCACAACTAGTGCTGCGCAAGCAATGCGCTCTATCGTTGTAGCTATCGGTTGCATTGTGATGATGTTCACTCTCTCTGCAATACTTTCTTCAGTACTATTCTTCTGCATTCCTACATTTATTATTGCAACTAAGTTGTTAAGTAAAAAGGTAGAGGCTTTATCTGATCAAGAGCAAACAGCCTTAGCTAAAACAAATAAAGTGGCATTTGACAACTTAAATGGGCATACATTAATAAAATTATATAACTGGTTTCAAGCAAGCCAAAATAGATATGATCAAAGTAATCAACATTATGTTTCGTGTGCTAAAAAAACCGTTTCAGCTATTGCTATTTTTCAAGGTTTTTTTAATTTTTTAATTTTTAGTAGCCTAATTTTCATGCTGATTTTAGGCTGTCATCTTATTCAAAAAAATACATTAACCGTAGGTGAGCTCGCTTCATATGTGCTGTATTTAGGAATGGCATTTACAAGCTTAAATATGTTAGCTGGTTTTTGGGCACAATGGGTTCATTCATTGGGAGCTACTCGCTATTTATTTGAGCTATTAAATAATGATACAGACGCCGAACAACAAGACGCTCAACAAGCAATTGAAATGGGAAATATTAGCTTTAATAATGTTGCTTTCTCTTATCCTAACAACCCTGAAAAGAAAGTATTTAATATGCTTAATATCCATATTAAGCAAGGAGAGAAAACAGTTATTAGAGGTCCTTCCGGTAATGGTAAATCGACCTTAGCCAAACTTTTATTAGGGTATTATTTACCAACAAGCGGGGAAATAAAAATTGGGGAAAAATTGTTAAATAAACATACTATCGCTAGTTTTCGTAGCAACATTGCTTATGTGGAACAAGAACCTATTTTATTCTCTTCATCGATAATTGAAAACCTACTCCCAGATGTAGGGGAAAAACCAACACAAGAGCAAATGAAAAAAGTTATAAATGCATGTAAGAAGGCTAATGCCCATGAATTTATCGAACTTTTACCTAATGGTTATTATACGCCAATTAGTGATCGGGGAAATCAATTATCTGGAGGTCAAAAGCAACGTATTGCCATTGCCAGAGCAATACTGCAAGAACCAGAACTGGTTATTCTAGATGAATTCACAAGCGCACTCGATTCTAAAAATCGACATTGTATAGAGCAAGCAATGGAACAGTTATTACTAAATAAAACAGTAATCATTATTACCCATAAAGAGTCGCAGTTCGAAAGGGCTGACAACTTAATTATGCTGTAGGATAAATCATAGTATTCGATTCACATGGGTAATATACTTCAGATGTTGATGAAGTATATTACTGTAATGTTCAGCTATTAAAGTCGCCCACCTTAAAAAGTTATTCTCTATAGCCATCCTTTTTGTTTAGCTATACGTGCTGCATCTATTCGATTTGTGGCATTAAGCTTTGCGATAGCATCTGAGAGATAATTACGTGTGGTGCCCTCGCTGATAAATAGCTGCTTGGCTATTTCGCTAGTTTTAAGGCCATCACTTGCAAGTTTTAGCGCTTTACGCTCTTTATCGGTCAGCGGGTCCGAGTCATCTAACGCATTAATAGCAAGCTCTGGATCTATTACTTTTTGACCTTGCATGACTTTTTTAAGGGCATTTATTAATTCTTCACTTGGTGCTTCTTTTAAAATAAAGCCTTTAGCCCCTGCGACAATCGAACGTCTTATATAACCAGCGCGAGAAAACGTAGTCATAATAACCATTTTTATTTTTGGATATTTGGCTGCAATTTGCTCGCAAAGCTCTATCCCATTCATGTTTGGCATTTCTATATCAGTTAAAATTACATCTGGATGTAAATAACTATCAAGCATCTTAATTGCATTGAGTGCATCTTGGCCGTTACTTGCTTGCCCAATAACCTCTATATTAAAATCAAGGCTTAACAGTGCAGCAATTGCATCGCGAACAAGCGCCTGATCTTCCACTAAATATACTTTGATCATTGTAAATCCTTAGCCGTAATTGGCAGCATTACATTTAAAGTAAAGGTATCGCCACAGGTAAATGAAGCACTGCCCTTTAATTGTTCTGCTCGCTCTTTAATACCACTGAGGCCATTGCCCGAATTCAATGCGCTGCATGGAGCATGGTCAATAACGGTTATGAGTAATTGCTGCGCTGTTTGCTCTATATTTATTTCACAGATTTTTGTGCTGCTATGGCGCAATAGATTTGTAACTGCCTCTTTAATTATAAGACCAGCGAACCCCTCGACTTTAAAGGGTAAAGTATTTAAAACCACATTAAATGTAACATTAAAGTCTTGCTCTATTAATCGCTGTTTTAGCTGTGCTACTTGGCTGACAAGATTAAGCTGTTTTAAATCACTTACGGCGCTTCTTACGTCACTAAGTAATTGCCTTGCAAGATCTGCCACTTGTGCAATCTCGCTATTTGCTTGAGCGTAACGCTCACCTTTATTTAATTTATTGGCAAGCTCAGCCTTTAAAGCAATAGATGACAGTGAGTGGCCTAAAATGTCGTGCAAGTCGCGAGCTATCCGTTCGCGCTCAGCAATAGCTGCTAACTGCTCTAATTGGTTAGCACTTTCCTGCTCACGCTTTTTGTAAAGGCTCTCTCTTTTAGCTGCAATACCGTAACTAAATAAGGCGGCACATAGAATCAAAGCCACAGCTAAAAAGTACTCAACTTTTCCTATATCACCAATATATGTACTTAATAAAACAGTTAGAATTATCGCTAATGCGGCATAGAACCTTTGCAGTTTACTGTATGTGTAACCAGCTACATAGGCGACAAAACCAAATAAGGTAGGCGTGCCTGAGTTATAAAAAGTAGCGCAGAAACAAATTAATAGCATGGCTACGAACAACTTAGTTACACCTGTATTTTTGCAGTTTATTGCTTTTACATACAAAAGAATAAAAGCAATATAAAAGGCTAAAGACATAGTTATTTGGTTAGCCGTAAAGCTCGCAAAATTAATTATTAGTGGGAGTAAATAAAAGCCGGTAAAAATTAAATGTCCATATTTCCAAAAATCTTTATCGCTTTGTTGAGAGTAAGTGTTAAGTGAGCTCATACTAATACCTCAGGCATATTATTTTTATTTATTGCACTATTTTTATTAATAAAGATAAATAACACAAAAACACACACAAACATAAAGCAATCGACATAGGTAATAGTAAAACTAAGCGACTCTAAAAAATCGCTAATAGATAAACTGAATAAAATAAATGTACTCATGTTTTAATTCCCTTCTTTTAAGTAGGGCAATTATGACAATATACATAAGTAATATGAGTGTGGATTGTCACCAACATTCCTGACATTTGTCAGATGTTAAAAAATTCATCTCAAGAATTTTTAAGCGATGTTAATATGCTAAAAAAAGCACGACAAGGAATCTAAATGCAATCCCAACAACAAAGCTTACTTTACTTACATATTGCGGTATTACTTTTTGGCGGAACGGCTCTGTTTGCAAAACTGATTGGTTTAAATGCGCTTGATATAACCGTTTATAGAGCAGCAATTGCTGGCATTGCTATTTACATTTTACTTAATGTGCAAAAAAAGCAGATTAAACTTAATAAACCTAAAGATTATTTAATTGCGATATTACTCGGTGCGGCTGTTGGTATACATTGGGTGACTTACTTTGCTGGCATGCAAATGGCGGGGATAACAATTGGTATGCTCGCATTTTTTAGCTACCCAGTTATTACGGTGTTTTTAGAACCTTTAGTAAATAAAAGTAAACCTAAAACTAAAGATGTGATCAGTGCCGCAGTCGTTATATTAGGTATTTACCTACTCGTGCCTACGGCAAATTTAGGTGATGATGTCACCCTCGGAGTAATAACTGGCGTGGTCTCAGCGCTATTTTTTTCAATAAGAAATATTACCCATAAACGTTATTTTAGCCAATATGGCGGCCCACAAACGATGTTTTATCAAACTTTAGTGGCCAGCCTTATGTTATGTGCTTTTATTGAAGTACCAGTATATGAAGTAAGTAACTATGACTTATTATTAATTTTAATTGCCGGAGTTATATTTACAGCAACACCCCATTCATTATTTGCAGCCAGTTTAAAGCATTTATCTGCCGCTACTGCGGGGTTGATTTCTTGCCTTCAACCTCTTTATGGCACACTATTAGCTATTATTATCATCCATGAACGCCCGTCAATAATGACGCTTGTTGGTGGCGTATTAATTGTTAGCGCGGCCTGTTTTGAAACGTGGTCAATTACACGAAAAGGACGACAATGAAAGTATTTGCACACAGAGGCGCAAGCGGGCATTTTCCTGAAAATACTAAAAGCGCTATTTTGGAAGCATTAAAGATAGGCGTAGATGGCATTGAAGTAGACATACAAAGCGCCATTGATGATTACATGTTAATTCACGACTCATGGCTAGATAGAACTACAAATGGCACAGGCAAAGTAAATGAGTTTCACGTCTCTGAGTTAACTAAATTAAATGCGGGTAATGGTGAAGTAATACCAACACTACAACAACTATTCGATTGGAATAACAACAAAACATTACTCAATCTTGAACTAAAACATGCTTTTGAACTTGAGAAATTTGCCACTCAACTCGAAAACAACATAAGTGCGAGAAAAATATCATGTGCTAATGTTTTAGTATCGTCATTTGATCACCATCAATTACTCTGGCTTAAGAGGCGTTTACCCTGGTTGAAAATAGGCGCACTCACGTCTTCGATTCCTATCAACTATGCTAAATTTGCTGAAGACCTAAATGCCTATAGTGTTCATGTGGACAAAAGCTTTGTAAATAAAGCGTTTACTGACGATGCAAAAAAAAGAGGACTAAAGATTTATGCTTATACGGTCGATAAAGAACAAGATATAGCGCTAATGCTTGATTATGGCATAGATGGGATTTTTACAAACGACCCTACGCAAACAAAAGCTTACCTGTTATCGTTACAAACAAGCTAACTGCCTTACTTATGATTTATTACTAAATTAAAATCACAAAGGTTTATGGAAATGAGCGGTTTTATGAAAATTTATAACTACATTGAGCAAACCTTCTTTTTTACGTTAACTCGTAAAATTGTGGGAAATTTAAGTTTTGTATTTTTATTTCAAGCTATTACGCTATTTTGGCTATACCAAAGTTTAAGCGAGCAGAAACAAAGTACAGAGGGGTTTTGGTTACTCACGCTGGTAATTATTGCAGGCTTTGTATTTACGCTTTTTTATATGCGTTTTTTAATTGTTCGCCCTATTACTGCTATGCGTAATACGCTTATAAAAATCAATCAACAAGATGGTAATTTAGCCGCTAAGCTACCTCATTTTTCATATGACGAATTTAGAGATCTAAGCACACAATACAATGCATTTACTACTCATTTAGGCGAGTTGCTAACTACAACTTATTGCAGCGCTGAAGCAAGCGCTGATAGCAATAAAGCGGTTAGCGAATCAATGCAAAATACACAGCACTCAAGCGAGCAACAAATACATTTAAGTCGCAGTATTATTGACGCTAGTATGCAAATAACTCAAAGCTTACAAAATATCGTGAGTAATACCGACAGTGTACACAATGTTAATAATGAACATTTAGCGTTTGTAAAACTCTCAGCGAAGGAGCTTTCAACACTTGTTGAGCAAGTTAAATTAATTACCAATATGCTGGGAAATTTTTCAAATACGATCGCGGGTTTAAAAGAAAATAGCGAAAACATTCGCAGTATTTTGAAGATGGTTGAAGAGTTTTCAGATCAAACCAACTTATTAGCATTAAATGCGGCTATTGAAGCAGCAAGAGCCGGCGAAGCTGGAAGAGGCTTTGCGGTTGTAGCCGATGAAGTACGGACACTTTCTATAAAAGTAAGTGGCGCAACAAGGCAAATTAGCGATTTTATTACTCAAATGAATGAGCTAGTAAACGAGACAAATAAAGAGTCAGAGCAATTAATTACTCACTCCAACAATGCGCAAAATTCAATAAGCGCAACGTCTGATGGGTTTGGTAAAATGCTCAATGAGTTTGAGCATAATCAGCAACAATTACAGCAAATAGCCAGCGCTGTACATTTACTTGAGCAAACACAAAATCAAACTCACCAATCTGTTGAGCAAATTGTTGAGCTTGGTGAACATGCTAAACAGCTAATAGACACTGCATCGGCAGATTGTGAGCAATCCCAACAACTAAGCTTACACACTCAACAACAATTAAAACGGTTTGTGCTTTAACAATCGGTGGCTTATGAAAACGTGTTTTTCTTTAGAGGTTGAACTACTTTTAATCTACAAAGATAAACACGCCCGAGTAAATATGCTAAATTACGCCGCTATTTATTTAAGTGTGTGATGTGTGTGAGCAACCCGACCCCAGACTATAAAAAAATTGCCCTACAAATAAAAGCTTGGGGGTTAGAACTTGGCTTCAGTGAAGTGGGTATTACTGATATTGATTTAAGCCAGCACGAAGCACAACTTCAGCGCTGGCTTGATGCAGGCTTTCATGGTTCGATGGATTATATGGCAGCGCACGGTATGAAGCGCGCTCGACCAGCCGAACTTGTACCTGGCACTCAACGCGTTATTTCGGTAAAAATGAATTACCTTCCGCCCGATGCTGGCTTTGCAAAAACATTAAAAAATAAAGAAAAAGCCTATATAAGCCGTTATGCTCTGGGTCGAGATTACCACAAATTAATGCGTAATCGATTAAAAAAATTAGGCCAAAAAATAGAACAAGAAATTGGCGAATATGGCTTTAGGCCTTTTGTAGATTCAGCCCCTGTACTTGAACGTCAGTTAGCTGAAAAAGCAGGTTTAGGCTGGCGTGGTAAAAACTCCTTACTAATTAATCAAAAAGCAGGGTCGTGGTTTTTTTTAGGCGAACTATTTATTGATTTGCCATTACCTATAGACGCCGAAAACACCTTTGAGGGCTGCGGTAAATGTGTTGCCTGTATAACGCTTTGCCCTACGGGTGCGATTGTAGAGCCTTATGTAGTAGATGCTCGCAAATGTATATCCTACTTAACAATAGAACTTCAGGGGCCTATTCCAGAACAATATAGAGCACTATTAGGTAATCGTGTTTATGGCTGCGATGATTGCCAGTTAGTTTGCCCTTGGAATCGATATGGCCAAATTACTGATGAAAATGACTTTCACCCTCGCACACAATTAAAAGATAAAGACTTACTTGAGTTATTTGCTTGGGATGAGCCTACATTTTTAAAAAATACTGAAGGTAGCCCTATCCGTCGTATTGGCCACGAACGTTGGTTACGTAATATAGCAGTGGGTTTAGGTAATGCTGAGTTTAGCCCAGCTATTATTCACGCTCTTGAAGATAAAGGTCAACATTGCAGTGCGCTGGTTTTAGAGCATATTGAATGGGCACTAGCCCAACAAAATGATAAACAACGAGTTGCGCTTCGTAAAACGGCCAGATTGATCAGAATTGTAGAAAAAGGCTTACCCAGAGATGCATAACATAACTTGAGTAAACCTTTATATTGCGAAGTAGTTAACTTTTCAAAAGTAATGACAGATCTTGCTCTATTTCGGCAAAAGCGGCTTTAACTTGTTGAACTGATTCTTCCCTCGCAATTGATTTTTGAATTGTTTCATCCACTTTTTTATAGATGAATATTTCTTGATCTTCATCTAACCCCATAGTTGGGATCCTTACTTCTAGATCTTCTTGTAGCTGTTTAAACACTTTTTCATTATTTTTACGATTATCATTTAGTAAACTAATTAAGCCATGAAACTTACTATGCACAGCACTTGCCACCGAATTTAGTTTCTCTTGCTGAGACTCAAGCATTTGTTTAGTTAATATCGCACGCAATTGCTGCTCAGTAACACTAACAATAAAGCAAGCATGATCGCGAATACGCCCGTGTTTATCGGGATCATGGTCTGGCATATTTAAAATCAATAAACTAATAAATTCATAATTTACTAAAATTCGATGTGAGAACTCATGTAACCGCCCTTTATTTTTAAGCATCTCAAATAACTCAATAACAATAGGTGAACAGACTCCATGTAATGCAAAATGATCAATATTATTGTCATACCTAAACTCAACGTTACTCTGCAAGTCAAATGACTGCAGACAGCTTACAAGGGCCTTACCAAGCGTTTGTGGATCATTTATAAAACCTATATTTTCAACATAATTAACTATTTGACCCATTTCACTACTATTTGCCATTGCATTGAACGCTGTTGAGGTAGCGGCCTCAACCTGCTTCTCAAGGCTTTCTTTTTCTCTTAATACTTGGCTTAAGTTATTTAATTTTGACTTAAGCTCATTATGCCCAAATGGCTTGACAATATAATCCTCAGCGCCAACAGAGTAACCTTCCATTCGCTCCTCAACCGTCCCCCTTGCAGATACAAACATAACAATTATATGCGCCGTATTTGGATTAGATTTTAGATTTTTACACACTTCGTAGCCATTCATTTGTGGCATACTCACATCAAGTAAAATAACTTGTGGCATATATTCTTCAACCATGCCCAAGCATTCAGGGCCGCTCGTGGCAACTTTTAATTCAAAATCAAGAGACTCTAAAATTTCTTCAATTATCTCTAGGTTAAAAGGTTCGTCGTCAACTGCAAGAATTTTAGTTAAAGCCATAATATTTTATCCATTCAAATTCTAGAACGTTATTGTGTTTGCCAAGCAATTTCAGCTACTTTGCTGTGCTAACTCTTTATTTGCGGAGTGTTTATCTTGCTTGATCTTCAGTGGAACTTGTATACAAATCGTTGCTCCACCATTTTCGTTATTAAGAGCTCTGATATTGCCTTGGTGCAAGGAGACAAACTCTCTACATAAAGCAAGCCCCAAACCAGTCCCACCTGCGCCACTATTTGTTTTACTGCTTTGTACAAATTTAGTAAAAATATATTCAAGTTCATCCTCTGGTATACCAACTCCATCATCAATAACTTCTATTATGGCAAACCCATTGTCTGACTCTAAGCTGACAGTTATTTTACTTTTCCGATCGCTAAACTTTAGTGCGTTACCTAATACATTTCGTAATAATTGATTTATTTGCTCTTCGTCACACTGCGCAATAACGGCTGTAGGCTGAGCTATAAATACAATTTCAATTTCCTTTTCCATTGCAGTACCTGCAACATCATCAATACTCATTTTAATAATATTGGCTAAATTATTTGACTGAGGATTAAAAGGAAATTTCCCTACATCAAGTTTAGATAAGTCGAGCAAATTATTAAGCAAAGAAAGCAATCGCTCTCCACTACTTTCAATACGAGATAAATATTTTAAAAGTTTTTCTTTTGCTAGATCACCTGCTTCTAGTTTATTTAAACCAAAACGCGCAAAGCTTAAAATTGAATGCATTGGGGTGCGTAGTTCATGTGACATATTTGCTAAAAATTCTGATTTACTTAAGTTTGCCGCCTCAGCAACATTTTTAGCATGCTCTAACTGCGAAGTACGCGCTCTTACTTGCTCTTCTAAAATATCTTTTGCTTCAAGTAGCAGCTCTTCTTTTTGCTTTAAATGTGTGACGTTTTTAAATATTACCGCAAGTGCAATTTCGCCATGATGATCTATTTCATTAAATGACCCCACAAGTGGTATGCACCCACCCGCTGTTTTTGATAAGTATAGATCACAACTAAATTGCCGATTACTGTTCAAAGTGGATATTTTATCTTTAATAATTGCGCTTGAGTCTGAGTCTAAAAAATTAAAAACCGACTTATTCTCAAGCTCATTAAAGGTCAAATTAAATAACTTTAAACACGAATTATTAGCTTCAATTACGTTACCATCACGCTCAAATAGCATAATCGCATCAGGTGTGTTTTTATAAATAACTTGCAGTAAGCTGTCTTTTTCAATAAGCGCATCTACTGTATCTTGGAGCCTTTCGACGAGCTCAGTATTGTGCCTTTGCAATAACTCGGTTTGCCATAATTTATGTACCGACTGCAAAAGAACATTATCATTAAGTGGTTTAATTAACACATCTTCAACGCCTTGACGAATTGCTTCTATCATCGAAACTTGATCTGAGCGAGAGGTAAAGAGCAAGCAACGGCAACGGGGGTGTTCAACTTTTAACTTAGAAAAAATTTCAAGCCCCGTTGTATCGCCCAAACTAAAATCACTAATAAGTATATCTAAATCCCTATTTGTAACGACTTCCAACGCTTCTTCAAAGTTAGTGGCTGTATATGTTCTTATGTGCGCGCCCACTAAGCTGTTTTTCATATTTTCGAGACGTTCAGGTATATGGTCCACTAATAAAATGGTTGGTAATTGAAGTATATGATTTGAGCCTATTTCTAACAGACTTTCTAATAAAGACGTAATTTCTTTGTTTGAAAAAAACGGGTAAACCACTGTTGCATTAGGCACAACATGATTGAGCTCACTAAATGTAGTAAGCTGCTGGCCACTTTCAGCTTTTGGAGCAAGAAGCATAAAACGCTCTTGCGGTACTTTTTCAACTAAACATATTATTGCAGTGACAGGTACGCCGTGTGCTATGACAATTAAGTCGTAGCAACTCACATTGGTATACATTTTTAGCATAGAAAAATGAATTAATTCGACTTCACAGCCAATTAATTCTAAAAGTACCTTTACGCGCATAGCGATTACGCTGCTGCTATCTACAATTAATATTTTCCGAATCATCAAGCTACACTTACAGTTAATTAACTTAATATATAAATAGCGTAGTCTAATATTATTGGTTAGCACATTTTCCCATATATATTTACAAGAAAAAAATAACTATATAGTGGCGGGATTTATTGCAAATGTTTTCCAAAAATCGTTAAGCTGTATAGCTTCCCATCCATAATGGCAACATTAGGAAGCTCTCCCCACACTGCAAAATTAAAGTGCTTAAATAGTTTAACACTTGGTAAGTTATGGCTAAAAATAAAGCCCAATAATACTTTAATATTTAATTGTTTAGCTTGGGTTTGTGCAAAATTCATTAATTTTTTACCCAACCCTTTACCTTGTGCTTTTGCGGTAATGTAAATACTCATTTCAACAGTACCATCGTAGGCTGGACGACCATAAAATGATTTGTAACTTAACCATGCCAATACTTGGTTGTTTTCACAGTAAACGTAAATTGGCCGTTCTGCGGTATGACTATTAAACCAATCACGCTTTTCTGCAACAGTTACATTTTCTGTATCGGCGGTTACCATCCGCCCAGCAATAGTTTCATTATAAATGGCGACAATGTCGCTAAGATCATTAATATTTGCTAAACGAGTGGTCATAAGTGATTACATGGTTGATCAATTTCCCCTATATTAGCGTATCATCATCAACTCTAACAATCGGAAATATAGGCGTTCGTTATGCTAAAAAAAGTTATTATAGGGCTCAGTATTTTATTTATAACAGTTAACACACAAGCTAAAAACACCTTTAATAGCAATGAGCAATCAGAACAAACCTGCACAGACTTTACCAATGTCGATATTCGTAAACTGCGCTCTGAAGAATCTATCAATTTATGTCAATTCAAAAATAAACCGCTGTTAATAGTAAACACAGCCAGTAATTGTGGCTTCACACCTCAGTTTAAAGATCTGGAAACACTATACCAACAATATAAAGAACAAGGGTTAGTCGTATTGGGGTTTCCTTCTGATGACTTTTTTCAAGAAGAAAACGATGAAAAAGACACAGCTAAAGTTTGCTTTATAAACTACGGAGTTACTTTTCCTATGTTTGCTACCAGTGAAGTACGTGGCAGCAACGCAAATCCAATCTTTAATCACTTAAACGCACAAACCAGCTCTCCTAACTGGAACTTTTATAAGTACCTTGTGTCTGCGGATCGTAAAACAATATTGCGTTTTAATAGTAAAATGTTACCAAATTCAGAGCAGATGATCTCAGCAATTGAAACTGTGCTTTCTGAGAAATAAGTTTATACTGGTACAATTAGTTGAAACTAACTAGAATGACATTTCATTAGGTTAAAAAAACACCAAATATAAGCGGAGAATTTATGACAGTGGCAAGCGCACGACACATCCTAGTAGACAGTGAAGCACAATGTTTAGACTTAAAAGAAAAAATTGAGCAAGGTGAAGCTTTTGCTGAGTTAGCAAAAGCACATTCTAATTGTCCTTCTGGCCAAGACGGCGGTGCCCTTGGTGAATTTGGTCCAGGTATGATGGTACCAGAATTTGATAAAGTGGTATTTTCTGCACCAATTAATGAAGTACAAGGCCCAGTGCAAACACAATTTGGTTATCATTTGCTTGAAGTAACCAGTCGTTCAGAATAATTTGATACATACCATTTATTAAAAGCCGCTCGTGCGGCTTTTTTATTAAATACCCATGCAGTCGAATTAGAACTTGGGCACAATAAAATAACGTCAACCTAGGGCGTGTTGACCTTTGTGGATTGAAATTTGTTCAATCTAGGGGCGATTTAATCGCGGCGCGAGGTTTGTAACCTAGTGGGCTAAGTAAAAACCGAGCAACAAAGAGTTAATCGTCCCTAGAAAGAACCCAAAGGGCAGCGCATGTTTGGTATCTATGCTGCGTTATCGCCTATTTATGGGGAACAACCACACATCACAGGCTCTGCCTTGCCTAAATACCAAACAGTCTGCTGCAAAATCAATCGCGAAAGGTCAACACGCCCTAGGGGCTGTTGATATTTAAAGTATACTTTTTAAACAAACGCCCCCTAATCGAGCAAATAAAAATCCTCCCAAAAACAACCTATTTAAATCGACGCTATGTTCACGCTTATTAACTCTAGCTCCATAGTGCGCTTTTTGCTTCAATAAGCCAGCCAAAGCTAATTGCATCAAATTAGCGATAAGTTTTCTAACTTACAAACGAACCGACTGAGCAAATATTAAACTGTTTAAATACTGATTTATGTGATCAAGTATTTAAAAGCTGTGAATACCTCAACATCAGTTTATACTACCTACTTGATTTGCTTTCGCGAACGGACTGACTTTAGTCAGCATCCAAAGCGTATTGCTTTTTATAAGCAATACAGCAAGCACTAAGCGGCAATAGATACTAATTCTCGTCACTAATTTAAAAAGGTAAACACATGAGCGATATCGAAATTGAATCACAACTGGTTAACTTCGTAGAAAAAGTACGTGTTAGCGAAGTAATTTGGGCACTCGGTGCAGAAGATAATGGCTTTGTAGTATGTGATTCTAATCAATTTGACGAAACTGACGTGTTACTACTTTGGGAAAGTGAAGCAGCAGCTAAAGCGCAATGTAAAGAAGAATGGAAAGACTACAGTCCTGTAGAGATCAACCTTGATGAATTTTTAGATGCATGGGTTGAAGACTTAAATGAAGATAATGCACTGGTTGGTATTAACTGGAATGATGACCAAGTATGCGCAGAAATTGAACCAACAGGCTTAGCTCGCGCACTGAGTGAGTAATACGCCACCTGCTTTATTTTTAAAGCGAGTAAACCCAACTAGCATCAACTGTTAGTTGGGTATAAGATAAAACACATCATTATTTTCAAGGTATTACGTTGAAAACCCATCTTGGTCGCCGGCCTTTTTCTGCCATGGAACTACACACGCTTTATAATGGATATATATACGGTGATTTTAAGGTTGCTCGCGAACAAGCGAAACATTGGCATTTTTGGCTGCCTTTAATTGCTTACTATAGTGGCGCTTACAGCGATGAGGTTGGTTGCTTAACACTTGACGATCTATCTGTTGAAAAAAACATTCTGTGCTTTAATTTTCATACACATGGAAAAATAAAACCTCGTTTGGTCCCTGTACATCAAGCACTTATAAATGCTGGTTTTAATGAATACATAGCGTTTATTAAATCGCAAAATCAACACCGGTTAATGTTCGATTTACCGGCTAAAACGGGTAGGTACAGTGAAAAAGTACGCATTTGGTTTTCAGGTGAAGGTGAGCGAGCTGGCTACTTACAAAAATGTGATATCCCAAACGTAGATCAACTCGGTATGAAAACAGCAATAAGCAGCCTGCGCCTTAACTTTGAACAGCAAGTTCGTATATATGCCCTACAAGCCAGCTCTAAAGATGCCTTCAATTATTTAATGGGCTTTAGCGAGTATCAACACGATACGTTTAACGACACCACTTTGCTAAATACTGTTATTCAACAACTACGTACCATTAATACTAATTTAAGCTGGCAGCGCTTTATAACACGCGAAAGTCACTGACAAACGTTGTTACTATTTCCCCTTAATGTCACCGTTATAATCAATTACTCTATTTAAAAAAACTGTTAGGATATCTAACCCCTAATTATATGAGCATAAAAAAGCCTGTTTAGGGTAGTTTCTAACAACAACAATCTAGGGAACACTATGTTTTTTAAAAGCCTTTTAACAGTGAGCGTTGCACTGGCAATGAATGCTGCACACGCTAACGAATTCGTTATCGAAAAACTCGCAAAACCAAGCTCACAACAGGTGTCGTTAACGCTCGACCCAAGCCAAGATACATTTACAGGGATGACTGAGATTTCCCTAGAAGTACTAAAACCAACAAAATACATTGAGTTAAATGGCGTAGCTTACGCTGTTAAAATGGCGCAATTACTTGGCGAAGAAAATTGTGATTTAAACAACGAAATGCTTAAAACAGGCAAAGTGAAATTTAGTTGTGACGAGCAAATTCAACCAGGTAAATACACACTAAAAGTAGATTTTTCAGCGCCGTATAATCGTCAGAGTGTAGGCCTGTACAAAACGTTAGATCAAGGAACGCCTTACTTATTTACTCAATTTGAGATGAGCGACGCGCGTCGTGCGTTTCCTGTATTTGACGAACCAAGCTACAAAATCCCATTTCAGTTAACAATTACTGCGCCTACATCACAAAAAGTATATGCCAACACACCAGAGCTTAAAGCAATCGTTAATGGCGATATGACCACACACTACTTTGATAAAACGCCGCCAATTCCTTCATACTTAGTCGCTATGGCTGTTGGCCCGTTTGAAGAATTAGAAATTAAAGGTATGCCAATTCCTGGTCGTGTAATTACTCCGCAAGGTAAAATTCATTTAGCCCAATACGCAAAAGAAAACATGCCAAAAGTACTGAACGCACTTGAAGAATACTTTGGCATTCCTTATGTATATAAAAAATTAGACTCTGTTGCAGTGCCAGAATTTCCATTTGGTGCAATGGAAAATTCAGGCTTAGTAACCTACCGAGAAGATATTTTATTAGTTGATTTAGCCGCTGCAACACGTAGCAAAAAACAGCGCAATGTATCAATTATTGCTCACGAACTTGCTCATCAATGGTACGGTAACTTAGTCACCATGAAATGGTGGAACGATTTATGGCTAAATGAAGCATTTGCTAGCTGGATGGCTGCGAAAATTACTAAGCAGCTTAACCCTGAGTTTGAATCGCACTTAGACCTGCCACAAAACAACGTAATGGCACTTGATGCGCGTTTAAGTACTAAGCCCATTCGTAAGCCAATAAAAACTGAAGCCGACATTATGGACGGTTTAGGTCTTGCTTACAGCAAAGGTAGCTCAGTACTTGCGATGGTTGAAAACTGGATTGGCGAAGACGCGTTTCAAAAAGGAATTCAAAGCTACTTAAAAGAATTCTCTTACAAAAACGCAGAAGCGGCTGATTTATGGCAAGCACTAGGTAAAGCATCAAATAAAGATGTCGCAGGTGTTTTAAAATCGTTTATTGAACAGTCTTCTTTCCCACTTGTTAAGGTGACCCAACAAGGTAGCAAAGTAACGATTTCACAAAGTCGCTTTGTAAACGCAGGTGTTGATGCGCCAGAACAATTATGGAATGTACCTGTTGCTATTAAATATGGCGCTGGCGATAAAGTAAAAACAGCGAATGTATTACTTAATAAACAAAGCCAAACGCTAGATTTAGACTTTGAACCAGAATGGATTTATCCTGATCAAGGTGCACTAGGCTATTACCGCTGGGTAATGGATGACATGCAATTTAACGCACTTATCGATAATGCAGCAAGCGTATTGACTGACCGCGAGCGTTTGGCGTTATTATCAGCCACTGACGCGCTACTTGATGCTGGTGTTATATCTGCGGCTAAGTTAATGCAAACACTTGAAGTATTCGCAAGCGATAACCACCCTCGCGTAGCAAATACCGCATTAGGTTACTTAGTATCGCAACAACGTACGTTTAAAGACGATAGCAATAAAGACCTATGGCCTGCATTTATTCGTGATGCAGTTACTCCTGCAGCTAAAAAATATGGTTTAGAGGCAAAAGCTGGAGAAGATGGTGCTATTGCACAACTTCGTGCGGCGGTTGTATCACGCTTAGGTTTTGATGGTGAAGATCAAGTTATAATTAATAAAGCCAAAGAGCAAACGCAAGTGTATTTAAACAACCCACAAAAAGTAGATCCTTACTTAGCGGGCACTTATTTAAGACTGGCAGCTTTTCATGGTGATAAAGTATTACTTGATCAGTTTATGACGACATTTAAAACCACAAAAGATCCACAAGTACGCACTAATATGCTTGCTGCAATGGGCTTTTTTGGTAACCCTGAGCTGCAAAAATCCGTTTTAGCTTACAGCTTAACGGATGAAGTAACCGCCTCTGATATGCGTACTATTTTGTCTGGTCAAAGTTACACAGACGAACGCCAAGCATTGTTTATTGACTGGATATACGCCAATTACGATAAAGTAACAACAAGCTTGCCACCGTTCTTTGTACCTAACTTACCGTACTTTACAACCGCAAGTTGTAATGCAAAAAGCTTAGCTAAAACACAAGACTTTTTTAACAAAAAAGTGGCCGATGTAGCAGGTTATGCACGTACGTTAAGTAAACTTGAAGAAAGCACAAATGACTGTATCGCACTTAAAACTCGCGAACTAGAGTCGGTTAATAGTTTCTTAAAAAGTAAGTAATTCTTAGTGATTAAGCTATAAAAATACAAAAGCCGCTGAATATAAATTCGGCGGCTTTTTACTTTTTATATAAAATTAGTTGCCAATAATCATTGTAAGCTTGGCTATAAAATCTTTGGCTGCTTGCTCAGAGTTTATTTTAAATGCCACACCGTAGTGAATAGGTTGGGCGCTTTTAAAAATACGTGTCGGGAAGCGTGTCATCTCGCTGCTATGAAAATACCCTTGCGCACGTGTTACGCCATCAATATCACTAAAATCATCGCTAAATACTTCAAATGCAGGGCGAATTACTATTTTACCTTTGCCACTTTCACTATGAGTATAAAAAGCTTCTTTAGAGTTTACTAACATGTATTCTGCAATATTTTTAATCTTAAAATTACTTCTGCATTGTAATTTAATAAGCTGCTCTGTCAGCTCGTCTGCACTATAAGCCACGTGTAGTCCCTATTAGTTAATTTACGCATTAGATTAACGCATACACAATAAAATCTGAATTTATTTGTCTGCTTTACTTCGTTATATCACATACAAAAGCGAGCTTTTCATTGTTATAACTCATTCTTGTTATATTCGTTTTACAGTAAGTGCTTAAATCAAGCCATTGCGATATTTCATTACTGCCATTAAGCTTGCGCTGATAAACACGGTTTTTAATAGCGTAAGCAATCGTTGCATCGTCTTTTAAAATAAAATCTTGAACTTGAGATGGTAACCTTAGTAAGTCTTCAACCTGTTTATTTTGAGGGTTAAAGCTAGCTAAAATGTGTTGTTCGTTTTTAGTGTAACTAAATAAAAATGTAGCCGTCGAGTTATTATAAATAAGCGTGCGGCCAATGTTGCTTGCAACAACCTGACCTTTAGCAGCCTCTACTGAAGTATATTGAAGTGTGTGGGGCTCACCTAAAATAAACATCACTAAATCATTCTTAATACCCCAAGCATGATAACCAACGGGCTCTATCCAATCAAAAATTCGTGTTGCGGGCCCCTCACTTAAAGCTGAATATTGCCAGAGTTTTTGCTTACCATCGGCTTCAACTACAATAGCTGATAAATTACTTTTATCTGGCATCAATGTTGGCGAATATTCGCTGACAGCTGACTTGGTGAGATTGCTAACCTGCTGAGTTGTTAAGTCATAGTAGGCAATATCAGTTTGGCTTTTATCACCAACTAATACCTCGTGAGTAAAATATAAACCTGTACTGGTTAAGTAAGGCTGATTGTTATAACTTGTTTTATCGCTCACTATCGTTACTTGCAAGCCATAAGGTGTATTTAAATCAGCAAGTAATATTTGGCTTTTTGGCATACTAGCGTGTGCTATACCTAGGCTCAGGACACTTACGCAAAAGAAGCCTAGTAATGGTTTAATAAGTTTCATGCTTTCTCTCGTTTTAATTTTAAGCACCTCATGATAACGTTATTCGCTGATGCCGTCACTTGGCCTGAGTCAGTCAACGCTTAAAATATCCAAACAACTTAAAATAGTGTTAAGTTTAGTCTGGTTATAAAATCGGGTCCTAAAAAAGAGAATTAACATGTCAGCTAAAAACCCTATTATTGCAATAACTGGTTCATCGGGTGCGGGTACAACCACCACAACCAATGCAATTAAACATATTTTTCGTAGCCTAAATATTCAAGCTGCTTTTATCGAAGGAGATAGCTTTCATCGTTACACTCGCCCTGAAATGGATAAAAAAGTGCGTGAAGCGCAACAAGAAGGCAAACACATTAGTTACTTTGGCCGAGAAGCGAATGACTTCAGCGCGCTAGAAGCATTATTTGGCAATTATGGCGAAACTGGACAAGGCAAATTGCGTCGCTATTTACACACATTTGATGAGGCTGTTCCCTACAATCAATTACCAGGTACGTTCACTCCTTGGCAAGATCTTGATCAAAACACTGATATTTTATTTTATGAAGGTTTACATGGTGGCGTTGTCGATCAGGATGTAGATGTAGCGAAACATGTCGACTTATTAATAGGCATGGTACCTATTATTAACCTTGAATGGATTCAAAAGCTAATCCGTGATACTTCTGAACGTGGCCATTCTCGCGAAGCGGTTATGGGGTCTATTGTGCGTAGCATGGATGACTATATTAATCACATTACTCCGCAATTCTCGCGTACGCATATAAACTTTCAGCGTGTACCAACAGTTGATACCTCAAACCCATTTAGCGCAAAAGATATTCCATCACTTGATGAAAGCTTTGTCGTTATTCGCTTTAGAGGAATTGATGATGTTGATTTTCCGTATTATTTACGCATGATCGAAGGCAGCTTTATGTCCCGTATCAATACACTTGTTGTGCCTGGTGGAAAAATGGGTTTAGCAATGGAGTTGGTACTTACCCCTCTCATTAAAGATATTATTTTAAAAAAGCGCGCATTAGAAAACTTAGCCCCACTTGATTTGCCTATTTGATTAGCCTTGCTACTCTTTTTTGTTAACGCTAACTCACGTACACTGCTGATTTTGTTTAAAGTGAGATCTGTATGTCACAACAATTAAAAATTATTGTTGGTTCTAAAAATCCTGTAAAAATAAATGCCGCTAAGCATATTTTTACTATGTATTTTCCCGCCCATACTATTAACTGTGAAGGTGTTAATGCTCCCTCAGGCGTTCCAGAACAGCCGATTGGCGAAGACGAAACACGTATTGGCGCACAAAATCGTGTTAATTATTGCAAAGAGCATCACCAAGCTCACTACTACGTGGCAATGGAAGGCGGTGCAGAGCAATTTAGCTATGGTGCAGCAACCTTTGCTTACGTAGTTATTGATAATGCCTTAAATCAAGTTGTAGGGCGCAGTAGCAACCTCCCCTTGCCTCAAGTGCTTTATAACGCATTACTTAAAGGCGAAGAACTTGGCGACGTAATGGACAAGGCATTTAATACTATCAACGTTAAACAAAAAGGGGGCGCTATTGGGTTACTTACAAACAACCACGCCACGCGTGAAAGCACCTATACACAAGCACTCACTTTAGCTATGGCGCCCTTTCTACATGTAGATCTCTACAGCCAAACAAATTAATTTAGGAAGTTGAATGAAATACAACTATGTATTGTTTGATGCAGACGAAACCTTATTTAGGTTTGATATTTTAGCGGGCATGACTCGCATGTTTAAAGCTTACAACGTAGATTTTAGCCAAGACGATTATATTCATTATCAAAAAACCAATAAGCAGCTGTGGGTTGATTATCAAAATGGCACTATTAGCGCAGATTACTTACAAATAACACGCTTTAATGAGTGGGCTTCAAAGCTTAATGTGCCCGCAAAAGAGCTAAACGATGCTTTTTTAGATGCTATGGCGCAAATTTGCGAGCCATTACCCGGTGCTATTGAACTTTTAAATAAACTTAAGCCAAATGCTCGATTAGGTATTATTACTAATGGATTTGCCCGCCTACAAACAGTACGCCTTGAGCATACTGGCTTAAAAGATATGTTTGAATGGTTAGTAATATCTGAACTTGTGGGTATAGCAAAACCAAATAAAGCTATTTTTGAGCACACATTTGAGCTAATGGGTAACCCAGATAAAAGCGAGGTACTTATGGTGGGTGATACTGCTGCAAGTGACATACTTGGCGGCAACAATGCAGGCATAGATACTTGCTGGTTGCAGCATCCTGGCGAGCAATTAGCCGACGGAATAAAGCCAACCTATACCGTAACTCATCTAAATCAGTTACAAGCTCTTTTAGAGTTATAATAGAGTGAATTTCACGCAAAAAAATGACGCTAATTAGCGTCATTTTTTATAACTGTTTGCGAACTGTACTTTTACTGTTTTTAGGCTGGAGCTAACTCAAGACCGGGTGCAGGCATCGTCACAGGCGTTTCAAATGTTGCCCACTCCCATGCTGACTCTGTAGCCATAATTTTACGAAGTAATTTATTATTTAAATCATGACCCGATTTAAATGCGGTTACTTTACCTAAAAGGTTATGACCTGTCATAAACATGTCACCAACACAGTCTAATATCTTGTGCTTAACAAACTCATCGCTATAACGTAAACCGTTAGGATTTAAAACTTTGAATTCATCAAGTACCACAGCACTATCCATACTACCACCTAGCGCTAGGTTGTTTGCATGCATGTATTCAATGTCTTTCATAAATCCAAAAGTACGCGCGCGACTGATTTCTTCAATAAAGCTTTGTGTTGTTATATCTAAACCAATACGTTGGCGACTTTCGTTGATAGCTGGATGGTTAAATGCAATTTCAAAGTCGATATGAAAACCATCATACGGCTCAACTTCAGCCCACTTACCATCTTCTTCAATACGTACTTTTTCTTTGATTCGAATAAAGCGTTTAGCCGTATTTTGCTCTTCAATACCACCTTTTTGTAACAAGTATATGAATGGTAATGCACTACCATCCATAATCGGCACTTCTGAGCTGTCTAATTCAACAATTAGATTATCAATCCCCATTGCAGCAACTGCTGCAATAAGATGCTCAGTAGTCGATAAGCGAACGCCATCTTTATTAATTAAACAGGTACATAATTGCGTATCACCAACGGCTTCAGGTGTTGTTTCAAAATCAACAACCGGATCAAGGTCTACACGGCGAAATACAATCCCAGTATTTGCGCTCGCAGGTCGGAGAGTTATTGTGACCTTCTCACCTTTATGAAGTCCAATTCCTATGGCTTTGACTACTTGTGCAATCGTACGCTGTTTAATCATAGGTTCGCTCACTTAAAATTAATTACATTCAGACGGCGGATTTTAACATAAATACGCCTAAAATCCAATTTTCGTTCAAATTACAAACGAAAGTACTATTTTATTAATCAGCTTGTTTACGTAAAAAAGCGGGGATATCAAAATAATCACTGCCTTCTGATTTATCCGCTTTTTTACTGTTTTGCGTTGAAGAACTCATATTGCTATTTGAGCTAGAAGAAGGCGCTTGTTCTTTGCTCTCAACTTTTGCATTAGCAGTACTACTTTCTTCAGTGCTTGTGCCTTGACTCGCAAAGCTTGGTACGTACATGCTGCTCGATTGGTTTGAAGAACTTGCAACATCAGAACCTGATGCTTTTTTAAAGCCGTTATCTACAATACCAAACTGCGGGCGACGATCGCCTCCTAAGCCAGTTGCAACAACTGTTACTCGTAATTCATCTGTCATTTCTGGGTCAATAACTGCACCAACAACAACCGTTGCGTTTTCTGACGCAAGCGCTTTAACGTGATTACCCACAATTTCAAATTCTTCAATCGCAATGTCCATACCGGCGGTAATATTAACCAAGATACCTTTAGCTCCGGTTAAATCAACGTCTTCTAGTAATGGGCTTGAAATAGCCGCTTCTGCTGCTTCTTGGGCACGATCAGGGCCTGATGCAGATGCAGTTCCCATCATAGCAGTACCCATTGCAGACATTACCGTTCTTACATCGGCGAAATCCACGTTAATTAAACCAGAACGTGTAATTAGCTCTGCAATACCTTGAACCGCGCCAAATAATACGTCATTTGCTTTAGCGAAGGCATCTAGAAGTGTAGTCCCTTTCCCTAAAACTTTAAGTAATTTATTGTTCGGAATTGTAATAAGCGAATCTACAATTTCTGACAATTCATTAATACCTTGCTCAGCAGCTGCTGCACGCTTTTTGCCTTCAAAGTCAAAAGGACGTGTTACGACTGCAACAGTTAAAATACCTAGCTCTTTCGCTATTTTAGCAACTACCGGTGCTGCACCAGTACCTGTACCACCGCCCATACCCGCTGCAATAAAGACCATATCTGCGCCTTCAAGGCTAGCACGAATGGTATCAGCATCTTCTTCAGCCGATTGACGGCCTACATCAGGATTTGCGCCCGCACCCAGCCCAGAGGTTATTTGCGTGCCCAATTGTACTGTAATATCTGCAGATGAATTACGTAATGCTTGTGCATCCGTATTAGCCGCTATAAAGCGCACGCCTTCAATCTGTTGTTTTACCATGTGCTCAACAGCGTTACCGCCGCCACCGCCCACGCCAATTACCTTTATGACAGCTTCTTCGCTGTGTTGTTCCATTATATCAAACATGTTTACTCTCCGACTTGAGCATTAAAACTCGCCTTGAAACCATTTTGCAATGCGGTTCCACCAATTATTGTTATCCTCTGCTTTCGACTTTTGTGCATTCATCGATTGCATGGTACGGCCGTATTGTAACAAACCAACAGCGGTTGCGTACGAAGGATCATCTACGTAGTCTGTCAAACCAACTATCCCGATTGGTTTGCCTATTCTTACTGGCATTTGGAAAATGTCTTCTGCCACTTCCATTGCGCCAGTCATTTTAGCAGTTCCGCCTGTTATAACTAGGCCTGCCGCAATTTGGTCTTCTAAACCCGAACGACGAATTTCTTCCATCGCCAATTCAAATAATTCTCTAAAACGAGGTTCAACAACCTCTGATAACGTATGACGCGACATCAATCTTGCTGGTCGTCCGCCCACACTTGGTACTTCAATTGTGTCTTCGCTACTTGCCATTTGGCTACTTGCACATGCATATTGTACTTTGAGTGACTCTGCATGTGATATAGGTGTACGAAATATTTTTGCAATATCACCCGTCACTTGATTACCGGCGACAGGAATAACCGCTGAATGACGCAGCGCGCCATTAATATAAATAGTGATATCCATTGTACCACCGCCAATATCAAGTACAGCAACACCGAGCTCTTTTTCATCGGGTGTCAGCACTGAATAACACGATGCTAATGCTGTAAAAATAAGTTGATCGACTTCAAGGCCACAACGGTGTACGCATTTTTCAATGTTTTTAGCCATATCGTTTGAACACGTAATAATATGTGCTCGTGCTTCCATTCGAACGCCACTCATGCCCAATGGGTTTTTAATACCCTCTTGCATGTCAATACTGTACTCTTGCGGCAGAGCATGCAGCATTTTACGTTCAGCCGAAATAGGTACGGAACGCGCGATATGAATAACATTTTCAATGTCTTCATCCGTCACTTCGGTATTGTTAATAGCCACTACGCCGCTTTCGTTTTGGCATTGAATATGTTTACCAGAGATACCCAAGTACACAGAGCTGATACGACAATCAGCCATTAATTCAGCTTCGTCTATAGCTCGGCGAATAGACTCAGACACTAAGTTTAAATCGTTAACACCGCCTTTATCCATACCATGAGATACTTGGCTGCCCACACCAACAATGCTGAGCTTGTTATCTGCGGTGATTTCACCTACCGTAGCAACCACTTTCGAGGTGCCAACGTCTAATCCTATTACTAGGTTTCTTTCTGCTGACTTAGTCATGCCTTACTCTTATTTTGTAATTGTTCTTCTTGCACTGGCTTATAACTCACTGCAAGGCCGGTATCATACCGTAAATCGATTGTGTCTATTTGTGCATCTTCACGTTGTTTCATTCGCGGGTAAACATCTATAAACCGCTGTACACGTTTAGCTTTATCTTTGCGCCCTAAATTTAAACGCACCCCGTTATCTAACCATAACTGCCACGAAAAACGCTCCGATAACGCTAAACTTTTTAATGTTAAAGAGTTAACTCTAAGCATCTCATCAAGTTGTTTAAAGGCAACCCATGCTTCTTGTTCGCTACCCTCTGGTCCAAACAACTGCGGTAAATCGGCACTTATTTTATCACTGCTAGCTTGAAAAGCTTCACCACTTTGATTCAGTAATAAATCACTGTTCCAGTGCGCGACGACTTCATGTTCCACTACATAGACTTGTATTGTATCGGGCCATTGTTTTCGTACCGATACAGTAGCTACCCAAGGTAAATCTTGCACAAGTTGTTGCACATGCTTTACATCGAGTTCAAAAAAGCTACTTAAATCCGCTTTTTTTATTGCTTTTATAATCGCGGTTTCATCGGTGTACTTTGGATGTCCTTGCACAGTTAACTGCTTAATTTGGGCATCTTTATTTTCAACTAGCCAATCTGAAATACCAGTGGTTAGTTGCACTAAACCAATCACTACAACTAGAAAAAAGCTTACTCCAAAAATTAGCGACCAATTTAGTTGCTGTTTGATTTTTAGTGCTTTTTCTAAAAGGGGATGCATATTAAAGCGTTTGCTCCAAAATGCGAACAACTAATTGCTCAAAACTTGCCCCATTTGCTTTTGCTGCCATTGGTACTAGCGATTTTTCGGTCATACCTGGGACTGTATTTACCTCTAGTAGGTAAAAATGCCCTTGCTCGTCTTGCATTGCATCAACACGACCCCACCCACTTGCACCCACTAAATCAAACGCATCTAACGATATAGCTTGTAAGTACTTAGTATCTTGCTCTGATAAATCTGCAGGGCAATGATACTGCGTTGAACTTGACTGATACTTAGCTTGGTAATCATAAAACCCGTTCGGGGTCGTCATTTCAATTACTGGCTGTACTTCATCACCCAATATCGTCACGGTGAACTCGCGTCCAGTAATCCATTGCTCGACAAGCACTTGGCTATCAAATTTAAATGCATTTGCCAGCGCTTTTTCAAGCTCTTGTACTGTACTTGCTTGTGCCATACCGATGCTTGAGCCCTCATGCGATGGCTTAACCATTACCTTTTTAAATTTATTCATTATTGAAGATGCATCGAAGCCTTTTTTAGCATCAACAACGGTATAAGGTGCCGTACTTAATCCGGCCGACTTAAATAAATGCTTACAGCGCACTTTATCCATAGCAAGTGCTGAACCGAGTACATTACTCCCCGTGTAAGGCAAGTTCATAAATTCAAGCGCACCTTGCACAGTACCGTCTTCACCACCTCGACCATGTAGCGCAATAAAAACACGTTCTATGTTTAGTTCTTTTAACTCCCATAATGAACGAGTTTGCGGATCAAATGCAATTGCATCAACACCACTGTTTTGCAGTGCATTTAAAACGGCTTGACCAGATTTTAATGACACTTCACGCTCTGCTGAGTTTCCACCTAGCAATACCGCTACTTTACCAAACTGTGCATTTACCTGAGTCATACTTCACCTTGTTTAAGTTTTTCTATCGACATGCCCGTTGCAGCTAAGGTTTTTACTAATTGCCCTATATTACCTGCACCTTGGGTTAATACTAAATCGTTATTTTGTAAGCACTCGGCCAGCATACCAGCAAGCTCTCCACTTGAAGCTACATGCAATGGCTCTTTACCACGTTGGCGTAAGCTGCGGCATAAGCTTTTACTATCGGCACCTAAAATGGGTTCCTCACCGGCGCTATACACGTCAAGCAGTAATAGTTGATCGACGTCAGCAAGCACTTTAACAAAATCTTCGTACAAGTCGCGTGTACGGGTAAAGCGATGTGGTTGATAAACCATGACTAAGCGTTTATCTGGCCAGCCTTCACGTGCAGCTGCAATTGTGGCAGCAACTTCTGATGGGTGGTGTCCGTAATCATCAACGAGCATCACACTACCGCGTTCATTTTCAAATTCACCATAGTGTTGAAAACGTCGACCAATCCCTTCAAATTTTTGTAGGGCTTCTAAAATTGCGTGATTCGCAATATTTTGATCTTTTGCTACAGCAATTGCTGCGGTGGCATTAAGTGCATTATGCTTACCTGGCATGTTTAACTTTACCGTTAAGCTCTCACCTTGCTTATTAGTCACGGTAAACTCACAAGTATTAGCCGATTGGCTAAAATTGCCCATCCGATAATCTGCATCACTTGATTCGCCATACGTAATAACAGGGCGGCCAAAACGCGGGATGAGCTCAGCAGCTACTTCCGAATCAATACACACAACAGCTAAGCCATAGAACGGTAAATTATGAATAAAATCCACATACGTGTCTTTCATTTTTTCAAGGCTACCGCCATACGTTTCCATGTGATCTTCTTCAATATTAGTGATCACTGAAACCATAGGTTGTAAATGTAAAAACGATGCATCACTTTCATCTGCTTCTGCTATTAAAAAATCGCTTTTACCTACTTTCGCGTTACTTCCGGCGCTATTGAGTAAACCACCAATAATAAACGTTGGATCTAGCCCTGCTTGCCCGTAAATACTCGCAATTAAGCTCGTTGTGGTCGTTTTCCCATGCGTTCCCGCAATCGCTATACCGTGGCGAAAACGCATTAACTCAGCTAACATTTCTGCACGGCGCACAACCGGAACTCTTGCTGCTTTTGCTGCAATTATTTCAGGGTTTGTTTCGTCAATTGCACTTGAAACGACCACTACGTTGGCATCTTTTACGTTGTTTTCGTGATGCCCAATAAAGACTTCCGCGCCCGCTTTAATTAAACGGTCTGTCATTGCACTATGCGCAATATCTGAGCCTGTAATACGGTAACCTTCAAAAGCGAGTACTTCAGCAATACCGCCCATACCCGCACCACCAATACCGATAAAGTGTATTGTTTCAATTCGACGCATTGCAGGTCGTGTGTGTTTTTCTTGTAATGATGTTTCTTTCACTTACACTCTCTTATTTGTTGCTTGCTCACAGTGCATTGCAACGCATTCTGTGGCATCTAAAATGGCTTGTTTATGAGCATTTGCTGCCATTTGTTTAATTAATATTGGCTTGGCTAAATAGGGGCTTAAAAGTTCAACTATTGATTGCTTGTTAAACTGCCCTTGTGGCATTAACAATGCCCCATTTGCCATAACTAAGTATTGCGCATTCGCGGTTTGATGGTCGTCTACGGCATGTGGAAACGGAACAAAAACAGCCATTTTCCCTGCGGCTGCAATTTCGCTAACAGTTAATGCGCCCGCTCGGCAAATAACAATATCAGCCCAAGCATACGCTGCATCCATATCATCAATAAACTCAGCTATCTTTATTTTATTATCATCAAAAGTATGTAATTTATAAGCGTCTTCTACACTACCTAG
Source organism: Pseudoalteromonas sp. Ld19 (assembly GCF_045064135.1). Taxonomy (NCBI): domain Bacteria; kingdom Pseudomonadati; phylum Pseudomonadota; class Gammaproteobacteria; order Alteromonadales; family Pseudoalteromonadaceae; genus Pseudoalteromonas; species Pseudoalteromonas sp. Ld19. Next base: position 305,843 of record NZ_JBISHA010000017.1, on the reverse strand, counting down.
ATGCCCTTTCCCCGTTTGGTGCCATACACTTATTGCGGTGGCATTACTCAACATTTTAAATGCTTCAGGCAATGTTTGATTGAGCACTTGTGCACCAAGCGAACCACCTACTACTAAAATATTGATAGGGCTTGATATTTCGCGCTTAGGTATGTCAATAACGCTTTGACGTACCGGATTACCAACAAGCTCAGCAGTACCATGCGCAAAAGCACTTGGAAAAGCAGCTAATACACGATCTGCAAATTTAGCGAGCCATTTATTACTCATTCCTGCAACAGCATTTTGTTCATGGATCACCAATGGGATACCTAAACTTTTAGCAGCAATTCCCGTTGGACCCGTCACATACCCACCCATAGCGAGTACGACATCAGGACGCTGCTTTTTTAAAACGTTACGCGCTTGCAGTATTGCGTTAAGCACCATAAATGGGGCTTTTATAAGGCGTTTTAACCCATTACCACGCACGCCTTTTACATTAATAAAGTCAATGTCTATATTATGCTTTGGTACAACATGCGCTTCCATTCTATCTGGTGTGCCTATCCAGCTAACTTGCCAACCTTGCTGCTTTAAATAGTCAGCTACCGCAATGCCAGGAAAAATATGACCGCCCGTTCCACCAGCCACTACTACTAATCGTTTGCTCATCGCTTACCTCCGCGTGAGGTGGCTTGCTTGGTTGCCATCTTAGTTTCAAAATCTACGCGTAATAAAATACCCGTGGCTATCGTCATTATTAATAAACTTGAACCACCATAAGAAATAAACGGCAGTGTTAAGCCTTTTGTTGGTAAAATACCAGCACTCGCGCCTACATTAACCATGGTTTGAAATGCAAACCAAATACCAATAGCAAACGAAAAGTAACCTTCATATTCTTTACCGCATCTTAGTGCTTGCTGGCCAATTAATAAGGCTCTAAATACTAAGGTACCGAGTACCATTAAAATACTTACAACGCCTAATAAACCAAGTTCTTCGCCTATTACAGCAAAAATAAAGTCATTGTGTGCTTCTGGTAAATATTGCAGTTTTTGTACGCTATTACCTAGCCCTTGACCAAACCAACCGCCTTGGCTATAAGCCATTAGTGACTGCACTAATTGATAACCTTTGCCAAACGGATCATCCCAAGGATCTAAAAAACCAACAACTCGAGCCATACGATATGGTTCAACAATAATCAGTAAAACTACGAGACCAATCCCAGTTAAAATCAATACAAAAAATTGCCATAACTTCGCACCGGCTAAAAACAACAAACCAACGGTTGTTACAAACATTACCACTACGGTGCCCAAATCTGGTTGCAGTAAAATAAGCAGCGCATATACAGCAAATACAGCAATGGGCTTTGCAAAGCCTTTTATATTTTCTTGTACTTCTTCGCGCTTTCTTACTAAATAGCCTGCTATATAACTAAAGAAATATAATTTAGCAGCCTCTGCGACCTGAAAGCCTACGGGACCAATGGGTATCCATCTTTTTGCACCGTTTACTTCACGTCCAATTATCAATACAGCAATTAATAACACCATGCCCAGTATCAACAGATAAGGATTTGAACGTTTCCACCAATCCATTGGTACGCAAACAGTTATCCAAAAAAGTACAAGGGCCATCGCTAAAAACATGCTGTGGCGAATAGTTATATGGTAGGGGTCGTTAAATAATCGCTCTGCGGTAGGCATTGACGCACTAGTAACCATTATAAAACCAACACCAATAAGCATTATTACACAGTATAATAGCGGCACGTCGTATAACTGCCCTGAAGGCTTGGGCGTTAATGCGTCTTTTATATCAGCAAAAGCAATCATATTTGATCTGCTAGAACGCACTGAACAAAGTCATCACCACGCTGCATATAATTGTTATACATATCTATACTGGCGCACGCAGGTGCTAATAAAACAATATTGCCTGCGCTACTAAGTACTTTGGCCAAAGCAACGGCTTCTTCCATATTGTTTGTTAAATAGCTCTTATTGGTAATCACAGCTAAGTCACTTGCATCTTTACCAAAACAAATTAATGCTTTTACATGCTGTTCTATGTAAGGTTTAAGCGCATTTAAATCAGCGCCTTTGGCATCGCCACCAGCAATAACAATAAGATTCTCACCGTCACTAGCTAAACTGTCTATTGCAGCTATAGTGGCTCCAACATTGGTCGCCTTTGAATCGTTAAAATACTTTACACCGTTAAGCTCAGCTACAAATTGGCAGCGATGAGCCAACCCATTGAATTGACCTAACGCGTTTTTATATTGCTTTTTGCTTACTTCAAAAGGACTTAAAAGCGCCATAACTGCTAGTGCATTTAAATAATTATGCTTACCTACCACAGCTAGCGTACTCACAGGTAAAAAGGCATCGCCTTTAAGCATAAAATGAGTTTCGTTATTGTACTGCGCTAAATAAAAATCACCTTGTTGAGCACCAAAGCTAATTTGGGGGGTTGTACTAGGCTCAACAGGATGTGTTTGACTATCGTCGGCATTGACTACAATAAGCTCTGCACAATTATAAATACTGCGTTTTGAATCTATATAAGCTTGATAGCTATCGTAACGATCTAGGTGATCCTCAGATACATTTAATACAGTTGCGCTTATAGGCTTTAAACTTTTGGTAGTATCTAGTTGAAAACTAGATAGCTCCAATACATACACATCAAACTTATCATCAAGTAAATCAAGCACCGCCGTGCCAATATTTCCACCTAATGCAACTTTATAGCCGGCTTCTTTTAGTACTTCATAGGCAAGTGTCACCACGGTTGATTTACCATTAGAGCCCGTTACTGCAACAACCGGTTTTGTGTTAATACGCGCAAATAACTCTACATCACCAATAACTTCAACGTCATTGCTAATTGCCAGAGCAATTGCCGGTATTTTCAAACTAAGGCCGGGGCTTACAATAATCATATTGCTTGAGCAAAGTGCTGCGTTATCTAAATCACCAAAGTGGGTAGTCAGTGCTGGTGCATACTCTTTAAGCCAATCAATTCCCGGTGGGTTTACTCTGCTATCAACTACTTTAGGTGTAATACCGTGAGATAATAAAAAACGCACAATGCCCAGACCGGTTATACCGAGTCCGAGCACTGTTATTTTTTTGTTTTTTATCTCGTTTAAATACTGCATTTATCGAATCTTTAATGTCGCAAGGCCAGCGAGTACTAGCACAATAGAAATAATCCAAAAGCGCACAATAACACGCGGCTCTGGCCAGCCTTTTAATTCATAATGATGATGAATTGGCGCCATTCTAAAGATCCGTTGCCCACGTAATTTATACGAGCCAACTTGTAATATTACCGACAACGCCTCCATAACAAACACACCACCCATAATAATAAGTAGTAACTCTTGACGAACTAACACTGCAATAATGCCCAAGGCACCACCTAGAGCTAATGAACCTACATCCCCCATAAACACTTGCGCTGGGTAAGTGTTAAACCACAAAAAGCCAAGCCCAGCCCCTACTATGGCGGTACATACAACAACAAGTTCACTCGCCAACGGCAAATGCGGGATATGTAAGTAAGCCGAAAAGTTAATATTACCCGTTAAATAAGCAATAATAGCCAACGCTGAAGCCACTAAAATAGTGGGCACAATGGCTAAGCCATCAAGTCCATCGGTAAGGTTTACCGCATTTGAGGTGCCTACCAAAGCAAAATAAGTAATCACAATATAAAATAAACCAAGTTGTGGCAGCACATCTTTAAAAAATGGCACAACAAGTGAAGTTTCTGATGCCTGTGTACTTGTAAAGTACAAGGCAGTCGCCACAACTAATGCAATGACCGATTGCCAAAAGTACTTCCACTTAGCAATTAGACCTTTTGGATCTTTACGAATAACTTTACGGTAATCATCAACAAAGCCAACAATACCTAACGAGCCAATTACAAACAGTGTGGCCCACACATATTTATTTGATAAATCAGCCCAAAGGAGTGTACTGGTAAAAATAGCCGCTAAAATAAGCAGGCCACCCATAGTCGGCGTACCCGACTTAGATAAATGCGATTGCGGACCATCGTCTCGAACTGTTTGACCTATTTGCATGCGTTGCAAACCACGAATTAACTTAGGCCCTAAATAAAGAGACATAGTTAGTGCCGTTAAAATACCTAAAATGGCGCGTAGCGTTAAATACGAAAAAACATGAAAACCACTAAAATACTGTGTTAAATACTCAGCCAGCCAAACTAACATTATGATACTCCATTGATGGCTTGTTGCTGGCCATTAACTAAATCGGTTACTAATAATTCCATGCGAGAACTGCGCGATCCTTTCACGACTATTGTTGTTTTTTCATTCACTTTATTAATACTTGTTTGAATGTGTTGAAGCATTTGCTCACGATTCGAAAAATGACGGTTAGGTAGCTCAAACACATCGCTCGCGCATTTACTCAATACCCCTAACGTAAATAACTCGTCGATGCCTTGTTGTTGAGCGTATTCACCGACTTCTTGGTGATACTTTCGTGCATCTTCGCCAAGTTCCCCCATATCCCCTAACGCTAAAATTCGGTGACCTTGCATGTCGCTTAATAAATCAATGGCTGCTTTTACCGACTTAACGTTAGCATTGTAAGTGTCATCCACTACAGTGAGTAAATCAGATACTTCAATTAAATTAACGCGCCCTTTTACATCATTCATTGTGGCAAGTGCATTGGCTATTTCTTCAAGGCTTACATTAAACTCGCTGGTAAGTGCTGCTGCAATAAGCGCATTACCCACATTGTGCTTACCTGGCAGTGCTAAAGTAACGGGTAGCTTTTTACTTTTAGTACAAAGCGTAAAGCTTGCACGCGCATTTTTATCAAGTGAAATGTCTTCTGCCCAAATATCGAGTTTTTTGATCGTTGATAAGCACTTAACATTTTTATTTTTGAGCTTGTCTAACCAGTACTGACTAAATTCACTATCGCAATTAACAATGGCAACCCCATTATCTTTGAGGCCATCAAAAATCTCACCTTTAGCTTTTGCAACGCCCATTAAGCTACCAAAGCCTTCTAAATGTGCTGCGGCAACATTACACACAACAGCCACATCAGGTTTTGTCATTGCCGTGGTATAGGCTATTTCGCCTAAGTGATTTGCGCCCAATTCAATAACTGCAAAGCGATGCTGTGGTTCTAAACGCAATAGCGTCAGTGGCACACCAATATCGTTGTTAAAATTACCTTTAGTGGCTAATACATCACCGTGAACCGACAAAATAGCGGCGCACATTTCTTTTACCGTGGTTTTACCCACACTGCCTGTAATCGCAATTGTTTTAGGTGCAACTTGCGCCATAACAGCAGTGCCAATGACGCCCAGTGCAATACGTGTATCACTCACTATAAATTGCGCAATATCTACATCAACTTTGTGCTGAACAATAACGCCAATAGCGCCCTTTTGTTTAGCCTCGGCTATAAATTTATGACCATCAAAATTTGGCCCCTTGAGTGCTAGAAACACTTCCCCTTCGCACACTGTGCGAGTATCGGTGTTTATGTTTAACACATTTAGATTATCACCTTGATAATCGGTTGTTAGCACATTAGCTAACCAATTAAAATCCATTGGGATCATTGTTTTATCCCTCTTACTGCTTTTTTTAGTTGTTCTTGTACATAGCGGCGATCGCAAAAATCGATGCGCTCATCGCCTATAATTTGATAGTCTTCGTGGCCCTTACCTGCAACCAATATTACCTCATCCGCTTTAGCATTATTTATTGCATAGCTGATGGCTGTTGCTCTATCGGCCTCTAAATGCGCCTTTCTTGGGTCCGTTAAGCCTGCTGCCACATCGGCAATAATTGCATTGGGATCTTCTGAGCGAGGGTTATCACTGGTAATAATAACTTTATCCGCGTTTTGCTCTGCGGCTTGCGCCATGAGTGCTCGTTTACCTTTATCTCTATCACCACCACAGCCAAATACACAACTCACACCACCTGGGACATGCTGCTGTAATGCTTGTAAAGCAAGCGCAAGCGCATCCGGTGTGTGTGCGTAATCAACCACACACGTTGGCATACCAGCTTGACTAAATGCTTGCATTCGACCCGCCACTGGTTGTAATTGCGCACAACCTACAATTAACTGTTCAAGCGGATAGCCTAACCCTAATAGGGTCGCAAGCGCTGCCGTTAAGTTATATAAGTTGAATTCGCCAAACAGCGGTGATTTAATTGATATATCACCCCAGCTAGTCGATAACTGCGCCGAAATACCGTCACTTGAATATTCAACATCAGAAAAATAAACGTACTGAGCATTTTTTGGGATTAAGTTTTTACGGCCATAACAAATAAGATTATTAAAATCGTATTTTTCAAGCCATTGCTCAGCTTGAGAATCATCTTGATTAAGCACTACAACCTGAGGTTCAAAATCACGAAATAGCATTAATTTCGCATCACCATAACTTGCCATATCACCATGGTAATCTAAGTGATCCCGCGAGAGGTTCGTAAACACAGCCGCTTTAAAATAACACTGTGCAACCCGCTGCTGTACAAGCCCATGAGACGATACTTCCATTGCCACCAGCTTTTTATGCTGCAACGTTAAGTCGCTCAAAATATGTTGTAAATCTACGGAAGATGGCGTGGTATTTATCAGTGGAATTAAGTTATCAGGATGACCATAACCTAAAGTGCCTATAATAGCGGACTCAGTACTACAAAATTGCGCTAAGTGGGCAATCATTGCTGTGGTGGTCGATTTACCATTTGTACCTGTTACACCTATCAAATCAAGTGATTGACTAGGTTGTTCATAAAAACGGCTTGCTAGTTCTGGAAGTTTTTTATCAAGCTCCGACACCAAATACAGTGGTTCAAAGCCTATTTCAAATTCACATAATCTGTCAGCAATAATAGCTGTTGCGCCATTTTCAATTGCTTTAGCAATAAATTGTCCGCCATCAAGTGAATGGCCTTTAATAGCAACAAATACATCACCTGCCGTTACCTCACGACTATCAATGCGTAAGTGTTTTACCAACTGCGAAGGCGCATCAATATCTATGTATTTTAAAATTTCCTTTAAATCACGCATCGTTATCTTTACCTTTTACGTACGCAACCTCGTCCTTGTCTGGTGCAACGTTCAATATTCTTAATGCGTTAGAGATGATTTCTGCAAATGCAGGGCCAGCAATAGCACCTCCATAGTACACATCACCACCTGGTTCATTAATCATAACTACCACAGCCAAACGCGGATCACTTGCAGGTGCAATACCAGCAAAATAACCTACATATTCATCACCATACCCACCTGCAACGGCTTTTTTAGAAGTCCCCGTTTTGCCAGCGGCACGGTAACCATCAACCTTAATTTTGTGCGCAGTACCACCTTCTTCAAACACACTTTCCATCATGCTAACGACGGCTTCTACGTCTTTTTGCTTAAAAACACGATCACCTTCTGGAATATTATCTTGCTTTAAAATCGTCAATGGCCGATTAACGCCACCAGCACCCAACATGGTATAAAAACGCGCCATTTGAGCAGTACTTACTGAAATGGCATAGCCAAACGATAAAGTGGCAATCTCGAAATCTGACCAACGACGATTTGGATAAAATAAACCACTGCTTTCACCTACCATGCCAGTACCAGTATCACTACCAAATCCTACTTTTTCATATAAACCCACGAGGTAATCTTTAGGCACTAATTGCGTGATTTTAGCCACTCCCATATTTGAAGAGTATTTTAAAATCTCACGTAATGTCATTTCGCCATGGTTGCGAGTATCTTTAACTAAACTCCCTCCCAAACGCATCCAACCCGGATACGTATTAACTTTATCATCAGCCTGAATTGCGCCGTAGTCTAGCCCAGCCAAAATGGCTAGAGGCTTAACGGTTGAGCCTGGTTCAAACAAATCGGTAATTGCGCGGTTGCGGCGTTTATGTGGAGCAGCGTCAGTTAAATTATTTGGGTTAAATGAGGGACTATTTACCATTGCCAGTACTTCACCGGTTTTGACATCAACTACCATCGCTGAGCCCGACGTTGCTTTATAAGTTAATACCGCTGATTTTACTGCTTTATAAGCAATACCTTGAATACGTTGATCAATACTAAGCGCAATGCTATCTGGCTCTACGCGTTCGCGTTCATCCAATACTTCAACTTCGCGCCCCTGTGCATCTTTACGAATAGTACGGCGGCCTTCTTCACCTGTTAATGCGTTTTCGTAAAGTTTTTCAATGCCTTCAATCCCTTTCCCGTCAATATTGGTAAAACCAATAACATGCGCGCTAACCTCTCCCGCAGGATAATAACGTTTAGATTCATCTAATAAATGAATGCCAGCAAGGCGTAAATCGCCAATGTAATTAGCGACGGCAGGAGTAACTTGGCGCTTGAGGTAAACAAATCGACGAGTCGGATCATCTAAAAGTCGTGTGTTTATTTTTTTTGGGTCAATACGTAAAACATCAGCGAGTTCACGCCAACGCATATCGTTTTTGTAATATAGTGCGGTGCGCTTATTAAGCTCTGCGGTATTATCTATTAGTGATTGTTGATCTTCACCACTTTTACGCGCTTGTTTAACAACTTTAGCGACGAGTGATTTATGAAGTGCCTTAGGATCAGCATAAACACTAACTACCGGTACGCTTACAGCGAGTTCTTTGCCATTGCGGTCAAAAATCATTCCGCGCTGCACATGTAGTTTTTCAACACGTACGGTGCGTTTGTCACTTTCAGAACGCGCTTTATCAGGTTCAATGACTTGTAAATAAGCAGCGCGAGATACCAAGGTTACAAACACCATAAACACAACAGCGCACACTAGCATGAAACGCCATGTAATTAAGTTATTTGCTGGTTTTTTCCCTCGCGTTCTCATTGTAATATTATTACCTGTTCGTCTTGGCTTGTCGGCCGTTTCATTTTTAACTGCGATATAGCAACTTCTTCAATACGCGCATGCTGCGAATAAAACTCTTCTTCAACCAGTAAGTAACGCCACTCCAAGTCAAGCTCATCACGCTCTTGCAATAGCATATCTTGTTTAATTAGCTCACCACGTGAAAGGTGGGTTATTTGTACAACAGTAAAACAAGAAGCGAATATCACAACCAACAAAGCCGAGGTAAGCGCATTCGCTCCTAGACCTTTAACTATTTCAAAAAATAAGTTGGGTGGTTGACGATGATTCGCTTTTTTACTCATCCCAATCTCTGTGCAATCCTAAGTACTGAACTACGAGAGCGTGGATTTCGCTGAACTTCTGCAGCACTTGGTTTAATAGCTTTACCCACTGCTTTTAACGTCAGATTTTTATTTATTTGAGCGTCAGTTAAAGGCAGACCTCTGGGTAATGCTTCTCCCCTACTCTGTTTTCTAATAAACTGTTTAACAATACGGTCTTCTAATGAATGAAACGAAATAACCACTAAACGCCCACCAGGCTTAAGCACGTTAACAGCAGACTGCAGCGCAGTTTGAATTTCTTCTAGTTCGCTATTTATGTAAATACGAATTGCTTGAAAAGTACGGGTCGCGGGGTGCTTAAACTTATCTTTTACCGGCACTGCTTCATCAACTAAATCAGCAAGCTGCTTAGTTGTAGTAATTGGCGTGTGCTCTCTGATCTCAAGAATTTTATGAGCAATACGTTTACCAAACTTTTCCTCACCCAGTTTTTTAATTACATGGGTAATATCATCTAATTCAGCCTCAGCTAACCACTGTGCTGCACTTCGCCCAGTTGTTGGGTCCATTCGCATATCAAGCGGGCCGTCTTTCATAAAACTAAAACCACGCTCAGCGTCATCAAGTTGTGGTGACGACACACCTATATCCAATAAAATGCCATCGACTTTACCAATGAGATCGTTTTGCTCTGCTACTTCGTAAAGTTTAGAGAAGCGACTATGAGCAATTGCAAAACGAGAGTCATCTGCAAACTTTTCAGCAGACTGTATTGCTTGTGGATCTTGATCGATTGCTTGCAAACGACCTTCATCACCAAGGCGAGCTAATATTTGCCCTGAATGACCGCCACGTCCAAATGTGCCATCCATGTATATACCGTCTGGCTTAATTGCAAGGGCATCGATAGTCTCATCCATCAAAACGGATACATGTTCAAATTGCGCTGTCATTAGCTATTGTTTGCCTTTTTTTGTGCTATCAGAGTGTGAAATTATCTAAATCTAAGTTGGGCTCAAAATCACCAAGCCTTTCAAGCTCAGTATCTTGGCGCATCTGTTCATGCCAACGCGCTTCATCCCAAATTTCAAATTTATTCATCAAACCAACTAGCATGATTTTTTTGCCAAGCTCTGCATGTGCACGCAATGAAGGCGCTAACAAAATTCGACCATTTTTATCGAGTTGATATTCAGTGGCGTTCCCGAGCAACATACGCTGCATGCGACGGGCTCGTGGGTTCATATTCGAAACTTTTGCTAAGCGACACTCTATTTCGAGCCACTCAGCCAGTGGATATAACCATAAACACGGCTCATTTAATGCGACGGTACAAATAACCGTTCCCTGATCTTCAGACAATAAAGGTTCTCGGTACTTAGTTGGTACCGCAAAACGCCCCTTCTCATCCAAACTCAGTGAACTTGCGCCACGAAACATAAAAAGCCTACTTTGAGTTATTTAAAGCAACTATAAATCACTTTGATCCAATTTGATCCACTAAAAACCACTTTTCTCCACAGTGCTCCAGTTTAGGGCTTGACAAGGCTTTTTGTCAAGTAAGCAGGCTCGCTTTAACAAGTCTCAAAGCTAGAAAAAATAAGGGTTCAAGCAAAGCGATTGAATTGTGTGGAAAAAAGTGGAGTCATCGTATAAAAAAAACTTTATTGGCTTTAAGTAACCTACTTTTGACAAACTACACTTACTGAATAAACAGTGAATATTCACTGTTTATTTAATCCTTTTGTATGGCTTTGTAAAATTTACTCAAATGGGGAGTAAGAGTTACTGTTTATTTTTAATAAAAAATATCGAAAAACACTCATAAACATTAAAAAACCTTAAAATTCAATGATTTTTAATAAATAAAGTTTGGTTTAATCATTGCATCATCTAAATCACTATTTAAATACTTTAACTTATTAAGGATTGATTATGGCTACTGCAACAAGTACGAAAGCAAACACAACTTCAGATATTAAGCCCGACGTTAAATCATCAAATACAGAAGCGCCTCTTACAGAAAAAGCGGCATCTGCTGCACATGATGCGGTAGATGCCCTTTCTAGCAAAGCGGCAACAGCTGAAAGCAATGTTCGCAAAGGCGCTTCTAGTTCAGCTGAAGCACTCAGTGAAAAGCAACTTTTAGCACGTGAAAAACTAAGCGAGTGCACAGCTAAAACACGTGCTTTTGCAGCTGAAAATCCATTAGCAACAGCAGGTATTGCTTTTGCTGCGGGCATGTTAATTACATCATTATTCCGTCGTAAGTAACTTGTTATGAATAACCCACAAACAATCGCAGCCAAGGATGGTAATGAACGAAACCAAACTACTGAGCAACCGTGCCAAAAGGACGATTGGCAAGATCATATTGCAAAGCTTTTAACATATTCAAAGCAGCTCAAGGATGATTATCAGACTCAAGGAGAGATCACCCATCAGCTTGCCAAAGCTGAATGGCGGTTATCGCTTAGATCGCTTGCACTGATCACGATATTTTTAGGATGCTTTGCCAGTGGTTTGGTTTTGTTGTGGGCGGGGATTTTAGGTGCTGTTGGGTTTGCTATGTTCGATCTATTTGGATCGGTATGGCTTGGTATTGCAACAGCAACTTTACTACAAATAGCATGTTTAGCATGGCTTTGGAAAAACACCGTTTATCTGAGCAATAAAATTGGCTTTAGTAAAACATTTAAAAGCCTAAAGCAGCTATTTAGTTTGTAAGGAAATTAATATGTTAGTTAATTATTTAATTAAAGAACCGAACAAGAACGTTCAAGCTTTAAGTGAAAAGATGGATATGCAAAATGAATTAAAGCGCCAGCACCATGCGGCATTTCAATACAGGTTAAAGCGCCTAGCTGCAACTAAGGTAGGTATAACCAGTGCATTTTTAGCTGGTGCCGCCGTACAAGCAGGCAAAAGCGAAACAAGCTTAGTAAGAAAATACGGTTGGCTCGTAAGGTTATTAGCTTAAAGCCAATTAACTCTGCCGCGATCTGATCAAAGGTAGTTAAGTTCTTTTTGCTAAACAAGATTGTACATTTAAAACTACAATGTCACTCGACATGACAAAACCAATGACTGCGTCTATCACCTTTTAATATAAATCCCTAACATGCTCAGAAAATACTGAATTTATCACTATAATAAAACCACTTTTTAATTCAATTCGCTTAATTAAGTGAGCTTTTCAAGCTCTCGTATAAATACTCGAAAAGCCCATTACGCAAATTTTCACATACTTCGCAAATTCAGCAACACTAAAAACATTGATCACCACATTTGCAAGAAGTGATCTTTGCAGCGCTATAATAAACAGCGCTGGCATGACCAACATTTGTAAAAAAGAGATTAACAGTTAGCTTAGCTAATAATTCAACTTTTTAGAATTAAAATACAACATAGCTGCTATTTATATATTAAGGATAATACATTATGCTTATAAACCCCTCAAAAAGCACAGTAAGCATTTAAAAATAAACAATTTTTCTGCAAAACCCTATATCTAACATGGTTATTTTTTCTTTATTTGACTACAATAATCTCTCAGGGAAATAAATTACAGGGAACAGATTATTTTTACTTCATCACTTAAAAGCCAGCTCTATCGATTATTAATTTTGCTAAGCATACCAGGCGCTGCTGTAACGCTATTTACGCTATATCTCGAGCGTGGTACAGCAATAGAAAAAAGTGAAGAAAAAGTAATTAACATAGCCAAGCATTTAACCCACCATCAAAAACAGATGGTCAGTGATGTTAAAAAACTAACTTTGTTTTTAGCTAAAAAAGTTTCAAATCATCAAGCTCTCCCAACCTCTTGTCCTTCTTATTTCACTGATATTAAAGCGCTTCATACCAACGTAGCAAATATAGGCATTGTCGACATAAACGGTGACGTAATGTGCGTTACCAACGGATATAGTAAAAATATTAATATAAGCGACCGCCCATACTTTGAAAATGCTATTTCAAAGAAAAGTTTTTCAATCGGATATTTTCAATACGATAGAAGCATTCAAGCACAAAGCGTTAATTTCGCTTACCCTATTGTCGATAAGAATGGTCAGCTTATCGGTGCACTTGTTACCGTTATTGCGCTAAATTGGTGGAGTCTTGAATTAAATCAAGCCAGCTTTCCAGATGGAGCAAATGCGGTTATTGCTGATTCAAATGGGTTAATTCTTGCTAATTACCCTAATTCACTAAATCAGCTAGGCAAAAAGATTACTAACAAAAACTTACTCCACGATGATAAATTAAATGCCGTATTTAAAGATAAAAACGGGGTTAACCAAATATTTCATCGTTCTATTTTATATAAAGACATTAATAACAATAATTTAGATATTTATATAACGCTCCCTATTGATGACTTTATAGATCAGGTTAATCTTAACTTTATAAAAACCATTTTGGCTTTTCTAGCTGCCATCACCCTGATAACTTTTTTAGCGCGAAGAGTGATTCAATCAAGTATATTCAACCCTCTTAAAGATTTGTCAAAAGCCACTGATCAGCTAGCGAAGGGCAGCATGCCCAACAATAAAGCAAAGCCTAACAGCCCTGAGTTATATGCTTTGTATAAACGCTTTGAAGTTATGGCAGCAACTCGATTAACAGCAGAAGCAAGCTTGAAAAACAAACACGATGAACTCACCAGCTTACTAGATGCCTTGCCTGACGGTTACCTGAAATTGAATAGTGATGGAGAGCTGCTCAATGTTGGTGGCCATATAAGCCCACTATTACTAAAGAAATCAACCGCACCAATGAGTTTATCGTGCTTATTACCAAAAGCGAATGCACAGTTACTTTTATCTTATTTATCCAAATCAAAAAAACAAGTGACTCTTGAATTTAAACTCGATGAAAGTAATGATGATTATTTTTTCGAAGCGCGTATTAATGCTCTTAACAAAGAAAACGAATACATACTCGTGCTGCGAGATATTAGTCAGAAAAAACAAGATGAAAAAGCACTGCATTTAGCGTCACTGGTTTACAGTAATAGCAGTGAAAGCATGGCAATAACTGATGCCGATGGTATTATTTATGATGTTAATCCTGCATTTTGTAAAACCACGCTATACAACAAAGAAGAAGTTGTTGGTAAAGCTACGCATATTTTATCATCCGGTAAGCACCCTAAAGAATTTTATCAAAAAATGTGGTCAGAACTTCAAGTCACAGGCCGTTGGCAAGGCGAACTTATAAACCGTAGAAAAAATGGCGAACTTTATACTGAATGGTTATTAATCGATACCGTATACGATGATAACCACACGCCGATTCGTCGTGTCGCTATTTTTACTGACTTAACAGAAAAAATTAAAGCAAATAACACAATTTGGCGACAAGCACATTTTGATCACCTTACCGACTTACCCAATCGTTTAGAGCTAAAAGAACGCTTAAACCAGCGTTTTTCAGATTTAACCAGCGAAGATAATCAACTTGTTGTTATGTTGTTAGATATCGATCACTTTAAAGACATTAACGACACATTGGGCCATCATTACGGCGATCACTTACTTAAGCAAGTGTCGAAACGCATAGTGCAATCTGCAAAAAATGCAGAGTTTGTAGCAAGAATTGGTGGCGATGAGTTTGTTATTGTATTTAATAAAATTAAAAGTAATCGCCATATAAACCAAATTGCGAGTAATATTTTACTTAGCCTATCAACAGTATTAAATGTCGAAAAAGAAGAGTTATTTATCAGTGCAAGTATAGGTATTGCTTGCGCACCTTCGGATGGTGAAAATACTGAGCAATTATTAAAAGCCGCCGATCAGGCGATGTATAAAGCAAAAAGTAATGGCCGAAATGGCTTTGAATTTTTCTCTGCGGATATGCGCGAACAAGCTCAAGCACGTATGCAATTATTAAAAGATTTACGAAGCGCAATAGAACTCAAACAATTCGAGCTATTTTACCAACCTATTGTTAATTTAAGTGACTTGCACATCCACAAAGCCGAAGGATTAATTCGTTGGCAACATCCAGAAAAAGGCTTAATAAGCCCTATTGCATTCATTCCGCTAGCTGAAGAAACCAGGCAAATAAACGCACTTGGTCAGTTTGTGTTTGGCCAAGCCTTAGAAACGCTCAATGACATTAAAAAATTAACCAGTAGTGAATTTCAAATAAGCGTTAACGTGTCGCCGGTGCAGCTTTCGACACTCGATAGCGGCATAGATGATTGGCCTAACATGTTAAAAGCAGCAAAACTTCCTGCTTCTTCTATTGTGGCCGAAATCACAGAAGGTTTGATGGTTAACCCCGAAGCGTTAACACAAACACGTCTTAAAACCTTGGTTCAGTCGGGTATGCAATTAGCACTGGATGATTTTGGCACTGGTTATTCTTCACTTGCTTATTTACAAGAAATGGACACCGACTACCTTAAAATAGATAAGCGTTTTGTTGATAATATTACGCAAGGAAGCCAAGAGCTTGCCCTTTGTGAAGCTATTATCGTAATGGCGCACCAATTGGGATTAAAGGTTATTGCTGAAGGTATTGAAACAGAATTACAAATGCAATTACTGCTCGCTGCAGGATGTGATTACGGACAAGGGTACTTATTCTCCAAGCCACTAAATAAAAGTCGCTTTATGGCACTTTTAGCAGATAAAAAGATGATCATTTCTATCTAAGATTAAATAACGCCACAAGTGCAATAAAAGCAAGTTCTTCACGGTCAAGTTACTCAATCGATAAAAGCAGTAATAGGATTGAAACATGGCAAAGGCAACGTTAGAGCAATGGAGAATGTTTAAAGCCGTTGTTGAGTGTGGCGGATTTGCAGGTGCAAGTGCCGCAGTGCATAAGAGTCAATCAACAGTACATCATGCTGTGCAAAAGTTAGAAGCGGCTCTGCAAATAAAGTTACTTGAGGTGAAAGGTCGAAAAGCATTTTTAACCGACAGCGGTAAGCTTATTTTACGCAGGGCTGAATTTTTAATACAAGAAGCAAGTAACATAGAGTCAGTTGCCACTTCGCTCAGCAAAGGTATAGAAAACACCTTAAAAATAGCCGTTGATGAAGCACTCCCCCAAGCTGTTTTATATCAAGCTCTTGTTAAAACGAGTGAACTCTACCCATTACTAAAAATCGATTTAATCGAAAACGTACCTACTAATACGAATGAGCCTTTGAACAATGCCGTTGTTGATTTAGCTATTTCATCTATTCCTACATTTGGTATTATCTGCGATAAGCTGTGTGATATAGAATTTATTGCCGTAGCTCATAAAGAACATGTTTTGCATCAGCATTCTGAACAATTAAGCTTTCGCGATTTAAAATCACATCGACAAATCATAGTGCGCGATTTAATAACTCACACACGCTACAACGAAGATTGTAGTAGTACAGAACGCTTAGATTTAGATATGTACTGGACTGT
This sequence comes from Pseudoalteromonas sp. Ld19, assembly GCF_045064135.1. Lineage (NCBI taxonomy): Bacteria > Pseudomonadati > Pseudomonadota > Gammaproteobacteria > Alteromonadales > Pseudoalteromonadaceae > Pseudoalteromonas > Pseudoalteromonas sp. Ld19. The sequence continues at coordinate 289,207 of NZ_JBISHA010000017.1, read as the reverse complement.
GGGCCATTTACGTGACGCTATTGATATGGTGAGTCAAAACTTAGGTTTTGCGTGGCTACCAATAACGCATATAGCTTACCTTATTGATAATAGAACATTAAAAACGCTTAATTTGGCACAAGGCACAAGCCGGGCTTTGCGCTTATATTTAACGTGTGACGACACCGATAGACTTGGGCCCGCAGCACAAGAATTTAAAGAACAGCTAAAACTAATTATTAACAAAACCTAAGTAACCAGCTTGAAGTTAAAATTACGCCCTCTAAACATCTAAATTATCGGCAACATATGCGCCTCTCTCGCCTCGCTTTTTAGCTGGTCCCACGGTGCTATCCTTCGCCGTTTGCTGCTCTGTTGCCGCATTTATAACCGCGCCTAACGTGACGATGTATGCACTGATATACAGCCACATAAGCATAATCACTACACCACCTAAAGAGCCATAGGTCTCGTTATAACTCGCAAAGCGCGACACATAAAATGAAAAGCCAATGGAGGCTGCAATCCAAAGCACAGTTGCAATAGACGACCCCATCGTGATCCAACGCCACTTAGCCGCCTTACGATGCGGTGCATAGCGGTATAACAACACCAATGCAAAGTTAAATGTAAATGCAAGTAATGGCCAAGAAATAAACTTAATTAATAAATCAATACTCTCTTTTAAGCCCACCAAATTAAGGACAATAGGTAAAATACCTATGATCACAAGTGCAAAAATGGCGACAACAATCGCCCCAACCGAAAAAATAAATCGCATTAACAATGCTTTAAAAAAAGATCGCTTTTCATATTCGTGATAACTAATATTACACGCAGTAATTAATGCTTGGCTCCCCTTTGAACTACTCCAAATCGTTAATACTAATGTCCCAAAAGCACTTAAGCTCAAGCTTGTGTGAGAGCTTTTTGCAAGATTAGATACCTGCGATAAAATAAGCTCCCGTGTGCTTTGGGGTAGCAAAGTAACAAATTGGCTTAAATGCTCGCTAATATCAGTGGGTGATGCAAAATAAGCATAAACCGACACTATAGCCGCAATAGCAGGAAAAATTGCCAGCAAGGCATAAAAAGCCACACCAGCAGCTACCAACGATAAATTATCTTGGCTTGTTTTTTTAAAGATACGCTTTGCAATATCCCACCATCCCAAAATAGGAATGTGCACTGGTTGCTTTGCTTGTTGACCCCGTTTAGCCTCACTCATCCTAAGCTCCTGTATTTGTAATACATTGATACAGCAAAATACTTGCCAAAACAAAATAGTGATTGGTATTAAACTTGCTACTATGTAGTTTATAAAGGACTCAAACATAGACAGGCAGCCATGCACAGCATTTTACTAAGCAACATAACACTCACTAATACGCTACCTGCGGCAGAAGCAATTAAAGTAAGCACACTATCGTGGCAGTTTTTTTATGACCAAGGTATGCAATTACTTCACACCGCAGCGCAATTATTACCCACTTTGCTATTAGGTGTTATTTTACTCGTTATAAGCTATTTAATTGCGGGGCCACTGTCGCGATTACTTATAAAACCCATTAATTTTATAACCGACAGTAAACTGGTTGTGCTAGTGGCTAGGCGTGGTATTAGCACCCTGATTATTTTATTAGGCCTGTACTTATTTTTACGCTTAGCAGGGCTTACCGAATTTGCGGTGGCGATAATGAGTGGCACTGGATTAATCGGCCTGATTTTAGGCTTTGCCTTTAGAGACATAGCTGAAAACTTTATCGCCAGTTTACTTTTAAGCGTGCAACGCCCTTTTAAAATTGATGATGTAATAGAAGTAGACGGCAGATTGGGTGTTGTTAAAAAAGTAACAGCGCGTGCAACAACACTCGTTGATTACGATGGTAACCATATTCAAATACCCAATGCGACAGTGTACAAAAATACCATTAAAAACCTGACCGCTAATCCAAAAATGCGCGGAAAAGTAGAAATAGGTATTGGTTACGATAACGATATACGCAGTACACAAACTCTCGCCCTAGATATTGCCAATCAACAAGTTGCAGTACTGAGCGATCCACCTGCGCAAGTACTAATAAAAAACTTAGGCTCATCAACCATTAACTTTATTTTATACTTTTGGGTTAATGGAGAACAGCACAGCCCACTAAAAGTCAGCTCCCAACTAATGCGCGAATTAGTTAATGAGTTTACAAAACAAAATATTAGTATGCCTGATGATGCCCGCGAACGAATTTTACTTAATTCGCCTAGTACAGAACTTGGTAATTCAGATCAGCCACAATCGCATAGTGAAACCAAAAACACCGAAACACATGAGCAAACCCAAACACTTAATGATGTAAGCAGTGATACCGACGAAATTAGAGAGCAAGCCGATCAATCACGCGATCCTGAGCAAGGGAAAAATATTATTTAAGAAAGGCAAATTGTATTGACCACACAGCAATAAACTACAAATCTATACCTTTGATATATGAAGTCAAGATTTGACACTGAGGGATCATACCAACGAAATTAGAGAGCAAGCCGATCAATCACGCGATCCTGAGCAAGGGAAAAATATTATTTAAGAAAGTGTAAATTGTATTGACCACACAGCAATAAACTATAAATCTTGACCTTTGATATGTGAAGTCAAGATTTGACCCTGAGGGATCATAATAGCAATAAGTGCTTATAAAACAATCAATAACACTTGTGTTAAGTTACGATGTCGTTTATTTTGACGTGATGAAAAACTTAAAAAAGGACTTTCCATGCAAGCAATGACTAAATATCCTAAACCTGAAAGGCCGAGCGGTGCAACAGCTCTTGAAATGGCTATCTACAACTATGAGCTTAAAGCGCAATCCTATCACAATGCGAAGTGCAAAAATCCTACTAAAGAAGAATTAACCCGTTTAGAAGCTGACTATTCACATCTTAAAAATGAAAAAAAGCGAATTAAATCTGTGGTTATAGCTCAAACAGCGCTAGCAGAGTATAGGAAAGAATGTGGTCTCTCATCTGCTGATGAACTTTTAGAGGAAAAGCACCATCCGACTAATGATCTTGCAAAATACTTATCTGCAGTAGGTGAACCCAAGCCAACTAATCTACATGAAGCTCACCATATAATTTCTGGTAAAGGAAGATACAATAAATCTGCCATGATGGATGCCAGATTAAATTTGCATTTAATGAATATAGGAATAAATGATCCACATAATGGTATTTGGTTGATCAATTTTGTAAAAAATAAAGCAATTGATTGGTCAACTACGAACGCACCGCCGCATCGTAAAATCCATAGATATAACTATGAAACATGGATTGGCGCAATGTTAGGTGAGAGTATGGCTACAGATAAGACAGCGTTCTTAAATAAGCTTAGAAATACAAAGATGCTTATTAGAACAGGCATGTTACCTGCTAGAATATTTGAAAAAAAGGATGAGTTATGGAAAGGGATCTAGTAATTTTCAAAATACATAAGCCATCAAAAACATACGACATAATCGACCTCACGACTATTTCTATGGCAAAGCAAATTGCTAAAGAAAAAGAGAGCAGTTTTAACGAGGCAGTGAAAATAGCTATGGATGATTTCCCAAGAGGGAAAGCTAAAATATTAGACGTTGTAGAAAATGGGTTTAACTGTAAAGTTGAGAAAGAAGCTGAGCAACAAGACTATGATATAAACTTATTTTCGAGTTACTTGGTGTTAAATAAAAAAGCTTACACGGCCATAGGTAATCATTTACAAGGCTGCGGGGAATTTGTTCCATTGAATTGTGAGAAAGAATTATTTTTATTCAATCCACTAATTTTTGAAGAAGAAGATAAAGATTTGACGGAAAAAGCTTATCTAGATGGATTTGAAGATGGTCTAAAATCTCTGGCCTTTAAGTCCGATCTAAATCTAATATTTAAGTCGAGCATGCAAGGTGGTAAATCAATTTACTGTAATGCCGCATTTAAAACTCTTGTGAAAGAAAATAATTTAACTGGGATTACTTTTAATAGTGACTTACTTAGCATTTTTGCATAGAAACCTCTAAACGCAGCTTTATAATTCGGAATGCCCTCACTCACGACTATAAAAAGTATCCTTGAAATATTAAGCATTTACCAACTAACGTTAATATGTATTAACGTTAGTTGGTAAAAGCTCACAAGTAGGTATATGAATATAGCTAATTGTGAATTAATCAATATTACATTCATTCAAGGAGTGTGATCTAACTGAAAAAATGACCAGCGCTTAACATATTGTTTTGAATTCATTCTGGTAACCATTCAGAATTAACTTGTTTTGGGCGATGCCCTTTGTCATGTAACTCTTTAATATAAACAGAAACATGTGACCAAATGAAATCAAATAAATCTAATATCAAATCATGCATTTCAAGTGCAACTTCTGATGCTGGAGATTTATCATAGTAGTAACTTATAAACCACTTAATAATTTCTATTCTAGTTTCAAAAGGGGGGTGAGAAGCATTTACTTGCAGGTCAACTTTCTCATGACCATCTCTGAAGATTTGGTGGCTTTTTTCGATTAACTGCGTCGCTTTTAGTATACATGTGGCACCCAAGTTTATTGCAGAAAACCAGTTTGGCTCATCTGAATTGTGACCAATATGCATTGCTAAGTGGCAACCTATCATATCTGCTTCTTTTTCTTCTTTATATGGATCTTCAGCTCTAAAACCGGAGTTTTTCAAGTTAGTTGTCGCATCAAGTTAAATTTTATGCCGCCCGCACTTCTTCTTTTTTCTCTGGATTCAAATTTACTTCATTGATCATTGTCCAATCTCTAGACTTTCCTGACCAACGACGTCGTTGGTCAGGAAAGTCTAGAGATTGGACAATGATCAATGAAGTAAATTTGAATCCAGAGAAAAAAGAAGAAGTGCGGGCGGCATAAAATTTAACTTGATGCGACAACTAACTTGAAAAACTCCGTTACTTTGGCTTAAGTTATTTCTAACTCTCGACAATCTACTAGTAATCGATGTCTTCCCATTAAGTAAAAGGTCTTTCTGTTCTTTAAGCTCTAAAACCTCTTTGCTTGCGATTTCACTAAGGTTAAAATCGCCAGGGTCAAATCGCCAGGGTCAAATCTTGACTTCATACATCATAATTTCTCACAGCCAAGTTATTACTTTTTATTGAAATTCTACTGAGTGCCACAAGCTGACGGCTAAAAGATGACTTATCTTAATTTTTAAGCACAAAAAAACCCGCAGCGTTAACTGCGGGCTTTTTTGTTGAATGAGTGAGTCAGCCGGTAAGCCGGGTTTTGTCCTTTCCGAAGAAAGTGATAATCATTCGTCTAGGCCATAAATCGCTCTATGGCTCAAGCAACCTACCCGGTTCTCACGTGGGCCACGCGTTCATTATTTAAAATGATAGAACCCTATTTGGTCTTGCTCCGAGTGGAGTTTACCTTGCAACCGACTATTACTAGCGGCCCGGTGCGCTCTTACCGCACCCTTTCACCCTTACCAACCGAAGTTGGCGGTCTCCTCTCTGCTGCACTTGTCGTGGGCTCGCGCCCCCCAGCCGTTAACTGGCACTCTGCCCTGTGGAGCCCGGACTTTCCTCCCCCTGATCATTTTCGTCACAGGCAGCGATCATCTTGGCTGACTCGGCGCGCAGTATACATGAGGCAAATGCCAAGCGCAGTAAGATTTACTCTTTTTCTTCAATAATTGTTTTATATAAGGCGTTTTTTTTCATTCCAAAGTATTCGGCAACAACACCACAGGCTTTTTTCATTGGCATTTCATTTTCAAGTAGTGCCAACATTTTGCGTGCTTCTGGTGGAACGTCGTCTACTTGCTTGGGTTTACCTGGCAGCATAAGTACTATTTCGCCGCGTTGCTTGGTTGGATCGTTTGTTAAAAACTGTTTTAGCTCACTTACGCTGCCGTTAAAAAATGTTTCAAACGTTTTGGTCAGTTCTTTAGCAAACACGACTTGTTGATCGTCGCCAAGTGCTTGGGCTAAATCATCAAGGCTTGCCATTATACGGTGCGTGCTTTCGTACATTATGCTGGTCATGCTTGAATTAACGGCTTCGGTAAAAAAGTCTTGGCGGGCTTTACTTTTAGCCGGCGTAAAGCCTAAAAACTGAAAGCGGTCGGTGGGTAGCCCAGAGCAACACACGGCTGTAATTGCAGCACACGCACCAGGTATAGGTGTTACATGTGCGCCTTGCTCGCGGCATAAGTTTACAACCGCATAACCTGGGTCACTGATCAAGGGGGTTCCAGCATCAGAAACCAGCGCGATATTTAGCCCTTGGTTAAGCTGATCAATTATTTGTTGCGCTTTTTGCTTCTCGTTATGATCGTGTAATGCAAAGGTTTTAGCCTTGATACCAAAGTGGCTGAGTAGCTTGCCAGTATGGCGAGTATCTTCAGCAGCTATTAAGTCGACTTGCGATAATGTCGCGATTGCACGCTGACTTAAGTCGTCATAATTGCCAATTGGGGTGGCTACGATGTAAAGAGTGCCAATTTTCTGTGAATTCTCCTCATTTAACATTGAGGTCTCCTGCGTCAGTCAGTAATATAAGCAAATCGCGTTAACGTATTGGGAAATCATTGTGCGACTTAAACTAGTTAGTCTATTAATTATATTGTCAGGGTTATCGGCTTGTAGCACAACCGAAAAACCAACTAAAAACAGTGATAACTTCAGTAACAGTGCTAATGCACTAAAAAATCAAGCAACCAGTGCACAATCTATCTATCTATTAGCTCAAAATCGTCAAGGTGCCGATAAAATACAGTTATTATATAGCGCGCGCGATGCTGCTATTAATGAAAAAAACTGGCCTTTATTAGAGCAAATAGGCAGTGACCTTGAGCTAACAGCCAGTGTAGATCAGATTCAAAACCGCCTTTATATTGCGTTTGCGCAAAAACAACAAAATAAAAACAAACAAGCCTTGGTTATTTTGCAGTCTTTAGACGGTCAACTTATTCAGCCTGAACATTTTGCATGGCATCAGTTTTTAACTGCTAGTATTTATGCATCACAAAATTTTCCTAAAAAAGCAGCGCCTTATTTTTTTAAAGCATCAGAAACAGCAGCTAAAAATAATATTGATATCCCGCAGCTTAATGAAAGCTTGTGGGATAACTTAAAAAAGCTCTCGTCTTATGCACTTGAGCGCTTTAACCGTGGAGCAGTGATCCAACAAGGTTGGGTTAACCTTGCTTTATACCACCAAGTTTATGCAAATAGCGGCGTGGAATTAGACCAAGCAATTAATAACTGGCGACGCCGTTATACAGGCCACCCAGCAGATTCTATTTTACCTAAAAAAGATGAAGCACTTACCGAGTTAGCTGCCATAAAAATTGAACGCTTAGTGGTGCTATTTCCGCAGTCGGGCCCTAATGAGCGTTTAGGTGACGCACTTAGAGCTGGCGCTTTAGCAGCGCTGGATACAAAAAAGATAGCTGAAACCATCTTTATTGACGAAAACCTAAGCACCGAAGAAATTGCAATACAGCTTGAAAAAATTAAGCCTGACTTTGTGATTGGCCCACTATTAAAGGCTAACATCGACAAGCTAGCGAGTGCTAAAACATTAATTGATACACCCGTTTTGCATTTGAACACACTTGATGGCGAGCGTATTTCACTACAGCATTACTTTTTTGCATTAAATCCAGAACATGAAGTAGAACAAGCATTGGAGCACTTTTTAGCTATGAGTTACCAAAAACCTATGTTACTTGCGCCTAATAATGCTAACGGACAGCGCCTAGTTGATTATTTTAATTTGCAATGGCAGCGCTACAGTGAAACTAAAGCGCAAATTGGTTTATACAATGATAAAAAAGATATGCCAAACACCATTACCAGTTTGCTCGAAGTTGATAAATCAAAAGAACGTATAAAAACTGTAAAAGCGTTATTTAAGCAAGAAGTCGAAAATGAAACACGCTCACGCGGTGATATAGACGTTATTTATATTCTAGGTGATGCAATCGAAACACGTTTAATTAAACCTTACTTAGATGTAAATGTAAGTACATTTGCTGACAGAATTCCACTTTACGCTAGCTCAAAAAGTCATAGTAAACAGATTGATCGTACAGACAAAGGTGATTTAGATGGCCTATACTTTACCGAGTTACCGTGGATGCTTAATTCACAACTAAAACAATCAAATTTACGCTATCAATATAATACATTGTGGCCTGATCAGGCTGATATAAGCCAGCGCCTATTTGCGATGGCATACGACGCTGTAATCGTGTTACATGATATTAGACAGCTAAGCATAATACCTGGTAAGCAGTTTAATGGCCTAAGTGGCAAACTGTCGGTCAACAGTAATGGCTATATAGAACGCACACTCGATTGGGCACAATATGCAAACAGACGCATTAAACCTGTTAAGTTAAAAACACAGCGTCCTATTCCGTTATTTATGCAATCAGCGGGTGAAATACACACTATAAATTAAATAAGGGGGCGACATGTCGTGGTTTAAAGAGCTGTGGCAAAATAGTCGTGAAAAAGGCCAGTATTATGAGCTTGAAGCACAAAAATACTTAGTTACTCAAGGGTTAATCCCGATTGAACGTAATTATTACTGCCCCTTTGGTGAGCTTGATGTCATTATGAAAGAAGGCAACACCCTAGTATTTGTAGAAGTTAAATTTCGTAAAAATAATTCACGCGGTGGTGCAAACTATGCGTTAAGTCCGCAAAAGCAAGCAAGGCTAAAACGCAGTATTTATCATTATTTAGCGGCTAAAAATTTAACAAACGAAGCACTAAGAATTGATTACGTAGCCATAACGGGAGAGTCATCCCCTAAAATAAACTGGCTTAAAAACGTATTTTAAATACTTAAGCAACATGAGCTTAAGTTCAATATAAAGATCAAGTATAAATTATTGGTAGGCTATGCAAGACACAATTAAAGAAATTTTTACAGAAAGTATTCAAGTTCAAATAGCCGCAGGGGAAGTACTCCCCAGTGCGCTTGAGTCAGCGGCATTTACAATTGCACAAAGCATGATAAACGGAAATAAACTCATTTGCTGCGGAACCGCTAATTGCCATATGTTGGCACAGCATATGGCGGGAGTATTGGTTAATCATTATGAAACTGAGCGTCCGTGCCTACCTGCTATTGCTTTATCTCAAGAAAATGTAAATTTAGGGCAAGCTAGCCAAAACGACGAACATGAAACATTTGCTCGGCAAGTTCGCGCATTTGCTCAGCAAGGTGATTTATTACTGGTATTGGCAATAAATGGTAACGAGAAGCATATTATTTCTGCAGTAGAGGCTGCACTAACCAAAGATATGAAGGTCATAGTCATGGTTGGTGATGATGGGGGCGAATTAGTGGGTTTGCTTGGCCCTAATGATGTAGAGATCAGAACACCTTCTAAACGTCCTAGCCGCATTATAGAATCTCATTTGGTTAACTTACATTGCTTAAGCGAACTAGTTGATTTAACGCTTTTCCCGCAGGATGAAAATTATGTTTAAACGTGCTCTTATTGTTTTAAGTACTGTTGTGTTATTACAAGGTTGTGCCGCTGCAATTGTTGCAGGCACGGCTAGTGCAGTGACCTCTGCAAACGATCGCCGTACTATTGGTTCGCAAATTGATGATAACAACATTGAAATAAAAGCGAGCATTGCTTTTAGTGAAGTAGAACGTCTCGAAAAATTTGCTCATATTAACGCTATAAGCGTTAATGGCATTGTTTTACTTGTGGGTCAGGTTCCAAACCCAGAAATGAAAAATGAAGCTCAGCGTACCATTGAGGGCGTAGCTGGTATTCGTAAAATACATAACCAAATTCGCATTGGCTCGAACATTGGAGTCACTACACAAACACACGACTCTTGGCTTACATCAAAAGTTAAAGCACAGTTACTCACCGCAAAAAATATCAGTAGCAATAACATTAAAGTGGTTACCGAAAATGCTGAGGTGTTTTTAATGGGCTTAGTCTCAGAGCAAGAAGCAAATCAAGCGGTTAATATTACCCGTAATGTATCGGGCGTTGAGCGTGTAATTAAAGTATTTGAATATATGTAAAAATAATAGGCATAAAAAAACCGCTTAAAAGCGGTTTTTTTGACATTTATATATTATTTAATAACACGTAAATGTGAGCCTTTTTTCTTTTCAGGCTTTTCTGGCGGTGTTTCATCAATAAATTCAACTGATGAATCAACGCTTTCAAGCTCTGGAGCAAAGTCGTCTTCGTCCCCTAAAAACTCGTCTACTGTAAAGACTGTACCTTCACCATTTTCACGCGCATATATTGCTAGCACTGCACCTAAAGGCACATACACTTGCATTGGCTGACCACCAAAGCGCGCATTAAAGCTTAGTTGGGTTAAGTCTAACGAAAACTGTGTTACTGCTGATGGGCTTATGTTTAAAACAATTTGTCCATCTTGAACAAACTGTGTAGGCACTTGCACATTAGCAAACTCAGCATCTACCACTAAGTGTGGTGTGCATTCGTTATCGACTATCCAATCAAAAAAGGCACGTAATAAATAAGGACGATTAGGTGTCATTATAAACGGATCTCACGCTCAGCTTCAGTTAAAGAAGCTTGGAATGATTCACGCTCAAATAAACGGATCATGTACTCTTTCATTTCTTTAGAACCCGCACCATTAAGCTCAATACCAAATTCTGGTAAGCGCCATAGTAGTGGAGCCAAGTAACAATCTACTAAGCTAAACTCTTCACTCATAAAGTAAGGAGCTTCGTTAAAGATAGGTGCTACAGCTAGTAATGCTTCTGTTAACTCTTTACGAGCTTGAGCCGCATCTGATGTGTTGTTGATGATTTTATCAGCTAGGCTGTACCAATCAGTATCAATACGGTGCATCATTAAACGGCTACGGCCACGCATTACCGGATATACAGGCATTAGTGGAGGATGAGGAAAACGTTCATCAAGGTATTCCATGATGATATTTGCCTGATATAAACCAAGCTCACGGTCAATCAGTGTTGGCACTGTACCGTAAGGGTTAATTTCGTGAAGTGCTTCTGGCAGGTTATCTTTTTCAGCCAAATGAATATCTACACTTACACCTTTTTCAGCAAGTACAATGCGTACTTGGTGGCTATACATACAGTTAGCCCCAGAAAAAAGGGTCATTACAGGGCGCTTATTGGCAGCTACGGCCATGCCTACCTCCATTAAATCACTAAAACAGCAATAGGGGCTTAAGCCCCTATTGCAAAATTACCTTTAAATATGTTCAAACTTAATGAACATCTCTCCAGTATTCTTTCTTAAGCATAAATGCCAAGATAAATAGGATGATTAAAAATCCAATTACCTTAATACCTAGTGCTTCCGACTCAAGACGTGAAGGTTCACCCACGTACTCAAGGAAGTTCGTTAAATCACGAGCTGCTTGATCATACTCATCTACGCTTAACTCACCCGTACCATCTGTTTCAGTAGCAACCACTTTAGTCACTGTGTGACCGTGCTCTTCTACTTCTTTAGTGATAGGAGCTGGTAAACCTTGTAGTTCTTGAAGAACATGCGGCATACCTACCGATGGAAAAACAATATTGTTAACTCCAAACGGGCGAGACTCATCTTTATAAAACGATTTTAAGTACGTGTAAATATAATCAGGTGATTTTACACGCGCAATTAGAGTCAAATCCGGCGGAGCCGCACCAAACCATTTTGCTGCATCGTCTTTTGTAATTGCATTTGTAATATGGCTACCAACTTTAGAACCGTCAAAAATCAACTGCTCTAAACCAACTTCTGTTGGGATACCTATATCACGAAAAGTACGCTCATAACGCTGATACTGCATTTGGTGACAACCAAGGCAGTAGTTCATAAACAACTTTGCACCGCGTTGTAAAGATGGTTGATCAGTAAGGTCGTTATTAGCTTCCATTAAAGGAACCGACGGACCCGCTGCCATAACCATGTTAGGCAACAAGTTTACTGATAAAGCAAATAAACCAATAATAAGCTTCTTCATCATTTTGTTAACCTCTCAGGCAATGGCTTAGTTTTTTCATTCTTACTGTATACGAACAACAGTACGAAGAACATAAAGTAAGTCACAGTACAGATTTGAGAAATTATCGTTTTCAGATCAGTTTGTGGAGTTGCACCCACCCAACCTAAAAGAACGAAAGTAACAACAAATCCTGCAATGTTCCATTTATGGAAACCACAACGGTAACGAACTGACTTAACCGTACCACGGTCTACCCAAGGTAATAACGCAAGCACTACAATCGATGCACCCATTGCTGCAACACCGATTAACTTATCAGGGATTGCACGTAAGATTGCATAGAATGGCGTAAAGTACCAAACTGGAAAAATATGCTCAGGTGTTTTAAGCGGGTTAGCTGCTTCGAAGTTTGGACCTTCTAAAAAGAAACCATTCATCGCAGGCATAAAAAACACAACCCAACAAAACAAGATTAAGAAACCAACCACACCCACAATATCTTTAACTGTGTAATAAGGGTGGAACGGTATTGCATCAACAATGTCTTTTTTGTCTGTGTAATACTCATGAAATTTAAATTTAGGCTTATCTTCTTCAGCTACAGAGCCTTTCTTACGCTTGATTTCAACACCGTCAGGGTTATTTGAACCCACTTCGTGAAGTGCCACAATGTGTAAGAAAACTAAGATAACAATAACTAGTGGTAATGCAATTACATGCAGTGCAAAAAAGCGGTTAAGCGTTGCACCCGATATTACGTAATCACCACGGATCCAAAGTGTTAAGTCATCACCAATTACCGGAATAGCGCCGAATAATGAAATGATTACCTGTGCACCCCAAAATGACATTTGACCCCATGGTAATAAGTACCCCATGAACGCTTCAGCCATTAATGCTAAAAAGATAAACATACCGAACAACCACAGTAGTTCACGTGGTTTTTGGTAAGAACCGTAGATCATGCCACGGAACATATGCATATATACAACAATGAAAAACGCTGATGCACCAGTTGAGTGCAAGTAACGCAATAACCAGCCATATTCTACATCACGCATAATGTATTCAACTGAGGCGAATGCGCCCTCAGCAGATGGCACAAAGTTCATCGTTAACCAAATACCGGTAAGAATTTGGTTTACTAGTACGAGCATGGCTAGTGAGCCAAAAAAGTACCAGAAGTTAAAGTTTTTAGGTGCTGGATACTGTGCAATGTGCATGTTCCAAACACGTGTCATTGGGATTCGGTCGTCTATCCAACCAATAATCTTACCAAACATTAGACTACCCCTCTTTCTTCGCCCACTAAAATAGTGGTTTCATCTAGAAAAGTATAAGGTGGTATTTCTAAGTTTAATGGTGCAGGTACCGATTGAAATACTCGGCCAGCCATATCAAATTTAGAACCGTGGCATGGGCAGTAGAAACCATCGTCAGTCCCTTCTACTTTTTCACCAAAGTTACCTTGTAAAAAGCCAGGAGAACATCCTAAATGCGTACAAATACCTACAGCCAAAAATATTTCTGGGCGTAGTGAACGGTAATCATTTGTTGATGATTCTAATTGTTGTGGCTCTTGCGATTGCGGATCACGAAGTTGACCTTCGTGTTCTTTCATCTGCTCAAGCATTTTTGGGGTACGTGATACAACCCATACAGGTTTACCACGCCACTCGACACGTATTAATTGTCCTGGCTCAAGTTTGCTGATATCTACTTCTACAGGCGCACCCGCAGATTTAGCTCGCTCACTTGGATTCCAAGACGCAATAAAAGGAACAGCAGCCCCAGCCGCACCAACACCACCAACAACAGAGGTAGCTATGGTTAAAAAGCGACGTCGGCCATTGTCTACAGGCGCATTGCTCATCCACTTATCTCCACTTACGATTCTCAACACTTGCTATATTGAGAACATCAGTTACAGCAGGTTAATTATTCGAAATTTTTAAAATAGAAACGATCATAATTAAAACCCTTGATTAAAACAAGGTTATTCACAGCCTCATGCTCTAACAAACCCAACTTCACCTAAGGTGCAATAAGCCAGTTTGAGTATAGGGCCGAATAGTTATAATACCGTTTCTGTAAAAACAATGTACTGACCAAGATCAACTTCACTAAACAGAAGCTGTAAAAACTACCTATAGCGTCGTTCAACCGATCATTTTACTTACCGGACAATTGTAGCAAATAAATCCATCAATTAACTGATGGATTTAAACTAATTACGATAATTATTTAACTTTTTTGCAGCTATCTGACAATTTCATAACTTTCGTTCGATAAATACGCTGCTCTTGGCAAATATGATCATCAAAAAATCATCATAACCGGATATAGAGGAATCAAAATAACTAAACTACAATAGCAAAACTTTTGATTCTAAAACAAAAAACCCAGCATAAGCTGGGTTTTTGAATTCTTGATAACGTATAGATTAACGTTTTGAGAACTGTGGACGCTTACGCGCTTTCTTAAGACCCACTTTCTTACGTTCAACTTTACGTGCATCACGAGTAACGAAACCTGCTTTACGAAGTTGTGGACGTAGTGACTCGTCAAACTCCATAAGTGCACGAGTGATACCGTGACGGATAGCACCAGCTTGACCAGTTGTACCACCACCAGCAACGGTGATGTAAAGATCAAATTTTTCAGTCATATCAACTAGCTCAAGAGCTTGATGAACAACCATGCGTGCTGTTTCGCGACCAAAGTACTCTTCTAAAGAGCGCTTGTTGATTACGATGTTACCAGTGCCTGGGCGTAAGAATACGCGAGCACTTGAACTTTTACGACGACCTGTACCGTAGTATTGATTTGCCATGATGGTGCTCCTTAAATGTCTAGAACCTGAGGCTGTTGTGCAGCATGGTTGTGCTCAGTACCTGTGTAAACTTTAAGTTTACGGTACATAGCGCGGCCTAAAGGACCACGTGGCAACATGCCCTTAACAGCCTTCTCGATGATCATTTCAGGCTTTGCAGCTTGAAGTTTATCAAAAGTAGTAGACTTAAGACCACCTGGAAAACCAGAGTGTGAATAGTACACTTTGTTTTTGAATTTGTTACCAGTTACAGTAACTTTTTCAGCGTTGATAACGATGATATAATCACCAGTATCTACGTGCGGTGTATATTCAGCTTTGTGCTTACCGCGTAGGCGATGAGCGATTTCAGTAGCGATGCGACCTAAAGTTTTACCTTCAGCGTCAACTACGTACCAGTCACGTTTTACTGTTTCTGGTTTAGCAACAAACGTTTTCATTTATAAAAATCCAATGTTTTTCAATTAAAACCACAAGTAGTTAATATTAACTACTGCTCTAAGTTTGCTATAACCCCTTCGAGTTTTAGACTTTTGCGCCGCTCACAAGTGGCTAGACTATATGAAGGCATAGAACGCAACGTGGCAGACGCGGGAGTATACCAGCACTTAAACTACATTGCTACCGGCCGCCTGTTTTTTCCACAAAATATTTAACTCAGATAACTTTATTACTTTTTGCTTTATACCAAATGCTCTTTTGCTAAATATTCTAAAGATTGCATTTCCTGTAAGCGGCTAATACAACGCTTAAATTCAAAGTTGAGATTACCCTGCGTATAAAGGTCGGTGATTGGTTGCTCTGCTGAAATAATTAAGGTTACATGACGCTCGTAAAACTCATCTACTAATGCAATAAAACGCCTTGCTGCATCATCGTTTGTTTGTCCAAGCTGTTTTACGTTAGATATAATCACCGTGTTATATAAACGACTAATTTCCATGTAATCGACTTGGCTACGCGCGGTTTCGCACAATTCACTAAATTCGAACATCACCACACATTTAGCCACTTTGCGGGTTTTAATTAAACGCCCTTCTATTTCTATAGACTCGTTTAATTGCCCAGGTTCTGGTGAAAGCTTATCGAAGTAGTCAAATAGATTTTTATCGGCTTGCTCATCAAGCGGGCTATGAAAAATTTCGGCTTGCTCAAGTGTCCGCAATCGATAGTCAATGCCAGAGTCTACATTAACTATGTCAGTATTAAGTTTAACTAACTCGATTGCTGGCACAAAACGCGCTCGCTGCAGGCCATTTCGATAAAGCTCATCCGGCACTATGTTCGATGTAGCAACAAGTACAATACCGCGCGCAAATAGCGCCTCCATTAAGCCGCCTAACAACATGGCATCGGTAATATCTTGAACAAAAAACTCATCAAAGCAAATGATGTCTGTTTCTGCTTTAAAAATATCCGCTATTTTCTCTAATGGATTTGCGGTGTTATTTAGCTTTTTAAGCTCATCGTGCACTCGGTGCATAAAACGATGAAAATGCACGCGCATTTTACGTGTACCTGGTAAGGATTCATAAAATGTGTCAACTAAATACGTTTTACCACGCCCAACGCCCCCCCAAAAGTATAATCCTTTTATAGGTGCAGGCTCATTTTTACTAAATAACTTAGCAAAAAAGCCTTTTGATTTTGGCGCTGCCTGAGTTAAGTCATCGTATAAACGTTGTAAATGACGCACCGCATTTTCTTGTGCTGCGTCATGTACAAAGTCATCTCGCTTTAAGTCTTGTTGATATGTTTGCCAAGGAGTCATATGTATTTACAGTCAAAACGCAGTTTAATTTGAAAAGCATATTAACACGCATCATAACTCGGGGTATATTACCCTTAGTATGATTCGTAATTGAATCGGCATTTATTAGTTATTTTCCCAAGGGGTAGAATTATGGGTACAGTTACGTGGATAGGTTTAATTGTCATTACTGCTGTGGTGGCATTTTTTATTGGTGCATTTATTACTAAAAAGCAATTCAAGCAAGATGAGTTAAAAGAACAAGCAGTACAAGCTCAAAATGCGCTTGAGCAATATCGTCAAGATGTAGCAGATCATTTAGCGAATACAGGTAAGCTCGTAAATAAAATGAAAGAGAACTATGATCAACTACTTAGCCATGTTGAGGCAACTAATCAACTGCTTTTAGAGGATAGAAACCAACAACCAGCCGAACCTTTTTTCTCTAAAGAAACAACGGAGCAGTTGCAGGCGTCTTTAAAGGAACGTCAATCAGATCGTTCATCGGCTAAAGCACAACCTGCTGATTACGTATCAGGCGAATCAGGTTTATTTGCTGGCCAAAATAAAGTTTCAGAACATTCTAAAGCATCTTGATGAACTTTTTTTTGACCCCATAGTCTTTAGATATAACAGCTTTGTTGTTTTATTTTAATAAACCGAAAAGGGCTGCTGTAAAGTAGCCCTTTTTGTTTTGCTTTATCTTAAGTGGAGTTACCCCTGACTATGAAAATGAAATTATCACTTATCAGCGCAGCTATCTTATCTACAAGTTTATTAATAAGTCCTGCCGCATCTTACGCAAAAATGCCAATTGCAGTAAATGGTCAACAACTTCCCACTCTCGCACCTATGTTAGAACAAATATCTCCAGGTGTTGTGAGCATTCAAGTATCGGGATCTAAAGAAGTACGTCGTCGTGCAGATCCGCTTGAATACTTTTTTGGACAGCAACAGCCCCGAAGCCAGAAGCGCCAGTTTAGTGGTTTGGGATCAGGTGTAATTATTAATGCAGACGAAGGTTATGTAGTTACAAATAATCATGTTATTCAAGATGCCGAAAAAATGGTTGTCACTTTAGAAGATGGCCGTGAATTTGAAGCGACTAAAATAGGCACAGATAAAGAGTCTGACATTGCGCTTTTGCAAATCGATGCTGATGACTTAACAGAAATAAAGCTCGCTAACTCAGATAAATTACGTGTTGGTGACTTTGCGGTCGCTATCGGTAATCCATTTGGCCTTAGCCATACAGTAACATCGGGTATTGTGAGTGCGCTTGGTCGCAGTGGTTTAAACATTGAAGGCTATGAAGACTTTATTCAAACCGATGCAGCTATTAACCAAGGTAACTCTGGTGGCGCTTTAGTTAACTTAAATGGTGAATTAATAGGGATTAATACGGCTATTTTAGGTGCTTCAGGCGGTAATGTAGGGATTGGTTTTGCTATCCCTTCTAATATGATGAAAAATCTTGTTGAGCAAATAATTGAACACGGTGAAGTGCGTCGAGGCTCATTAGGTATTTCTGGCCGCCCACTTGATGCTGGTCTTGCTAAAGCGCAGCAACTTGACGTAAAACAAGGTGCTTACGTTATGCAAGTAATGGACGACACAGCTGCAAGCAAGGCAGGTATTAAAGCCGGCGATGTTATTGTTAGTATTAACGATAGTGATATTAGCGGTTTTCACGAACTGCGCAGTAAAATTGCCACATTGGGCGAAGGCCGTGAGATCAAACTTGGCATATACCGCGATGGAAAAATTAAAACGGTTAAAGTAACCCTTGATGGCGCATCGGGTATTACTGCAACCGGCGAAGAGCTGCATCCTGCTTTTCAAGGTGCCGAACTCGAGAACGTACAAAAAAATAGTAATAAAGGTGTTGAGGTTAGAACGGTAGACCCCCGCTCTCCTTCTGCGCGTGTTGGTCTTGAAGAAGGCGATATTATCATGCAAGTAAACCGCCAACGTGTTGAGACAATTCGCGACATGAATAAGATTATCGACAACACTAAAGGCAATATAGTGCTAGGCGTTAAACGCGGGCGCGAGTCGATTTTTATTCTAATTCAGTAATAACACAACACAACTAACGTAATAAAAAATAACAGCGGCACTTGCCGCTGTTAT
Source organism: Pseudoalteromonas sp. Ld19 (assembly GCF_045064135.1). NCBI lineage: Bacteria > Pseudomonadati > Pseudomonadota > Gammaproteobacteria > Alteromonadales > Pseudoalteromonadaceae > Pseudoalteromonas > Pseudoalteromonas sp. Ld19. The sequence continues at coordinate 270,506 of NZ_JBISHA010000017.1, read as the reverse complement.
TTTTTTTGTGTCATCATAAAGAGATTGCTCACTTACATAATAAGAAACTCGTGCTGAAATTAATAAAATTTATTCTCCCCCCTTTATTTGCAGGCCTTAGTATTGCTTTTTTAGTGGTTTTTTTCAGCCCTAATATGCGAGCCGCTTTATTGCCTAATGTGCCTTTACCCAGCGCGATGAGCGCCAGTCACCTGAGTTTTTCGGATGCTGTAAAGCGCGCTGCCCCTTCTGTGGTCACTATTTTTTCTGAGAGCATCTCTAAAGAGCCACGTTATAAACGCAAAAACACGGTGCAAGAACTCGGCTCTGGCGTAATCATGTCGCAAAATGGCTATATTCTCACCAATTACCATGTAGTTAATAATGCAGACCAAATCATGGTAATTTTAACCGATGGCAGACGCTTTTTTGATGTACAACTTATTGGGTTTGATACTATTACCGATTTGGCGCTCCTTAAAATAAATGCAGAGCACCTACCTATCATCCCTATAAATGATGACTACATATCCAGTGTCGGCGATGTTGTACTTGCTATTGGCAACCCGCTCAATTTAGGACAAACAATTACCCAAGGCATTATTAGCGCAACAGGCAAGCAAAAAATTACGGATAGCCCTTATAATAATTTATTGCAAATGGATGCGGCAATTAATGTGGGCAACTCAGGTGGCGCACTCGTCAACTCTAATGGTGACTTAGTCGGGATTACTTCTGCTCAATTTAAAACGCGTGAGAACCTTAATATTCAAGGAATATTTTTTGCTGTTCCCTACACGTTAGCAAAAGAAGTAATGAGTAAATTAATCCGCCATGGTCGAGTTGTACGCGGTTATTTAGGCTTTGAAGGCACTGCTGTTGATAGCACTGGCAAAGAGGTTAACGATAGCCTTACACCGGTGTCTGGAATGCGTATCACTAACTTAGACCCTTTAGGTCCGGCTTGGCAGGCTGGGATTGAAGAGCAAGACATTGTTATTAAAATTGCAGGGCTTTCTGTGGCTAACCCACAAAAGGTACTAAAAGAAATCGGTAATACAGAGCCTGGAAAAGAAATAGAATTTGAACTTTACCGCAATGGTAAAATAGAAAAGATCATGGTTACAGTCGCTGAGCTTGAGACAAAGCTATAACACGATTGTATTCGCTTAGAAAATCAAAAAGCGCGGATAAAACCGCGCTTTTACTTTAAAAACAGTGATTAACTGCTTCTACGTTTAATATTTGCACCTAGCGCACTTAGTTTGTCTTCAATACGCTGATAACCTCTATCAACATGATAAATACGATCTACAACCGTTTCACCTTGCGCCACTATTCCCGTTAAAATTAAGCTTGCTGAGGCACGTAAATCGGTAGCCATAACTTGTGCACCCGTTAGGCTTTGCGTATCACCACAAATGGCGGTATTACCCTCAAGACGGATGTTTGCTCCCATTCGTTGCAGCTCTGGTACATGCATAAAACGGTTTTCGAAAATAGTTTCGGTTATGGTTGCACTGCCATTTGCCACTACATTTAAAGCAGTAAACTGGGCTTGCATATCAGTTGGAAAACCTGGATGCGGTGCTGTTTTAATATTAACAGCTTTAAGTTCGCGACCACGCATATCTAGGTAAATACTATTCTCATGAACCTCAAGAAGCGCATTCGTTGCTCGTAATTTTTCAATTACAGGTTCAAGAGAGTGAAAGTCGGTATTTTTACAAAGTACTTCACCACCAGCCATTGCTGCAGCGACTAAAAACGTACCTGTTTCAATTCTGTCAGGCAAAATACGATGCTCACATCCAGCTAAACGTTCAACGCCTTCGACCTCAATACGACTAGTGCCTGCACCCGTAATTTTAGCGCCCATAGCAATCAAGCAATTAGCTAAATCGATTATTTCAGGCTCACGTGCTGCGTTATCAAGCACCGTTTTACCATCAGCAAGTGCGGCGGCCATCAGTAAATTTTCGGTAGCGCCTACGCTTACCATTTCCATAAAGATTTCAGCGCCTTTCAAACGCCCATTTACCTTGGCATTAATATAACCATTTTCAACGCTTATGTGCGCGCCCATGCGCTCTAGACCTTGAATATGAATATCTACAGGACGAGCACCAATAGCACAACCACCAGGTAAAGACACTTGAGCTTCACCAAATCTTGCAACTAAAGGGCCTAAGGCAAGTACAGATGCGCGCATTTGTTTAACTAAATCGTATGGCGCTAATGTTTTATCAACCGTAGCACCATCAATAATGAGTGTGTCACCTTGCCAAATAACATCTGCACCTAAGGTTTTTAATAGCGCTTCGGTAGTAACAATATCGCGAAGACGTGGCACATTGGTAAATGTACTTTTACCATCAGCCAATAGTGAAGCAAATAAGATAGGAAGTGCGGCATTTTTAGCGCCAGAAATAGTCACCTCACCAGCAAGTGAAGTGCCACCTTGAATTACAAATTGATCCATTAGGAGGCCCTATTTATTGCGGTAAAATAAATTTTTGTTCACGCTTCCACTCTACAGGAGTAAATGCACGAATAGATACGGCGTGAATTGTACCATCTGAGATGGTACTCATTAGTGGACCATAAACTAGCTGCTGCTTTTTAACTCGGCTTAAACCGTCGAAGCATTCGCCTACTGCAACAACTTCATAATGACTACCATTGGCTTTTACATGCACTTCAGCTAATTGAAGTTCTTCGCGTAATAATGTTTCGACTTGGCTAGTTTCCATAACTCTCACTCAAATAGGGTTGTAACTTGACCCAATTGCATTAAATTTTGCAATTGCTCAGGTAAATTTTGCAACTCAAGGCGAATGCCTTGCTGCTTTAATTCTGCAAAAGAGTGAATTAACCAAGCTAAGCCCGCCGTGTCAACCCTAGATACCCCACTTAGGTCAAAATAGATGATTTTATGCTTAGTTAATAGCTTATTGTTCAGAAGCCGTTCATCGCCAATTGAATTTCGAGTAAGCTCACCGCTTACTCGAAAGTGTTGTTCATCAACATGGCTTATCGCCAATTTAGTCATTTGCACCATTACCTCTAAACTGAACCGGTAGCTGACTCTTTTGCTCTAGAAGGTTGCTTACATTGTCGATACCTTGCTGGCGCAAAATACCTTGTAGTTCACTTTGTTTCGCATCTAATAAACTAATACCTTCAGCAATCATATCGTACGCACGCCATTCACCGCCACGATCTTCTCGTACCTTAAAGTCAATTTTGATATCTGGTTTACCATCTTCAATGATTTTAGTTTTAACAACAACGACATCTTTACCTTTAAATGCTTGCTCAGCACCAAACTCAACTTTTTGGTTTGTGTACTGTGTAAATACACCCGCATACGTTGCAACTAAGTACTCTCTAAATACAATAATAAAACGTTGAATATCTTTAATTGCCTGAGCTTTTTCGGCTTTATCCGTTATTGCACGCACTTTAGATACTTCACTACCTAATACGCGAAGTGCAGCGTATTTATAATCTATGTAAGGCATCAATTCTTCTTCAACAATAACGCGAAGATGCTCACTATCTTTAATGATTAGTGGTTGATCCTTTTTTATTCTTGCAAATGTATTATCGGCAACTTGGCGAACCATTTTATTAGGATCGACGAGCTTAGCATCAGCTGCATTTATACTTTGCGCAAACGTCATTGTACCTAGTGCTATAATAGCTAAAAACTTTTTCAACATAATAATTACTCACTACCTTGGTTGAATAAAAACTGCCCAATTAACTCTTCAAGTACGATGGCAGACTTAGTATCAGTGATTGAATCGCCGTCACCTAGTGCTTTACTATCTACACCAAATAAATCGTCAATTGCTTGGTCTTGCTTATTTTCGGTTACTGTTTCGCCTAAACAACGTTGTTCTGCAGAATTTGGCGAAATCACTGGGTGGAGACCTAAGTACTGCTCACCCAAAATCCCCGATGTTAAAATAGAAATTGAACTCGTATCTGAAAAACGACATAAATACTGTGCATCAATAGTCATATTAACGACTGGTAAAAATTCTTGTGGATGAACATAAATAGAGTCAACTCGACCAATAACAACGCCCCCGACTTTAACTGGGGCACGTGCTTTTAATGAGCCTATATTTTCAAACTTGGCATTTAGCGAATATGTTTCGCCTGTGCCACTAATACCTGAATTGGCAACTTTAAGCGCAAGCATCGCAAACGCTAAAATTCCTAACGCTACAAAAAAACCAACTAAAATTTCTAATTTCCGTGAATTCATTATCTATACCCTATTAGCTGGTAAACATTACCGCTGTCAAAATAAAGTCAAAACCTAAAACTGCCAATGACGAATGTACAACCGTTTCGGTGGTTGCTTTACTGATCCCTTCAGAGGTCGGTACACAGTCATAACCTTTATAAAGTGCAATCCAAGTCACCACAATGGCAAATACAATGCTTTTAATTATGCCGTTTAATATATCTTGCTGAAACGACACTTGTGATTGCATGATTGACCAAAAGCTTCCAGTATCAACTCCTAGCCAATCAACCCCCACTAAATGAGCGCCTATAATAGCCACAGCTGAAAATATCAATGCAAGCAATGGCATACTAATAAAGCCCGCCCAAAAGCGCGGTGCAATTATGCGTTTTAGTGGATCAATTGCCATCATTTCGAGTGATGATAACTGCTCTGTTGCTTTCATTAAGCCAATTTCAGCAGTCAATGCGCTACCTGCTCGTCCTGCAAATAGTAATGCAGTAACAACTGGGCCTAGCTCTCGTAATAAACTCAGCGCAACTAACGGCCCCAAACTATCTTCAGCGCCATACCCCACCAATACGGTGTAACCTTGCAACGCCAACACCATGCCAATAAACAACCCCGACACCATAATAATGAGCAGCGATTGCGATCCCACCATGTAAAGTTGGCGAATAAGTAGCGGAGTGCCTTTTTTAAAATTAGGTACATGCGCTAACGCACTAAACAGCATATAAGCAGAACGACCCAGGGCCGCAAAACGCCCTAGCGTTTTATGTCCTAGCTTTTGAAATAAATCAAACATTATGCTTTTTCTCCAAGTAGCTCATCTGCATAAGCTTGGGCTGGGAAATGAAATGGTACAGGACCATCCGACAAGCCTTTTAAAAACTGTTGGACTAAAGGAGATTCATGATTGCGCATCTCATCAGGAGTACCACAACCAATTACACCTTGATCAGCAATAATAATAACGTGATCCGCAATACTCATTACCTCGGTAACGTCATGGGTCACAATTAAAGACGATAGTCCCAACACTTCATTAAGTGATTTAATTAACTTAACTAAAACCCCCATTGAAATTGGGTCTTGGCCAGCAAATGGCTCATCGTACATTATTAGCTCTGGATCAAGTGCTATAGAACGAGCAAGTGCAGCACGTCTTGCCATACCACCTGACAACTCTGATGGCATTAAATCTTTAGCACCACGTAAGCCAACAGCTTGCAATTTCATTAGCACCACTAAGCGAATAAGATCTTCGCTTAACTTAGTATGCTCTCTTATCGGAAACGCGATATTGTCAAATACCGACATGTCGGTAAACAACGCACCACTTTGAAAAAGCATACTCATTTTAGTACGCGCTTCGTATAGCTCTTTGCGAGACATTTTAGGAATGCTACCGCCTTCAAATAAAATATCACCCGAATCTGGCTTAAGCTGACCACCAATTAAACGTAACATCGTGGTTTTGCCAATTCCGCTTGGCCCCATAATCGCAGTGATTTTACCTTTAGGTACACTAAAACTCATATTTTTATATATGGTTCTATTGCCTCTCGAAAAGCTAACATCCTTGACTTCTACTATTGATTGCGACAAGTCGCTCTCCATAAAATGTTCACTAGTGCAGCTATTTTAAAGCTTTTTGATCCAAGATGGAAAAAACAATTCGTAAGATTTTGTAATACACATGTGAAAAGGATTATAAGACTCACTCAAAACAGCTTAACCTCAGCTTAAATAGCTAAGTAAGCTGTTTTAAAGCACCATAGGTATACAGTTGACCTTACTCTTTTATTTATACTTTCATCTTGGCTTTTGTTACTATTCGCGCCATTACTATTTTGAATAACTGGCTTAACACAATGGTTACCTCGTTTGTTATTTTAATTCTTGGTTTTGCAGCTCTAGTTTGGAGTGCAGACAGGTTTGTTTTTGGTGCAGCAGCGCTTGCAAAAAACTTTGGGGTTCCAACTCTCATTGTTGGTTTGACTGTGGTAGCGATGGGTTCATCAGCTCCAGAAATGATGGTTTCAGCTTCGGCAGCACTTGCAGGTAAAACGGATACTGCGGTAGGCAATGCCATTGGTTCAAATATAACAAACATATTACTCGTGTTAGGTATAACTGCATTATTTCGTCCGCTTTCAGTATCATCTGGTACATTAAAACGAGAAATACCACTGGTACTTCTCGTATCGTTAGCTAGCTGGTATATTTTTTCTGACAACTACTTTTCATTAGTCGAAGGCGTAGCCTTGTTAATTGGCTTCATTGTCTTTATTGGCGGATTAATTATTGTATCTATGCGTGCAAAAAATCAAGACGACCCATTTGTATCAGAAGCCTGTGATGATGTGCCTAGCAATGTACCAACAAAAAATGCTGTATTTTGGTTAGTCATTGGCATGATATTACTCCCTGTCAGCTCATATTTTTTAATTGGTTCTGCTGTCGACATTGCTAAGTTTTTCGGTCTAAGTGACCTAGTAATTGGCCTAACTATCATTGCCATTGGCACCAGTTTACCAGAGCTTGCAGCCTCCATTGCAGGTGTGCTTAAAAACGAAGATGACTTAGCGCTGGGTAATATTGTTGGCTCAAATATTTTTAATATTTTGGCGGTGTTACCACTGGCTGGTATTATCAACCCATCAATCATTGACCCTTCTGTAGCAAGTCGTGACATACTAATAATGATTGGTGCAACAATTGCGCTTATTGTTATGTCATTAAACTTTAGAGGCACACAACGCATCAATAGAGTAGAAGGTAGCCTATTGTTAATCGCATTTTTGGGCTATCAAGGATATATTTTCAGTCAAATAGGGTAAATAATGGCAGCGCTAAACTTTATTGAACAAGGCCTTCGCGTTTTAAACATAGAGCGCCAAGCACTGAGTGATATTGCACAATATGTAGATGAAAACTTTCATCAAGCTTGTCAATTAATATACGATTGTAAAGGTCGCACTATTGTTATTGGCATGGGTAAATCCGGTCATATTGGCAATAAAATAGCAGCCACACTAGCCAGTACTGGTAGTCCCGCTTTTTTTGTACACCCTGGTGAAGCAAGCCACGGGGATTTAGGAATGATCACTAAAAATGATGTGGTGATGCTTCTTTCAAACTCAGGTGAGACCAGCGAAGTTTTAAATATTATCCCCGTGTTAAAACGCCTTGGCGCAAAAATGATAGCGATGACGGGTAATGAAAAATCGACCATGGCAACACTTGCAAACGTACACGTATGCATAAAAGTAGAACAAGAAGCCTGCCCGTTAGGGCTCGCACCAACAGCAAGTACCACAGCAACACTTGCTATGGGCGATGCAATAGCTGTCGCCCTTTTAGAAGCCCGTGGATTTACTGCCGATGACTTTGCACTTTCACACCCAGGTGGCAGCTTGGGCAAACGCTTATTACTTACTTTAAAAGATGTTATGCACGGCGGCGCAAACACGCCTATTATTAATATTTCACAAACAGTAAAAGACGCACTGATTGAAATGTCGGCTAAAGGTCTAGGAATGACCTCTATTGTTGATGAAAACCAACAATTAACGGGGCTATTTACTGATGGCGATTTACGTCGTATTTTAGAGCAACGAGTTGATATTCATACCACGAAAATTAGCGAAGTAATGACTAAATCATGTACGACCGCAACCCAAGATATGCTGGCTGCCGAAGCACTTAATATTATGGAACATAAACGCATTAATGGTTTAATTATTGTCAATGAGCAAAACCAGCCTATCGGTGCACTAAATATGCAAGACTTATTGAAAGCAGGAGTATTATAAATGCAATTTGAAGAACTCTATCAACCGCTAAGCGATGATGCTAAAGCACGTGCTAAAAAAGTAAAATTGCTTATTTGCGATATTGATGGTGTATTTTCTGATGGGCGCATTTACTTAGGCAACCAAGGTGAAGAACTAAAAGCATTTAATACTAAAGATGGGTTTGGTATAAAAGCGCTCATTAATAGCGGCTTTAACGTTGCGGTTATTACTGGACGTCACTCGCAAATTGTACAAAACCGTATGAGTAGCTTGACCATACAACACATCTACCAAGGTCAAGAAAATAAACTCGTTGCTTATGAAGAACTAAAACATAAACTTGATCTAACGGATGAACAAATTGCTTATATAGGTGATGATGGTCCTGACATGCCAGTGATGGAATTAGTCGGCTTTGCAGTCGCTGTTAACGATGCTCACCCGCTAATTAAGCGCCTGTCACACTACACCACACAAATGCCTGGCGGCTTCGGTGCAGTAAGAGAGCTTACAGACTTATTAATGCTAGAAAACGGGCACCCACTGACCACACAAGGTACAAGTTCATGAATATAGCGCGCATAATATTAAGCGTTTTATTCATCAGCTGTATGGTTTGGCTTTGGTACCCTTATTTTACGCAAACAAACATTACTACACAGAGCACATCTGAGGTTATAGCTGAGCCTGATTATACTGCAATAGAACTAAAACAAACTGCGTATGATGAGCAGGGCAAAATAAGTCACAAAGTGACAGCTGCCAAAATGGAGTTATATCAACAATTAGGTTTTACCTTTTTTGAAAAACCTATTTTTACTTTATATAACGAAAAACAGGCTTGGCGCATAAATGCTGATGAAGCAACCCTGTACGAAGGCAAACAATTAGTTTTAGAAGGTAATGTTGTCGCTAAAAATCTAACCGATAAAGCAATGATAGAAAAAATCGATGCCGATAATATTCAAGTTGATATAAAGCTACTAACAATGCGCTCAGAGCAACCTGTAGTTGTAACTGGACCTAATTTAAAGATCACTGGTAAAGGCCTAGAAGCCGATCTAAAAACCGAAGTGATAAAACTTATTAACCATACGCGAACCATATATTATGACCAATAAATTTTCAAAAATACTTATTATCCCAACGTTTTTATTAGCATTTAACAGTAATGCAGCAGAGCAGTCGACTCAACCGGCTGCCAACCAAATCTCAATAAGTGCCGATAAACAAGAAGGCCAATTAAAAGCCAATGTGGGTATTTTCGAGAAAAACGTTGAAATTATTCATGGAAATCGCCGTATTACCGCCGACCGTTTAGAAGTACACAAACGCGAAGAGCTCGGTGATAATAAGCAGCTATTAATTGCCACAGGCAGTCCGGCACATTTTGAAGAAAAACAACCCGACGGCACGACTATGAGCGCCAGTGCTGATGAAGTGCGTTACGATGTATCTAAGCGTTTTTTAACGCTTGTTGGTAATGCACAAGTATCGCAAGCGGGGCAAAAAATAAATGCAAAAAGTATTACTTACGATATAGAACAGCAATTAATTAGCGCTGAAAAAGATGAAAATTCAACGGATCGCGTTCACACAATTTTAGTGCCTATTGAAGCTAAAAAAAGTAAAACAAGCGACAAAGGCCAACCATGAGCACATTAAAAGCAGAACTATTAGCCAAAAGCTATAAAGGCCGTGAAGTTGTAAAAAACGTCGGCCTTGAAGTTAAAGCTGGCAGTATTGTTGGCTTACTTGGCCCAAATGGCGCAGGTAAAACCACCACGTTTTATATGATTGTGGGCTTAGTACCTAGCGATAAAGGAAAAATATCTATCGACGATAACGATATTACTCTTTTACCTATGCACAGTCGTGCTAGATTAGGCATAGGCTACTTACCACAAGAGTCTTCAATTTTTAGAAAGCTAACTGTTTATCAAAACTTAATGGCAATTTTAGAAACACGTAAAGAGCTTAAGAAGCAGCAAAGAGAAGATACGCTAAATAATTTATTAGACGAATTTAATATTCAACATATCCGTGACAGCCAAGGTATGGCGTTATCGGGTGGTGAACGTCGCCGCGTAGAGATAGCCCGCGCATTAGCGGCTGATCCCAAGTTTATATTATTAGATGAACCGTTTGCGGGCGTTGACCCAATCTCTGTACTTGATATAAAAAAAATCATAGAACATCTTAAAAATCGTGGGATTGGTGTGTTAATTACCGATCATAACGTAAGAGAAACCCTTGATGTTTGCGAAAAAGCCTACATTGTTTCTCATGGGGAGCTGATTGCATCAGGTACTCCAGAACACGTATTAAATGACAAAACAGTACGCGATGTTTACTTAGGCGAGCAATTTAGGCTGTAACATTTACGCCATGTCTTTAAGCATCTGCTAGTATTAATTATAACAACATAAAAGGATTGTTAGAGATACATGAGGCAATCACTACAGCTGCGCATGGGCCAGCAACTTACAATGACTCCACAATTGCAACAAGCTATTCGTTTGTTGCAACTCAGTACATTGGATCTCCAGCAAGAAATACAAGAAGCGCTCGACAGCAACCCACTTTTAGAGGTTGAGGAGCAAGACTATTCTGAAGACGCTGCAGGTAAAAATGAACAAAAATCAGACACCGATGATATAACTGTTAGCGCATCTGCCGACGATGCTCCAAGCGAATACGAACAAGACAGCGGCGAAGCACTTGCTAAAGATACGGTAAGTGACGACATGGCGATGGATGTTAGCTGGGACGAGTACATGAGTGCAGCTCCAGCCTCTTCATCAGGTCCAATGCCTGAAGACGAGTCTATATACCAAGGTGCATCAACGGAAACGCTCCACGAGTATTTAATGTGGCAACTTCAACTAACGCCATTTAGCCCTACTGATGAAGCGATTGCGATTGCTATTGTGGAAGCCGTAGATGATTCAGGCATTTTAACACTAAGTTGTGAAGAGATTCTCGAAAGCTTCAACCAAGAAAACGAAGATGATAATGAAGTTGAACTTGATGAAATAGAAGCTGTTTTAAAACGCATTCAATTATTTGATCCGGTCGGTATAGCAGCGCGTAGTTTACAAGAGTGTTTGTGCATTCAGCTTAATCAGTTTGATAAAGAAACACCCTATATTAATGAAACAAAAATGATTTTAACCGAGCACATAGACTTATTAGCAGCTCGCGACTATCGTACATTAATGAAAAAAACGAAGCTCAAAGAAGAAGAGCTTAAAGAAGTAATGACACTCATCCATACGCTAAACCCAAAGCCTGCAGATACTATTGTTAGGGAAGAGTCTGAGTATGTAATTCCTGATGTGTCAGTGAAAAAAATTAAAGGCCGCTGGGTTGTTGAACTAAATCCAGATAGCATGCCAAAAATTCGCGTAAACAGCCAATATGCTGCGATGTCTCGCACTGTTAAATCAAGCGGTGATAGCCAGTTTATACGCTCGCATTTACAAGAAGCTAAATGGTTTATTAAAAGCTTAGAAAGTAGAAACGATACATTATTAAAAGTAACTAACTGTATTGTTAAGCAGCAGCAAGGCTTTTTTGAACATGGTCCTGAGGCCATGAAACCTATGGTTTTAAATGATGTTGCTGAAATGGTGGAAATGCACGAATCAACTATTTCGCGTGTAACCACTCAAAAGTATATGCATACACCTCGGGGGATATTTGAGCTTAAATACTTTTTCTCAAGTCATGTAAGTACCGAAAATGGCGGTGAATGCTCATCTACAGCAATACGTGCACTTATCAGAAAATTAATCGCTGCAGAAAACTCAGCAAAACCATTGAGTGATAGCAAAATAGCGGATATATTGGCTGAGCAAGGAATTAAAGTAGCGAGACGTACAATCGCAAAATATCGCGAATCTCTGGCTATTCCACCGTCAAATCAGCGAAAAAGTCTGATTTAAGACGCAAACAAAGAGGGTAATGCTTATGCAACTAAACTTAACTGGTCGTCACGTAGAATTAACTGATTCACTAAGAGACTATATAAATACCAAATTTGCGAAGCTAGAAAGACACTCTGATCATATTAATAATGTTCATGTCATTCTTGATGTAGAAAAACTAAGCCAAAAAGCAGAAGCAACAATACATGTAAGTGGTGCTGAGTTATTTGCCTCAACTGAGCATCAAGACATGTACGCTGCCATCGATTCGTTGATTGATAAGCTCGATCGCCAAGTAATTAAACACAAAGAGAAGCTTGCTCGACACTAATATGATGAAATTAAGCTCACTTATATGCCAGGACTGCAGCAAAGCTGCGGTCCTTTTTAATAGCAAAAAAAGAATTTTAGAGTTTATCAGCGAACTTGCTCACGATAAGCTTCCGTACCTTTCTCAACAAGATATTCTTAGCGCTTTACTAAGTAGAGAAAAGCTAGGCAGTACTGGTATAGGTAGAGGCATAGCGATCCCTCACGGGCGCATGAGCGGTGCACAAGAGCCCTTAGCCTTAGTACTCGTTAGTGAAACACCTATTAGCTTTGATGCAATTGATAATCGTCCCGTTGATATTTTTGTTGCACTCATCGTACCAGATGGTGATAACCAGCAGCACTTAAAGACTCTGGCAACCATTGCTGATAAACTTAACGACAAAGAATTTTGTAAGCAATTGCGCAGTGCAAAAACGGATACCGAACTGTATCAAGTTATTGTTAAGCAATCGTAATTAATATAAAGGGTGATAAATGGAGCTAATTATCATAAGTGGCCGATCAGGTTCTGGTAAGTCGGTTGCTTTACGCGTTGTTGAAGATTTAGGTTATTATTGCGTAGATAACATTCCGTTAAATCTTTTACCTTCTTTAGTACGCAGCGTTTCTGATAACTACGATAAAATCGCAGTGAGCATTGATGTACGAAACCTTCCTAAGGAACAAGAACAGTTTAATGATATTCTTGAATACTTACCCGGTTTTGCAAAGCCTACTTTATTTTATTTAGACAGCGAAGATCAAACACTGATAAAACGTTTCTCTGAAACTCGCCGCTTACATCCCCTATCGGTTGACTCGCTGCCGCTTGATTTAGCAATCAAAAAAGAAAAAGAATTACTTGATGTACTGACCAATCGAGCAGATTATATGATTGACACAAGTGACTTAAGTGTTCATCAACTTGCTGAATCTATTCGTGAAAAAATATTAGGAAAAAAAGACAAGCAGCTTATTGTCACGTTTGAGTCGTTTGGTTTTAAACACGGTATCCCTAAAGAAGCAGATTATGTATTTGATGCACGCTTTTTGCCAAATCCGCACTGGGAGCCTGAGTTAAAACCGTTAAATGGGTTAGATCAACCTGTTAAAGATTATTTAGCGAGTCATAGCATAGTGCAAAAGTTCACATGGCAAATTCAAACTTTTGTACAAACATGGTTACCCCATTTAGAACGAAATAACCGCAGTTACCTAACGATTGCTATTGGCTGTACTGGTGGGCAACATCGCTCAGTGTATTTAGCACAAACAATTGGTGAAAGCTTTGCGATGACACACCCCAATGTAAAAATTCGCCACCGAGAGCAAGAGAAATAATTCTCACATAAAATAATAATCAGTTCAGCTTAGGTAGGGTAACGTATGCGCTTAGAAGATACCTTTTTAATACAAAACAAATTAGGGCTACATGCTAGAGCTGCAACTGTATTAGCTCAATTGGCCGTAAAGTTTGACGCTTCGATAACCTTGTTCCAAGATGAAAAAGAAGCGGCGGGTGATAGCGTACTCGCATTAATGCTACTTGAAAGCAGCCAAGGTAAAGAAGTTAAGGTAGTATGTGAAGGCCCTGATGCAGAGCAAGCCTTGGGCGCCGTTGGCCAACTAATATCACAGCGATTTAACGAACAAGAATAGTCAGTAATAAATATTTAAAAAGTAAAATTAAATTAGTTAACCTGAACTCTGGTTAAGAGATTTACTAACGTATTGAATCAGGTGATATTTAGATTTATTTTCTCTAGCCAGAGATTTTCAGTGAAAATAAGGCGAATTTACGCGTCAATAGCGGGCCTATTGCAAGTAAATTCAACGCAGTTAGCGCTGAAAATAGCTGCTTGAGATAGATTTATTATCCAGAGTTCAGGTTAGTTAACCTCTCCTACCAAAGTAGTATTAAAATTAATTAAGGATGCCAATGCCCGAAGCTTTTGAACAAGACTATCCACTACAACAACTAAAACAAGTGACTCAGTCGCTTAACAGTGGTCAATTTGTTCAAGTTAGGCGCATGTTAGCAAAAACAGCTCCTTGTGATACTGCATTATTATTAGAATCATCGCCGCATAAAATTCGCCGACTCCTTTGGCAATTAGTTGACCCTGATGTACAAGGTGATGTACTTGAAGAATTATCTGAAGATGTTCGTTTAGGTATTATTGCCCAAATGGAACCTAAGCATATTGCGGCCGCAACTGAAGATATGGGCCACGATGACTTAGGTGAAGTACTCCGTAGCCTGCCAGACACCGTTTATAAAGACGTTGTTAGCGCAATGGACATTCAAGACCGTGAGCGAGCAACACAAGCACTTTCTTATCAAGAGCGCTCCGCTGGTGCGCTAATGAATACCGATACGGTGACCATTCGCCCTGACGTTACGCTCGATGTTGTACTTAGATATATTAGGCTACGCGGAGAGCTACCTGAAGGCACCGATGACCTCTATATTGTTGATAAACATAACTGCTTTATAGGCGCTTTATCGCTCAGTACATTATTGACTAACCCGCCCGAAAAAATTGTTCGCGATTTGATGGATGAAGATTGTGAGTCAATTCCAATTTCAATGGATGAAAGTGAAGTCGCACAACTCTTTGAGCGTCATAATTGGATATCAGCCCCTGTTGTTGATGACAACGCTCAACTACTTGGTCGTGTCACTATCGATGATATTGTTGACGTAATCCGAGAAGATGCCGAGCATAGTTTACTCAGTTTAGCGGGTCTTGATGATGAAGAAGACACCTTTGCGCCTGTTTTAAAAAGCTCGAAAAAACGCTCAGTTTGGCTAGGAGTCAACTTATTAACCGCACTTGCAGCAGCCTTTGTAGCTAGCTTTTTTGAAGGCACTTTAGATGTATTACCAATTTTAGCGGTACTTAACGGCATTGTCCCTTCTATGGGTGGTGTTGCAGGTAGTCAATCATTAACGCTTGTTATTCGTGGTATTGCTGTCGGCCACATAAATCAAACTAACCAACGATTTTTGATGATGAAAGAGCTTGCCATTGGCGCGCTAAACGGCATTTTGTGGTCACTGTTAATAGCGGGCGTTATTGCCTTATGGCAATGGGACTTTATGCTGGGTGGCGTACTCGCCTTTGCGATGTTTATGAACTTAGTGGTGGCTGGAGTTGCTGGTGCTAGTATTCCAATAATTCTTAAACGAATGAATATAGACCCAGCGCTTGCAGGGAGTGTGGTACTCACTACTGTTACAGACATCGTTGGTATATTCGCCTTTTTAGGTACGGCCACTTGGCTGTTAATTTAGCTTTTTAAAACTTATATTTAAAAAAAGCGCGAAGTTAAATTTAACTGCGCGCTTTTTTATAGCTAGTTGTTCTAAATAAAAAATTTTAACAACATTATAGAGTGATTTAATTCGTTAAATTGTTCAAATATTTATGCCGGTTGGTATAAACCCTATTATCGGGCTCTTTGGCGGTTACCACCGACTTTAGGCTTAGTGTTTGCCTTTTTAAATTGGCTAAAACCTGTGTGGCGCGTTAATGCAGGTCGCCCTCCCTTGCTACTCCCTTTACCGGCTTTTTCATCACGTCCTTCTTCAGGCACTAAACAGCCAGGCCCTTTACCAATTAAATTAGCTTTACCCATTTTACGCAGTGCCTCACGTATCATCGGCCAACCAGCTGAGTCATGGTAACGTAAAATTGCTTTATGCAATCTACGTTGACGTGCCCCTTTAGGGACAGGCACGACTTCTGAGTTATTTTTTATATTACGTAAAGAATTCATCTCGGTATGATAAATAGTTGTCGCATTAGCCATGGGTGATGGGTAAAAGTTTTGCACTTGATCTAGCTTAAAGTCATTCGACTTAAGCCATAAAGCCATGTTTACCATGTCCTCATCTTTTGTGCCTGGGTGAGCTGAAATAAAGTAAGGAATTAAATACTGCTTTTTACCGGCTTCTTTTGAGTATTTATCAAATAATTCTTTAAACTGATCATACGCGCCCATACCTGGTTTCATCATTTTTGATAATGGACCATCCTCGGTATGCTCTGGGGCTATTTTTAAGTAGCCACCGACATGATGCGTTACTAACTCTTTAACGTAGCGAGGGTCGCGTACTGCTAAGTCATAACGCACACCCGAAGCAATTAACACCTTTTTAATACCCTTAACTTCACGTGCTTTTTTATACAAGTCTATTGTTGGCGTATGATCTGTATCCATGTGCTTACAAATATCTGGATATACGCATGATAAACGTCTGCAGGTACTTTCTGCTTTTTTACTGGTACAACGCAATTTATACATGTTCGCCGTTGGGCCACCTAAATCAGAAATAACACCGGTAAAGCCTGGTACTTTATCTCTAATTTGTTCAATTTCTTCAATAATTGACTCTTGCGAACGACTTTGAATGATACGCCCTTCATGCTCTGTAATTGAGCAAAACGAACAACCACCAAAACACCCACGCATAATGTTCACCGAGGTTTTAATCATGTCGTAAGCCGGTATTTTCGCATCACCGTAACTTGGGTGAGGAATACGCTGATACGGTAAACCAAATACAGCATCCATTTCATGGGTTTCCAACGGATATGCTGGCGGATTTACCCAAATAGATCGATCGCCATGACGCTGATACAACGCCCTTGCACAACCAGGGTTTGTTTCTTGATGCAAAATACGCGAAGCATGCGCATATAAAGGTTTATTAACGCTGACTTGCTCATAGGCTGGTAATTTAACGTAAGTTTTTTCCCACGGTTTAGGGCGCGCGGGCTGGACCATAATTGGTTTTGCAGCTTCTGCTTTTAAATCAATACCGGCTTGTTTAAATTCAGACTTACTACAGCCAACATCATCCGCGCCGTATGGATTTGGAATAGGATCTATTTTACCAATTTTATCTATCGCGGTAGAGTCGCTACCACGCCAACCTGGTAACGGTTCTTTTCGAATAACGGCTGTGCCACGAATATCCTGAATAGTATCCATCGTTTCACCCGCAGCAATGCGATGTGCGACTTCAACTAACGGACGCTCTGCGTTGCCGTAAATTAAAATATCGGCTTTTGCATCAAACAAAATACTACGACGTACTTTTTCTTGCCAGTAATCGTAATGAGCAATACGGCGCAGACTGGCTTCAATACCACCAATAACAATGGGGATGCCTTTGTATGCTTCACGGCATTTTTGAGAGTAAATCATTACGGCGCGATCGGGGCGTTTACCACCGACATTATTTGGCGTGTAAGCATCATCATGACGCATACGTTTTTCGGCAGTATAGCGGTTGATCATTGAATCCATGTTCCCAGCTGTTACACCAAAAAATAGATTCGGTCTGCCGAGCTCCATAAATGCATCTTTAGAGTCCCATTCTGGCTGGGCAATAATACCCACTCTAAAACCTTGCGCTTCAAGTACACGACCAATTACCGCCATGCCAAAACTAGGGTGATCAACGTAAGCGTCACCACTGATAATTATTATGTCGCAGCTATCCCAGCCAAGTGCATCCATTTCTTCACGTGTAGTTGGTAAAAATGGCGCGGTGCCATAACATTCAGCCCAATACTTTGGGTATGAAAATAAGGCGCGCTTAGCTTTGAGTGTGCTCATAAATTTGGCCGTAGAATAACAAAAGGCGCGAATTATACCCTACTACATTGTTTATATATACAACTAACCAAAGGAGGTATTTTATTATTCAATAATTTACTTTAGAGAGCATTGCGAGGGCGTGTTGACCTTTGTCGATTTAAATTTGTTCAACCTAGGGGCGATTGAATCGCGGCGTGAGGTTTGTAACCTAGTGGGCTCGGTAACTGCTCCTGCGTTATCGTCTATTTATGGGGAACAAGCATAGTTCATAGGCTCTGACTTGCTTAAATACCAAACAGTCTGCTGTAAATTCAACCTCGAAAGCCCCCTAGTTGAAGGATAGTTACGCCCTACTATAAAAACAGGTAAAAACAAGGCCTGTATAAACGAAGCAAATTTACTTACTTTTTACTTAGCTTTTTAAAAAGCAGCAACTCGAAAGGGTTAACAATTTTTAAGTAACTCATTAAACTTTTGGTTTATAAACCAATTCATACTATATTTGGCTTATAAATCTTTACCTTTATACTAAGCATTCTTTTATAAGGCGCACTCATTAAATTATTAAAAACGTTATTACAATTTCTCTTTATATTATTACTGCTGGCTTTAGTAATTGGCTTAACGCTACCTCAAAATTACAGTGTTGATAAAAAAATGGTAATAAACGCAGATACTCGCACTATTAAATTATTAGTTAGCGATTTTGATCAGTGGCATAAATGGTCTCCATGGCAACAAGTAGATACATCAATTCGTTTTAGCGTTAATGAGCCGAGTGCTGGCGTAGGGGCCCATCAATCATGGGTTAGTAAGTGGGGTTATGGAGAGATGACCATTACTTCCATAAATAAAGATAAAATAGCATTTAACTTACTATTAGATAATGAACATATAGTACAAGGAACCTTAGAGTTTGCTCAAGAAAATCAAGTTATCATGGTTACATGCCGTATTGAAGGTCAAGCAACTACATTATTAATCTCAGGCTATATGGCTATGTTCTACAAATATATATTAAGTAATGCAGTAACCTTGGGATTAAATAATTTAAAAACAGTCGCTCAACTATATGAGCCACAAGCTACTACGGACAGCCATGACAGTAAAAACAGCACAAGCCCGAATTAATCTCGCTAACATAATTGAGTCATTACTTGGCTACTCAGTCGCAAAAATAGCAAGCAATGGGCTTTCCTCATCAAATGAGCAAAGTTATGGGCCACAAGGAAGAATAAAACCTCTGTACCACATCAATAGTGATAACTCTATTTTAGCTCGCGCTCAAAAAAGACAAGATCTATTACTCATTAAACAACAACAAAATATTGAAGCAATTTTATCAATGGCAATGAGTTTTTGCCCTGATGTAGCCAGTAGTCACCGACCGGATGCAGACTGGGTTGAGCACTTTGTTGCTTTATGTGAAGATACTTCTAATGAGTCAATGCAAACGCTATGGGCAAAAATTTTAACGGGGGAGACTCTCAATCCTGGGACTTTCTCAATTAAAAGCCTGCAAACTCTCAAGCACATGACCCAGCGCGAAGCCGACTCGTTGCAAAAATGTGTTTCACTTTCTGGCTATAATGAAAAAGACGACAGTCATTTTATTTTGCTTGGATTTTATAAAAAACCATCCCTGTTCGATTTACTGCGCAAAGGCAATAAAGTGTCATTAAATTTAGGAAGAACAGGCATTAGCTTCCCTGATATTTTAACGCTAATGGACCTTAACCTACTCTATAGAAAAGAAATTGAATCAGCGGTACTTAAAGCAGGACAAGAACTTACACTGTCTTTTTTATCGCAAAAAGTAACATTAAAAGCAAAAAGCAGTGACTTAGTATTAAGCTATTACAAATTCACTCAAACCGGTGATGAGCTATCTAAACTTATTAACTTTCCAATCAATAAAGTCTACAAGCAATTGATTAATAATGCATTAGAGGGAGAGTTTGAGTTAGCATGGCATGCTATAAAATAGCACACCACACTTTATTTAATTAGTCTGTGCTAATTAGAAGTGAACTTGCACACCCAAAAATGGGCCTGACGCATCAATATTAGTATTAATATCATCAACGTCGTCTAACTCCAAGGTCATAGAGCGATAACCTGCTTTAACTGCAACATCTACAGCTAGGTTATCAAGCAGTTCCCACGCTACACCCACTTGATAATCTTGTACTTTGCTGTCGTCAATAGCTAAGAAACTACCTTCAACAAACATGCTTAAACCTGTAAATGGCAGACCAGCTTCAGCACGGCCGTAAGCTAGTGGTACAAAACCTGAAAAATCAACGTTTTCTGTAAAGTTAGCACCACCAGTTTGCGTAGTACCCGTTACTATCATATCACCGTCAAACTGCTTTACATTTAAACCTAAATCAATCGAGATCAAGTCGTTATCAAATATTTCGTAGTAGAAAATATAATCAATATGTGTCAAATCGTTTACCGAATTAACAGCAGTACCCACGACATAATCAGAACCATTAAAACTAAATGTATCAGTTAATACTGCAGAGCCATTTAATTCAAGCTCTGTATATTTAAATTTGAAATTAGGTACTACAGGGACTGGGTGTTCAAGCGCGATGTAATAACTTACAAATGTTTCATCTTTAAATTTAAAATCTTGAGGTTGATTTCCTTTATAAGAAAACTGACCATCGCTATCTGATTTCCAACCATCAACACCTGCGTACAAGCCTAATAACGTATCAGCTTGTGCTGCTGGTGCTAAACATGCCAGTGAAAGGGCTGCTGCTAAACAATACTTTTTCATTTTTTATCCTTGAGCTAATAGCTCGCTAAGTTCGATTAAAGCCGCGTTGGCTCTAGAAATATAATTTGCCATAACCAAAGAATGATTAGCTACATAGCCAAAACCATTTCCGTTTAAAATTATTGGGCTCCATACGGTTTCTTGAGTTGCTTCAAGTTCACGTATAATTTGTTGTACACTTACACGGGCATTCTTCTTTTCAAGTACATCAGCAAAGTCATACTCCACGGCCTGTAAAAAATGCAATAGTGCCCAAGTTGCACCGCGAGACTCATAAAACACGTCATCAATCTCTAACCATGGTGTTCTTATTTGTTGCTGTAATGGCGCAAGTGTCGCTTGTTTATTAGATGAATTACCCGCTAAATCTGTGTTTACTTTTTCTTGGCCTACACTAGCACTCAAGCGCTGACTTAAGCTGCCTAGGCGCTTCTCTGCTTCTTTAAGCCAACCGCGAAGGTTATCAGCCCGTGCGTAAAATTGACTATCACGCTCGTGTTGATTTGCAATTTGCGTACGATAAACAACTAAGTAATCAATCCCTTTTTGATATTCACCTTCAGCACTTGGCCATGCCCATGCTTCAGAGCTTATATTAAACTGTGGCTGCGCTTTTTTAAGTGCTTCATGTTCAGTTGACTGTGATTGTGAGCGGCTAAAATCTTTACGCATAGAAAGTGATAAATCACGCACCATTTCTAGTGCACCATATTCCCATGCTGGCATGTCATCCATAATCACACTTGGCGGCATTACATCATTTGATAAATAGCCACCTGATTTATTAAGTAAGGTATTTGCTACTGTGATTAATGTGGAGGTGGTGATATAGCCCGTTACTATTTTTTCTTTACGCAGCTGTGCTTGCTCTTTTGCATTTGCAACAACGTCAAAGCGTGAAGGCTCGGTGCTCCAATATACAGCAATGGCATAAAATATGATGAGCAGTAAAACAATTGCTCCTGCTATTTTTCCTTTATGTTGCGACATACATACTCCTAATGGTGGGAATGTTGTGTTGATGACTTTGATTGCTTCGCTTGCGATTCAAGCGACACCACCTGCGCATTAGTGAAAAGGCGGTTGCCATCACTAAAATATAGCGTGAGTTTACGTTCTTGCCCTACTTTTAGTGGCTCTTGTGGCTCAAACACCATTAAATGATAGCCACCAGGTTGAAAGATTACACTTTCATGGCCTTTAATTACTACTGAGTCAACCTTTTGCATTTTCATCATGCCATCAACGTGTGAATGCTCATGTATTTCTACACGCCCTACACCATCAATGCTCGCTTTTATTAGCGTTGCAGCTGCTTTATTGTGATTAGTAATTGTTAAATACCCTACACTTGATGTACTTGCAGGTAAAAACTCTCTAACTTGAGCATTATTTACTATAAGCTCTGCGGTATCAGCGTCATGATCATGTCCAGAATGCGCCGCCAGTGATGACGAAAAAAAACCAAACATTAATGTAGTCGCTATCGAAAAACACCATTTCATCATCATTATAATCCTTGTTAAAACATAAAATAACACGCTAAATTTAACATAGTTACTTTATAATAGTCAGTAAAATTAAGGATTAAGAAATCATTTTTTTGTTATCAGCAACTAACCAACACACTATTGCGATAAACAATAACGGCCATGCAATAATTACCGAGCCAAACAGTAAGGCTAAAATAGTACCCACTAATGCAACTACACCTGCACCAATTAACCCCATAGCTACAAGCGCAACAACAACCACTACTGCAACTATTGCTGCAAATGCACCTACCAGCTCAAGCCCTGCCCAGCTAATATCAGCAATCCAAAGCGGAAACTGCCAAGTATCAAAGTGCGTAAACGATATTAAATTAGTAAACAACAATAAATAAACAAGTACACATACGACTAAGGCTTTCATTGGATTACTCCTTAAGATATTTTTTCATCAAGGCAGCAATGTGCAATAAAATAACCTAATGCAATTGCAAACGGAAAACTCAAAAATAACAAAATAGTGACCAAACGCGTTGACCACACCGGAAAATCTAATCGATATGCCAAACCACTACACACACCCGATATTTTTTTATCAAGCGTATTTTTATACCAGCCACGTTGACGATTAAAACTATTCATAACACCCTCCTAAGCAGTTTGCTTTACGTTAGTTTTTAAGCTCGCTTTTAAACTTGCAAGCTCTGCATCAATTTTTTCATTTTTAACTAACGACTCTATTTCAGATACAGTCGAGCTTGCTGAGTCAGTGAGTTCATAAGCTTCTACTTGCGCCTCAATACCTTCAACACGTTGCTCAATTTGTTCAAAACGAGATAACGCATGCGCCACTTTATCGCTTTGTAATTGGGTATTAATTTTATTTCTTGCAACAACAACGTTATGACGCTGTGATAATTGAGTTTGCTTAACTTTGGCTTCTGCCATTTTTTGTTGAAGACGCTCACAATCGTTTCTAATTTTTGTAATAGACTCTTGAAGGGCCACTAATTGAGTTTGCTTATTCGCAATACTTTCGCTCAGTTCCTGCTTTGCAACTAATGCTGATTTAGCAAGATCATCACGCCCTCTTTCAACAGCAAGTTCAGCTTTGGTTTGCCATGTTAAGAGCGTGTTTTTTTGAGTATCAATTTGGCGGTTGATTATTTTCTCTTCGCACAATAAGGCTGCTGCAGTACTACGACACTCATTCAGTGCATCTTGCATCTCGCTAAGCATTAAATTGACCAGTTTTTTAGGATCTTCTGCTTTATCAAGCATGGCAACAATGTTTGATTGAATTACATCATTTACGCGATTAAATATGCCCATGGTATTCTCCAGTTGATTTTAAATTGATTACAACAAGACGATTCCAAGAGTTGTGCCAAGTCAATTAAAATAGAAGTAAATACAATAATATCAGTAGATTAAGCAGTTTATAACCAAAATAAGAATGACTTGAAACTGAATGAAATAAAGTGTAATTAGCCAATAAAGTATGTTTTTGACTACTTTTTAGGATCAAAAAAGCCACTCGAAAGTGGCTCAATATTTAATGCTTGTGCATAACTTTATTCTGGTACAAAGCTGAGTGCCTTATCCATAACCGATAAATCTGCTTGCTTGCCATGACCGTTTTCAGAAAGGTGGCGCCTAAACCCACGTGCGCCTGGTTGTCCCTGAAAAATACCGAGCATATGGCGCGCAACATGCCAAAAGTTGGCCCCCAAGCGCATTTCTTCTTCAATGTAGTCATACATAGAACGTACTACATCATGACGAGATTGCGTATTGGCAGCATCACCATATATTTTTTCATCAACGTCATTGAGCATAAATGGATTACTGTAAGCTTCGCGACCAATCATTACACCATCGATATGCTTTAGGTGTTCTAGGCTCTGCTCAATTGTTTTTACACCGCCATTTAGGCTTAAATCAAGCTGTGGGTAATCTTTTTTAAGCTGGTAAACACGAGAGTAATCAAGAGGTGGAACTTCACGGTTTTCTTTCGGACTTAAGCCATTGAGCCACGCTTTACGAGCATGAATAATAAAATCATCACACCCTACTTTATGAGACGCTTCAATTAACGCACATAAAAACTCATACGAATCTTGCTCATCAATACCAATACGCGTTTTAACGGTAACCGGAATAGTAACTTCACTTTTCATAGCTGCAACACAGTCAGCAACTAATTGAGGTTCTGCCATTAAACACGCACCAAAACGGCCATTTTGAACTCGGTCTGATGGGCAACCTACATTTAAATTTATTTCGTCATAACCACGCTCACCTGCAAGCTTGGCACATTGCGCAAGTGCTTTAGGATCTGAGCCACCTAGTTGCAGTGCAACTGGGCCTTCGTGTTTATTAAAATGTAAGTAGTCGCCTCGACCAAATAAAATAGCCCCCGTAGTTATCATCTCAGTATACAACACCGTGTGCTTAGTCATTTTGCGATGAAAAGTACGACAATGGCGATCAGTCCAATCCAACATCGGTGCCACGCTAAACCGCCTAAACCCTGTATTACTTGCCATTACTGGGCTAGAGCCCTTATTTAGTGTGTTACTCATATAGTCTGAATTGCCTTGAATTGCCTTGAATCGCCACGAGTTTCGATATACAGTGCCCCATATGGGCCCCTTTCCGGGTAGGACTGAGCATAATAAAACGGCTTAACAATGGCTTCATTTAATGTTGAAAAACGCGCTAAAACTGATGGCTCTTTTAGTTACCGAGCAGTTGTTCGCGTTAAAAAAGATGGCAAAATTATACACCGAGAGTCTAAAACTTTCAGCAAAAAAGAACTGGCACGTAGCTGGGGCTTAAATCGTTCTAGTGCTATTGAGAATGATGAAGTATTTAATCGCGGCACTGCAATTACTATTTTTGAGTTGCTGAATTTATATTTCAATGATCATGATTTATGGAATGGCACTGGGCGTACTAAACAGTTCGTTATTAAAATGCTGATGGGTTGCGATATTTCTAAATTAACTTCTAACGAGTTACGAACGAGTGATTTAATCGAGCATTGTAAAAACAGGCGTAGCGTTGGTGCAGGGCCTGCAACTATTTATCATGATATTGCATATTTGCGCAGTGTTATGAAAAAGGCGGGGCCAGTATGGAATATTGATGCTAACCATAAAATATTTGAAGACGCAGTACCGGTGCTAATCGAAATGGGGTTAGTTGGCAAAAGTCAAAAGCGAACACGCCGCCCTACCGATAATGAATTAGATAAATTGCGCGCAGGCTTGAAGGAACGCATGGACTACAGGCCAAACGGTAAAGTACGCATTCCTTTTTTAGATATTTTGGACTTTAGTATTTTAACGTGCATGCGGATAGGTGAAGTTTGCAAACTGCGCTGGGAAGATTTGAACGAGGATCACAAAACTATCTTGGTGCGTGATAGAAAAGACCCACGTAAAAAAGAAGGCAATCACATGATTGTGCCTTTGCTCGCTGGCTCATTTGATATTGCAATCAAGCAGCCTAGAAAAGATGATTTGATATTTCCTTATAACTCACGATCGGTTACTGCTGGTTTTCAACGAGTACGTAATGCATTAGGTATTGAGGATTTGCGCTATCACGATTTACGCCGAGAAGGCGCTAGTCGGTTATTTGAAAAAGGCTATTCAATAGAAGAGGTGGCTCAAGTCACAGGCCATCGTAATTTAAACATTTTATGGCAAGTTTACACGCAATTGTTCCCGCATAAATTGCATGATAAGTTTTCATCTGATGAATAGCCTGTAAATTTCTTACACAAATTCGCGTTTTTAAATTTCATTTTTGTTTTTGATTAACTTATTGTTTTATATTGATTTTATTGAATGTTAAAAAAGCACTTTGATCTTTAAAACCCCACGTAAACGAGCTAAGTTATTGTTTATTAGTTTCATTATTTTTAATTCTTTATAAATTACAGTCCGTTAAACTGTAAAACAGTGAAATTAATCACGATCTTTTCAGATCCTTGATCTGCTAAGAACCTTATATAGGGCGCTGGCTGGCGGTTTAAATGAAGTACTTTAAAACTGTAAAAAAATAATGATAAAGAGTGCGCAGGAGGGTGAGGAAGAGTGCGGATTTCGTGGCATACATTCTGTGTGGGGCTAGTTTCCGTGGCTAGAACCTCGCTGGCCAACATAGATAACGATAACTTTACTGCAGCGAGTGGCGGGCACTAAAAAGCCCAGCGTAATGCTGGGCTTGTTTGAGTGGGTTGTGTGTTACTTTGTTATTGGGTCTAGCCTAGATTTTTGGGCTGCTGCTTCACCTGCTTTGCTTGTGAATACTGCTGCGGTTATCGGTGGGGGCATTGTAATTGTGTGCTTATGTGTTGCGCATTCTGTCGCTATATCTTTTACTGTAGCCATTAGTTCTGATAGTAATTTAAGTACGTTCTCGCTGTCACTACCTACCCATGTTTTAGGGCTCTTATGCTCTTGTTCTTTCCTGGCTACTACTTTGCGTGTTTCACACTGTAGCTCTGCTAATTTACCAATTATGTCTTTTAATGATTCATCTGTTTTATTTTCAAAGTTGCCCTGATCATCAATATACTGATAAACACCTTCTCGTACTTGAGTTCGGGTTTCACCTTCTTTGATAGCAGGCAAGTCCCAACCAAAGGGTAATACAGTTCTAATGAATGGTTTATCAGCTCGGCCGTAGGCAAAGCCAATTTCTACAATTGAATTAATAGCCGGCGGTTCTAATCGTCCAGCATTATTACCAACACCCGGTAATGGAATTGGCACGGCTTCTAACACTTCAATGTCTGCATCTTCACCATGCTCATTTAACAATTTTATGTTTGCGGCATACCTTGGGTAAAAAGCATCACTGGCTTTTTCTTCATCTGTTGGCAGTTCTGGCAATGCAACAACCCTACCCCATGTTGGCAGGTGTAGTTTATTGGTTAGCTCTGGGAATAACCGGCGAACAACTCTACTTATAACTTTTTCCATCACTATGCCTTACTGGTTTAACAGCTTACTTTGCCATTTAATTAATTGCTTGTTCCCTGATAAAATCACCTCAGTAATATAGCGGCCGTTTAGCTTTATGCCTGGTCTTAGTTTTGGTATTGCTATTAGCTCACCGCTTGTTGATGATTTAACTTTTATCGTATGCTCAGGAAAGTCGTTTATCTCTGACTTAGCCCAGCCAGAATCAGCCCAACTACCAACATATATTTGGCCGTCAGGTCGTTGCTGATAAATATACCCGTCAATATTAAACACCTTACCCAATTGTTGTAATGCGCTTATACCCGTGCCGTTATGATAAAAGCACGGCACCTTTTTATTTATATATTCAGCATTTGGCGTAACAAACTTAACGCCTAATTCGCTTAGCTTTTCTAACACCATTTTTGCAGTGGCATGACGTATTACAATTGGGGATGAAAAAGCCAACGCACCCATTAACTCACGGCAGGTGATCAACCACTGGTTATTAGCAAAGTGCTTTGATTCAATCACACCTAAAAAATAAGGTGTTAGGTTTGTAGCGCTGTATCCTATTTGCAGCTCAACAATGCCCGACGGTTCATTATCACTGGTAATAGAAAACGTAGCGCGGCCAGTACTAAACAAGCCAAGCTTAATGCTTTCATCAACAATGCTATTAACTTGTTTGCCGCCAATTGTTAGCACTTTAGTAAGCCGGTCACTTGTTTGCATGCTTATGGCCCTTCTACATTTTCAAATTGCTTTTGAATGTTTTCGTGCCCGCTGGTTGCTTGGCCTGTTGAGTTCTCAAGCGCTAAACCATCAATTTGTTGTTGCTCACGTTCAGACTTACTTTTAACCTCAACAAGTTTAAAGCTCACAGCCCAAATTTTTAATGTTTCGTCTTCACTTGATGATATTTCACCGTCAAACTTCACCTTACGTATTTTGTATGCTTCGGCAATGGTGCTGTTTACTGTGCGAACAATACGCGCGCCGTTTTCATCAAGTGCTTTAGCTTTGGCTATTAACTCAGCCAACTGAGCAGCATCATCGTGTTTTATTTTAACCGTCACACTTAAAACACCGGCTTTAACACCGTTGTCACTCGATAAACTAAACGAGCCATAGCCCGATAAGTCTTCACCGGCCACTTTCACGCCCGCATTAATTTTTGTGCCGTAGCCTGGCACTTTCCAGCCATCAAGCGTGATCATAAAAACTGCCCTTTAATTTTTGCGTAAGCCCACACAAAAAACCACATAATATAGGCTTTCCAAATTGGCACTCCATTGCTTTTAAGTAATACAAAAAACTCATAATGTGCTTTTTTACGCCCTGTTTTTAATGCAAAGTCGTGCCATATTGCCGCAAGCAAGCCCTCGCCAAACGGATTATGAAACCAGCGCACAAACCATGGGAACGTAAAGCCATCAGTTACAAAAAAGCGGTGAACTTCACCAAACTGGGTTTTTAACGGCTCTAGTAATTGCGCTTTACCGGCGCTTACAAAGTTAAGTTTAATTTGCATGTCTGCACCTAAATTACTGAGAACCGGCGCTCTGTTAGTGCAAAAATATCTTGTGCATAATCAGAGTTAATAAGCGCTTGGTTAACAATCCACACGCCGTTAGTTTCAAACTTAAGCGGCAAGGTAAATACACCGCTTACTACTTCGGCTGGCATTAACTGAACACGGCCAGTATCAATACGCTTAAAGGGCACTTTAAATTTACGATCAGGAATGGCTAATTGCCCAGTAGCTATAACCGAGTCGCTGGCTTGTGGCACGGTGTATTCGTTTTCAACGTTTGTGTATCCGTCTAACTGCCCTGCTACATCGTCAATTATTACGGGGATTAATGGCACTTCAACGGGGCGCTCTTCTACATTCCATTTTCCATTTTTAAACACAGCCATTTCATTATCTGCGGTATTGGGGGGTGCTATCGTTACATAGCGTAACTTAGACAATGCACCGCCCTGTGTGTATGTGTATGTGTCTTTAAAAACACCGTCTGCATCATATAAATATAAAATCATGGTTGCTTATCTCCAACTAACTTACACACACTATTCAGCGGCGAGTCTGACAAATCAGGTGTAAAAAATAAGTAATCTTCAAGTACCGAATCGGTTTTATAAAAAGCGGTAGCTATAATGATGAATACATCACCGTTAATTTCAGCTAGCCGCGCTTGGCCTGTAATCTGCTCTGCAACTGAATTGGGCTTAAATACTCTCGACCAGTTTGTTGCACCATCTTTTAGTAAAAATACGCCGTCACTATTAGCAACATATAAATCATTTGATGCAGTTAATAAAAAGTCGATAATCGTGTTTAATTGATGATTTTTACCAAAAACATCTGCACGATATGGCAGTAAAGTCCATGTTCCTGCATTGTTTGTTGATATGTAGTAGCGTGAGTTATCCGTAGACGTCCCGCCAAAACCGCCAGCTCTTGCAAGTGCAGCGCCTTTATTATTAGACACTGTTTGAGTTAGCGATGTAGCTGTATACGCAACGGTTTTAAAATCCAATGTTGCCCATAACTTGCCAATTTCATTGTCCGAGGTATCTGCAAAAACAATGTATACGTCATTCAAATATTCGAAATAATTAGCATAATGTACGCCACTAACAGCTTTTTGGGCCCACGTGTCGCCACCGTTTGTCGTATGAATAAATACACGACTTGATTGGGGTGCAGTAACACAAAACATTTTTAATCCACTTGGGGCAACATCATAATCATATATTCTTGTTAAACCCGCGCCAGTGTGTGTTGTTTCAGTCCATGTAATACCTGCATTTTTTGACGTAAATGTAATCAAGCTATTTGATGGGCACATCAGCATTGTTTGCCCATCATCACTTACTTTTATTGTATTTGCTGAGTAGTTTGGCTTATTAATTAAATCAGTAAACTCAGTAAACTCAGAGAACGTTTGCCCCCCGTCGCTTGAAGTAATTACACCCGCCTTCGCTGCTGTTGCTATGTAAATGTGCAAAACACTATTAATTACTTTCACTGTGCTTTTGCTATTCATGTACTCACTTACATTAGCGTGTGTTATCAGCTCTGGAATAATGCTTGGTTCAATAAACTTACGCTCAAGCTTGCTTGTTAAAATCGGGTAATCAGCAACAAAGTACGGCGAGCCATCGCAATCCAGTAGTGGTAATTCATTATCTAATTTCGGTTTTGCTGATAGCGTTACACTGCCAATTTCTATTGCTGATTGTTTTACCATGCTATCCATTTAAAACTCCCACACATTGTCTATTTTGTTATACACAAATACACGCTCGTTTTTATCATCGGCAACTATGGTTACTTGGATATCAATAGCACCATCCGCTAAGCGTTTGTACTTTGCAGTATCATCCGTTTTTAAAACGGGCTGTCCGTTACTGGCCCGTACTGAAAACCACTCGTTACCCGTCAGTTCTGCAACTAACGGCGCGTTATAGTTTGCTGAGTCAGTTAAGTTGTGCCGCTTTTTTAATTCAAGCACAGGTTGGGTAATAAACTTTTGATAGGATTCAAATACTGCCATGCTTACAAACTCGCCCTCTTGCACTTGCCAAGGCAGCACGCTCAGCGTTATGTTTAACTGCTCTGCAATGTTTTGGCTGCGCCAAACCACGCTTTTTACGCTGTAATTCCCCACAACAATGTCTTGTGTTTGGGTTTTGGTTTGCATGGCCGTGGTGACTACTGCAATAAGCACCTGCTCGTTGTTTGCTTTGGTTGCCACTACGCCGTACCAGTTATATTCAAAATCACCAATGTCATAACCAAGTACCGCGCTTATAACAATGGCGTTCCCATCTACTTTTGATACCGCCTTAACCGGCTGGCTATGCACAATATTTTCGGGTATCACAGTATTAGGATCAATCGGTGCGTTTTCGTCTTGGCCGTTAATGTTGGCAAACACAAAATGTGTAATGTTTTGCA
This sequence comes from Pseudoalteromonas sp. Ld19, assembly GCF_045064135.1. Classification (NCBI taxonomy): domain Bacteria; kingdom Pseudomonadati; phylum Pseudomonadota; class Gammaproteobacteria; order Alteromonadales; family Pseudoalteromonadaceae; genus Pseudoalteromonas; species Pseudoalteromonas sp. Ld19. The sequence continues at coordinate 239,376 of NZ_JBISHA010000017.1, read as the reverse complement.
CTTCATCCCCTGCAAATACGGCGTTGCGGTAGTCTAACCCTGCGTTCGTTATTTGTAATTGGCTCACCCTATCACCTCTTTATCAAATTCAATTAGGCCACTGGCATTGGTGGTGGTTACTGCCGTTAATGCGGTTAGGTAATACCGGCGACACGTACGGCCGTACTGTTTAATTATTTCGCTTACTAGCTGCTCTTTGCCATTAAACTGATCTTCTAGCATGGCAATTTCTACCATGTCCCAATCAAAACCCGGCTGGCGAGCATTTACTTCTATAAAGCCAAAGCCCAGGCGTTTAAAAATTCGCTCCATGCCCACATCAAAACCGGCATCTTCGCTATTAGCCACGGCGTGTTTTATGCGTAAGCTGTAAAGCTCTACACTTTCACCGTTTAGCCGGTTAATGCCACGTTCCCACGCAAGTAAATCTAAAATAGGCAATGCAGCTTGCTCATCGTTTAACTGTTCTAGCCACCAAAAAAGCTGGCTTTCAAGGCGTTGCCAGTATGTTTGGGCTACCTTTGCCAACGCGCTTACGTTCTTATCGCTTAACCAGCTTGGTAGTTCAATTTTATCTAGTTCACTCATGCGTTTGCTCGCAATGTGGTGGTTAAACTACCAATTACAGGTAGCCACAAGCCTGCTTCAATATCGTCGTTAGCAAACTCAATTGATTTAAGTTCGGGGAACTGTTGGTGTAGCTCACTGGCCAGCACACTAAAACTAAAGCGGCTGTTAGCGCTGCAGGTTGTTACCTCGTAGGCAGCGTTTTCTCTAAATGCGGCGCGTATGCACTCGTTTAGCTCGTTTTGAATGTCACTCACATTGGGCTTTAACCAATAATCGGCCAAAATGTTTTGTGCTTGGGTGGGTATGGCTTGCACTAACATATCGTCGCCGGTGCCGTGGTAGCCGCTAGCAATATGGTTATTAATTGCATCAATAACCGCTTGGCTGATACTGCCCACGGTTAAATGCACATACGCGGTTGCACTACCTGGTCCACGCGGGGCGTTTTTATCAAATACGATGTTGTCGGCCAATATGCCCGGAAACTCACTAATTATGGCGCGGTAAACAGCATCAACATGGTAGTTGCCTAGTGTGGCAAACTTATCGCGTATTCGTAGTTTGTAATTGTCGTCGCCCTCAATATCTTGCCCTGCGCGTACTATCCAATTGTCTTCGTTAACAACACTTACGCCCTCAATGGGTTCAGCAAACTGATTAAAATAACCGCCTGTTAAGTTATGGTCGCCACCCTCAATAAGGGCCTGTGCTAACGTTGTTTGCTCACTTACGCCTGCGGCAAATACCGTCTCATAAAGCGTTTCAAGCTGGTAAGTAATGCCGTTTAACGGGCTGCTATTAATAATGGTGCCCTTGGGTATTGTTAATTCAGCATCGCTAGCTGCTCTATTAATTTTTAAATTGCCTTGGGTTTTTATAGCGCCTAAACGGGGCGTATTACGCGCCGCGCCGTGTTCGTCTGTCCACTGCCCGTTTGACGACAACACAAAACTATTAGGCATAATGCTACTGGCTAATAAGCCGGTTGCTTGTAATGCAGGTATTGTTGCAATGGCTTTTATTGCGCGCCAAAACGGGCTAAATGGGCTGTTGTTTTGTACTTCAAAGCCTTCTTGTTTTACTATTTCGTCCCATACTTTTTTGGCGTCTTCTTCGGTTACAGGAATGCCTGCATCAATAAGAACCTGCTCAAACTGTGCTTTATTAGCCATTTAGTTGCCCGCCTCTTGTCCGTAGTCTTTTGTTTGCGCTAACACTTTTATGCTTTTATCGGCGCCATAAAACACTTGTATTGTGCCTGGTACTAAGCGGTCGTCTTGCTCTACTATTAGCTCTACTTCGGTCAGTACCATTTTTATGCTGTTAATGTTGCGTTGGCCTACCAACCTAAACGGCAGGCCGCTTTCTAGTAATCGGTGTTTAATATCTTGGCTAATAACATCAGACTTAGTTAACTGCGCTGGCGTTAGCACTTCATCAAACGACAAGTCTCGATCAACTACATTTAAATCTATATGTATCATTAGCCGGTAAGCTCCATCATTTTTTCAAAGTCGCGGGCTATGTCGTCCGACTTCATCGTTACGTTCTCAATGTAAACGCGCTTGCTGTTATCGTTGCTATTAGTATTACGGGCATTGGTAATGCTTTGCTGTGGCTGCATGCGTTCAAGCTTAAGCGCGGGTAGTTCGTTATAGCTTGGTGGTTTGCTTTTAAGTTGCTCAGTTTGCTGTGCTTCAAGCACAAAGTTTTCAGGCATAACAGGCGGCGAAAATGGCACCACGTTATTAGCCGTTGCTTGCTGTTCGTACGGTATTAATGGCGCAGGTGTTTTTACGTTTTCTGGTACGGCTGGCTGAGCAAATGGCACTACATTATTCGGCACTGCTTGCTGCTCGTACGGTATTAATGGTGCTGGCGTTTTTACGTTTTCTGGTACGGCTGGCTGAGAAAATGGCACTACATTATTCGGTACTGCTTGCTGTTCGAACTGCATTAATGGTGCTGGCGTTTTTACGTTTTCTGGCACTGTTTTGTCAATCGGTGCAATTTCAGGCGTTACTTCAATATCAACCCCGGGGATCAGGTTTAATTTATCTATTATCCAATCCATGGTGTCGTTAAATATGCTTTTAATGCCGCCCCATACACTGCTAAAAATACCACTAATAGCTTTAATCCATCCCCATTCGCTCATGGTGGCTTTTAGGTCGTCCCAGTAATAAACAAGTGCGCCAATGGCCGCTATTGCCAAAGTAATACCCGCAACAATTAAGCCTATTGGGTTAGCGTACATAACAAGGTTTACTGCAAACATTACGGCTCTTAATGCACTTAAACCCGATGTAAGCGCGGCATTTATGCCCGCCCATGCCATTGCACCCACGCCCCATGCAACCATGGCCATTTTTCCCGCGCCCATAATTAGTGTAAACAAACCGCCCGCGGCTACTAGGCCAAGTAATGCAACAGCGCCATACCCTATATATTTAGTAAGTGTTGGGAACTCTTCGGTAAAGTTCACTAAGCCTGTGCCCATGTCAGCAATCATGCCTACAAAGTCATTAAACACAGGCAGTATTGCACTACCCCACGCAGCTCGAATAACATACCAACTTTGAGCCAGCCGCTCACTCTGGTCGGTCATTGCTGAAGCCATTTCTTCGGCTTTTTGCATGCCGGTAACGTTGCCCAAGTCGTTTATTGATTTTCCTAGGCCGTCAATATCGTTCATCAGTAAGTTTATGGTGGCCACGGCTTCATTAGAGCCAAACGCTTTTTTAAGTTCGTCGCCCTCAGTTACGTCTATGGTTTCGCCGTATTTGCCTTTTATTTTATTGAGTATGTCGACCATAGGCAGCATCGTGCCTTGGCTGTCAGTAAAGCTTAAATTTAGTGCGTCTTGTGCTTTACCCACCCCCGCTAAAAACGACTTATATTTTGTACCTGCTTCACTGCCCGACATAGTGGCTTGCAATGTGCCAAGGATTGCCATTTGCTCGTTCATGGCAATACCTGCTGTGGTTGCTTGCGCACCAATGGCGGTAAACGCGCCCGACATTTCGGTGCCCGTTGTTTTAAAAGCCTGTACTGCACTGGCCGTCATGCCTGTTAATTGCTGTACCCACTCGCCTTTGCCCATAGCATTAGCTTGGTTTTTAAAAATGCCATACATGGTGCCCATGTAATTGGTAATAGTACCGGCGTCTGATTTAGTCGCAGCGGCTAACACATTGCTCGATAGCGTAAACGCTGATAAGTCAGCATCGTTAAGGCCTGCAATGGCACTTTGTATGTCGTAGCTCGATTTAACAAATTCAGTCGACGATTTGCCGTACTTAAGCGCAAATTCGTAAGAGGTGTCAGTCAGTTGTTTTAATGCCGACTCGCGCACGCCAAGCGATTTAACCTCGCCCAATGCGCGGTCCATTTCTATGGCTGGCATCAGTGCGTTTTGCAATGCATAACCACTGGCCGCAATACCCGCAACGCCCGACGCCATTTTCATGGTGCCTGCTTGGTAATCGTTGGTTAACCCATTTAACCCTTTGCTTATTTTGGCAATAGGCTTGGTTATTTGGTCAATCATGCCAACGGTAAACATTAGCGGTTGCGGTAAACTCATTTACTTGCCCCCAAAGGCTTTGCACACGGCATTGGTTATTACGTTTTCTAGGTTTTCGCGCTGGTTTTTATACAACCAACCAGCGCGGGCTAAGCTTTGCTCGTCGTCATTTTCATGCGGTAATAAATGGCGGCGTAAAATAAATAGCTGTTCAAGCTGATTAGAATCAATCGAATCAATCAGCCCGCTTATTTTTTTACGGCAATTTCCAACACGGGCGAAAACTCAGCTTTAAGCGTTGATGCAATTTGCAGCTCAGAACCTGGCGACGCTTCAATCACTTTTTTAAGCGCTGGCTTTTGCTCGTCGGCAATGGTGCGCATTACCATATTGTGTGACGCTGCGGTCATAGAGCCGCCACGCGCTACTGAGTCTACAAAGTCGCTGTGATCTTGCACTGTCATGTTGAAAGTAAAATCAGTAGCGGCGATGGTTAATATAATTGCTTGTTTCATGGGTTAATCCTTAGAATGAGTAGTTAATAATTTTTGTAACGTTTCAAATCCATCTCGCATACGGCTTTCCATACGATCGGTTAATTTGTCAAAATCGGTTTTTGTGGCGTAGGTTTCGGCCACATGGGTTTTATGGTCGCTTAGCTCTTTGGCCGTGGCTTTGTGGGCATTAAACAAGCTCACTAACAGCGGCACTAATATGGTTAGCACTAAGCTAATAAATGCAATGGCGACCATGAGCCACGTTGCTACTTGGGTCATTTTGCTACTCCTTGCCCTGCCGTTTTTTGCATTAGGTTCATTAATTTGTCTTTATCGTTCGAGCTTTTAGTAGCGCTTAACCAAAATGCAGCGGCGTTAGCTAGCAGCACGAACAAGTTGCCAACCAAATACACTATTAGGTCACGGTTTCGCTCTATGTCGGGGCCGTAAAACAAAGCACCTAATACCGCAGAGAACAGAACAAACAGTAAGATGGTGAGCGTTGACGGCATCCAATGATCTTTATTGTTAGTTCGTGCGTTTTGGCGGTCGTTTAAATCCGCTTTATATTCTTCAAGTGCAATTTTTTGCAGCTCAATATTAGCCTGACGTATTTGCTCACGTTCTTCGTGTGCCCACTGTTGCAACTTAAGCGCTGCATCAGGGTTGTTTTTTAGTTCAGCGGCCACGGCTTCTGGCGTATTTTCTGTGCCTAATGCGCCAGCTATTTGGCTACCAATACTTACCGCTAAACCAACAGGGCCAGTTAATAAAGGAGCTACTGCGCCAGCAATACCGCCTACTGTGTTTGCAATTTTTTTCCATTCCATAATTAGTGCCCTGCCTGTTTTAAATAGCTTGCTTCACGCCAGCGGCGCGTTGTGTATCGGTCGCCAAAGTTAACCAGTTCGTCAATCATGGCCTGCAAGTTTTGAGTAATTGCCGTGCGCCAAAAGTTGGGGCAACGCTTTGCTAAATCGCCATACTGAAACGCCACCGATGCAATCACGGTTTGCATGGGTTCTGGCAGTTGCTCAAACTTAATGGCTGAATGCTGGTTGTACTTTTTAGCTAACAGATTAATTGACTCACACTTTACGCATTCATCAATTAGCTGTGCTTCATCTTGCGTGATGTTAAGCGGCATTAGGTTAAGCATCATTGCTGCGTGTTCGCCGTGTTGCTCGCAATAAGGTAATAACTTATCTATTAATTGCGGTTGCGCTTTGAACATGCGCTCTAGGCATTCTCGTGATCGCTGGCCAATATCAAAGCCGGTGGCAATAGTTACCCCAGACCTAGAATTAGCCGCATCGGGCACATAGCCTTTTAACTGTGCGCCGCCCTCTAGTTCTGAAATAAAGCTGTAATTCACTTTGATATTGTTCATTTTGCTACTCGCTTAACGATTGGCACGGTACACAGCGCTGCACACCTTTGATGGCTTTTTGCCGCGCTTTGGGTATTGGATCGCCGCAATCAATGCAATCCGTTGCACTGATCACGCGGCTGTTGTTAAGTCCTTTTAAGCGCTGATCAGTAAATCGTTTTTCAGCGCGTTCCTGTGCAATTACTAAGTGGTCTAGATCATCCATTTACTAACTGCCTTTTTATTGCACTATGTTTTCAATTTCTTCGGCGCGTAAGTACGGCACACCGTTGATTTTTACAAAGTCGGGGTCGGTTACATCAAACGGAATTTTAAACAGGCTGGCTTGGCCACCTTTTTTGTCTATGTCTAAAATGTCGCTTAGCTTAATGCGGCAACCAAACGCTTCTACTTTTAGCTCGTCTTTGCTGGTTTTTGCATAAAACATAATGTCGAACGGTTCCATTGCGCGCCAAGCGCCTGCACTTTTTGCTGCATCAGATATAAGCGCAAAGTTACTGGCGTTAACCGATAGCTCACCGCTGGCCGCTACATCTCCATCAACAAAACCATCAGGCACGCCACTTGTTTGGCTCACGGCGCTATTGTCGGTAATAGCCAGTGATGCCGTGTCAACTTGGACCATAATGTCACCCAAGTTCACGTTAAAATTCATTCCAGATAAACGCATGGTTAGTGCTCCTAGTTGCTGCTTAAATCAAGCATGATGTTTACGGTAATTTCTTTCGGTGAGTTGTAAGGGCGAACAACCAAGTAAATAACTACGCTTTTATTGCTAGTCCAAACAATGGTTATATCCCCTTCAACTGGTGGCTGAATTTCACCGGGGAACTGTGTACCATTGATAGTGGTGCTTTTGCTCATAGCGCGAAGCGGCTTGGTAAAGTAGCCCTTGTTTAACTCAATGCTGTTTGGTGTTGAATTAAGCGTACGATTACCAATGCGGCGAATAGCTAGCACGCGAACTTCGCGGCTGGCTTTATGCGCAGGGCGTAAATGCTCAAGGTATTGGTAGTCACCGCCTGCAGCGTCTAGCGTTTGGGCATCGCTCCAATAAACACCCTCAAAATCGCTATACCACTGCGGTACGCTCATGCGTTTATTTGCTAGGGTTTCTAGTGTGGCAAGAGATAGCGGCTCGTTTTCGCTGTCAACCGGTGCCGCGCCTAGGCCTAACACACTGCCAGTGGCTACGCGCATGGGGCTGTCGGCAATGCTTACGCTGCGGTCACATAATCGCCCTGCTAATACGCCTACGTTATTACCGTGTAATTGCGGTACGGGTACCACTAAGTGCGCGGCAATATCGGCTTGTAGTGCAATGGTTGCGGCTTCATACGCTGGCCATGTTTGCGTGGCTGCATCAATACCAGGCACGGCAACCAAAGCCGATACAAAGCGGCCAAGTTTGGCTTTTAATGATTCTAAGTGATCATGAATTACGGTTAGCTCTGCGCTTGCTGTTTGCTCAGCACATACCACTACCATTTCAAAGCTTTGTACTTCGTTGGCGCGGTCAATGGCATCAACAATGGTTTCAAGTTCAGCCATTGGGTAAACCGCCGCTGTCCAGTTTTGGCCAGCGTTTAATTGCGCAGCAATAAGCTGATCGCGCAGTGGGCTATCTGCAAAGGTTTTTTCTAAGTCGGTTTTGGCGCCAATGCTAAATAATTGGCTTTCTTCATCGACTGCACCGGCACGGCCAACAAACAAGAAGTGTCGTTCAACACCTTGGATGTCACCTTGCCCTAAATTCAAATTGTTAACTTGCACTTTACCTAGTGACATGTGTTTATCCTCGTTTATTGAGTTGGTTTAATATTGTTGCCAGTTCGCGTTGTACGTTGGCGGTTGTGTCGCCTAAAAACGGTCGCGCTTTTACCGGTATTGGCCAGCTTTTACGGCTTTTTTGGCCGCGCAATTCACTTAACACTAATGTGGCTTTGCCATGGGTTAAGCTGCCTGCAATTTCTTTAATGGTGGCGCGGCGGTAGCCTTTGCCTTTTGCCCTGCGTACTTTGTAACCCTCGGCCGCTAATGCTTTTGCTTGGCTGCGGGTACACGGCGCTTGGTAATTTGGTTTGCCATGAATACGCGCCATGCGGCTGGCGGTCATTCGTTCACTGCCGCCCTCTTGGTGTAGCGCTGCAATGCGTCCCGTAAATGAATTTTTATGTTTAAGCTCTAGGCGCTTACTGGCTTTTACATAGGGTTCTAATGTTTTACCCATGCGTTTAAGCACTTTGGTTTTTTTGCCGTCGCTGCGCCCTGCAAACTTTTTACCGTTTACCGTGGTTTGTGTGCGTATGCGTTGGCGCGCAAGCTTACGCTCATAGCGGCCTAATTTTTTTAATAGCCTAATGCGTTTAGCCGGTGGTAACGCCAATAGCTGCAATTGCTGCTTAGCGCTTAATGCTTGTTTGCTATTGGGGGTGATCACTAAACTCATGATTGCCCCTTAATATTTACGTCTACGTCTTCGGCAACACTAATTGGCGCAAGCGATACGTAATAACGGGCGCCATTAAATAAAATAGGGCCGTTGTCGGCGGGTATTAGCTCAATGTCGTCAAGAAGTTGCACGTCTATCAGTACGGTGGCGTTGTCTTTGCTTACTACGTCTATGTCTATTTCTGGGTCGTCTAGGGCGTATTCGTCGCGTGGCCAATCACTGTCTGTTAAAAATGCAGCAATAAGAGCAAGTAAGTTGTACGGGTTTATTTTGCGGTGCGGAAATTTTTCAATGGCTATTACGCCGGTGTGTTTCCACTTAGCAACTAAGTAACCGTCTTGGCCTTTGTCTTCACCGCTTATTATTAATGTGCCGCGTTCTTGCCAGGCATCTATGTTGTTGGTGTGAATAGCCCCTTTTAAACTGGTGTTTAAAAAGTCGGTTAGTTGCTGTAATTGGGTAATGGTTTGGCTCATAGCGTGTGCACTCCGGCGCGGCCAAGGCCAAGCAATAAACGAATGCTGCGGTTAGATTGCGCTAATATGGCATCTTGCTGATCAACGCTATCGGCTTTGTTGTTGCCTGCATCTTTTTGGTCAACCGCTGAAAAGTACCCCATTAAATCGGCATGCGAACGGGCATACACGGCGCCACGGTAAACACTTTGTTGTTTATCGTTAAAATTAGGCACACCACTAACAAGCGTAAAAGTGACGTCCGTGTCTGCTTGTTTCATGAAAAAGTTACTTAGCTGTTGTTGTACTTCTAATGCGCTGCGGTTTAATGAGTCGGCTATTACGGTTTCTTCGTAAAACTCAGGTATGCGGCGATGATCACGAAACTCGCCAGTGCTTAGTGCTGGCCAGCCGCTTTGAGCATCTATTTCAATGCTGTTTTGTGCTGTTGCTTCGTATCCAAATGACATACCACATACCTATTCAATTTGGGTTCAGTGCAGTTAGCGTCGACGCGGTTATTAACGGTCGCCCGTTAAACGCTCGGCTAGTGCACTGGAGGGTTTGGAGCTTTGGCTATTACTGAGCGTTTAACTCGGCAATGGCTCTTAATCTCATGGCTATTTTGTTTCTTACTGTTTTAACTTGTGCGTTTTTATGCAGTTCGGCGGCTTTGGCTAAGTAGCCATCGGCTTGCTGTAAGCGTTGCACGTCGCCCACATGCGATGGCGATATGTCGCCGTTTTTGCTGCGCAGTAACGCAAGGCCTGCAAACTTGTAGTACTTAGCCGTAACTTGCTCAGGTAATTTCCACGTGTTCGCAACCTTGCTGAACACTTGGCCAAAATACGGCTCAATGCTGTTGCCTTTTTCTGCTTGGGTGCTTGCCCACTCAAAAACAGTGTCGGCAATAAAACCAGGCCACTGGCGGCGAATGCTGCTAGCCATGGGCTGGTTAAGCTCAATGGCTCTGAAACCAAACTCAATACCGCGAGCGAAGTTGCCAACATCAAACAGCCAAATCGTGCAGTACGCATAAATCGGGTTGTCTTCATTTTGTTTTCCTTTTTTTGCTAAATACTCTTCAACAATAGGTAACCACTTTGGCAATAACACATCACGTTTGTGGGTGATTTTGTCGGCGCGGGTTACATAGCTTTTTAAGCGTTTTAAGTCGTCTTCTAATTCAATAAGCTGTAAGTGCAGGCTTGGGGCGTATTGCCCTGAGCCTGTTAGGCTTACTTTTTCGAGCTGCTTTTTTGCTTGGTTTTGCTCTTTGAACTGGAGGATTCTTGCGCCGCCGACGGCTTTTTTAGCTCTTCAACCGTGTCTTTTAAGTCGCTATTAGCGGCGTTAATATCGTCGGCTTGGTAGGCTAAATCGCTGGCAGCATCGCTTGCTTTATCTGCGGCGTTTTCAATTTCGCCTGCGGCATTGCTTGCGGTGTTAATGCTTTCGTTTAGCTCGTCGGTTGCATCTTCAACGTTTGAAACATCAATGTTTTCAATGTTGCCGCTTTCATCAAGGGTTACTTCAGCAACAGCGGTTTTGTCTTCTCCCTCAGCGGCAGGATCAAAACTCATATTCACATCAAAAAAATGAATGTTTTGCTCAACGTATTCTTGCGCTGTTTCAATGGCTTTTGATTCGTCACAACCTAGTAACTGCGCGAGCAGTTTAAGCGCGGTGGTTTCTTTGGCTTCATCAGCCAAACCTTTCATCGTATCAACAAGCTTTTTGCCTGTTTCAGCCACCGCATTTTGCTTGGCTTTTTCAGCTAGGCGGCGTTTTTTAAAATTAGCAATGGCACTCATGGCACGTTTACCTTTTATAAGTGGGTTAATTGCTAGGCGGTTAACCTAGCAATGCATTTACCAATCGCGCTTAAGCGGCTGGTGCTGCGCCAATGTTCATGTTGGCTTCGTCGATTGCGGCGTACGCTTCAAACTCTTCAATTGCGTAGCCTTCGTTACGCCAGTACTTGTCTTCGTACTGCTTACGGTCTTCAACATTTTCAGACTTACGATGTGATGTGCCGCGCTGCGTATAAATATGCAAGTTGCTTAGCATCGTTACTACAATGCGTTTACCTGGGAAGAACGGCGGTGTGTAGGCGCGCATACCACCAATGTTTTTATCCATTTGCTGAGCGGCCACGCGTTCGCTTGGCTTGTCAGCTTGGTTCATTAGCTTGGTTTGTGCAGTGGCCGTTAAGTCACTACCAACCAATACAACTAAGCGTGGGTCGTTACGTAATGACGGATGAATAAGCGTATTTTTAAGCTCGGTAACAATGGCGTCTAATGTTTTGTATTCGCCATCTTTAAGCGCTTCGGTTGCGTCTGGGTTAAAGTAAATAGCGTCAGTTACAATTTGGTCTGCCGCATTTTCTTTAACGATTTGATGCCAGCCTTTGTTTACATCTTCGCCCAATGGGTTTGCTACTGGGTCTGATGTAGGGGCGATTGATGTACCATTAAAACCAACGCGCAGCATATCGAGTGCAAAACGGTGCGTTGCGTTGTCGTTCATTTTTTTCATAAACTCATTTTGATTACCGGCATTACCCCATGCAGATAACAGCGCCCATGTAAGCGCTGAACATGAATCGGTTTCTGTTAACTGATATTTAAAGCCGTCAACGCCTTGACCTGATGTAAAACGGCCACCTGCTTTACGACCTGTCGCAATACCGTAGTTACCTACTTTTACTACTTGGCCACTTAGCTGATCGACTGGCATAGTGGTGATCATGCGCAGGAACTCGACCGACTCTAAAAGCGCGGAACGTAGTTTGGTTTCCATTGGTGCTGTTACTGCAAACTGTTTAGTTACGTCTTCAACACCGAATGTTTTAGCTAGTTGCGTTGAGTATTGTTTTAAAAACCCAGCGGCTATTTGATTTAATTGCATGCGTTATCTCGCTCTGTTATGCATTAATAAAGGTAAACGTGGTTAAGCGCTTGGTTAAACCAGGTCTATGGTTTCGCCGCCTACTGGGCCGGGCTCTTGGCCGCCTTGCTCTTGGCTAAGGGCATTAAATTTGTTTTCTATGCCGTCTACCTTTTGACTAAAGCCGTCCATTTTTTCCATTAACTGGCTAAACTGCTCAGCGGTTACGCCTGCCTTGTCTTTATCGCTTTCAGGCTCGTCGTCTTTTGGCTCTTCAACTGGCGGGGTTTCTTCGGCTTTTGGTGGTTTGCTGAATTTAGTTTCAAGGTCGGTCACCTTGGCATCTAATCCGTCAAACTTGCCCATTACGGCATCAAACTGTTCTTTGTTCATGGGTTCTTCCTCGGTGATTTCATCTTGCTGATCGGCTGGCTGCTGATCACTAGAAAATAAGCTAAATAGTTGCGCCATTAAGCTTTGCGCTTTGGCTTGTTTGCTATTTGGGGTATTTGGTTCGCTATTGGTGGTAATAAAGTCACTGTGTTGTAGCGTTTCGAGTTGGCTATATTCGTGATCAGCTTCATTATCACCAATAGAGAATTTTAAGCGGCTGGTGCCAGAACTGGCTGGCGAGTCGGTAACGGCAAGGCCTTGTAAGTAGCAGCGCCCTTCGCTTTTGTAATCTGGGTTTGGTTCGATAGACATAAACAGCTTTTGGCCGTCTTTATTGGCAGCTAGTAGGTAGTCGTTAGCGGTAATTTTTACAAACAGGCGTAATTTACCACCTTGTTTAGCGGCTTTTACTTCGTCAACAGTACCCCAGTTTTTACCCTCGCTTGGGCCCCAACTTGAACGAAAGTGCTCAGGCCAAATAAGCGCGGTGTATTCATCAACCGAATACGATGCAGCCATTTGAGTGATCCACTCTTTTGAAATGGTTCGCCCGTCTACTGTTGCGCCTTCTGTTGCTGCTATTACCCAACCTGATTGTTTTGCCATTACTTAGCCCAGCGTTACTTAATATTTAAACGCAGCATAGCTATAAAAAAAGGCTGAATACATTGGTTAGCTTTTTGGTAATTCCTAGATTGGGGTTTTAGGAAACATGAGGGTTTTTATGCGGTTATAAGCTTATTGTAAACCAATACACTGTGGCTAGTTATTAATTTTATGAGCGACTTATACCACGTAATGGCTTATTCACCGGAAATACGCGAAGCAGCAAAACGGCTTTATTTGCGCCACCACACCCCCGACGAAATACGCGCGGAACTGGCGTTACCAAACAACCGTGTTATTTACTATTGGGCCGATAAATACAATTGGCGCGATATGCTGCGCGAAGAAGACGTAGACGAAGCCATTGCACGGCGCATTTTAATACTCACCGATGTAAGCGATAAAACAGGTAACCAAATAAAAGAGCTCGACATGCTGATAGAAAAGCATGTGAAGCTTAAAAAACAGCGCGGCCAGCAAGAAAAAGCAGCACAGGCCGAACAACCCCACAGCACTAACCAACCCAGTAATAAAAACAATAAAGGTGGCGGTGCAGACAGTAAAAAAAGCAAAGGCCGGAAACGTAAAAACGATGTTAGCCATTTAACCGCTGAAGACTTTGGCACCTGGTACGACTCGTTATTTGGTTACCAAAAAACCATGCACGAAAACTTGCATCAGCGTATTCGTAATATTTTAAAAAGCCGCCAAATTGGGGCAACCTATTACTTTGCAGGTGAAGCGTTTAAAGATGCGGTATTAAGTGGCGACCCACAAATATTCCTCTCTGCTAGTCGAGCGCAAGCTGAGGTGTTCCGCAGTTATATAATTGCCATTGCACATGAGTTTTTTGAAATAGAGCTCACCGGTAACCCCATTACTTTGCACACTGCCCACGGTGATGCCGAATTACGGTTTTTAAGTACCAACAGCAAAACCGCGCAAAGTTACCACGGCCATGTTTATGTAGATGAATACTTTTGGATTGGTAAGTTTAACGAGCTAAACAAATTAGCCAGCGCCATGGCCACGCATAAAAAGTGGCGTAAAACGTATTTTTCAACCCCGTCGACTAAAGCGCACCCTGCTTATACATTTTGGACGGGTGATCACTGGCGCCAAGGGCGTGCCGAACGCGAAGAAATTGAGTTCCCCAGCTTTGATGAATTACGCGATAACGGCAGGCTGTGCCCCGATAAACAATGGCGCTATGTAGTTACTATTGAAGATGCCTTGCGCGGTGGCTGTGAGTTATTCGACATTGAAGAACTGCGCGATGAATACAACGCCGATGATTTTAATAACCTGTTTATGTGCATATTTGTGGACGATGCCGACAGTATATTTAAATTCAGCGACCTTGAAAAAGCCATGGTTGATGCCACCCGCTGGCAAGATCACAAACCCAATGCTGTGGAGCCATTCGGTAACCGTGAGGTGTGGTTAGGTTACGACCCATCACGCACCCGCGATAACGCTGCACTGGTGGTGGTTGCCCCACCTGAAATAGCGGGCGAAAAATTCAGAATACTTGAAAAACACTATTGGCGCGGGATGAACTTTTCGCACCACGTGAGCGAAATTCAAAAAATATACGCTAAGTATCGCGTTACTTATATTGGTGTAGATACCACCGGCATTGGTGCGGGGGTGTTTGACTCAATAAGCACACTTTACCCGCGTGAAGCCACCGCCATACATTACAGCGTAGGCAGTAAAACCCGATTAGTACTTAAAATGATCGACCTGATTGAAGGTGGCCGACTTGAATGGGATGCATCCCATAAAGACATTGCAATGAGCTGCCTTTCAATACGCCGCACCAGTACCGACTCGGGCGGCGCCATAACCTTTAAAGCCAGCCGCGATAACACCATAGGCCATGCAGACGTATTTTTTGCTATTAGCCACGCTGTTATTAACGAACCCCTTAACCATGCACATAAGAGAAAATCACGATGGACCATGCAGAATTAGACCAAAACGCTGAGCAGTTAACTGACCAGCCGCACGATCAACAAAATAAACAAAATGCGCCCGTTGTGTTTGGCTTGCCTGAGCAAGTAATGCCCGACATGTGGCTAACCGATTACGACTCGCTGTTTTATAACGATACCGACCAGTATTGGGAACCGCCAGTAGATAGGCATTTATTAGCCAACTTAACACGGCGTAACGCCCAACATGGCGGCATAGTGCAAAGCCGTGCCAATATGGCCGCGAGCCGTTTTATTAGTGGTGGTATGAGTGCGCAGCAAGTGCAAGCGGGGTTTTTAAACCTGGTGCAATTTGGCGATGTGGCACTATTAAAAATACGTAATGGCTTTGGGCAAATTGTTAGGTTGTTTCCGCTGCCTAGTTACCGTACCCGTGTTGGCGGTGATGGTGGCGCAGTGGTGCTTGAACGTAATAGCCAAGTTAAAAAATATAAAAAGCGCGACATTATTTGGATTCGCCAATATGACCCCGTGCAACAAGTGTATGGCTTGGCCGATTACTTAGGCGGGTTACAAGCCACGTTATTAAATGAAGACGCAACGCTGTTCCGCCGTAAGTACTTTTTAAACGGCGCGCACATGGGTTTTATTATGTACGCGACTGATCCTAACTTAGACCCCGACATTGAAGACGAAATTCGAGAGAAAATACAAGAATCAAAAGGACCTGGTAACTTCCGCTCTGTATTTATAAACATACCAGGCGGTAGCGAAAAAGGCTTACAAATAATCCCTGTAGGTAATTTTGAAAGTAAAGACGAGTTTATGAACGTTAAAAACGTATCGGCGCAAGATATACTAAATGCCCACCGTTTCCCACCTGGCTTGGCGGGTATTATTCCGGCAAACAATGCAGGCCTTGGCGACCCGACTAAATACGATGCCATGTATTTTAAAAACGAGACTAAACCGCTAATTAAATTAATGAGTGATGAAGTAGCGCGGGATCCTGAAATTGGCAGTAAATTACAGCTAAATTTTGATTTAGAGCCCAGCGCGTAAAGCAATTGCTCAATTAATATTTAAAAGGTTCAGTTTTCTAATTTTGGAAAATACAGAACAGAGTAAACACTAGCGCTTGTATTTAGCGCTAGTTAATTACAAACCAGCTAAAGCTAAAGTATTTGTTTTCTTTAACTTTCTTTCTATTTCCTCTAGTTTTATTTCAAGCTCACTATTTAACTTTTCCAACTCTTGTTTTGTTACAGTAGCTTCATCTATAGTTTCTCTTAGTTCAACGCTAAAACCAGCTCCTTTAAAGTTTTTAAATTTATCTAAACTTGTGAAGCATAACAAAATAAAACCACATACCATTATCAGTCCCATCTCTGTAGGTTGTGACCTATACCCAAAAACAAATGCTGCAACAAAAGTAGCAATAATAATGGCGATTGAAAAAAATTTGTCCACTTTTTACTCCAAAGTTAATTTTCCGAAAAGTATTAATATCCAAGCTTATCTATTAAAGACTTTTTTTCTGCTTTATGTCAAACACTTATAATTATTAAGTGTCTTCTATGAATACACATTGGATTAACTTTTTTATGTTCGTAAATTATAATTTAGTGACTATTTGTTATGCATAAAATCACTGTATATAATAACAGTGTATTTTATTAACGATTGGTGGTTATTATGGCGCGGGTTACTTGTCCAAATTGCGAAGCTAAAGCAACAATTACGTCACGCGAAAAGCAAAGCGCCCATGTTGTAAATTTATATTGCTCATGTACTAACACTAAAGAGTGCGGGGCTACGTTCCGTATTACCCAATCGTTTGATCACTTCTTAAACCCACCGTGTAAAACCACGGCGCAATTAGCCGCGTCGCTAATTAAAAACCTACCGCGTGAAGAACAGTTAGAATTAATTGGGCTTTAGTCTTGATTGTTAGCCATAAAAAAGCCCGCGTTATGCGGGCTTTTTTGTGGGTGGTGTTTTTATTTTTTACTGGCGCTGCCTGCCATATTGCTGTTGTGGCGCGGGTTGCTGCGTTGCATGTTGTGGGTAATTATTTTGCTCTTGGTATTGCGGAGCTTGGTATTGCTGCGGTGCGTAGCCTTGGCTTTGGTCTTGGTTTTGTTGGTTTTCGCTATCCCAAAAAATATACAGCTTTAACGGGCCTTGGTGGTTTATTGGCATGGTGTCGAGCTCTATCTCTACGCTATCGCTGCCGCCTTGCTGGTTGCTTGGCCATTTAGTGGCGCGGCCTAATGTGGCGTAGCGGTTTTTGGTCGTATTGCCTTGCTGATATTTTTCAGCAATACAGGCTACACGCCCCTTATCAAGTGGTTTGTTTTGTTGATGCATGGTGCATTTCCTTTTTAGTTAATTAAATAAAACTTTTAGTGACATTGACAATTAGCTGAATAAGCGCGACACATAAATTAAATCCAATACATAAATAAAACCCTCTTAATATCCAAATGCTTTCATTTTTTAATTTCATTTTTCTGCTCGCTCTGCTTTGGCTTAACAACTGAGTGATATACCCAGCTGCGGCGCTTTACGGTTTTTTTCATGCATCACCTATAGTTTCAAAATCCTCATATTCTGCCGAACCTTCTTTAACTTCTCTCTCCATACACGCTGTGCAAACAAAGTTACCCATGTCATCAATAAAATCGGCTTCATTTAAACAGTGCGCATAATCACATGGTTCATTTTTCATAATTTCACCTGTTGTTTTGGTTGTGGTCTGTTAGTTACTGCAAATACGTCGGCGCTAGGTTCTTGCTGGTAGCCGGTGCAAATTTCGGTAGCAAATACGCTGTTATCGGTTTTACCGCATTGGCCGTATTGGGTTTTAGGCGCGGGCTTGTCGAATTTAGTAATAAACGGGCTGTGCTGATCCTCTGCATAACCCTTTGGGCAAAATGCCTGGCAACTAATACATGCCTTTGGCATGAGTACTTTTGAAATTTGAATCATGTTGCTTTCCTTTTGCTATTTATAAAAATCATAATTAATCCGGCCTATTAGTTATATTTTGAAGATCTGTTTTGCCATCTAGAATTTTATGAATTTTAAATTTTTCACATATTTGATTTCCAAATAGCTTTTTATCTTTTAATTCGCATAATCCAACCATGGTTTCACACTCTTTTTTAAGCAGTGTATTTAAAGGATGTAGTGGATCTTTCTCCCAACCTAGGTTAATGAAGTTATTACAACTCTGGCATGATTTTGGTTGTGCTAATCTGGCTTTTCTTTTCACAACTTCTTGCTTTGCTGTTTCCAGTAAAATAAATTCTATTTGTTCCATGTTCACCACCTTTAAGTTATTTCTAGGTTGCATTTACCGTTGCTACTACGCCATTAAATCCAGTGACCACCAATCGTTGTCGCTGATTGCTGATGCTTCACCAGCAAGCACTAATCGGGCTAAATCTAAATCGCCGATAATGTCTGCATGGTATTTTTTAAATTGGGTGTTCGACGGTTCGCTGCGCCCGTCTAGCTCTGCATACATAAATGCTAAGTCGTAAAGCTCACGGGCATATGCATAATGCTTTTCGGTTGGGGTTGGCTTAATAGCCGATTTTTGCGCTTGCATGTTTAGTTGCTCAAAGCTGTGCAGCTCGCGCTCTTGCATGTAGTACACGCGGTTGCCGCTGATCACGTTGCCACCTTGGTTTAGCGTTTGAATTTGCGCAGGGCTAAAGTCGCTTAGCTTGTTTTTACATTTAACCGTGGTTTGTTCGTTATTTGGGGCGTGTTTTTGCGCTTCGCTATTGGCGATGTAGTCAATAGCGTGCTGGCGCTGCTCATTTTGCTGCGCTTTTTCGTCTAATGTGACTAAATGGCCGTCTTTTATTAGGTAAATAAGGCCGTTATTTTTAACCCGCTTACCTGCCAACAGATCCTTTTTAACGCTTGCGATCTGTTTTTTGGTAAAACCGATCATATCTAGCAATAACTCGTCTGTATGCCCTACAGCTAAAGGCGTACGATTATTCCCACTAGTCCAAGATAGGTCGGCTGCGCCGACGTTGTTAGCATCCTGCCCACCAATTACGGCGGTGTTTTCTGCGGCTGCGGTGCCTATGGTTTGCTTAGACCAGGTATGAACGCGAGTAACTAACGTGCACAGCCCAAAGGTGTCTTCAACACCTTTTAGGGTTTTAGTAAATTCGGCGTATTGGTTTCCGTATTCGGTATGTTGGTAGGCAGGTTTAAAACGGGCATCGCGGCCAATACCAAAGCCACCCATTAAAGTAACAAAGGTTTTAAAGTCGCCTTTATCGGCCGCTTGGCGTATTTGTTCTAAATCTTCATTACCTTTCACTTCTTCACGCACTCGGCGCAATTCGCGCCAAATAGTAATAGAGGGCGATTTTTGAAATTGAAACTGTCTAATATTCCATGTACTTGCCCACGCTTTAACGGGGTTTACCGCTTGGGTTAGCTTTTCGCCTGTTTCGGCATCAAACTCGTTAGCCAGTGCAAAACCATCAATATTTTTGCTTACGTACTTGGCAACATAAGCCGCTGCACCGCCTGACTTTTTACCGTTTTTATCTACGGTGGCCGGTAGCATTTTTATAGCGGTGTAGCGCGGGCTACTTGGAAAGTAATTTTTAAGCGGTGCGCGGGTGTAAATACCTTTTGATTTATTTAAACCCCAAATACGGCGCGCTTTTGTGTAGCGAGCGCGTAAGGCTTTGCGGTTTTTAAAACGCTGAAAAAATACCTCACGGTCGTCGCGGGTAAAGTAGCGGCGTAGTAAATGATTAACTTGGTCGTAGTAACGTGTTGGCATCCATAAAAGCATGTGCCAGTGGGTGCAGCCGTCGGCATGGGGTTCGGCCACCCGTATACCAAAATACGGTATTTCAAGGCGGTCTAATTTAGCGCGGGCTTGTGAATACAGTTTATTTAAATACTGGCTGGCATCTTTTGGAGTTGAGCCATCCCACGATGGCGAATTTGCATGAAAACGACTCGGCGCTGTAATGTTATAAAATCCACCGGTGTAGCCCATTTCATCGGCCAGTTCTTCGGTTTCGCGTATGCGCAGCATTAGCTCGTTACGCATGTTTTCAGGGTTGGCAACCCCTGCTTCAACCGCTTTCATTAGCGATATAACATCGTTTTTTTCATTTACTAATTCTAGGCTTTCTAGGTAGCGTTGGCCGCGTTCGCGGTTGGTGGTGTATTCAGCTAACGCTTGCTTTGAGCAATAGGCATTTATGCCCTGGCGCTTGGTGCTTTTATTGCCTTTTCGGTCGGTGCTAGTAAATAGGTCTTTACCTACTTCGCCAGTGGCAATTTCTAAATGCTCCAGGTAACGGCTACGAATAGTTTTAAGCTTGCGCGCCCACCACTTATGATCTTGCACTTGTAACAGCGCTACTTCGGCATCGGGTACGGTTAGGTAATCGCCCTTTTCAGCAAACCTTAATTGCACAGTAAATTGCGCTGCAAACTCGTTTATTTTTTCGTGTATGTCGGTTGCATCCCATGTCGGTTGCTCTTTGCGTAAATCAACAATTAACTGCGTTGCCTGCATGGCAAGCACTTTAGCGTGGTTTTTGGTTTTGTCGGCATTGGCCAGTATGTGCCACGGTAATGGCATGGCGCTTGTTATTTGCTCGAGTATTTTTAAGCGTGGCTTTAATGTTTTAACCGTGCGGCGCAACCAATCGTTAGCTTTGTAGTGGGCGCGTATAGCTTTAGTAGTTAATAGCGGTTTTTTATGGCCCGTGTTGTTACCGCTAAAGTCGTAAAGGCCACGGCTAATGTTTTGCAAGCGACTTTTATATTGCTCGTCGGTTTCGTTTTTACCTTTACCCGCACTTTTTAAATTGGTGTCGTATTTATTTATAAAACGCTTAGCCACTCGCATTTGCAGTGGCTTGGGTACTTTGCTTAGGCATTGGTAAATAAAATTAACTTCTTCAACATCGTCAATTGCATTAATAACCGACATGGCCGATTTAGACACCTGATCGCCAACCTGCTGCTGTAAATTCTGGCTGGTTACAGGTTGTTGCTTTTTTACATTGCGCTGCTTTTGTGCAAACTCCATATTGCTGGCTGTTTGGCGTACGAAGCTGGCTTGTATGCTGGGTGCGCGTTTGCTTTGGACAATGTCTTTAACAATATAATTATGAATATTGTTCCAGTGCACTTTTTTAAGCGCCGCTTTAGCCGGTGCGCTAATTTTTAGATTGGTTACATCAATGCGGTGTTCAATACCTTTAAGCTCATCATAAAGCCAAGCGTTTGCCTTTTCGCTTGGGTTTATGGGCTCGTCTTTATACCAGGCATCACTAGGCGGGGTTATTTTAGCCATATACTGCTTAACCATTTTATATTGGCCATACGCAGTAAAACGGCTAAGGCCGTTTATTAAAAATGTTCTGTGCTCAACATCGTCAACGGCTTTAACCATGGTTAAAGCCGCTGTTATAACGTCAAAACTTACAATGGGCCATAAGC
Source organism: Pseudoalteromonas sp. Ld19 (assembly GCF_045064135.1). Classification (NCBI taxonomy): domain Bacteria; kingdom Pseudomonadati; phylum Pseudomonadota; class Gammaproteobacteria; order Alteromonadales; family Pseudoalteromonadaceae; genus Pseudoalteromonas; species Pseudoalteromonas sp. Ld19. The sequence goes on along the minus strand of NZ_JBISHA010000017.1, from coordinate 218,154 downwards.
TCATTATGCAGGGAACTCTATTTCAATAATTTCAGGTTCTCCGTGCATTTGCGCTGCATCTAATGAGCTTTGCATTTGGTCGTAAACTGGCGCGTATTCAATGTGGTCAACTGCGATTAATTGCACAACTGGCATAAGGTCAGTTAGGCAGTTTTCACACTCAATAAGCATGGCGAACGTTGGGCGCTTGTTTAAATTACGAATAGTGAAATTAGCTTGGTCGATAGCGTGTTCAACAATGCTTTTAAGTAATTGCTGATTTTTAGATAGATCTTGGTCTTTGATAGTAGTCATTTTTAATATTCCTTTGGGTGTTGTTATTGGGCGTTAAATTACAAAAAGTTCAGAGGCTAGTTCGTAACCTTTGCAAAATACAAAGTGGGCGTATTCGGTAGAATCTGTTTTACTTGGTTTTAGCGGGTCAAAGCCTGGGCGTTTACTGTGAACATAAACCGCGGCTAATGGCAGCTTTTGCCACATAGATTTGCGCTTTTGGCTACCTAGCCAATTAAGGCGTTGCAGCATAATGACTAAACCGCCCTCAAAAACCATTTCAAGTGCGTGTTCGGTAAACTCTTGGGCTTTGTTGAAAGGTGGGTTTGTGATGATCATGTCATAAGGTGCAAAAGGTTTAACGGCAAGAAAGTCGATACCCTTATCTTTTGCGCGTGAGTCTTCGCGAATATCCCAGCTATTAACATTAAAGCCGTGTTTTTCTAATACGGTTGGATAACTCATGGGGTATTTATCACACCCGCCCGCACTTGGGTCTAGCACTAATGGGTATTCTTCTGGGTCAAAGCGAAAACGGCAGTTTTCACTAAACGCTGCTATAAAATCTTCAATTAGCCAATGCGGTGTTACGTAGTAATCATCTGCATTGCGCTGGGTTCCGCGATTAGTTGAGCTCATGATCAATCCTTAGTGTGAACTAACGGTTAGGTGTGAATAGTCGGTGCTTGTGTTTTCACGCGGGGCATTTTTCACAAACTTAGCTGGTGCCATGGCGTTGGCATCTGTAAATGCTTTAACCAGTGCTTGCAACTGCAAAATGGCTTTGTGAATTTTTATGCGAACTTCACCGCTGTAATCACGAAAATTGTCTTCTTGCTGCTTTGGCTGAATACCCGCAGTAAAGCAAATAATTGCTCGCTCATTGTGAGTTAGCACACGGTTATAAACATGTTCAGGGGTATGACGGTCGGTGCCCATTAATGCTTTTATTTCAGCTAAGCCTTTTGGTATGTAGCGCCCTTCTACTGCTTTTAATGGTGCAGCTTGTGCGTTTTCGGTTTGTTTAACTAATGCATTTGCCATTGTTATGCTCCTAGTTGTTTACGCTTTGCCACTCTGCGCGGCCTTGCTCGTAGCGGGTTTGTAAATACGCGCCCAAATCACTAACGTTTACCAAGGTTGGCGAACGCTCTGAATCAATTGCTTTAAATGTTGGAAACGGTAATTGCGCGGCTTTGGCTTTTTGCTCAGCGGTTTTAGGCTGTATGCCCAAATGCTCAACGCAAACATCTTTAAGCTTTACAATTGGCGTTTCGTAACGCGCTAATAGCGCAAAGGTCATGTTCATGCTGCTGCACCTTCTGCTTGCGCTTTTAGCTGTTCACCAAATTGGTTATGAAAGTGTTCCGGTGTCATTGAGCGCCAAGTGTTAATGTCGGTCGCTAACCAAAAAACACGCCCTTTGGTTATTCTGTGGCACGGTGGGAATTTAAAGTCATCCATTAGCTTGTAGACCATAGATTTTGATATAGCGCACCTTTCCGCAACATCAGTCAGTTTTAAGAACTTCTCATTTTCACTGATGCAATCACCAGTTATTGTTCTTCGTAATTTGTCATCCATTTTAATTCCTCACCGTTATTGACAAGCGCCATTCACAGTTCCATTAGTTGTGCTTTTTGTGCTAATCTGGTTATTTATATGTATAAAATTATATTTAACAAACATTTTAGTTCACTCTGTTGATATATAGATTCAACAAGATGAACAATATGTACACTTTAGATCAATAGGATGAACCATGTCAATTACAATTGGCGAAAAATTTAAGCTGATCCGTGGCGCTGCCGGATTAAATCAAGTTAAGTTTGCTGAATTAGTCGATGTTGGTATTAGTTCATATAAAAAATATGAATCTGGTCATTCAGAAGTTGGGACACCTGCTTTACTTAAGGTTGCAAACCACCCATCTTTAAAAAAATATGCACTATGGCTAGTAACTGGCGAAACTAATCCAACTGCTGGACAGTTTTCACCTAGTGATGTAATTAACGAACAAGCATTGTTAGGTGACGAAGAATTTGAAGAACAGTTTATTGATACGTCTATTAAATCTTTAATGATGTTTTTCCATCTTGATTGGTTTAGGGTAAACCCAGACAAAAAGATTGATATTAACGACTGCGGTAAATTATTGCTAAAAGACTTAAAACCAATTATTGACGCCCGCGCAAGCAAACCCGCCAATAACCAAAAAACAGCATAATAAAAAGCCCGCATTTAGCGGGCTTTTTAGTGGTTATATTTTTATATAGAATTAAGAACCAACACTCAAAGCTGCAGCAATGGCCAATAAAATAATGCCAAATACGATTGCTGACTTTTGAGTTATGTCTTTATGTGTTTTTCCTTTTGACTCTGCCTTTTCTTTGTTTGTGTTATTTATTTTGTTAAGCACTGGCGGGAAGAAAAACCCAGCTGCAAACATACAAATTACACCTGAGATACGATCGCCTATATCAAAATACATTATTACTGATATAAGTGATAATACCCCGAGTGCCCACGTTCCTAACTTGATCATATTTATTCCTTTTATTTTCCGTAATATGTGTAGGTATATACATTAATTTATCGTTCATATTTTAACAAGACACGACCTTTTTAATAGGTATTAAAAAACCCGCTTAAGCGGGCTATTTTACAAGTTTAAGTGCGGGCCGTTCTTGTACCACGGGTATGCCCGTTGGTTTTCTTAATGCTTGGTTTCTAAACATAGTGGCGCGTTTGTGTACCACGTTCATTGATTCTATTTTATCCCAGTTATCTGGCTGCTCTATTGTGGCGCCTAAATCCATGGCTATTGAGTAGGCTACACCGTAGTCGTCTTGTTGGGCTGTTGATCCCTCTGGCATAAAGTGCTTTATTTTATGTTTAAGCATGGTCTCTATGCCTGTTGTGTTTTGGCCGCGCACTATTGCGACCCCAGTTATACACAACGCCATTGTGAAACAAATAAACATCACTATGAGTAATGGCATTTAGATTCCCTCTTTAGTTAGTAAGCGAGTAAATTTTTTAACAGGGTATATAGCAACAACACCAAGCGATAATATATTAAGCACCACAACGCTAAAGCTATAAGCGGGTGACATTATGCTGCTATCTAACAGGCCGCGCATAATAAATTGTATTAATTGTACAACCGATTGAGCTAGAGCAAGGTATAAGCAAAACCGCGCAGTTGTTGAGAACGTGCAACCTCTAATGCTATGCATGAAAAATAGCGCAACGACGAATGCCATTGAGCAACTAAACATAGTGAAGTAAAAAAACTGCCTGAGTGCTAATTTGCTCATTTCTATTGTAATTATGTATTGCGCCAAGCTTGAGCTTACAAAATGAAATACCATGACTGTTAGTGCGGCAATAAAGCATGAATGCATTGTGTGATCATCAATTGATTTTAAATTACTCTTGCCACCAAAAAATAACGCTAGGCGGTGTTTATTAAGCGTTGCGAGCAAAAATACAATAATGAGCATTTCTAAAGCTCTTATAGTCAAATCTGTGGCAGTTATAAAATCAATCATGTGGTTTCCTTGGTGATGTAATTAACCAGCATTTATGCTGGTTAATAGTGTAAATGCCTTACTTTTCTTTTGGTGGTTCTACACCACCGCCGCCGCCACCGTTGCCGCCATCTATGGATGCAGCTTTAAATTTTATACTTTTGTTTGAGTGTTGTTTCATGTTGTTTCCTTTTTTGGGTTTATAGGGATTTGCTTTGCCTTTACATTGTAGCCATATTTAAAATACGCGACAACAAATGACTGTATATTTATACAGTACTAGTAAAGCTTTTCCTATCATCCTTTTGTTGCTGGATTGAAAATATCATAAATTTACATGTTTGCAATAAAAACTTACTATTTGTAAGTTTTATGATTAATGGCTGTTTTTAAAAATAAAACTCGTTTAGTATTAAGCTAATTGAAATGGGGTGATTAGATGCTAGGCAAAACTTTAACAGCTGAACAGCAGCAGGTAAGCGATATTTTCAAACGCTTACGTGAGGCCTATGGTGTTAATAAAAATGCAGCTCTTGAGCGTCATTTGTCTCTTAGTAACTCTTTTTGCACTAATACGATTAACCGCGGTTCTATTCCATACCAACTCATTCATCAAGCATGTTTAGCTACAAATTTTAGCTTTGATTATTTGCTAAATGGTACAGACGATCTTAATTTTATTGCGATTGAAAATGGTTTGCTTAAAAGTTTAAGTGTGTTGGCTGGCAGTGGCTTTATTAAAGGCGATAGCAATAATATTGATGCGTTGCGCAAAATTGCTAAAATTCAATGTGAGTATGTTGAAAAAGAGTTTGCTATACAAAAAGACAATAACTAACTATTTAATTATTGCCTTGGTTGTATTTTGTGTAGGTTTCGTGGCTATTATATTTTATTTCGTATTGCTTTAGTAATTCACCAAGACTAAGTTCTTTTACCTCTTCCTTTATATGTACCTCTTCATCATCTATTTGATGACTGGCCATGGCTGGATTTTTTTGTGTGATTGCTGCTATTTCGTTTTTTAGCTTTTGTGCTGCGGCAAAAAAACTAAGCGACTTTTCAATATCAGGCTCTTTTTCCGCTAGGATTGTTAACCAGATTGCCTTTACAGACTTTGCCCTTACTTGCTCTGCAAATATATTTTTACGAGCTACTAACCAGGTACTTAAAATAAGTAATAACGTAAATACGGCGATTGCTATGTAAATTAATTCAAACATTGCGACTCCTGTGCAAACTGAGTGTGAATATACACCCAAACTTAGTTGTTAGAATATAGGGAAAAATCATTATTACTGCTAGAGCTATGCTTATATATAAAACCATAAAACTGTATAGATAGTGAAATTGGGCATACTCTTGCTGTAAATTTAATCCCACAAGTTTTGCCCATAGCGCAAAGTGAATGATACTGAGTATTATAAATAGCTTGTTTACTGCTACATAGAGCGGGGTGAATACATAACTGAGACTCACGTGGGCTTTGTACATTAAAAACAGTGTTAAGACGTTGGCGATCACGAAACCTAGATACACATTTTGGGCGCTGGCGGCAGATTCGTGCCGTTGTACGTAATCTAACACGTATTCCATCATCAAGGCTGTTAATAGGTAGTTTGCACAAACAAACGCGATTGTTATGAAATTACTGAACAGCTCATTTTGTTTTAATGCTTTACGTAATGAGTTTATAAGTGCGATTAAAAATGCGGTGGCAATAATTGCTTGGGATGAAAAAACGCTGGTGTATGGTTTTATGACTAGCCATTTTTCATAGAGTTCTTGTACGAAATCCACTTTTAAACCCTTTATTTTTTTAGGTAATGCTAAACCTTTGGGCACAAAAAAACCAGCATTAAGCTGGCTTACTTTGGAGTGCATAATTATTTTGGCTTTTTTGGATTCAGAATGATAATTCCGCCCGAGTTTTTTATTTTTTCTTTTTTCTTAGGGTTTAAAATAATAATGCCGCCTGAGTTTTCTATTTTTTTTACGCTTGGCGTTGGTGCTACATCGAAAGATAGTGCGCTTAGTAGTAAAATCGAAAGTGTCATTTTATCGTTCCTTTAAGTTTTGGAACAATTGGTGTAGCAATTATTAAGCCATATAAAGAGGGTTTTTATGTTTGATTCAAATGTTAGTGTTGGTCAGAAAATTGAAGAGCTTGGAATTACACTTGATAATGTGCTTTTAAACAATGCCACTTTTATTGGAAAGGCAAGCGGAAGAAGTATGGAAGGTGTTGGGATTTTTGACGGTGACTTATTAATTATTGATAGAGCAACTAAAGTTAAACACGGTGATGTGATTGTTGCGGTGTTAAATGGCTTGTTTGTTTGCAAGATAGCAGATTTAAAAAATAACCGGCTGTTATCGGCTAACCCTGATCACCCAGCGGTGAAAATTACTGAGTACGATGAATATAACGTTGAAGGTGTTGTTGGCCAGTCGATTAGATTACACAGAACGAGTAATTTTTTGGGGTGACTGAAACCCGTCCCCCTCAATATATTGAGTCCCCCAATGGGCACCCTCGCATTGTTAAACCCCTTTAAACACTCGCTTATCAGTCCAATCAAGCATCGGGGCAACGGACATTCTACGAAAGCTTGTTTTTACTGGGTCCCCAGTCATTACAACACCTCCAAGGGTTTCATCATTCATAAAATTACTGCTCCGAGTTGCTTTTAACTGCCCTGAATTGCTTTGAATTACCTAGATGGTGCCCCTATAGGCACCCTCGCAGAGTAGGACAGATCAATAACTTACATAAATATGTGAGTTGATAATAAAAATATAAAAATAGGCGAGGGATTATACACAAACAGGCTGCTAAACTGCAGTGAATCTAGCCCTATATTTAATAATATCTAGCAAACAGCAAATACAACTCAAAGCAAACTGTTAAGCAAAGAATATTAACCATAAACTATAAAAAATTTCGATATCGTTTATTTATACGATTTACTGGATTACTTTTCATAATATTGATGTGGGGCCAAGCATAAAAGAATTAGAAAACGATTTAGATAACAGCCTTATAACTAACACTACTTTTATTGGCCGCGCCAGTGGCACCAGCATGGAAGGCGTTGGGGGTTTATAGGAGATTTATTGATAATTGACAGAGCCGCAACGGTTAAGCACGGCGATGTAATTGTAGCGGCTTTAAATGGACTGTTCGTTTGTAAAATAGCTGATTTAAAAAACAACCAGCTACTATCGGCCAACCCTGATCACACAGATCTAAAAATAACTGAGCATGATAACGCTGAAGGTGTTGTTGGTCAGTCGATTAGAATGCATAGAACGAGTAACTTTTTGGGTTAAAGTTTAAAGCAGCTATAGATCAATCATTTTTAAATTTTTTGTTTTCGAGATTTATTTTAATGTTTTTGCTTAGCCAGCTTTTGTAAACATGCTCATAACTATACCCACCATTCACAGCTATATCCAAGGATGATTGAGTCAACCGAAACACTTTCATTAGATGATAAATATCACCATGTAGAAAGTCTTTAGGGGCAAAGCAGTAATTGTAATTATGAAAGTGCTTTAATAACTGATTATCTATTTTTTTGAATTGAAAAATATTAGCACGTGTTATTTTTGCTCTTAACAGTTTCACTACTTGATCTAATTTAATGAGTACCGATGGTTCACAGTCAATACCTATATAGTCATATCTATTATCCGCATCACCATGCGTGTTAATTAGCGAAATAAGCGCACCTATTTTTTGTGAACCCCAATCTAGCTCAAGTTCCTTAAGCTCAATAGGAGGGTTTAAACTTCTGTTTCTTAAACTTTCATCAACTCCAATAGCCTTTTGGAATAAATTACAGATGTCGTGAGATGGATCTTTAACAGACTCCCCAGAAAGTAGCAATATTGCTTTAAGGTACTTTTCTATACATTGGCATGCAGACCAATAGAATAAACGCTGCTGGCCATGAAGTGCTAAAAAGCGAGCCTGTAAATAATCTTCATCCGCAGTGTATAAGAATGTGTCATAGATAATAGACTTAATATTAGAAGTAATTTCAACAACTGCCTTTTCTCCATAGACATGTGAATGTTCTATTGTGATTTTGTTGTTCACTATGTACTCCGTTACAAAAATTATTAAGTTAATTAAAAGGTCCCCCTCATAAAAAGAGTCCCCCAATAGTCACCCTTACACCGCTAAAATCATCTTATTTATTGAATATCAGTCCAATCCAACATTGGTGCCACAGAAAAGCGTCTATCCAAAGTACATTTACTCAAGGTAAACCTAAGAATGTTAAAGCTAAGAAAACACCTGCAATCCAAAGTAATGAGCGATGCCGTTTAAAATATTAGTCACGGCAACAGAGCTTAAAATAAGCCCCATTATTCTACTAACAATACTTGCGCCACTGTCACCTATTAACTTGTGAACATGTGTAGCCATCAGCAGTAATACAAGCACAATGGCCAGCACTGCTAGCATCATAGATGACGTCATTAACTGCTCAACCCACGTATATTCTTCATTTCGGGTCATTAAAACGGCGCCTAACATTGCCCCGGGGCTTGCTATAGAAGGAATTGCGAGAGGAAAAATAGCGGTTTCGGTGCTGTCTCTTACGCTTTTTATTTCGGTTTCAGGTTTACTTTCACCAAATATCATCGAAAGAGCAAAAATAAGTAATACAATACCACCTGCTATTTGAAATGCCGAAAGTGGAATAGCTATGGCATTAAGTAGTTGCTCACCTGCAACAACAAAAAACAAAAGTACAAGGGCTGAAACCCCCACTGCTTTGAATACAACTTTACGTTTAAATTTTTCATCATCGCCACGTGTAACTGCAATAAATACAGGCACTGTACCGATGGGGTCTATTACCGCAAAAAAGAAAATAAAAATAGCTAATAGTTCATGCATTACTAGGTTTCCTAGATAAAAAGCGTTTAATAAAAACGCTGCAACTACAACACAGTATGTTAGTATATCATGGCAAAGTAAGGATGAGAGAATGATGAATATAGAATCACTCGTAAGTAAAGCAAAACAAGTATGTGATAATCGCGGTGCGCGTTTTACACCGATCCGCGAGAAGGTATTTCGTCTGCTCGCCAGTGCGCAAGGCGGTGTAGGTGCATACGACTTACTCGAACAACTAAAAGTAACAGAGTTAGGCGCTAAACCTGCCACTATTTATCGTGCATTAGATTTTTTAGCGGAACTGGGCTTTATACATAAAATTGAAAGTACAAATGCATTTATGCTGTGCCATCACTTTGATCATATTCATCCTGTGCAACTATTAATTTGCGATACATGTGGTTTTGTTAAAGAGCTTCATTCAACCGTTATCTCACATGAGTTAAATAACTTAGCAGCTGAAGGCGGGTTTGTTGTATCAGGACAAACTATAGAAGCGCATGGTAAATGTGAGTCTTGTAGAGCATCATAATCCCCAAAGTTATTCCTAATGGCTATACTCGTATGATATAACCATTTCATAGCACTAATTTAAGAGAACAAATATGAATGTAGAGTTCATCAATCCTTTTTTATCTTCTTTAATCAATGTATTGAGTACAATGGCTCAAACTCAATTAAAGCCTGGTAAGCCGCGTATCAAAACAGATGAAATTGCGTGTGGCGATGTATCAGGTCTGATTGGTATGGTGGGCCCACAAACTCGCGGTTCATTTTCAATTACTTTTGATGAAGAGCTTGCACTTACTATCATGGAACGTATGCTGGGTGAACGCCCTGATTCAATAGATGAAGAAGTCACTGACATGGTTGGCGAAATAACCAATATGGTAACCGGTGGCGCCAAAAATTTATTGGGTGAAAAAGGGTTTGATTTTGATATGGCAACGCCTATTGTAGTATCCGGCCAAGGGCATACAATAACGCATAAAAGCCAAGGTAAAAAAATCATCATGCCATTCACTAGCGATGCTGGTAATGCAAATATTGAAGTTAGTTTCGATAAGCTATGAGTTGGCAACAAAAGGTCATAGTATTAAAACCTCGCTCGCGGGGTTTTCATTTAATTGACGACGAAATATTGTCTCAACTCCCTGAGCTTACCACTTACACAGTAGGCTTGTTGCACCTATTCATCCAACACACATCCGCTAGCCTTACTATAAACGAAAATGCCGATCCTACGGTGCGTATGGATATGGAAAGCCATTTCAATAAATTCGTTCCTGAATGCCAGCCTTATTACCGTCATGATTATAAAGGCGATGACGACATGCCTGCACATATTAAAACCAGCACATTGGGCTGTGAGTTAACTATTCCTATTTCTAATGGATATTTAGCACTAGGTACATGGCAAGGTATTTACTTAGGTGAACATCGCAACTCTGGTGGCACTAGGCGTATTATAGCAACTATTCAGGGGGAGCGGCTTTAACAAAAGCTCTCGGTTTCAAAGTATTAATACCAAACTGCATAAATCTTTGATCATTTTAACGAATTAAATTGCACTATAACGTCTTTAAAAATTTTTTATTTAGAACAACTAGATACAAAAATTTTTGCCTAGTTCTAGCGTAATTTTCTTAACGTTAAATAGACCCCATATATCAGGCATTGATCAGACCCCTAGGCAACTTTTTGGATTTTATATAAATGCAACGCATGTCCACCAATGAGCCTTATTATTTTTTCCCTGAACTCATCAAAACCATCCAAGCTGATTTTGTCGCCTTGCTGGAGTAGATTAATTCCCTCAAAACACTGAAAGACCCAACGTAATGTTGGGTTAGATATTTCTTTATTGATTTGATTCGCTATCGTGGCTTTTTCTTTTTTCATATTCGCTCTCATTCGTCTTTGCGCAATTGAATAAACTAACAATGAAAGTGTCATCACCATCAACAGAGCATCTATTCTACTTGGCTTTTTGATAAATAATGATGAAACAAAAAACAAGGGGTCTTTTAAAAACCTAAACCCTTTTTCTACTTCAGATTGTGCTTTGTAATGCTTAAGTAAACCTACTGGTGAAAGGGCTTCTTTATCAATATTCGTTGCTAATACGAAGCATGACTTTTGTTCTACAATCTGTTTTATTGCGGTTTCGTTTTCTTCAATTTCTGCCGTGATTTGCCATTCAATATTTTTTACTGGCGCATCTTTTTTAGGTCGCCCTTTACCTTCATAGACTTTATGCTTAATAAATTGCGGAGTCGCTATTTGATGATGCTTCATCTTTTTCGCTAATTTATCTAATGCGCGTTGTGCGTCAGTTTGACAAGCGAAACGTTGAGCTTGTAAATGGAAGAGGTCTTTTTTGATGCCTGTGTGTGCTCGCTCAACTTGTCGAACAATGCTTTTTTGTGCTCGGCTATTAGCTGCCTTTGAATAAATAATCATCCATCTTTGCTTTATCCCCATATGATCAACCTCTTCAATAACATATTGATAATTATCATCAATATTAACCCATTGGTTGGCTGTTATAGCTGTGCTTATAGAGGATTTTTCAAGAGAAATTGTTGAAGGTACTAGCGTGAGAAATTGAATTTTGGTTAAAAACTCAGCATTACTTTTATGATAAAGTTTACAGTCTGCCACAAGGTATTTAGGAGCTTGGCTTTTTTTGAACTCATCAACAAGCGCCTTACTTCGCGCTTTAAAAATAGCGGTGTCTGCGCTGTTACCATCCCAGTTTTTACATGCAAGCGGGATCCCACCATCTTGGCTAACAATGATTTCTTGTACGACTTGTTTTAAATCAGGACGGTGAGCCTTGCTATGGCCATGAGTAATTTTAATGACGTTTTCATCACTATCTTCATCATCAAAAGCATATTCACCTGTCAGTGAGTGACTCGTTGTATCAAGTGATTCAAAGGTTTTATCAACTTGTTCTATTTCACATGCTTGTCCGGAGACTAATGAAAATAAGCTTTCACAGCCAAACTCGAAGCATTGATCGAGAGTTCTACCAAGTTTGTGACGATTAAAATGTGATGCTTGAACACCTTCACGAAATAAATGTTCAAGAGGCAAGTTAGTAAAAAATTGAGGGCTGAGTGATAAAGGACGATTGGCAAAACCGAGTCCATTCATGATCATGTCTTTTACGGCTTCACTTGGGGTGATTTCTTGTTTATCGTCTTGAGGTAAGTATTGATCTAAAAGGCTGACAATTTTTAAGTCTTCTATAACACCTGAAACAATACCGTGATGGTCTAACCGTTTGATTTTTAGATTCATATACACCTCAAAGTTGAGATGTTATTTTATCAAATTAAAGAGAATTAAGCGTTTAAATTAAATCGAAATTTTTGAAATTGGTCTGATCAATGTCTGCTAGTTCTAGCGTAATTTTCTTAACGTTAAATAGACCCCATATATAAGCAGATTGGTATAACTATTCTCTAACTCACTCATACCTCATAACTTTAAAGTATAAAACCTTTATTGTAAGCGCAGAGCTTGCTCGCGCGCGAAGCTATAGCTTCTAATAACAAAACTTCAATACTGAATATTACATATAAAATAAAGTAGATAAGAGAGATTTGTGATTATAATTTTGTTTATGATTTTTAATACAGAAAACTTTGAGGATATAAAAAGATTGGAGCGGTACACGAGGCTCGAACTCGTGACCTCGACCTTGGCAAGGTCGCGCTCTACCAACTGAGCTAGTACCGCATATAAATTTCTAGTTATATAAATAACTTCAATTTCTTTTGGTTAGAAATTGGAGCGGTACACGAGGCTCGAACTCGTGACCTCGACCTTGGCAAGGTCGCGCTCTACCAACTGAGCTAGTACCGCATATAAATTTCTAGTTATATAAATAACTTCAATTTCTTTTGGTTAGAAATTGGAGCGGTACACGAGGCTCGAACTCGTGACCTCGACCTTGGCAAGGTCGCGCTCTACCAACTGAGCTAGTACCGCATATAAATTTCTAGTTATATAAATAACTTCAATTTCTTTTGGTTAGAAATTGGAGCGGTACACGAGGCTCGAACTCGTGACCTCGACCTTGGCAAGGTCGCGCTCTACCAACTGAGCTAGTACCGCATTTTCACTTCTTCAGTTATTTTACGTTGATGCACGACGGGTCGCGTTTAACATTCTAGCAACTGAGCTAGTACCGCATTAATTGATGGTAAATCAATCACTCAAACACACTAACCCCGCGTGGGTTATCGTCTTGAGCGGGGCAGGATTCTACAATAATCCGATGTGTTTGCAAGTGTTTTTTTACAAATTAAAGAAATTTTCTCTATAGACTTTTAATTCCATAATCGAATCTTTAATATCATCCAGAGCAAGATGCGAGCCTTTTTTGTTCACTTTAGCAAGCACTTCAGGCTTCCAACGACGTGCTAATTCTTTAATCGTACTCACATCAAGATTTCGATAATGAAAAAAGTCTTCGAGTTCGCGCATGTACTTATTCATAAAGCGGCGATCTTGCCCAATTGAATTACCACACATTGGTGATACACCCGCAGGCACCCACTGTGTTAAAAAATCTAAAGTTTGCGCTACGGCGTACTTTTCATCAAAGGTGCTTGCTTTACAGCGCGCTGTTAAACCCGATTTACCATGTTGAGTAGTACACCACTCGTCCATGCCATCAAGGAGTTCATTACTTTGATGAATAGCGATAGTTGGCCCTTCGGCTAATATATTCAAGTCTGCATCAGTGACAACTGTCGCAATTTCGAGTATTTTATCGGTCTCTGGTTCGAGCCCTGTCATTTCAAGATCGAGCCAAATTAAATTTGATTTATTAATAGTCATAATACCTAAGCGGTGCTTTCCTTTAGATCCAACGCATTTCGATATATCATATTAGCATCAACCGTCGAGCTAAAGCTTTTTTTAGGAAAAGCGACATTTAACTAAGGTTATAGGCCTCCAGTGGCAAAACAGAAAAAATTAAGTAAAGGCCAATCGCGTCAGATCAAGGCCAATCACCAAAAGCGCATTAATAGTGCAGACTCAAGGCCAACTAAAAAAGGCGCGCAAGAATGGCAAACCGACAATTTAGGTCAGGTCGAGAGCGCAATTGTGATCAGTCGTTTTGGCCAGCACGCCGATGTAGAAACTGAAAATGGCGATGTACTGCGCTGTAATATACGCCGTACCGTGTCTAATTTAGTGTGTGGTGATGAAGTATTGTTTCGCCGTGCCAAAGTAAGTGAAGGCGATTTAGCCGGTGTAATTGAAGCCACGCAAGAGCGTCGTTCGCAACTTACCCGCCCTGACTTTTACGACGGTGTAAAAGTTATTGCTGCCAACATTGACCAAATACTCATGGTATCGGCGGTATTACCCGAGTTTACCCCTAGTATTATCGACCGTTATTTAATAGCCTGTGAAGATATGGGTATTGAGCCAATTTTAGTGCTCAATAAAACCGATTTAATTGACGATGCTGGCCTTAGCGAAATACAAAAAGTTCTTGATATCTATCGTAAACTTGATTACCAAGTACTCCTTGTTAGTAATATATCGGGCGATGGTATTGATGAATTAAAAGAAGTACTTGTTGATAAGAATAATATTTTTGTTGGTCAAAGTGGCGTAGGTAAATCAACCCTCGTTAATACTGTATTGCCTAATGCTGAAATATTAACTAAAGAAGTATCCGAAAACAGCGGCTTAGGCCAACACACTACAACCGTTTCGCGCCTTCACCATTTACCCAGCGGCGGTAATTTAATCGACTCGCCAGGAATTCGTGAGTTTGGTTTATGGCACTTAGATGTTGAGCGTGTAACGTGGTGTTTTAAAGAGTTTAGAGAATTTATTGGCGGATGCCGCTTTAGGGACTGTAAACATTTAAACGATCCGGGCTGTATAGTTAAAGAAGCTGTAGCCGATGGCAGAATTTCTCAATTGCGCTTTGACAGCTACCACCGAATTTTAGAAACAATGGCCGATGGCCGTGCCGGCGCTCGTGCGCCTCGCGTATAATTTAGGAAAAATACTGTGAGTTTAGACAAATTTAAAATCGCAATGCAGTACGCAATGCCAAAACATTTTATTTCACGCGTAGTAGGCAAATTAGCAGCTGCTAAAGCGGGCGCATTAACAACCACATTAATTAAACTATTTATTAAGCAATACAAAATAGATATGAGCGAAGCGAAATATTCAGATCCAGCTCATTATAAAAGCTTTAATGAATTTTTTACCCGCCCTTTAAAAAACGGCGTACGCCCTATGGTAGAAGATAGCAATACCATCATTCATCCAGTGGATGGCGCAATCAGCCAACTAGGCGATATTGTTGACGGACAGCTAATACAAGCTAAAGGTCACGATTACAGCTTGCAAGCTCTGTTAGGCGGCTCACAAGATGATACAACAGCATTTTTAGGCGGTAAATTTGCCACTATTTACTTAGCCCCTAAAGATTATCACCGTATTCACATGCCAATTGATGGCACGCTAAGCAAAATGATTTACGTGCCAGGTGATTTATTTTCAGTAAATCCACTTACAGCGCAAAACGTGCCTAACTTATTTGCACGTAACGAACGAGTAGTAGCAATTTTTGAAACTGAGATTGGTCCGCTTGCTATGGTGCTAGTTGGCGCAACAATTGTAGCCAGCATTGAAACTATTTGGGCAGGTACTGTAACACCACCAGCAGGCAGTGATGTATTTAGTTGGAATTATCCAACTAAAGGCGAAAACGCTATCACGCTTAAAAAAGGTGAAGAAATGGGTCGCTTTAAATTAGGCTCTACTGTGGTACTTGCATGGGGTGCTGATAAAGCTGAAATACTGGATGATCAACTACCAGAAGTGGTTACTCGCTTAGGTACTGCGTTTGCAAAAATTAACGATTAAAATCAATTGTTAATTCAAAATCAAAAAACCGCGTTTATTTAAACGCGGTTTTTTGATTTTTGTAGGCGTTAAGTTTACTTACGCGAAAAGCGCCGCTTTTGGTTTATAAGTAATTGCAGGCCGCACCGTTTATATTTTTATGGGCTTTGCCCATCACGCTACAAGTTTAGTACAGAAGTTTGATATGTTGTAGATGTAGAGCTTGCTCACGCGAGAAGCGAAGTTTCTAATTACTTAACTTAGAACGGTTATAAACCATCAACTAAAACTTTTACTTCACACCACATTCTTTACAGTCTGAATCTTTGACTACTTTGAAATGCTGTTGTTTTAAAGTAAGCGCATCAAAGGCTATAAACACACACCCCTCTGCATGCCCCAGCAATAAATTGAGCGTAAGTTGCGCCTGCATAGAGCCAATTACACCCAGTAGCGGGCTAATTACCCCTGCATTACTGCAATTGATAACTGATATAGCTTCACGTTGTGGAAAAACACAGCCATAACATGGGCTATCACTTTGTCTAAAATCAAAGCCCATTAACTGCCCTTTGGTTGCGAGTGCAGCACCCGAAATTAACGGTATTTTATTAGCAATACAATAACGATTAACGCTATAGCGAGTACTAAAGTTATCAGAGCAATCAAGTACTATGTCAGCCCCTTTTAACATGTTAGTTGCGTTACTCTCATCTAGCTTTTGGCAATGCGTTACTATTTCTATTTGATTATTAATACTCGCTAATACTTTACCTGCGGCGGCGACCTTGTTTTGCCCTAAGTGACTTATTTTATAAAGCACTTGGCGCTGTAGGTTTGAAAGCTCAACCTCATCATCGTCAATTAAAATAAGCGTTCCAACACCCGCAGCGGCTAAATATAAAAGCGCTGGACTACCTAACCCACCAGTCCCCACTACTGCAACCGTTGAGGATTTAAGTGCTAACTGCCCTTCAAGCCCTACTTCTTTAAGCAATAAATGGCGGCTGTAACGCAGGGTTTCTTTATCGCTTAGCTCACTCACGTTTATCAGCCTTGTTAGTATTACCCTTGTTAGTTTTAATTGGCACTACTTATGGCCACTTGCAGAGCGCTTATAGCCTCTACGTAATTATCAGCTTCGGTAATCGCACGCACGACGGCAACACTGCCCACGCCTGTTTTAGCTACCTGCTCAGCACGGCTTAAATCAATTCCGCCTATTGCTACTGTTGGGTAGCTTTGCATAAGTGGTACAAACTTAATCAGCTTTTCAAGGCCTTGTATTTGACCTGTCATATCTTTTGTTGTGGTTGGGTAAATAGCGCCAAATGCCATGTAACTAGGGCGATAATTATGCGCACGTAGCATTTCATAAAAACCATGAGTAGAAAGCCCAAGCCTTAATCCAGCGTCTTTAATTGCCGCTAAATTAGCAATGTCTAAATCCTCTTGCCCTAAATGCACACCATACGCACCATGTTTAATAGCTAGCTGCCAGTAATCGTTTATAAAAACCTGCGCATTGTATTGCTTGCCCAGCTCAACAGCTTGCTTAATGAGCCCATCAAGCTCATCTTGGGTTTTATTCTTAACGCGCAGCTGAGCTGTTTTAATACCTTGTTGTAAGCACTTTTCTAGCCAATCGGTACTATCTACAACTGCATATAAGCCAAGCGATTTATCTTCACAAGGTGCAAAATCAGCAGCCATATTAAAATCAAGTGGCACATCAAAATCGAGTTCATCGCCAAGCCAGCTACCTGGCTCAATTACTTGTGGGTAGTCAGCTAAATTAGTGGGGAATGAAGTCTGAGCAACCGGTCCAATTCCCTCGCCGTAGCGTACAGACTGTTTGAGCCCTTGGTTTATATATGCTTTAGCTAAAATAAAGGCGTCTTTTAATGGGTAGTCTTTAGCTAAACACGCAGCTATTACCGAAGCCATGCTACATCCGGTGCCGTGGTTATGCGGTGTTTGTATTTTTTGATTGCCAAGCCAATACTCTTCACCATTTTGCGTAAAATTATTTACACAATAATCAATGCAATAACCACTTGGGTAATCCCAATGCCCGCCTTTAATAACAACGGCTTTTGCACCCCAGCTTAATAGCTTATTAGCCGCTTCTTTTATTGCCGCAGGGCCAATTAAATACACACCGGTTAATAACTGTGTTTCGTGGGTGTTTGGGGTTATTACATCCACCAGCGGCAGTAAACATTCTTTAATTGCGCTTACCGTATCTTCTTCTGTTAGTAAGTCACCGCTTGAGGCAATAGCAACAGGGTCATATACAATAACGGGAGGCACTGGCCACTTAGCTTTATAGTGACTTATATGTTCGCTGATTAACTGAATTTGCTGCACATTGGCTAACATACCAATTTTTATCACTTTGGCTTTCATGTCTTTTTCAAGCGCTAGTAACTGCGATTCAATAATATCGGTAGACACTGCATTAATAGCCTCCACACCTAAACTATTTTGCGCAGTAAGCGCTGTAATTGCCGTGCAACCATGCACACCAAAACTTTGCATTGCTTTTATATCAGCTTGAATGCCTGCACCGCCGCCCGAATCAGATCCGGCAATTGTCCACACTACGTTATTCATATTCCTTCCTTCACTGCTGATGCCAAAATGGCATACCCATTGTTGGGGTTGATGGGGCTGCAACGTCTTTTTCCGGCATCGCTTTTGCTTTGTATGCAAAGCGACCTGCTTCTACTGAAGCTTTAAATGCGCGACTCATAGTAATTGGGCAACCCGCCCCTGCAATGGCTGAATTTAATAATACCGCATCATACCCCATTTCGAGTGCTTGGCAGGCATGCGATGGCAAACCTAAACCTGCATCTACTATTAATGTGGTATCGGGTAAGCGCTCTCGAATAGTTTTTAAATTATAACTATTTAACAAGCCTTTACCTGTGCCTATTGGCGCGCCCCACGGCATAAGCACCTCACACCCTAGCTCATTTAAGCGCTGGCAAAGTACTAAGTCATCGGTGCAATAAGGCAGTACTTTAAAGCCATCATTAATTAATATTTTTGTGGCTTCAAGTAGCGCAAAAGGATCCGGTTGTAAATTGTAATCATCGCCAATCAGCTCTAGCTTTATCCAATCGGTGGCAAATACCTCTCGGCACATTTTTGCAAGCGTTATGGCCTCTTTAACACTATGGCATCCTGCAGTGTTAGGCAGTATTTTTAAACCTGTATTTTTTATTAACTGCCAAAAGTCATCACCCGCTGCTGCACTTTGTTGGCGCCTAAGCGACACGGTTACAATTTCAGCCCCTGAGGCAACTATTGACTGGGTCATAATATCGGGCGACGGATAAAGCGCAGAGCCTATTAATAAACGACTCTTTATTTGCTCTCCATAAATAGTTAAACAGTCTTTAGTTTGCATGAGCTTTATCCGCCTTGAATGGGGGACAGTAACTCAACACTGTCGCCTTCATTAAGTACATAGTTACTGTGCTGACTTTGTGGAATAAATTCGCCATTAACAGCCACAGCATAAGGCGCAACTGCACCTAAACGTTGAAGTACCTCAACGAGTGCTTTGCTATTAACATTAAGTAGCTCGCCATTAATTGTAATGTTCATTTTATTCTCACTCTATTCGTGAAACTGCTTGCGCCACTAATGCCGGCGCCAACATATAACCATGTCGATACAAACCGTTAATGCTAATTACATTACCAACTTGTGATACTTCTGGGCGGTTATCGCTAAATGCGGGGCGTAATCCGGTTTGAATATTAAGTAGTCGTGCTTCGGCAAACCCGCTATGTACGGTATAAGCCGCTGAAAGTAACTCAAGAGTTGAGCGCACTGTTGCCGCACCGCTGTCTTGCGATTCGATTTCGGTCGCACCAATTACATATTCATTATTGGGTTTGGGCGCTATATAAATTGGATAACGCGGATGCATTAATCGCACGGGTCGCGTTAAACTCACTTCAGGTGCATATAACCTTGCTACTTCACCACGCACGCCTCTAAGCGGTTTATCGCCTTTAGCGCCAAGCCCACGGCAATCTATAATGTAGTCAAATGGTCGATTGTTTATTTTGTTGTCGCTAATGGTTACGCGCTGGTTAAACACAAACTTTACTTTACGTTTGTTGAGCTGTGCAAAGCTGGCTTTATAAAATGTTTGATTATCTATTTGCCCTTCACAGGGTAAAAATAAGCCTTGATTAAAGCGCCCTGCAAGTTCAGGTTCAAGCATTGTAATTTGCTGAGCACTCACACGCTCGGCAGTGTATTCAGCTAGCGGTTTTATACGCTGTGCAAAGCTTTGTAAATCGCCTTTGTCCTGTTGGTGCGCAATGACCAATGTGCCTTGCTGCTGAAAAAAAATATCACTTTCAAGTTCTGCAATAATGCTAGGCCAGCGCTTCATTGAATCAAGACCCATTAATGCTAAGTCAGCCTCGCATAACACCGACTCAGCAAGCGGGGCGAGCATTGCCGCTGCCACTTTACCAGCGCTATTTTGTGTATGCTCGTCGTCTGCTTCAAACACCGTTACATGATGATTGCTCAGCGTAAGCGCAGCTAACCTACCCGCTAAGCCAAATCCGACAACCGCAATGTTATAAGACATGAAAACCTCCAAAAGCAGCTATTCGTAGGTGCGAATTCACTCGCATCTCTTCAACTTTTAAAGAAGTGAGGTATAAAACCTCACCTACGTCTGCATCTAACTTCTAGCAATAATTACTTTATACCGCTTTATGGTAAATCTCTGAGCCTGTTTGCTTAAACTCAGCAGATTTAGCTTTCATTTCAGCCTCTACATCAACCATCTTGATTTCAATAGCGTCGCCAGCGTTATTAGGATCAATACCGCGTGTTTCTAAATCTTTAGCGTAATCGCGTACTTCTTGGCTAATTTTCATAGAGCAAAATTTAGGGCCACACATAGAGCAAAAGTGAGCCACTTTGCCTGATTCTTGCGGAAGGGTTTCGTCGTGATACTCGCGAGCACGGTCAGGATCTAAACCAATATTAAATTGGTCATGCCATCTAAATTCAAAGCGTGCTTTTGATAAAGCGTTGTCACGCTCTTGCGCGCCTGGGTGACCTTTTGCTAAATCGGCGGCATGCGCTGCAATTTTGTAAGTAATTAAACCCTCTTTAACATCTTCTTTATTTGGCAGACCTAAATGCTCTTTAGGTGTTACATAACACAGCATTGCACAGCCGTACCATGCGATTTGAGCGGCACCAATACCCGAGGTAATATGGTCATACCCTGGTGCAATATCGGTCGTTAGTGGGCCTAGAGTATAAAATGGCGCTTCGTCGCAATGCTTTAATTGCTCATCCATATTAGCTTTAATCATGTGCATTGGCACATGCCCTGGGCCTTCAATAAATACTTGTACATCGTGTTTCCACGCAATTTTAGTCAGTTCACCTAATGTGCGTAGCTCACTAAACTGCGCTTCATCGTTGGCATCTGCAATCGAACCCGGACGAAGGCCATCACCGAGTGAAAAACACACATCGTATTGTTTTAAAATTTCACAAATATCTTCAAAGTGCGTGTATAAAAAGTTTTCTTTATGATGCGCTAAACACCACTTAGCCATAATTGAGCCACCGCGTGACACAATACCGGTTACACGTTTAGCGGTCATTGGTACATAACGAAGTAATACACCGGCGTGAATAGTAAAGTAATCAACGCCCTGCTCGGCTTGCTCTATAAGCGTATCGCGGAAAATTTCCCACGTTAAGTCCTCAGCCACACCGTTTACTTTTTCAAGCGCTTGATAGATCGGTACTGTGCCAATAGGTACAGGCGAGTTACGCACAACCCATTCGCGGGTTTCGTGAATGTAGCGACCCGTTGATAAGTCCATTACGGTGTCTGCTCCCCAGCGGGTAGACCACACCATTTTTTCTACTTCTTCTTCAATAGATGAGCTGACCGATGAGTTACCAATGTTGGCGTTAACTTTTACTAAAAAGTTACGCCCTACAATCATAGGCTCTGTTTCTGGATGGTTTATATTATTTGGTAAAATAGCGCGACCACGGGCTATTTCATCACGTACAAATTCTGGGGTAATAAATTCAGGAATACTTGCGCCAAACGACTCGCCTTTATGCTGCGCGGCTAGTAATTCTTTACGAATTTCTGCACGCCCCATATTTTCGCGAACGGCTACGTATTCCATTTCAGGAGTAATAATCCCTTGGCGCGCGTAGTGCATTTGCGTTACGTTTTTACCTGCGATACCACGGCGAATTTTTGGTAAGTGATCAAAGCGAATATGATCCAACCCTTCATCTGCCATGCGCTGCTGTGAAAATTGCGACGTAACAGATTCTAAAACTTCGGTGTCGCCACGGCTTTCAATCCACTGCTCACGAAATTTTGGTAAGCCTTTGCGCACGTCTAGTTCAAAATTAGGATCGGTATACGGTCCCGACGTATCGTAAACACGTAGCGGATCGTTTGACTCATAAACAGGGTTTTCATCTGTGCCGCCAATAAACGTATCACTTAACGTGATTTCACGCATACCAACGCGCACGCCTGGTTGTGTGCCTTCAACGTATACTTTATGAGAATTAGGGAACGGTTGACCCGTTAAGTTATAAATATATTCAGACGCGGCAGCGCGAGTTTCTCGGCGCGACGCTTTATTTGTAGTGTTTGACATGACTTGCCTCATTGCTTAAGGGTTGTCTTGTCAGATATTCCGAGGAATAGAGAAAGATCGTAAAGCAGCGCTAATGCTACTTTGCAGCCTAAAATAATCAAAATCACTTTATTGTGCGCATAAAAAAAGACGCACAAGCGTCCTATTTAGGCAGCTTGTTCCCTACGCAGGTATTAGCCTGATCAGGTTCACGGATCCCGCTTTCGCGATCTCAGCCACAAACTAATTACTTAGCTTTGGCACTCCGACAAGTATTGATATAAATTCTGTTCATTGATTTGATAGTATCATTCATCAAATCTGCGCTGAGTGTACGCCAGTTAAAAATTGCTCGCAAGGGGCAGTTTTTAAAACTTAAAAATTATTTAGGGATAAACACAAGTTTTTGTTTGCCTTGCATAACTAATTGCTGGTCTTGCATTTTAAGCTCTGCGCCTTGCTTTAAGGTTTGGAGTAACTGTTGCTCAAACTCATCAAGTTCTTCACCGCACGACTTGCGCGTCATCCCTAATTTGCTTACAGTCAGGCTGCCTTCTTCAAGTGAACCTTCACCAAAAAATTTATTACAGCCAGCAAAGCCGTTTACTTGCAGTGCTTCAATAAAACTCATTGATGCGCTAAACGAAGGTGGAATTGCTAAACCATCAACACGTGAAAGTTGCCATTGGGTATATTTTAGCTGCTCACTGGTAACCGTCCCTGTCGATGCGCAACCAACACATAAACCGATTATAAGCATCGGTATTGCTGCTAATTTCATACTGTTATTAACCCATTATCTAATTACCTTAATAATAACAATATTTATGCGATTTATCCGTTAAAAATGCATGTTTTAAATGTAAATTTTTGTTCTATGATAGTTTAAAAGCTGTTCTATTCAGCACTTAGTTGTAGTTTTAAATAAACTATCTATTTTTTCTGGCAGAAATGGACGGCCTTTTTCGTTAACGGACGTTCCGATTACCAGTGCACTAAGCATCTCCCTTTCGTCACTTTTGCGCACAACCGTTTGCTTAAACGCAAACTTTAAACGACTAATGCGCTGTGGCTCTACTGCAACGTAAAACTCATCTCCTGGTCGGAGTGAAAGTTTATAATCCATTTCGCTACGCATCACGACAAGATTAATTTTGTCTTTAGCAAGCTGAGCAAAATCAACGCCATTTGCGTGTAAAAACTCGTGGCGAGCATGCTCCAAATAATTAAAATACACACTGTTATTTACGATGCCCTGTAAATCACATTCATAATCACGTACTTTAAAATCAACTTTGAAGGTCATATTAGTAATCCTAACTATTTAACGTATAATTGCCGCATTTATAGCATATGCGCTTAAATAATTGCTACCATACGAGTCCCTAAAATGGAGTTAAGAAACCTAATGAACTTACGTTTGTCTTTAATCACCGCCGCACTTTTACCGCTTTTTAGTGCACCACTTGTAGCTCACGCTGATGATAGCGACCTAGAAAGAATAGTTGTAACTGGCGACTTTCAACGCGAAAGCATTCAAACTTTAAGCGCGAGTGCGAGTTTATTCAGCGAAGATGAAATTAACCAACGTGGTGCAAGTTACTTAGACGAAATGTTAGGCAGTACCGCCAATGTAAACTTTGCGTCTGGTGCGTCGCGCGGTCGTTATATTCAAATTCGTGGCGTGGGACTTCGCTCACAATTTGTAGATCCTATTAATCCATCTGTAGGCTTAGTTATTGATGGTATTAACTATTCTGGCCTTGGTGGCAGCTCATTGTTATTTGATATTGACCAAGTAGAGATTTATCGTGGACCACAAGGTACACGCTTTGGTGCCGACGGTATGGCCGGTATGATCCAAATGGGATCAGCTAAAGCTACAGCCGATCCAAGCTTAAAATTACAACTAGGGGCTGGCACCTACAACACACGTGAAGCAGGCCTTGCAGCAAGCACTGGCTTAACTGACGACACAAGCGCTCGCGTTAGCTACTTTCGCAGAAAGTCAGACGGTTACGTTGATAACCTATATTTAAACGACGAAACACAAAATCAAGACGAACAAGTAGCCCGTTTTAAATTAAACACTCAGCTTACAAAGCATTTAAATACTGAGCTAAACCTTCACTATATTGATATAAACAACGGCTACGATGCGTTTACGCTTAATAACAGCCGTAATAGTGTTGCCGATGAACCAGGTCAGGATAATCAACAAAGCTACGCTATTGGCCTTGCTAACACCTACACAGGTTTTGGTGCTTTTGATGTAAACCTCAACCTATCGGCTATTGATACCGAGTTACTTTACAGCTTTGATGAAGACTGGGTATGTAACGATGCAAATAAGCCACTATTATGTGCTACAGGCTTGCACCCAGATGGATACAGCTCAACTGACCTTTATAGCCGCGATCGCGACGATCAGTCTGTAGATTTACAATTTAATTCTAAAACTGGTAACTGGGTTGCGGGTGTTTATTATCAAAATCGTGATGTTGATTTAGCGCGTAAATATACATGGTTAGCAAGCCCGTTTTCTTCAACTTACGAAACAAATAATGTTGCAGTATATGGCCAAGTAGCGACTCCAATTGGCCCTAAAACCACATTAATTACAGGTTTACGTGTAGAGCAATACCAAGGTGACTACACCGATAGTAATGGCTTTATACAAGAAACTGACGACATAATGGTTGGCGGTAAAATTGCGCTAGAATATCAAGTAATTGATCGCACTATGATCTACACCAGCATTACCCGTGGTTACAAAGCCGGCGGTATTAACTCTGAAGCGCTTGCTAAAGCTAAAGATGAAGGCTTAAACCTAAGCGCTGATTTTTTCCAGCAACACACTAGTTTTGACCCTGAATACTTATGGAGCGGCGAATTTGGTGTTAAAGGCTCATCGCTTGATGACAAATTTACGTTGCGCTTAGCTGCATTTTATATGCACCGCGACGATATTCAGTTAAAAGCATGGCAAGTAGAAGGTCAGCAATTCACCGGTTATGTCGATAACGCAAGCTCTGGCAGTAACTATGGCTTAGAAATCGAAGGAAACTACCAACTAACAGACAATTTATTTTTAACCGGTAGTGCTGGTTACTTAAATACAGAAATAGACGGTTTTGTAACTAAATCTGGTTTAAACCAAGATGGCCGTGAACAAGCACAATCACCTAAATACCAATATGCGTTTACCGCTCGTTATAACTTTACTAATGAACTGTACGGCATGATTGGTGTTGAAGGTAAGGACGATTACTACTTCTCAGATAGCCACAACTCACAAGCACCAAACAGCAACTTAGTTAATTTAAGCTTTGGCTATGAAGCAGACATGTGGGCAGTACGCGCATGGGCTCGTAATGTGTTTGACGAAACGGTTCCTACACGTGGCTTTGAGTTTGGTAATGATCCACAAGATGGTTACACAACGCATACCTATACACAATTAGGTGAGCCTCGTGTAGCGGGTGTTACGTTTACGCTTAACCTGTAAGACATAAAAGTTGGCTTTCAAATGAAAGCTTCCAGCAAGCAAATAAAAACACCGCGTTTAAATTAAACGCGGTGTTTTTTATGAGAAGTAAAAATTTACGGTAGACGTAGAGCTTGCTCAGGTGAGAAGCAAAGCTTCTAATTGCTTTAAACTAACAAAACAAAAAGAGCTTAAAGCTTTGCTTTAACGCGCCAGCAAGCTGTGCGCCTACAGGCCAAGCATCACGCTCTTTACATATCAAACATAAGTAATAATAAAATGTGTTGTAGACGTAGAGCTTGCTCGCGTGAGAAGCAAAGCTTCTAATTACTTTAAACTAACCAAATAAAAAGAGCTTAAAGCTTTGCTTTAACGCGCCAGCAAGCTGTGCGCCTACAGGCTAAGCATCACGCTCTTTGCATATCAAATAAGTAACAATAAAATGTGTTGTAGACGTAGAGCTTGCGCACGTGAGAAGCGAAGCTTCTAATTACTAATCAAATAAAAAGAGCTTAAAGCTTTGCTTTAACGCGCCAGCAAGCTGTGCGCCTACAGGTCAATCATCACGCTCTTTGCACATCAAATGCAATAACGTCTTTAATTTTCTTTTTGTTGGTTGCGAGCATTACAAGCCTATCAATTCCCAGCGCAACGCCTGCACACTGTGGTAATCCATGCTCCAGCGCTTTAATTAAACGCGTATCCATTGGCACTTGTTTTAAACCGTTTTCAGCGCGGTATGCGTTATCTTCATTAAAACGTTTAGCTTGCTCGCTGGCATTGGTGAGTTCGTTAAAACCATTCGCTAATTCCATATTTTTATAATAAAGCTCAAAGCGCCCTGCTACGCGTGCATCGTGTTCACAAATTTGTGCAAGTGCTGCTTGAGAAGCTGGAAAGTGATACACAAAACATGGCTTATCTTGCCCTATTGTGGGCTCTACTTTCATACAAAATAATAATTGCAGTAAGGTATCTTTATGCGTTTCATTTTGGGCTATATCAGCAAATCCCAGCTCACATGCTAGTTGCTTTAATTGCTCTATGCTCGCTGTTAGCGGGTCAAGCCCAAGTGCTTGTTCAAACGCTTGCTGATAAGTAAGGCGCGTTGCAGGGTCAACACCTAAAACGAGCTGCATTAGCTCATCCATTTCATCCATAAGTGCAAATTCATCAAAGCCTGGGCGATACCATTCAAGCATAGTAAATTCAGGATTGTGATGGCTACCCGCTTCTTCATTTCTAAATGCTTTACAAAGCTGAAAAATAGCGCCTGAGCCTGCTGCTAATAAGCGTTTCATGGCAAACTCTGGAGATGTTTGTAAAAACAAAGGAAGCCCACCTGCGTGGCCTGGGCCTACAAATGTGGTATTAAAACTCGCTAAGTGTACATCGGTTACACTGGCAGCGCTTAAGCTCGGCGTTTCTACTTCTAAAACATCACGCGCATAAAAAAACTCACGAATGCGATGTAATATTTCTGCACGTTGCTTTAGTGTTTCAATACTTGCGCTAGGAGCCCAAAGATCTACTGACATATTTTCTCCAAAAAAAATCCCAGCGCAAGCTGGGATTTATCAAGCTGAGTTAAATGTTACTTAACGCGGCTTACGTATTCACCGTTACGAGTGTCTACTTTAATTACTTCGCCAATTTGTACGAATAATGGAACACGTACAACAGCACCCGTGCTAAGCGTTGCTGGTTTACCACCCGTGCCCGCTGTATCACCTTTAAGGCCAGGATCTGTTTCAGTGATCTCAAGCTCAACAAAGTTAGGTGGTGTAACAGCAATTGGGCTGCCGTTCCATAATGTAATTGTACATACATCATTTTCAACTAACCATTTAACAGCATCGCCTAGTGCTTTTTCGTCAGCAGCAATTTGCTCAAATGTTTCGTTGTTCATGAAGTGCCAAAATTCGCCGTCTGTGTATAGATACGCTAAATCTGTATCCATTACATCAGCACCTTCAACTGATTCACCCGATTTAAAGGTTTTTTCAAGCACCTTACCAGAGATAAGTTTACGGATACGAACACGGTTAAACGCTTGGCCTTTACCAGGTTTTACCATTTCATTTTCTAAAATACTGCAAGGCTCGCCGTCCATCATAATTTTTAGGCCGCCCTTGAACTCGTTGGTGCTATAATTCGCCATCGTTTCCTCTATTTATATTTTTTCGAGTAATCTACGTGCCAATGATACAAAGAAATGAAGCAAATTTGCATAAAAACTGGCAAAAAGAATTAGCAAATGTAGTTACCTGCCCAAAAACCTTGCTTGAAATGGTCGGTTTATCGAGCCAAGTCCATGAAAACGACCTAAAAGCCCGTAGTTTATTTGCAGTGCGTGTGCCTATCCCTTTTATAAAAAAAATGCGCAAAGGCGATCCAAACGATCCTCTTTTATTGCAAGTCATGCCACGCCATCAAGAATTTTTGACTAAATCAGGTTTTAATAAAGATCCACTGCTTGAGCAAGATAACGACCAACCTGGCCTTTTACACAAATATAAATCGCGTGTTTTAGTGATGTTTAAAACGGGTTGTGCGGTAAATTGCCGCTACTGCTTTAGAAGGCATTTTCCGTATCAAGAAAATCAGCTTAATAAAAAAAGCCTACTTGAGACGCTTAATTATATAAAATCAGATACTGATATTAACGAAGTGATTTTAAGTGGCGGCGATCCGCTAATGGCCAAAGATGATGCTATTAGTTGGTTTTTAGATGAGCTTGAACAACTACCGCAAATTAAACGCATGCGAATTCATAGCCGTTTACCTGTTGTTATTCCTGCGCGTATTACCAATGAATTGTGTGAGCGACTAGCAAAGTCACCCTTAAAAATTATTTTTATTAACCACATTAATCACGCAAACGAAATAGACGACGACTTTAAAGCAGCCATGCAAAAGCTTAAACACGCGAATGTAACGCTGTTAAACCAAGCGGTAATTTTAAAAGATGTGAATGATACGGTTGATGCACAAATAAACTTAAGCGAAGCATTATTTGATGCAGATGTATTACCGTATTATTTGTATTTGCTAGATAAAGTTGAAGGGGCCAGCCACTTTGATATTAATGAAGCGCAAGCAATCGAAATAATGGCAGAGCTATTAAAAGCCCTGCCTGGATTTTTAGTGCCTAAACTAGTGAGAGAAATAGGGGGTCAAAAAAGCAAAACACCTATCGATCTTAAGCTTATTTAAACGTATACATTTACGTTATTACCCAGTGTGGCTGTCACCGATTTAGCAGGTGTTTGCGCACTGGATGGTTGTGCGGCACCTTCAATAAGCGCAAGTGCTGCAGAGCCATCAACCTTTTGCTGCCTTTTTGCGAGCGCAGCACTTAAAACTTCAGCACCTTCGCCAGCACCAGACATTACTGGTAAATTTCCACCTGATATATTCATATAAACAATCCACCTGACTTTTAAATGTAATCCAAGTATTATATCGGCCATGCAGTACAAAGCTTTAGGAAAACCATGGATTCAATTATTGAACAACTCAATACAAACTTAAAAATTGTTTATCGCCAAGCACTTGATGCCGACAAAAAACTTGACGAACTACAGCAACAAGGTCATGGCAAATTTAAAGCCTTATTCGCACAAGATGCTGGCTTTAACTTTGAAGCTAAACGATTTAAACCTTACGTGCTTGACGTAGCCGCTGATGTAGAAAGCTTATCAACCGATGGTTTTAGTGAAGAAAAGCTTAAAGCTACCGTTATTAAGTTACAGCAATTATTGACACTTTTAGCTACTTTTAAGTAAAACAGCTAAAAGCAACACAACAAAAGCGCAAAGTAAACTCGCGCCTAAAACAAATAAACGCCGAGTTATCATAACTCAGCGTTTATTTGTTTTAATTTAAATTTAAATTTACTAGAATTTGTTCGCCAAACCACTCTGTTAATAAGTCCTTTTCATAATAAAACAGCTCATCTCGGCCTCTTTTTATTTTACTCATAAACCCTATATCTTTAAGCTCTACATCACTGCCTTTATTAACTACACTGCCATCTTTATTTGTTAACGAATAGTTAAGTTTAATGCGCGGAAAATAGATAGGTTTCACTATACGAATTTCATCCATACCGCCGTAACGAACGTCACCTGCTAAATCTAAATCAGTAAACTCTACATTTAATTTATACTCATTTGGCAATTGCTCTGCCAATTTAGTCATATGTGCTTCAAAACTTTCAATAATATGTTTGTGATACAAACCTTTAGCTTGATTTGATGGGCGCACATCACGATAGTCCTTAAAGTCATGCCATTTAACAGCAGACTCGCCTGCATGAGCAAATACAGGTAATGTTACACACATCAACATTGCAATTTTTTTCACTGAATTCATAACTTTCTCCAAAAAAGATATACTAATTATATAAAATATAGAATAAACCCTACATTAGCTTTCCTAAGCTCACTTTTAAATTTGTTTTCATAAAAAACTTGATTTTCGCTTTTAAGTGTCATTTAAAACACACTGAATGTAAACAGGTTTGTATAATTTACCATCACTTAGATTAAAAAAGGCCTTATTTAAGCTAGAAAAATTACAGATAAAACATGTAAAGCAACACGATTTATGGTGAAATTGACACAATTGATAAAAGGTACCCACGGAGCTTTCATGACTATTTTAGTAACCGGTGGCGCTGGCTATATTGGCTCACACACTGTTTTAGAACTTTTACAGCAAGGTAACAAAGTTGTTGTTATTGATAATTTAAGTAATTCATCACAGGAGTCTCTTACTCGTGTAAAAAAAATCACAGGTAAGGAAGCCACTTTTTACCAAGGTGATATTCTCGACAAAGCCTTTTTGGATTCAGTGTTTGCTAAGCACAAAATTGATAGTGTTATACATTTTGCTGGTTTAAAAGCGGTGGGGGAATCAGTTGCCAAACCCGTAGAGTATTATCAAAACAATGTACAAGGGACGTTAACACTTATTGATGCAATGCGTGACGCTGGTGTATTTAAGTTAGTATTTAGCTCATCAGCGACTGTTTACGGCGATCCTGCTAGCTTACCAATTAGAGAAGACTTCCCCGTAGGCGGTACTACTAACCCTTACGGCACATCTAAACTTATAGTTGAAATGATGCTACAAGATATCGCTAAATCAGATGAGCGTTTTGCGTTTGCTATTTTACGTTACTTCAACCCCGTTGGCGCGCATAAATCAGGCTTAATTGGTGAAGACCCTAATGGTATCCCAAACAACCTTTTACCATTTATTGCACAAGTTGCTGTAGGTAAATTAAAGCAACTTGCTGTATTTGGTGATGACTACGATACCGTTGATGGCACTGGTGTGCGCGACTATATTCATGTAGTAGATTTAGCAATTGGCCATTTAAAAGCGCTTGATAAAATTGCCTCGAGCACTGGTGCGCTAGTCTATAACTTAGGAACTGGTAATGGGTATTCTGTGTTGCAAATGGTAAATGCATTTATTAAAGCTAGCGATCAAGCTGTGCCGTATCAGGTTTCCCCACGTCGTGCTGGCGATATTGCTGCATGTTATGCAGCACCAGAAAAAGCACTTAGCGAACTGGGCTGGGAAGCTCTGCGCGGTATTGATGAAATGATGCAAGATACATGGCGTTGGCAGTCAAATAACCCGAATGGGTATAGACAATAAAGGTCTTATGAAAACAAGGTAAGGTCTAAATTTTATATTTACACTTTAGCCTAATGCCTAAAATCCATTATTTATACTCACCAATTTTGCATTTCTACTATGCGTGACTGTGT
This sequence comes from Pseudoalteromonas sp. Ld19, assembly GCF_045064135.1. Taxonomy (NCBI): domain Bacteria; kingdom Pseudomonadati; phylum Pseudomonadota; class Gammaproteobacteria; order Alteromonadales; family Pseudoalteromonadaceae; genus Pseudoalteromonas; species Pseudoalteromonas sp. Ld19. Next base: position 186,589 of record NZ_JBISHA010000017.1, on the reverse strand, counting down.
TCGTGCATATTCAAAACTCAATTTTTTGCCTTTATATAAATGCTCAATATCAGTTTGGGCATTGATCACTAACAACTTATTGCAATCATAAAACTCATCCACTAAGGCAATAAAGCGCCGCGCTTCGTCGTCAAAGGTGTGCTCGTCGAGCGTTTGCTTTTCACGTTGATAGCTATCTTCTATACCGTGCACTATCACTTTACCTGTCGCTTTAATACCCATTTGTGGCACGTTCGATACATATAACACATCAAATTGCGTTGCTAAAAACATATAATCGTTAGCACTGCGCGGGCCGGAACATAGCGCCATAAAATCAATCATCAAGGCGCTATCGGCTTTTAATAAATATGGTAATTCGCGGCCATGCACGCTAATTGTATTATTATGAATTACTGTAGAGAAAGACGTTAAAAACTCATTTTTAAAATCGTTATTTGGTAAATTAATAAAATAATGTCGACTATTTTTACCGTATCTAAAACGATGATCATCATCCCCCGCTACATTAATGATATGGCAATGGCTATTAATTAAATCAATCGTAGGTAAAAATAGCACCCGTTGCAGGCCGTTGTAATAAAGCTGCTCAGGCTTTGCGTTAGATGTAGCCACCAGCACCACACCTTGTTCAAACAACGCATTAAATAACTTAGCCATGATCATGGCATCGCCAATGTCGCTCACAAAAAATTCGTCAAAACACAGCACACGGATATTGTTAGCCCAATGCTTAGCAATCAGTGTAAGTGGATTTGCTTGCCCTTGCAGCTGCGAAAGTTGGGCATGCACTTGCGCTATAAAATGATGAAAATGCAGCCGCTGCTTTTGCTCAATAGGTAGGTTTTTATAAAATAAATCCATCAACATAGATTTACCACGCCCTACTGGCCCATATAAATAAACACCTTTTATTGTGGGTACTTTTTGCCACCACTTTAACGGTGTTTGTAACTGCTCACTTAAGCTATTTAATGCCATTACCGCGTTTTGTTGGGCTGCATCAAAGATAAGCTCACCGGATATAACTTTTGCTTGGTAATGGTTTAAAATTAGTGTGCTGTGCTCTGTCATGGCATTTCACTATCGGCTATAATCGCGCCCATTGTAGCCGACTAAAAATGTGAACTAAAATGAAATTCCCTTGCCGCTTAGATAAATTTATTAGCCACTTAGCAGAAATGCCACGCACGCAAGCCCGCGCGAGTATTAAGCGAAAAGAAGTAAGCGTTAATGGCGAAGTAATTACGTCACATAATTTTCAACTTGCTAAGCAAGATGAAGTATTGCACCAAGGCGAGCCTTTAGTCTTTTTAGGTAAGCGCTACATTATGCTCAACAAACCTGTCGGTTATGTATGCGCTAATAGTGACGAGCTACACAAAACTGTTTTTGACTTACTTGATGAGCCAAATATGAGCGATTTTCACGTAGCCGGTCGTTTAGATATAGACACCACAGGTTTGGTTATTATTACTAACGATGGCGAGTGGTCACATAAAATCACCTCACCTAAAAGTAATAAATTTAAAACTTACTTAGTAGAAACCCAAGAACCTATTACCGATGAAGCGCTTAGGCAACTACAAACAGGTGTCATGCTGCATAACGAAAAAGATCTAACCCGTCCAGCTATAGCTGAACGACTCGCAAATTACGGGCTGCGTTTATCAATAAGTGAAGGTAAATATCATCAAGTTAAGCGCATGCTTTACGCGGTAGATAATAAGGTCGTTGAATTACATCGCGAGCAGATTGCGGGGATTAAATTAGATGAAAACCTAGCAAGCGGTGAGTATAGATTGCTAACAGCCGAAGAGGTTAAGCTATAAAAGCTGTGTTTAAGATTTTATCTGTACTAAATCAAAATCGGCCATCCCAGGCACAATTGCTTGCAGACGCGATTCGGTGACATCTAATGCATTTAAACATTCGCAGTATTCAGACGCTTTAAGTTCAAGTTGATGGGCTTTTTTTTGCAACGACTTATCAATCTCTTTGGTGATGATATCCATGCGCTGGCCCATATCGTTAATGCGATCTTCTATATTGCCTTCACGCGATTTAAACGCATCTCCCAACGACATTAAAATAGCGCCGAGAGAGCCATGCACTGCAGAGTGAATTTTTTGGCTAATCTCTTTAGTAAAAAAATCATCAATTTGAGAAAGCGATTGTGGCGCTATAAAAAAGAAATCGTCGCCGCGCTTAAACTTATCCATTAATGCACGTTCTACATATTGCAGTTGGGTTTTAAGTACCTCAGGCTCTTTATCTGACATACCTTCAACAATGTGCTCAATTGCACTTAACCCTAAGTTAACGCCATCGGTGGCTAGGTTTACTAGTTCAGGTACTGTGTGACGAATGCCATTACTAAATTGCTCAAGTACTTTGCTTTCGTCGTCACTCAAATCAACCCAATAACCACGAATAAACAATTGGTTATTGTTATTAATTTGCACGCGGGTTTGGCCTTTATCAACAATACGAATTACATCATCGGTAATAATTAAACCGTGTCTGAGTTCTACGTCACACTGCTTTTGAGCGAATACACTGCTGCTTGAAAATGCTATGGACAACGCCAATATCGAACGAGATAGAAACGCCATAAACACCTCAAAAAGACTAAAATGGAAGGCGGGTAGGTTAACAAAAAACCAACTTTATGCAAGTAAAAGTACGCTATCGGCTATAAGCACATAATAAAACACCGAGCATAAATACACTCGGTGTTTTGCTTTATCGCTTACTTAAAATAAGTACTAAATTGGTGAGCCTGGTGGTATTGGCAATACTTTAAAATTGCTTGGCCACTGACCTTTAATTAAAAACTGATTTATTTGCTCAGCTAAGTATTGTTTAAACGCACTCTCGCCAGTACTTGTATGGCTTAGCATTGAATTTTGGTTAAAGTCTTCACTAAGCTCAACTAAATAATAACGCAATTGTGCTTGCACCTCTGGGCTGACACTATCACTTGCGACTAAATCAGCCATAGTTTTTGCTGTTAAAAACTGTACGCGCTGGGTGATTTTACCTACCATAGTGTTAGGCGACGATACATTGAACACTTGGCTATAAAGCGCTTTTAATAATTCATCTAAACTATAAAATTCATTATTGCGTGCTTGTTGTTGCGCTAGACGATTTAAGCGTTGTGCGTTTAACAAAAGTGACAAACTATGCTGTACAGCCACCTCTGGCAACGCCATTGCATCAAGTGTTAACCCCGTGCGCCCGACTATGCTTTCGCGAGACTTAGACTCGCCATACGCTTTTGGGGGAATGAGCGATAACACAGATTCAGGAAGTAACAAGTTACTGGGTTTAAGCGTTACAAAAATAGCGTTTACCGCTTCTTGCTGCACTTTTTTATCAACCACTTGCGCGCCTTTTACGGGTGAATCACCGCGTGTTTCGTATTCATAATCAACACCTGCGATAAGTTTAACCACAGCTTCAACCTGAAAACGGTGAAACAGATAAAGCGGAACTAGTTTTTCTTCTAATTGCGATAGTGAGTCGCCCGTTTTAATATTATTAATACCAAACTGCGAAAGCGCTTTTTTACGTACGTCGAGTACGCGTAAAAGTTCCTGTGAAGGGTTAGTACCATTATCCCATAAATGGGCTGTTGGATGCGCACCACCTTTAGCTCGTGCATCGCTATCTGATATAAACTCAAGGCCTTTGACTTTATTTTCTTTTAAAATAGCAGCGAGTTCTGCGCTTTCATCTTGGTTAGTAAAGTCGCTATAACCATATTTAATTACTTGGCTATCCCACACGCCCATGCCTGTTGCATAGCCACGCGTTACATCAAGCTTACCTTGTTCATTAAAACTAAGTAACGGATGTGGGTAATCCATTACAGAGGCTCTATCGCCTATTGATGCCGCAAAATTATGAGAAATACCTAGTGTATGACCAATTTCATGGGCGCTTAATTGACGAATACGATCAAGCGCCATTGCTTGTAAATTTTTAGCAACTTCATTGCCTTTCAAATAAGGTGCAGCAAGTGCTTCCGCTATTAAAATATCTTGGCGAACACGCAGAGATCCAAGTGTTACATGGCCTTTAATTATTTCGCCAGTACGTGGGTCGATTACCGAACTACCGTATGACCAACCACGCGTTGCACGGTGTACCCATTGAATAACGTTATAACGAATATCCATAGGATCGGCATTACTTGGCAACACTTTTACTATAAATGCGTTCTTATATCCGGCACCGCTAAAGGCATCGTTCCACCACTTTGCGCCTTCAAGTAACGCACTTTTAACCGGTTCGGGCACACCTGGATCAAGATAATAAACAATAGGTTCAACTGGCTCACTAATAGGCAGACTTGAATCTTTTTTAGTTAAACGATGGCGTGGTATGTAGCGCACATACAGTGACTCACCCAGTGGCGCGGCGTAATCTTTATGTTCAATACTCCAAAAGCCTGATTGTGGATTAAACTTGCGCGGCGTGTAGTTATCGTCTGGTAATTTAATTAGTGAATGATGCATATGCACAGTAAGTGCGTATGGGTCGGCGCTGACTTGGCGAACAAATTCGCCTGGTTTTGTGCCTTTAAATGTAAGTACTGCTTCTAGCTCAGTATTTTTTACAAATGCCTTTGAGCGATTCATATAAACGGCGCTACGCGATTCATCAAGGCTAAAACTGCCTTGCTTACGCGCAGCAAGCGTGCGGCTTACACCATGCACATCACTTAACAAATAAGGTGTGTAATCAATAAGTGCTGTATTTTTTTCTTCGGCGACTACTTTAAAACCTGCGAGTATGCTTGATGCAAACGCTTCTTTAATGCTTTGCTGCTCAGCCTTATTACTCGTATTAGCACGATAGTAAGTGTTTACAGCACGTAGCATCACTTTATCGCCAAAACGTTCAAACTGCACAAGGTGGGTATTACCAAGCTGACCCCGGTCAAGGCCTATGTCATTAGAGCCAATACCATATGGTAAACTTTGCTGTAATAAAAATTGTTGTTCTAACTTATCTACTTTTAAATATACTTTTCCATTTTGAGTATCATAAAAAAATGAGTAATAACCCGGAAAGTGATTCATTTGCGTAGTAAATTCATCAATTGACTTAATTGCTGCGTGCGCTTGAGTTATGATACAGAGCAACACGGTCAAGAATATGTAACTTAGTTGTGATATTTTTTTCATAATCTTATCTTTGTTATTGGCGTTTTAAGTACGATTAGGTACCACCATTATAAGGTGGTATTTAAACAATACAGGTATTTAAGACGAATTTCAGCGCTCTAAGCTAATCTCTCTCACATTATGATTAGTTTTAACACGTTATCAGGAAAATAGAATGCGTAGACTCCCTCCAGTATTACTTGAAGATGGTTGTTCAAGAGAACTTTTATCGTTAATTCGAACAATTTTAGCAGCATGTAAAGAAATTTCGTTTCGCGTTGGTCAAGGCGAACTATCTGGCGTATTAGGCTCAACCCTTGATGAAAATATTCAAGGCGAAACCCAAAAAAAGCTCGATGTATTATCTAACCAGTTGTTAAAAGATATTTTACTGGAATCAGGCACGGTTAAAGCAATCGCCTCAGAAGAAGAAGACTACACAGTCGCTGGTAACTCAGACGCTAAATTTATCGTCGCATTTGACCCACTGGATGGCTCGTCAAATACCGATATTAACTCACTTGTGGGTACTATATTTTCTATTATGGAAGCGCCTGAAGGCTCTGACGCTGCTGATGAAAGCATTTTTATGCAGCCAGGTCATAAGCAAGTTGCTGCAGGTTACGTACTTTACGGGCCATCAACGATGCTTGCGCTTACCACAGGCAAAGGCACCCGCATGTTTACCCTTGATAAAACACAAGGCAGCTTTTTACTCACTGAAGATTTTGCCACTATTCCTGCAGATACAAACGAATTTGCAATTAATGCATCGAATCAACGTCATTGGCAACCAGCTATGCAAAACTACATCAATGATTTACTAGCAGGCGATACTGGCCCTCGCGCTAAAAACTTTAATATGCGCTGGATTGCAGCGATGGTGGGCGATGTTCATCGCGTACTGAGTCGCGGTGGTTTATTTACTTATCCTACCGATACAAAAGATCCTAAAAAACCAAATAAATTACGCCTACTTTACGAAGCAAATCCAATGGCCATGCTTGTAGAGCAAGCTGGCGGTATCGCATCAACAGGGTCTGAACGTATTATGGATATTCAGCCTGATGCAATCCACCAGCGCGTAGCTGTTATTTTAGGTTCTAAAAACGAAGTAGAAACGTGCTTGGGATATCATAAGTAATAAAGTTTTAAGTTACTTGAAAAGAAACATCATATTCAATTTGAGTATGGTGTTTTTTATTGTGAGTGAGGTTTATACCTCGCTTTTAAAATACGTTACATAAGCGCGAAGCTTTTAACGTGAGCAAGCTCTACGTCTACAACCCTAGGCTCGGTGCTAAATTTGTCTGTAAACGCGCAGCTTGCTTCATTTAGCTATTAGCTTCAATATTTGAGCCAGTTTTTCATGGTTAAGCTCTCCCATTTGTTCACTGTTGCTGAGCGCATAAATAACACCGTCATGCTCTGAGCAATCAATATCATCTCGCGATTCAATTACGTTTGCCCAAAGCTCCAAGTCATCCAAGTCTATTTCGTTACATAAACAGCGTTTAAGTACATCAATTAAAACCGCAGTTGAGAGAGTATAATGGGTTTTATTGCTATCAGCAGAACCTGAAACAATAGCCGATATAGCTTCATCCCTTTGTTCACCAAACGTAATAAATTCAGCTAATGCTTTTTGTATATTCATAATGTTTGTTATTCTTGGTTCATTGTTATTAAAAAGAATTATGATGACTCAACTTAACTGCACTCAATGCCATACCACTCTAACGTGTAATGTAGATAATATATCGGCGTGTTGGTGCAACGAGCTGCCTGCTATTTTACCGCTAGATACCAATGCAACAAGTTGTTTATGCCGCAAGTGCACGCTTAATAAACTAAGTGCTTTTCTAGAAGATATTTATAAGCAGCCAATTAAAAGCCAAATAGGTTTCGCCAAGCAGTTTAGAGGGAGCGACAATCTAATTGAAGGCCTTGATTACACCATGCAAAATGGCTATATGGTATTTAGTAAGTGGTTTTTTTTAAAGCGAGGATCGTGTTGTAAAAACGGCTGCAAAAATTGCCCGTATGGCTTTAAAAAATAAAAAATTCACAAACTAGACGATTCTCAGTTTTATATATTTAAGTTATTATTATAAATAAGTTAATAACAATACAACGTGCTATGAAGCAACTAATAAATAAAAAAATAACCGGCTCTATTTTAATTATTCCACCAAAGTATATTGGTGATGCAATTAACAGCATAGCCGCAACAACATTACTCAGAGAACTTTACCCAGATAACCAAATAATCTTATTGGTCAAACCGCTTCTTGCACCTATTTTTGAGCGCGATGATCGCTTAAACTTAACCATAATGATAGATCAGCGCTGTAACAAAAAAAAGCTATCTTCTGTGTTCTCTTTAGCTAAAAAAATTCGTAATAATAATGTCCAAATGGCTGTAATTATGAGAAGCGGATTCTCTGAGGCGCTATTATGCTCTTTAGCTAAAATAAAATACAAAATAGGTTATAAAAAGAATGGACGCTCTTGGCTACTTAGCCATAGCTACAAACTAAATAGTAATCACCATTATATAAATAGATATTGTCGATTAGTGAATGAACCTCACAACAATCCTTTTTCGGCATCTCCACTTCCGTACTTATTTAGCCAAAAGAGCGAGTTAATAGAGACAACAAGCAAACCTGTAGTGGTAGTTTATTACGGTGGTGTGATCAAAAAACAAAGGCATTACCCATCACATCAGGCACTTAAATCTTTAGCATATTTGAATGAAATGACCCCCTGTCATTTTATACTTGTCGGAGATAATCAAGAGACAGCTGAGAATAATAAAATATCAAAAGATTTATACCAACAGCAAATTGATCATCAAGATCTCACTGGACTAACCTCCCTTACCGAATTGGTTGATGTAATCGCAAATGCTAATTTATTAATCACTATTGACTCGGGAGCAATGCACATAGCGGCGGCAACAAAAACCGCGTTCGCAGCGGTTGTAGGGCTTGGTACGTCACCGTGGAGCATTGTCGAACCTAAATATCAAAATAAAATATCTTTAGTGGCTAACGGTACAAGTCTGCATGATGCTGAGATTATTACAGAAATCACACCTGAGACAGTTGCTAATGCTAGCGCGTCTTTACTTGCTTTGGAAGATAAATGACCTGAACTCTGGTAATCACTTTATATGTTCTTTTATGAAGTATTTAAATGCTAATAACTTCGCCACGAAGTGGTGCCATTTTAAAAAGAATTTTATTTTGTATTTGATGATTTATGTTTTGGTTATTCATTGCATTAATAAGTAAATCAACAACGTGGTTAAAGTCTTTTTCTGATATATGCATACCCGTATGAATAGCGACCATTGAATCGCCATTATATTTACAAGGGCCTTCGAGTAACATGCACATGTGGGTTATAAAGCCTTGGCGAAAATGCGTAATATTAGCGTGTTCAAAATAATGAAATACCTGCTCATCATTACCTATTTGATCAATAAAGCTATCAATTAGCTTTGCTATGCCGGCTTTACCACCTACCTGCTCATAGAGCGATAATTTAGGTGTATTAGTACAGCCGGCTAGTAACATTACACATAATAAAAATACAGAAAGGTTTTTCATTACCAATACCCTGTTACCGACACATACCAGCCTGTTTGATCATTTGCACCAGCAATTCGTCCTAAATTTAAATATGCAGCAGTGACACTCACACTTTTATTTGGCATCCACGCAATAAACACATCTTTCCAATCTTGCTCACCTAAGTTGAGATTATCTGATTTTTGTCGATACTCTATACCCACCGCCACTTCACGGCTAAAAAATATCGCTGTACTGCCCTCAAACAGTATTTTTGAACCACTATTAGTACTAGCGCTGCCATAACCTAACAAGCCTAATTCGTTTGCTTTGCTATAACGTGTTGTGACGTTCCAAAACCAGTTGTAACCTGCAACTGCACCTAAGTGCAGCTTGCTTGCTGCTAGGTAAAAATCTGTTCCGCTAGTCTCTTTTGCGCCGATTAACTTAGCAACGGCTCCATCGTTTAATGACTTGTGTGTAATTCCTACACTTAATTGCGGCAAAGGACTGTAAACAATATCACCATATAAACGAACTTTAACTCCCGTTATTGATTGCTCTATTTTTGTGCTAAATGCAGGAACATCAAACTGCTGTAATGCATAGCTAAATTCAACGCGGTTAAATACATTAAGCTGCGCACCACATACATCAAGCGTGTAGTCAGTTATATCTGCGCGACTACAAAAACCATTTATCGAAAACTCATCATCACTGGCATACCCAGCAAGTTGCGCCCACGGAACAATACCGCCACCTGCACTCCCCTCTATTTGAGAAACGCCAGGGGTGGCTAATAATTTTCCACTACTGGCGATACTAGGTACGCTTGTTAGTAATAAACAAAAGACTATAAAGTATTTAATTTTTTGCATAATACTCATGCAGCCATTCTTCTAATAGCTCTGCTTTTAAAGGTCTGCTTAAATAGTATCCTTGTGCATGGTCGCATTTCATATTTTTTAATAAATTTAACGAGTCCAATGTTTCAACACCTTCAGCAACAACAGAGAAACCCAACTGGTGCCCCAAAGTGATGGAAGACTGCACTATAAATTGATCTTTTTGTGACTCATCTAATTTTAAAATAAAGCACTTATCTAGTTTTAATTCATCGATAGGCAGCATTTTTAAGCGCCCGAGCGATGTTTGTCCTACACCGTAATCATCTAATGATATTTTAACGCCAATCATTTTCAAATATTCGAGTGCTTTAATGCCTTTTTCTTCATTTTCGATCATATCTCGCTCCGTAAGCTCAATAGTGATCAACTCTGGGGCCACTTTGTATTCTTTAAGTGTATCCACCAATGCGCTATGGAACCCCGGAAATGCAATATCTTGCGCTGATACATTAATAGCGGCTTGTAATTCAATGCCCTTTGATTGCCAATTAGCAACCTGTGCAACAACGGTATTCACAACCCATGCAGTTAACTCTACAATGAGGCCTGATTGTTCAGCCAAATCAATAAATAGCTCAGGATTAACCCAGCTACCATCTTTTCGCTGCCAACGAATAAGCGACTCAACTTTATCTATTTTTTGTGTTTTCATGTGTAATTTAGGCTGATAGGTCATAAATAATTGACCATCATTGTCACTAATCGCTTGTTTTAATTCATCAAGCATAATTAAACGATCTAAATGTGCTTCATCCTCGCCTACTTGATAATAATGAATACTTTCATGCTCATTTGCTGCGCTATCAACGGCAATCAATACACGGCGCATCAGATCATCACTCGCAATACCTTGCGTAGGATACTGAACAATACCGGCACTAAAGCGCAGATTAATTTTTAATTTTTGAATTGTGTAACATGCTTGCAGTTGCGCCATTAACCCTTCAATACCACTTTTAAACTCTTTTGCCGCAACCATTGGAAACACAGTTAAAAATTCATCCCCGCCAATACGTGCATGAAAACCGCCAAGTTCATCCGAAAACTCACCGATACGGCACGCAACCGCTTTTAGGCAGTCATCACCAATACGTGGGCCTAATTTGTCATTGATATGACGCAAACCTTTTATATCGATACCAACTAAGGTGTACTCAGTTGATGGCTCAAGTTGTTCACAAAGTACTTCTAGCATCGCCGAACGATTATAAAACCCAGTAAGTGAGTCATGCTTTGCCTGAAAATTTATTTGCTGTTCACGCTCATGAATATCGTTACCCATGCTGTTGAATGCTTCAACTAAAGTGGTTATTTCTGAACTTTGCTTTTTACCTTTAAATTCAAAGCTATAATTACCTAATGCAAATTGCCTTGCAATGGCTGCTAATTGAGTCAAGGGGGTGGTTAAATTATTAGCCAGTAAACTACTGGTAACTACGCCCACAAATAAGGTCAAAATAGCCAATACCATTAAGGTCAAAAATAGCTTTTCAAAATCGCTATAGCTTTGCGTTAAATCAGCGCTAAGTAATATAATAATCGGATGGCTGTGTAATGAAGGTAGGTTTATATCGCGATTGCGGTACACTAAATATTCACTAAAAAAGCGTGACGTAGTGAGTGTATTAAAATAATTAACAGGATCAAACTGTTCAGGGCGCTTAACTAACGAGCTAATAACCAAGTCATCCGCACTCCCTATAAAGCTCACATCCATACCGGTTAAGTTTTTAAGTTCGCTCGCAACACTATCGTCAATTTTAAAGCCAACCAAACTATAAGCCACTGTACGTGGCGCTTTTACTGGTAGTAGGATAACTTGATAAAGTTCTTTGTTTAATACAACAAAACTAGATTGTTCAGGGGCATTTAATAACTCTTTCATCAATGGTCGTAAATCGTGGGCAAAATGATCTTCACTGGTGTTAGCTGAAATTAGCGTCCCTGACAAATCAATCAACATCATAAGCTCAGCATCTATACGCTGGCTATGATTAAATAGCACACTGCTTATAGTTCCTGCATCACGCGTAGCAACAGCTTGCTTAAAGCCAAAGTCAGAGGTAAGTACCTTAGCTGCTGTTAATAGTAAGCTTTCTTTTGATTTTAAATATTGCTTATAAACGTTTTGCGCTACGCTAATATCTTGATTAACTTTCTCTTCTTGAAATTTACTTGTAGACCACCAAAAACTAAACAAACTGACCATAGTAGTTAATAACACCAAGCCAACACAAAGTATGGTTATACGATTTTTTAAACTATTAGTCATTACCAGCCTTAAATTTACTGCCAAACGTATTACGTGGCGATGGTGATGAAGTATTTATTGTTACTACTAAATCACTTTTATCATTAATTGTTATGATTTTTTTACTCTCCAACGACTCAGTTTGCAAAGGGTGCCATACACTAATTTGCAGAGGAAAATCATTTAAAGGTAACTCAATGCGGCCTTGTTCATCTGTTTTATAAACACGTTCACTGCTTGCTATGTAAATATAGCCAACCATAGAATCATGAATGTTACACCCCAACACAACAACGCCTTGTTGCTCAAAAGTAATTGGATCTTTTGGTTGCCCTGAATATAACTTTAGTTGAAATGGCTTAGCCTGTGAAAAAGAATACACATGATGACGAATGTTATCACTATTAGGAAAATTCACTCGCTGCCCTTTTTGTACAATTAATAGCTCAGGTAAAAACTGTTTGTGAACCTGATCCATAATAGCAACGCTACGAGGAGCTGGCGAATACGGCTTATTTATTTGTTCTAATTCAATTACCGCATCTGCTAATTGTTGACCATATTGATCTTTAACGACTAACTCAATATTTTCAGCCAGAGCTGAGTGACTAAAAAGAAAACAGGTAATTAAAAAACAGTAATTTTTCACACAACGCTGTAATACCCGTTTAAACATAACAACACCCAACGATTAATATTAGGTTAAGTTAATTTGAGACAGGGACTAATTGCAAGAACTATAGCCCAGTAACTAAAAATAAAGACTTAGCCACTGGTCTACTTAATCCTTTAGGATTGCTTTTTAACAATTAGTCCGTAATCGTTATCTAAAATAGCAATCACTTCTTTACGAGGATCTTCAGGGATGACAATCTCTTTGCCAACAATCTTACTAGCAATACCTACGTAGGTGTTTGACACCTCAAGCATTACTGATTCCGGTAAAATGTAATCTTTAGCCAGTTGTTCACGCTCGCCCATGCGATCTTTATTTAATAATACGTCGCTTTCAGGCACATTATTAATAAGCAACTGACGAAAGCCCTCTTTAGAATTTTCGACAATTTTACCTTCACGATAAGAAGCTTCATCCCAAATACGTGATGAATCGGGAGTACCTACTTCATCAATATAAATAAGTTGCTGCGTGCCGTTTAAATCCTCTACATAACCAAACTCAAATTTTGTATCAACAAAAATTTGCGCAAGCTTTGCAAGTTCATCGCTAATTAATTTAAAGCCTTCAACTAATAACTTTTCGTATTTGGTTACATCATCTGCCGATTTAAAATTAAATACGTCTAAGTTATTAGTAATGTTAGCGCGAGTAATATTTACATCATCAACAGCTGGAATGTCGGCAACATCTTCAATAATACCTTTAGTTGATGGTGTAATGAGTACATAATCGAGCTTTTGATTTGCTTTTAAGCCCTCAGGTAAATCAATACCGCAAAAGTTACGAACGCCTTTTGCGTAATCGCGCCACATGCTACCGGTAATATATTGACGTGCAATAGCTTCAACTTTAACAGTACTCGCTTTACGCACAATCCATACATAAGGATGCGGAATATCAACAATATGATTACCCGCAAGGCCTGCTTTATCAAATAACTTAAACCAATGGGCTGCCACTGAGTTTAACGCTATACCTTTACCTGGCACACCGTTTAAGCCATTTTCGCCCTGCCAAATACAATCAAATGCAGAAATTCTATCGGAAATAACCATAATAGCTAATTCAGTCCCCGCAGGTACTTTATAGCTTTTTTCTTTAATTAATCGCGCGCTATCGTCATCAGTTAACCAATAAACTGAACGAACCTTACCGCTATGTACTTCACCTTTGGTACGAATGGGTAAATCATCGTTTACGTCTAAAACTTTATAGCTAGTCATGCTATCTCCGGGGTTAGGGGTGCTCAAAGAGCAAAGTATGGTTTGGGGTTATATGGGCGGTATAATAATCCACCCCATGAAAAAGCTCAATCTTGCACTGAAAACAAAAAACGGTGAATATTTATATAGCTGTAATAATAGGGTAAACTTAGCATGCTAACTAGCCTAAGGAGATACCTTGAACTACCTAACCGCCACAAAAAATAAAAAATACCTAATGTATATTTCTCAAAATTATTCATACGCTATTTTGAGGCCATTACAGCAGCAAATATTAGCGCATGGTGGTCAGGTAAGTTGGTTTTTAGAAGGCAAAGATGTCAATCCAGATTTTTTGACCGATAGTGAAAAGCAGCTTTATTCTATTGAAGACATTCATAAGTGGTCGCCCGATGCTATTTTTGCTCCAGCCAATTTAATACCAACCTTTTTACCAGGCAAAAAGGTTGCAGTGTTTCATGGCTTTGATGCTGGTAAATTAAATAGAAAAGGTGAAAACGATCATCTTAAAGCCAGAGGATGTTTTGATCTTTATTGTACTCAAGGCCCTAATACCACAATCCCATTCAGTGCTTTACAAAAAAGGCTGGGCTACTTTAAAGTAACACAAACAGGCTGGCCTGCTTTAGATCGTCTATTTAAAAATGAACCTACTCGCTCTTACGTAGACGAATTAGATTCAAGGCCAACCGTATTAATATGCTCTACTTTTTCTAAACGACTTTCACTTGCGCCTAAGCTTTATAAACAAATAAAACAATTTAGTGAAACAGGAAAATGGCGCATTTTGATGCAGTTCCATCCAAAAATGCCGCTTGAGTGGGTAAATAAATATAAAGCATTGAGCAATAATAATTTAACCTTTATAGAAACAGATGATGTCATTCCTTTATTAAAATCTGCCGACGTTATGCTATGCGACACCTCGTCTATATTATTAATGTTTTTGTTACAGCGAAAACCTGTCGTCACATTTTGCAATCAAGACCCTAAAAAACATTTACTCAATGTAACTGATGCGAACAAAGTTGAAGGTGCTATAGATAATGCGTTAACTTACCCGCCAGAGTTAATGGAAAATATTGAAAGCTATTGCCAAGAATTACATCCATACTCTGATGGGCAATCAAGTGAACGAGTACTTGTCGCAACCAATGAATTTTTACTAAGTAATGAAAAGTTAAAATCTAAACCGCTCAATTTTATTCGACAATTTAAAATGCGTAAAAAACTTAATTATTGGAAATGGTAAAGCCAAACAATGATCAACCTAACAAACGTCACTTTTAAATGGCATAAAAACGATAACGCCCCCACGCTTAGCATCAGCGAATTAATTATAAAAAAAGGCCAACATGTTTTTTTACATGGCCCTAGTGGCTCTGGTAAATCAACGCTGCTTGCTCTACTTGGGGGAATAAATACCGCCACCAGCGGCGATGTTGTAATATTAAGTCAAAATTTAAATACACAAAGTAACACCAAGCGAGATGCATTTAGAGCGGATCATATTGGCACTATTTTTCAAAACTTTAATTTACTGCCTTATTTAACACCCCTCGAAAACGTGGTTTTAGGGTGTCAATTTTCTAAAATACGTCAGCGCCAAGCATTAAAACACTCCACTACTTTAACCAAAGAAGCCAAGCGCTTACTAAACGCACTTGGCTTAAGCGAGCAACAATATAATAAAAATGTTGCAGAGCTAAGCACAGGTCAACAGCAGCGTGTTGCCGCTGCCCGCGCTTTTATTGGCAGCCCAGAACTAATAATAGCGGACGAGCCTACATCTGCACTCGATACCCAAAACCGTGAAAGCTTTATTAAATTACTGTTTGAACAAGCCAAATACTCAAACAGTACTTTGATGTTTGTAAGCCATGATGAAAGTTTAAAACCGTTATTCGACCGCTCAGTTGATCTTATCAGCTTGCAGGAGCAGCTATGATCCTTGCTAAACTTGCTTACAAAAGCCTATTAAATCGTCGTACCAGTGTGCTTTTAACGCTCTTTACAATCGCCATTAGTGTTATGTTACTGCTTAGCGTTGAGCGTATACGCATTGATGCCAAAAGTAGCTTTAGTAATACAATTTCGGGCACTGATTTAATTGTCAGCGCACGCACTGGCGATATACAATTACTGCTTTCCTCTGTCTTTAGAATTGGCCACACCAACAATAACGTAAGTTGGCAAAGCTATGAATATATAACAAGCCAGCGTGGTGTAAAATGGAGCATACCTATAAGCCTAGGCGACAGTCACAAAGGCCAAGCTGTACTGGGTACAACTCTTGATTACTTTAGCCATTATCGTTTTGCAAAAAAGCAAAGCTTAAGCTTTAACAAGGGTCACGCTTTTAATGCCATTAACGAGGTGGTACTCGGCAATGATGTCGCAACTGCATTAGGGTATAAACTTAACGACTCTATTGTTATATCTCACGGCATGGGCAACACAAGCTTTCATCACCACGACGATAATCCGTTTAAAGTAGTAGGAATTTTAAATCCCACAGGGACACCCGTTGATAAAACGCTACATATACCGCTTGCAGCTATCGATTTAATCCACGGCAACAATTCTGGCGATGACCATGACGAACATAACAGCCTAATTGGCCATCCAAAGCAAATTACTGCGTTTTTAATGGGATTTAAATCGCCTTTATACACATTGCAAATTAGGCGTAATATAAATCAATATAAAAAAGAAGCACTGCTTGGCATTATGCCAACGGTCACACTTAAAGAATTATGGCAAATGCTCGCCATTGTAGAAAAAGTACTGATGTTGTTTTCAGCCGTAATTGTGTTGGTAAGCTTACTTGGTATGCTAACCTCGCTGCTTGCAAATTTAAGTCAGCGTCGACGTGAGCTTGCCATATTACGCTCAGTAGGTGCTCGCCCATGGCAGTTATTTACGCTCATTAGTATCGAATCATTATTTACAACATTACTTGGTTGCATAGTGGGCTGTGCATTATATTACTTAGCACTATTTACAGGTGGCTCTTATTTGCAAAGCCACGCTGGCATTAGCGTTAACATAGCTATGCTTTCTAGCTATGAACTCACACTTATCGGCGTTATTATGATTGCTGGCTTTATTATTGGCTTAATACCCGCTACACGCGCTTACTTTTATTCGCTCAGCGATGGCATGAGTATAAAAACATAATTATTAGGTAGTTTATGACTTTTTTTAAAACAACATTTTATTACAGCGCGCTAGTGTGCTTACTAATAAGCAGCTTTATAAGTAACGCGAACCCACCAAAAGAAATTTTTTGGGAGGACTTAATCCCTAAAAATCACGTACAAATAGACACACAAACTCAAGCTAATCACGACGGTAGTGAGCAAAACTGGGTGCAGCCCGACTTAGATGCCCCCATTGTAAAAGAGCTAAATGGACAATCGGTGAGCTTACCGGGCTTTGTTGTGCCGCTTGAGGGTGACAGTGAAGTCATTACCGAGTTTTTACTGGTGCCGTACTTTGGCGCTTGCATACACGTTCCGCCGCCACCACCTAATCAAATAGTGCATGTAACAATTAAAGGCGGTGTGCCTATTGAAAGCCTATACGACGCAATTGTGGTCACAGGAATAATAAGCACTGAATCATGGTCAGGAGAGATAGCCCAAACAGGCTATAAAATCAAAGCTGTAGGTGTTGCACCATTCGAGCTTTAAAATATACAGTCAATCGAATTAAATTGACCGTATATTTTAAATTCAAGTAATCTACTTTTGGCAGTTTGAGCAAAAAATAGTACTGCGCTGCCCCAATCTAATTTCTTCTAATTCGTTTTCACACGTCATGCACGGTTTTCCTTTGCGTCCATAAACTAATAACTCTTGAGCAAAGTAACCTGGCTTTCCATCGCTTTGTGCAAAATCTTTAAGCGTTGTTCCACCTTGTTTTATGGCCGCAGCAAGCGTGTCTTTTATAATAGGGATAAGTGCCTGATAACGCTTTAGTGATACTTTACCAGCCTCTCGTTTGGGATGAATACCGGCTTTAAAGAGTGATTCATTCGCGTAAATATTACCGACTCCAACAACCACAGCGTTATCCATAATAAACTGCTTTACGGGCACTTTTTTATTGCGCGATTGTTCGTACACGCGTTTAGCAAAAAAATCATCGGTAAGCGGCTCAGGACCAAGCTTAGAGAGCAGCTTGTGTACCTCTCCTGGCTCTTGCCATAAGCAGCAACCAAAACGACGAGGATCGTTTAAACGCAGCGCCTTACCATTACCAAAAATAAACTCAACATGGTCGTGCTTTTTTAATGGCTCAGCTTTATCTACTACACGTAAATTACCCGACATTCCCAAATGCAAAATAGTACTACCAAGTTGGCAATGTAACAGTAAGTATTTAGCTCGTCGTTCAATGCTTGTTACAGTTAACCCTTCTAGTTGATAAACATCATCAGGCACTGGCCAACGCATACTGGCATTGTAAATGTTTACCTTGGTAACAACTTGGTTCTGTACATGGGGAGTGATCCCCATTCGGCTCACTTCTACCTCTGGTAACTCAGGCATTAATTAGACTCACTTTGTGAAAAATCAAAACTAGGAAATAACTGCTTCGCAGTCGCTAAATCAAGCTTAAGTACTCGTTGGCTACTTTTTTCAAGTAAGTAATAATGCGCATTATCTTTATACAACAAATAAATCCATGGCAAACTCTCCCCTGCTAACTCAAATGTAGCGACATATAAAGGCGCTCTAGGACTAAACACAACCGACTCATTAATATTTATAAGCTCAATACTTTGCCAACGGTTGATAAGCTCACCAAGCTGCTGCTCAGACGGCAGCCAACGAAGAGGTAGGTCATTTTGTAACGCAGTTGTACGCCAACTAGTGCCAATTCGTTCAATTTTTTGATCGACAAACTCAAGGGTCAAAACAAAACTCTGTACTGGCAATACCGGCTGCATTGAAGGCGCATCGATATTACTAAAAAGTTGTTTATGCCAGCCATTTAAAAAGAAGATCATAATCAACATCGAAAATATAATAACGTTGTTCCAACCTTTGCGGCCCAGTCGCATATTTACACACCCAATTAATTCAAGAATTTAAAGTGTAACTAAAACTTAATTGCACTGTCTATATGTTAAACCCTACATACTTTGTTAGAATATCGGCAAATTTATAGGAGTTCCGTCAATGTCTATGTATGTAGTGGGCCATAAAATCCCAGATTCAGATTCTATTTGTGGTGCAATTGCACTCGCGTATTTAAAAAACCAAATCGATGAGCCAGCGATTCCAACACGTCTTGGTGAAATTTCACCAGAAACGCAGTTTATCCTTGATAAATTTGGTTTCGAAGCACCAGAGCTAAAATTAAGCTACGCTGGTGAAGATGTTTACATTGTGGATCACACAGAAAAAACACAAGCACCCGATGATATCGACCAAGCTCGTGTTGTTGGCGTGGTAGATCACCATAAGCTAGGTGACTTAACATCATCGACTCCGCTTGAATGTTGGATCCGCCCTGTTGGTTGTTCAAACACCATTATTAAAATGATGTACGACTTTTACAGTGTAGAAATCCCAAAAGACATCGCTGGTATTATGCTATGCGCTATTTTAAGCGACACCGTAATATTTAAATCGCCAACATGTACCACTGCCGACATTAAATGCGTTGAAGCCCTAGCAGAAATTGCAGGCATTGAGGATTTTAAAGAGCTTGGCATGGATATGTTCCGCGTTAAGTCTGCTGTAGAAAACACACCAGCGCGTGACTTAGTAATGCGTGACTTTAAAGATTTCAACATGAACGGTAATTTAGTCGGCATTGGCCAGCTAGAAGTAATCGACCTTGCTGTTTTTGATGATATTAAAGCAGATCTTGCTGCTGATATTGCTAAGCTAAAGCAAGAGGGCAACCGCCATTCTGTATTTTTACTGCTTACCGATATCATGAAAGAAGGCTCAGAAATGCTAATTGTATCTGACGATGCAAACTTAGTTGAGCAAGCTTATGGTGTAAAACCAGAAAATGATAAAGTATGGTTAGATGGTGTACTGAGTCGTAAAAAGCAAGTTGTGCCACCATTACAAGATGCGTTCACAAAAATCTAATAATGTTTTCATTAATTGATTTAAAAGCCTTGTTGGTTATACCAACGAGGTTTTTTATATTATATCGATCTGCTTATATATGGGGTCTATTTAGCGTTAAGAAAATCACGCTAGAACTAGGCAAAATTTTTGTATCTAGTTGTTCTAAATGAAAGTTTTTAAGGACCTTATAGTGCAATTTAATTCGTTAAATTGTTCAAAGATTTATGCAGTTTGGTATTAACCATATTTTAAATAATAAAAAACCCAGCCTAGGCTGGGTTTTTAAATTCTAAAAGAACTAAAATTACTTAATTTTAGCTTCTTTAAAAAGAACATGTTTACGAATCTTTGGATCAAACTTTTTGATTTCCATCTTCTCAGGCATGTTACGTTTGTTTTTGTCAGTAGTGTAGAAAAAACCAGTACCGGCAGTTGAAACTAAACGGATTTTATCGCGCATGATTCAGATCCTTAAACTTTAACGCCGCGAGCACGGATTTCTGTAAGAACCGTGTCGATGCCTTTTTTATCGATAATACGCATACCTTTAGTAGTAGTGCGTAATGTTACAAAACGTTTTTCACTTTCAACCCAAAAACGGTGTGTTTGTAGGTTAGGTAGGAAACGACGTCTAGTCGCGTTTCTCGCGTGTGAACGGTGATTACCAACCGCTGGACGCTTACCTGTAACTTGACATACTTTAGACATGTCTATATATCTCCAATAACTTCGCTCGAGCTTAATTTAATCTAAGGCCGTGTATTTTCGCCCTAGAGATAAATCGAAGGGCGCTCTTTATACAGCTTTTACAGGCAAAGATCAAACACTGATCTATCCAATCAGCTCATATATGTAAATTTGATAGCGGCTAATTATAAAGATCGAATGCCCTTAGGGAAAGTAAAAACTGCATTTAAATTAAACTAATTTGCTAAAACGCGTTAAACAGCTCATTTTTAACACACTTCTGTGCCTAACAAAGCTAAATAAGGCCTCGCTCAGCAAAAGAAACACAGGTTTCCCCACCCACAATGATGTGATCAAGCACACTTATGTCTACCAATTGCAGTGCTTGTTGTAATTTATTGGTTATAAGTTTGTCAGCTTGGCTAGGTTCTGCAATACCGCTTGGGTGATTATGTGCAAAAATAACTGCCGCAGCATTATTTTTAAGCGCCGCCTTTACCACCTCGCGCGGATAAACACTGGCTGAATTAATCGTACCGTAAAAAAGAATTTCATCTTTCACTAATCTATTTTGGCTGTCGAGGTATAACACCATAAACACTTCTTGTTGCAAGCCACGCATTTGAAGAGTGAGATAGTCGTAAACCGAGTTTGGCGAATTAAACACAGCGTCTCGCTGGCAACGTTCCTGCATATATCGCTGGCTTAATTCAAGAACTGCTTGTAGCTGCACATACTTTGCGGTCCCTAACCCCTTTTGAGAACAAAACTCCTCAATACTGGCATTAAACAAGTTATGCAGTGTTTTATTTTCATTAAGTAAATGCTGAGCCAACTCTATTACGTTCATACCAGGTAAGCCAGTGCGTAAAAAAATAGCCAGCAACTCAGCATCCGTTAATGCTTTGGCTCCTTTGGCAATGAGCTTTTCACGTGGGCGAAGTGAATTTGGTAGCGATGTTAATTGCATTATTCATCCTTGCTGAGCAAAAGTGTCTTTTAACTGTAATGCAAATTTTTAAATTAGCCTGATAATTTCAAATTAAAAACTTAGCTGTACAGGTAAAGATTTGTTATTTTAGCCACAATATTAAATAAGGCTTATAGACAACCATGATTGATTTAACCAATAAAAAAATTGTACTGGGTATTACCGGCGGTATTGCAGCTTATAAATGCGCCGAATTAGTTAGACGATTAAAAGACCATGGTTGTGAAGTTAAAGTGGTAATGACCGAATCGGCCAAGCACTTTATTACCCCCTTAACAATGCAAGCGGTAAGTGGTGAAATGGTATCAGACTCATTGCTTGACCCCTCTGCTGAAGCGGCAATGGGCCATATAGAGTTTGCAAAATGGGCTGATCTAATTTTAGTCGCACCCGCAACCTGTAACATTATTGCTAAAATGGCGACCGGTATTGCCGATGACTTATTAACAACGTTACTGCTAGCTACACCAGCTAAAGTAGCCGTTGCGCCAGCTATGAACCAACAAATGTATGCACACCCTGCAACGCAAGCTAATTTAGCAACGTTAAAAGCACGTAACATACTTATTTGGGGCCCAGGTAAAGGAGAACAAGCCTGTGGTGATGTAGGCGCTGGTCGTATGCTAGAACCTCATGAACTTGTTGAGTTATGCATTGCGAAAGAGCGACCACAGTTACTTTTAGGTAAAACAATTACCATAACAGCAGGGCCAACACGTGAGCCACTTGATCCGGTTCGTTTTATATCAAATCACAGCTCAGGAAAAATGGGCTATGCACTCGCACAAGCCGCTTTATTGCTTGGTGCAAAAGTGAATTTAATTTCAGGCCCCGTTAATATTAAGCCGCCAACTGGCGTAAACTTAATTAATATACAAAGCGCTGAGCAACTACTCGCAGAGTCACTTACTTACGCTCCACAATCAGATGCATTTATTGGCTGCGCTGCCGTTGCCGATTACCGGGCTGCGAATGTTGCGACTCAAAAAATGAAAAAACAAGGTGACGAACTTACCCTCACCTTAGTAAAAAACCCTGATGTGATTGCAGCAGTTGCAGGCCTTACTCAAAATCGCCCTTACACGGTCGGCTTTGCCGCTGAAACACAAAATGTAGAAAACTACGCTAAAGGCAAACTCAAAAACAAAAATCTCGACATGATTTGTGCTAACGATGTATCGCAAAGTGGCTTGGGGTTTAATTCTGATCAAAATGCGCTAACGCTTTATTGGCATAATGAGCAGTTAGAATTAGCGCAAAGCAGTAAAGTAGAAATTGCCCGCAAAGTGATCGAGCAACTCGCTAAACACCTATAAAAAGGCTGGAAACAAACTGAATAAAACATTAACATAAGCCATTCATTTGAACAAAAAATGACTAGGGTCCTTAACTGTGCCACTAAGAAATAACTAAAAAAAGGAATGTTCATGCCTGCGACAAAAAAAAGCAATCGCAAAGAGCAAATACTGCAAGCACTCGCACAAATGTTAGAAACCAGCCTAGGACAACGTATCACCACAGCTAAGTTAGCCGCTGAAGTGGGCGTATCGGAAGCCGCGCTGTACCGTCATTTTCCTAGCAAAGCACGTATGTTTGAAGGCCTGATAGAGTTTATTGAAGACACTCTTTTATCGCGCATAAACCTTATTTTAGAAAATGAAAAAGAAAGCCAAACTCGCATTTATAATATTTTGTTATTACTTTTAACATTCGCTGAAAAAAATCCAGGCATAACCCGTATTTTAACGGGCGATGCTTTGCAAGGTGAGCAAGAGCGTTTACGCGAACGTGTGCAGAGCTTTTTTGAAAAACTCGAAACCCAGTTTAAGCAAGTATTGCGTGAGCGAAAACTACGCGAAGGTAGAAATTTTCAAAGCGATGAACTGACGCTTGCAAATTTTTTACTTGCTTATGTTGAAGGTAAAATGAACCAATTTGTACGCAGTGACTTTAAAGCAAAACCAAGCACTCAATTTGAAAAGCAATGGCCTGAGTTACAAAAAATCTGGCTTTAACTGCGACTCTTTGCCAAATTGAATTTATAATTAGCAGATACAAAAAGCGACCTTTTGGTCGTTTTTTTGTATCTGCATGTTACTCATCGTCCCTGCTTGCTATTTATCTGATCTACTCGAAATATTAATCAAACTCGTTACACTAAATAAATGTTAAAAAATGAGAACCTATAATGAAAATAAAGCTCACCTTATTAAGTTCTGCGCTTATTATTAGCTTAACGAGCACAGCTATAAACGCCAAAGACGCATTGCAATTTAAAGATATATTTAATTTTAAATCAGCTAAAAGTACTCAGTTATCTGAAGACGGGAGTATTTTGTCACTCAGTGCAACGCCTTATCGTGGTAATGCCACTGGCCAAGTTTACTCACTGAGCAGTAATAGTTTAATTAGCGAAGTTGAGCGAGGTACTAAACCCGTTATAAATAAAGCTGCAAATTGGGTCGCATTTACGCAAGTACCTACTTTGCTTGAAAAAGAAACCAGCAAGAAAAAAGACACACTAAAAAATAATGTCGTACTCGTAAACACGCTATCAGGCGAACAACAAAGCTTTGCTGACGTTAAAGATTATAAACTGTCAGATGACGGTGCTTGGCTTGCTTATCGTTTAAATAAAGCCGCTGATAAAAAAGATGACGAAAAAGAAAAAAGTGAAAGCACTGGCGACATTAAAGACGAGAGCGCAATTTCACCAGATAAAAAAGATAAAACTTACTCACTCGTTATTATAAATTTAGCCGATAAACGCAGCCACACAATAGAAAACGTATTTAGCTATGATATTAGCGCGACTAACGATCAATTACTGGTTAGCCAAAGTTACAGTGATGGCAATAATAATCAAATAGCGCTTATAAACTTAAATAACTTTCAAAGCACAACCTTAATAGATGAGCCTGGCGTAGTAGCCAGTAAAATAGCTTGGCATCCAACAAATACGAGTGTTGCGTTTACTGTAGGAAATTACGTCAATGACGATACACGCCGCCGCAACTACAGTTTACAGCTATGGAAAAACGAACTTCTTTCAACAATAAGCTCGCCAAATAAAGATTGGACAATAGGTAAAACAGCCACGCTAACATGGTCTGAAAACGGCGAGCGCTTATACTTTGAGAACCAGCCAAAACTCGCAGCGAAAGTAAAAGCAAAAGAATACACTGACGAAGCATCACTTTACGATTTTGATACCATACGTGAACACAAAGGTTTAAATGTATGGCATAACAACGATGCACAAATAAAGCCGCGCGAAGAGCAACAATGGGACGAAGTTAATAAAACTCGCCATTACAGCGCGGTGTACCACGTTAATTCACAAAAAGCGGTACAGCTAAGTACCACTAATATGCCTGAGGTTGCACTAAACTCTGAGCGAGATGTGTCTTTACTTGGCTCATCTAACATCCCCTACCTAGAAAAAATAATGTACGGCGGTTTTTTTGCAGACTACTTTGCTGTAAATATAAATACAGGCAAGCAAACAGCTATTATTAATGACTACCCATTTAGGCCAAGCCTTGCACCTAATGGTGAGTTTGCCGCTTACTTTAGCAATAGCCAAATACAGCTTAAAGATTTAAAAAACAATCAAGTAACCCCACTGACTAAAGCAATTCAGGCCACCTTTGCTGACGATAAACATGACTACCCTTCAACTCAGCCAGGCTATGGCTTTGCCGGCTGGATGCAAGACAGCAGCCAAGTACTTGCTTACAGCAAATACGATATCTGGGCATTTGACGTACAAACTAAGCAAGCAACCCGTTTAACCGATGGAAAACAAAGTAATGCGCAATATCGCGTTGTTAAGCTTGATAAAGACCAAATTGGCTTTAAAAAAGCAGACACCCTGCTTTTATCTGCTATAAACCTACAGACTAAGCAAAGCGAAGTTGCAAAACTCGACTTAACTACAAATACGATCACCAAAGTACTGAGTGGACAAAAACGCTTTGAGCTGGTCAAAAAAGCTAAAAATGCCGACAAGTACGTGTTTACCTCGCAAACTTACAGTCAATTTCCTGATTTCTATCACACTGACTTTAGTTTTAGTGCACCAAAAAAAGTAACGACATTAAACCCACAAATTAATGATTTTGCTTGGGGTGAAAAGCCAGAACTAATAAGCTACAAAGGCTTTGATGGCGAAGACTTGCAAGGCGTGCTTATAAAACCAGCAGGCTATAAAAAAGGTGATAAAGTCCCTGTTGTTGTGTACTTTTACCGTTATATGAGCCAGCGCATGTTTGATTTTCCAAAAATGGAATTAAACCATCGCCCTAACTTCCCTATGTTCACATCAAACGGTTATGCAATATTTTTACCTGATATTCGTTTTGAAATAGGCCACCCAGGCAAATCATCAACACAAACCATGATAAATGCCACCCAAAAGCTAATCGACTTAGGGATTGCTGATCCAAATAAAATAGGTTTACAAGGCCACTCATGGGCGGGTTATCAAAGCGCCTTTATGATCACCCAAACTGATATGTTTAAAGCCGTTGTGTCTGGGGCTCCTGTATCTAACATGACCAGTGCTTACAGTGGTATTCGCCTTAAATCGGGCCTTGCACGCCAATTTCAATACGAAACAGGGCAAAGCCGTATTGGCAAAAACTTATTTGAAGCACCAGAGCTTTACATTGAAAACTCACCGGTGTTTTTTGCAGATAAGGTAAACACTCCCATCTTAATTATGTTTGGTGATAAAGATGATGCTGTTCCATGGCACGAAGGCGTACAGTATTATTTAGCACTACGCCGCGCAGGCAAAGACGCCACCTTTTTACAATATGAAGGTGAACCGCACCACTTGAAAAAATTCCCTAATCAGGTCGACTTTTCAGTGCGTATGATGCAGTACTTTGATCATCATTTAAAAGGCAAGCCTGCCGCCAAATGGATAACTGAAGGAGAAGCATTTATTGAAGAATAAATGCAGTTACTTATTGTTAGCAATCGTGTGTTTGGTTTTAAAGTAATTTTGTATTGTTATTAACAATCATAAAAACACGCCATTTTGAGCCCTCTTTGTAAAGAGGGCTGTTTACCTTACAAATACTTAATAAAAACATAGGATAGATGTAAGGCTTTACTCTTTATTAATAATTTTAAATTATACCAATAGCGCTGACTTTTAAGCTTGATTAGCGTATCTTATAGATCGAGTTTAAGCTTAAAATTTATTATTTCATGAGTCATTTTCAACCTCCCTTTACGATTACAGCAAAAATTATTCATTATATTTCTGATATTGCCGAAGCTCTTGGTAAGTTGTCTGTTTTTTATAATAAAAACGATATACATCAAGACCGCGAAAACATTGTCAAAAATCAGATTCAAAACACTCTTGCAATTGAAGACAGTGATTTAACCCGCCCGCATATAAATACGCCACATCGTGATGACGACTCCTTAGTGGCTGAAATCGCCCAAGAAAAAAACGACATAGCTAACACCTATAATCAATTAGATAATTGGGATACAAACCTTTGCAATGACTTTTTAAGTGCGCATAAAATCCTCATGCTATCGCGAGGAAGTAATGCGGGTCATTATCGAACCAGCAATGTCGATAAAGGTAAAAGATTGCAAATGGCTCCACAAGCTCTGCATATTCCACAAATGATGGAAGAGCTGTTTAGTTGGCTTGCTAGCTCAAACCAGCATCCTCTTATAAAAAGCTCGGTGTTTCACTATGAGCTTAAATTTATACATCCCTTTGTTGATGGTAATAGCCGGATTGGGTGTATTTGGCAAACTCAAATGCTAAAGCAATGGAACCCATTATTTGCTCTAATGCCAATAGAGGGCATCGTCGCGACAAGTGAAGAACAATACCGCACAGCAATAAGTAACAGTACCGAAACAGGTGACTCTTGCGCCTTTATAGAATACATACTAGAAAACGTTTTATGTGCAGTTTTAACATTTGATGATTCATTATTAGACAAAAAACCAACCCCCCAACAAAACCCCACAACAGCAAATCCCCAACAAACCCCACAAGTTAAAGCCTTAATAAACGTACTTTCCCAAGCGGGTGATTCTTTAAATCGAAAGCAATTACAAGTAAAACTAAATTTAAAAGACAGAAAGCATTTTAGAGAACGCTACCTAAAACCAGCTATAGATGCCGCGCTAATTGAAATGACAATACCTGATAAGCCAAACAGCAAATTGCAAAAATACAGGTTAGTTTAATAAAAATAAGCATTTAAATAATGCAGCCATAAGCGCCAGCAGTAGTTTTTTTTAAATGATAAAACGTGAAAGAACAAAGATGATTTATAGCATATACTAAGGTATTAAATGAGGAAGTAATGAATAATTTAACCCGCCAGTACAACCGATAGTTTAATAAAAATCGCATTACTGGCGGTAAAAATAACAACAAAAATACGCTAAGATACAAAGATAAATATGCTTACAATAGACCTAATTTCACTCAGGCTGACTATATTATGACTTCGATATGTTGAATGATAATCAAACAAAGTTAAGCCGCTTACCTTTTATAAAAGTACACATATGTTCAGCGACAATAAAATTAACCCGTAACAATATGTATAAGAATACCTCACAGCCACTGTGAATTTTATAAACCCCATAATACTAAGGGTAATGTAAAAATAAACGTTTCTAAATTTTAACTCAAACTAGTCTTACTATTCATGATCTCCCTTGCTGTAATACTCTGTAATACCATCACAAAAATTCCTTCTATAGAGTGTTTATTTCCGTGAAACTAAACGGACTTATAATTCAACATAACGATAGGAAGAGCAGTGTGGAATTATAGCGATAATCCTTCCTAAAAAAGAAGAATATATAAAACAACTCATGAATTACGGGGTAATCAGAAGTGCTAGGGCGTGTTGACCTTTGTGGATTGAAATTTGTTCAATCTAGGGGCGATTTAATCGCGGCGCGAGGCTTGCCACCTAGTGGGCTAAGTAAAAGCCGAGCAACAAAGAGTTAATCGCCCCTAGAAAGAACCCAAAGGGCTGCGTATGTTTGACATTTATACTGCGTTATCGCCTGCTTATGGGGAATAACCACACGACATAGGCTCTGCCTTATCTAAATACCAAACGTACTGCTGCAAAACAATAGTGCTTAATACTAGAACTCAAAAAGAGAAAATACAAAATGTCTCAAGAAATAATTAAATTAAACTTTATCAACCGCTCTAGCGATATAAATAACAGTGAAGTGGTTATTTTCCAAAAAAACATCGCGGCAACTTTTGACGAACTAACTGTTGCTTGGCGAGTTATTCAAAATTGTGGCCGTAACGATAACCACCCTTTTAATTATTCGTTGCAATTTCAAGTTTGTGCAAGTGATTCATATGGTAACTATTCACCAGAATTGAATGCCTATGAAGGTCAATCCTTTGAAATGGTCAAAAATACCTCTGGTGATGTGTTGCAGTTATCGTCAACACCTGCAGTATCTCCACAGGAAGTTGAAATTAAAAACAATTTAAGTACTGGTGCAATCAGTGGCAACATCTATCGCGATGGTAAATTACTCGCGACAAAAACTAATCTTGTACCTAGTCGAAAAGGGGGATTCCAATTTAAGCCAAGTATTTTTATTGGTGTTGCCTCTCATGTCGAAGAAGGTGAAGTAATAAATTCAGCAATTATTCAACAAATAAATACCGAAATTAACCTCTTTGGTATTCAAAATGCTGACATTGTGATGACTGGCGGTGGTTCAGGACCTAATGCAGCGGCATTTAGCTTTCATTTAGAAAACATTAATAAATAGCAACATCATCCAAATGTTGCAGGCTATTTATTTAGCCTCAACATTTTTATTTTTACACTTATGTGCATCGACAATAAAGTTTGTAACTTTAGAATGATGGCTTAACCGCTAACAATACTGCCCTGCTGCGAAACCACAGCTCCACGCATACTGAAAGTTATAACCGCCTAACCAACCCGTTACATCGGTTACTTCGCCTATAAAGTATAGGCCTTTGGCTTTTTTAGCTTCAAACGTTTTTGAGCTTAGCTCGTCAGTGTTTACACCACCGAGTGTAACTTCTGCTGTTCTATACCCTTCTGTGCCATTGGGTTTAATTTGCCAAGCGTGAATGTAATTTACTAACTCATCTATTTGAGCGTGTGTAAGCTGGTTAATATTACAATCAGGAATAGCTTTACTCTCATGAAGAATTTCTATAAAACGCTTTGGTAGAATAGTCGCAAGGCTATTTTTTAACGACTTTTGAGATTGCGTTTCACGCCAATTGGCAAGTTGCTGTCTTAAGTCTATTTCAGGTAGTAAGTTTATAGTTACAGCTTGCCCTGCTCGCCAAAATGAGCTGATTTGTAGTATTGCAGGTCCCGATAATCCACGATGCGTAAAAAGAATATTTTCTTTAAATACAGTGCCGTCTTCGCTTGAAACGTCACATGGGATACTAATTCCCGAAAGCCCTTCAAAGCGATCTTTATCGTGCTGATGCAAAGTAAATGGCACAAGTGCAGCCATTGTTGGCAATACATTTAACCCAAACTGCTCAGCAACTTTATAGCCAATGGGGGTTGCACCTAGTTTAGGCATCGTTAAACCACCCGATGCAATGACTAACGACTCACAGTAAAGCGTTTCTTGCTCGGTCACTACGCAGTAACCATTATCAGTTTTTGATACGCTGATCACTTCGCTACGTAGCTTGATATTTACCCCAGCCCAGTCACATTCGGTCAGTAAAATATTAACAATGTCTTGTGCGTTATTATCACAAAACAGCTGGCCAAGAGTTTTGTGGTGATAAGCCAAACCATGTCTGTCCACCAGCTCAATAAAGTCATGCTGGGTATAGCGACTTAAACACGATTTAACAAAATGTGCGTTACTGCATAAGTAGTTATCTGGACTCGCATTTTCGTTTGTAAAATTACAACGCCCACCACCACTTATTAAAATTTTACGGCCTGGTTTTTTACCCATATCAAGTACAGTAACGCTTCGACCTCGGTACCCAGCTTGTGCCGCACACATTAATCCGGCAGCTCCCGCGCCTATTACTATTACATCTACTTGGGCCATTAATTTATCTCACTAAAAATTTTTTTCGATTATAGCAAATTTAAACATGTCCAACGTATCGAATTAATTATTAGTAATTACACAACAAATTAAATGTATTTAACTCACTAAAAGCAAAAAAGTATAAATAAACAGCACTTTTAAACTATTAAAAAGAGTATTAAAACAACAAAATGACTATAAAAGCACTGTAAACTCTCGTTATAACCAAATTAAACAGGTACATAATGAAATGATATTTTAACTTAATTAACAGATCGTTTACTTTAATTCCCTTCTCGCAGGTTTAGTCTGCGTAAAAGTTAATAACACTAGGGATAATTATGACAACAACTAAAATCTTTAAAAAATGCGTTATTGCATTAACAGTAAGTACAATCTTTACAGCAACATCAAGTATGGCTAATCCTGCTCAAGCGCTTGCGCCTTCAATGGCTGAAACATCAGCAAAGTTACAAAACCAAAATAGCGCTGAAACACAGTTCATTATTAAATATCAACATAACACTAATGACATGATAAATATTTCATCTGAAAATACCGATTCTGTAAGCATGAATAAGCGAGCACAAAATTTTGTTAAAAGCTTCTCTTCCAAAAATGGGAAAGTAAAGGGTAAATATGTACGCGCTATGGCACTTAGTAACCACCATGTAGTACGTGCAGATAAAAAGCTTAACGCAGAAGAAGCACAAGAGTTTATGCAAGATCTCGTTGGCTCAGGTAATGTTGAGTATATTGAAGTTGACCAAATGTTACAGCCGTTTTCAACACCTAATGATCCGCGTTTTGATGATCAATGGCATTATTATGAGCAAGCAGGTGGCCTAAATTTACCTACCGCTTGGGATAGCGCAACGGGTAATGGTGTGGTTGTGGCAGTACTTGATACCGGCTATCGCCCTCATGCTGATTTAAACGCAAACCTTTTACAAGGTTACGATATGATTTCAAATCTATCGGTCGCAAATGACGGTGGTGGTCGTGATAGCGATGCTCGCGATCCTGGTGATGCGATTGCTACAAATGAATGTGGCACTAATGATGCTAAGAGCTCTAGCTGGCATGGTACTCATGTAGCCGGCACCGTTGCCGCAGTTACTAATAATGGTGAAGGTGTTGCAGGTGTTGCTTACGACGCCAAAGTAGTACCAGTGCGTGTATTAGGTAAATGTGGTGGTTTAACTTCTGATATTGCTGATGGTATTATTTGGGCAGCTGGCGGTAATCTATCTGGCGTGCCAGCAAACGCTAACCCTGCCGATGTTATTAACATGAGTTTAGGTGGCAGCGGGTCATGTAGCTCTACGACTCAAAGCGCAATTAATGCGGCACGAAGCAACGGCGCAGTGGTTGTTATTGCCGCAGGTAACGACAATGATAATTCAGCAAACTACAACCCAGGTAACTGTAATGGTGTAATAAATGTTGCTGCTGTAGGTCGCAGCGGTGGTCGTGCATATTACTCTAATTACGGAAGCAATATTGATGTTGCAGCACCTGGCGGCGCGCAAAGTTTTGCAAACGACTCAGAAGGTGTTTTATCTACCTACAATACAGGTTCATCAAGCCCTTCACGTGACAGCTATAGTTATTCGCAAGGCACATCAATGGCTGCACCACATGTAGCGGGTGTTGCTGCACTTATTAAACAAGCTAAGCCTAATGCGACGCCTGATGAAATAGAAAATATTTTAAAATCAACAACCCGCTCATTCCCTGCAAGCTGTACTAACTGTGGTACAGGTATTGTTGATGCGGCCGCCGCCGTTGCAGCTGCGGGCGGAACAGATACGACTAAACCGGAAGCAGGTGGTGGTTCTGTAAGTGATGTAAATATTAGTGCAGGTCAATGGAAACATTACACATTAGATGTCCCTGCTAACATGTCTACATTTACAGTGACAACCTCAGGCGGTAGTGGAGATGCTGATTTACATGTTAAATTTGCTAGCCAGCCAACAGCCTCAAATTATGACTGTCGCCCGTATGAAGATGGTAATGAAGAAACATGCACATTTAGCAGCCCGCAAGCCGGTAAATGGCATATCAGCATTAACGCATACAGTCGCGTTTCTGGTTTAACAATTAGCGGCCAATATAAGCCATAAATAATTAAAAATAATATTATAAAAAGAAAACCCCGATTGTTAAAGTCGGGGTTTTATATTACTCAAACACATGAAATATTTAAATTTATAGTTTTTCTAGAATAGTTTCTGCACGGCTAATAGCAAATTCTTTGTCTTGCTCTACAAACAAACCCGTTACGACACTATTTTCAACTATCATAGCGTAACGCATCGAACGGATCCCACCAAAACCAGCAGTATCTTTATCAAGTCCTAATGCCTTAGTAAAACTAGCATCGCCATCACCCAGCATTAAAATTTCTTCTGCATTTTGAGAATCCCCCCATGCTTTCATTACAAACGCGTCGTTTACTGATACACAATAAATGGCATCAACGCCCTTTGCTTTAATTTCATCTGCAAGCGTTATAAATTCAGGTAGGTGGGCATTAGAACAAGTGGGTGTAAATGCACCTGGCACCGCAAATAACACTACTTTTTTACCTTCAAATAAATCATTATTAGTCAGCGTTTTCATACCACCATCGGTTAACTGCGACAGAGTAATTACAGGGAGTACTTGGCCTTGTTCAATCATCATAAATCCTTAAAAAATTGTAGTACCCACTTCATTAAAAATATGATCATTTTAACAAGTAAAATAAATCACCAATTTAATACACTTGGGATAGGAGTAACCAGGGTCTATTGACCTTTGTGGATTAAAATTTGTTCTATCTAGGGACTGCGCATGTTTGACATTTATGCTGCGTTATCGCTTATGTATGGGGAATAACCACACTATATGGTCTCTACTTTGCCTGAAAAACAAACAACTCGCTGCAAATTTAACCTCGAAAGGTCAACACGCCTAGCATACAGGCTTTGCCTAAAAACAACATACACGGCTGTAAATTTAACCTCAAAAGATAGTCTCCATAATTAAAATTTGAGGCTGCCTTTAATCGTTTGCATTTGTTGCTGCAGTTGGTTTTGAATATCGTTAACGAGTAAACTTGACTCGCTTACTTGGCCTTTCATACTCTCCATCGATTGGCTAAAATTATCCAATAAACTATTTTGCTGCTTAGCCAATGCCATAGCCTCAAAAGCAACACTATTTGCACTTTGCGCATTATCAGCCACCCCTTCAGAGTTTAGCTTTAGCTCCTGAGCATTTTGTGTTTGTGATTGAGCCCCTTCGGCTAAGGCCGATATTTGTGCAGAGACAACCCGAGAGTTTTCAGTTAATAAATTGAGCTGATCGTTTATGTCACTTAGCGATCCTTGAGTTTGACGCGCTAATTGCCTCACCTCATCAGCTACTACGGCAAAACCACGGCCATGCTCGCCAGCTCTTGCTGACTCTATCGCTGCATTTAGTGCTAATAAGTTAGTTTGATCCGCAATATTTCGAATAATTTCAATTATTTTTCCTACACCATCAACACCATTTAATAACTCTTGAATACTTTGCATGCCATGCTCTACACGCTCTTGAGTCTCAGAGCTGGCATTGAGCATATTTTGAGAAAACCCTAGGCTTTGCTCCATTGCTGAAAAGGTACTTTTTGCGTTATCAGCAACTTGGGAGTTAATATGATTAACCTGCTCACCTATGTGTTGAATATCGCTTAGCAAATTTTGGTTTTGCTCAACTTGCCCATGACTTAATGAGGTTTGCTGACTGATCGTTTGCAGATGATTACTCATCTGCTGCATAAAATCGTTAACGACTTCGAGCATTTTTGCACGATCTTGTGCTTCATTTCGCTGACGATCAATTAATAGGTTAAAATATTGCGCTATTTCGCCCACTTCCGTTTTTTCATTTTTGCATTCAATATTTTTAAGTTCATTGCTCTCAATTAAAAAAGCAAAGCCATCACGCAACTGCCTCAATGGTGTGAGCACTTGATTTCGTTGCACAAAATAAACACCTGCAGCCAATATAACAAGTGTGCCTATAGCAACACAAAACACCCAAAAAACACGCTGTTTTAAAGTGCCCTGCTCTACTTTTAACAATTGCTCTGCATTTATAACCGTGCTTGAAAGTGTACTAATTTGTGCGCGCAGATTATTAAAACCACTTTCGCGTTGCTGCGTTTGTTTTAGAGTACTTGATAAATCACGCGGATAACGACTTGGCCAACTCAGCAGTTCTGACTTTATTTCGTCGGCTAAATCTTCGGCCTCTTCGTCAACAAATAAAGCATCCTCATCAACATCACTCATTACACCTAAGTTAGGTAGTTGCTCGATAGACTTGGCAACTTGGTTTAAATTATTAACACTTTGCTGCAAACTTTGATAAGTACTTTCATCATACTGAAGGATTAATTGATAAGTAAACAAAGATAAATTAACAGCTTCGCTATAGTAATCACTGGCCAGTGTATAGTAATTGAGTGCATCACTATTTTGCGGTGGTGCTTTTGTAGCGTAACTGATAAGCGCTGACGCAGAGCCCGTCATTTGCCTCAATGCATTATCAAGTAAGGCCGTTTCGTTGCCTGAAAGCTTGCCAAGCGCTCGATACTTACCGTTTATATCATCGTTGAGTGTAGTTAGCTGCTGCTCAAGCTTAATGCTTAGGTCATTGGGGAGTATAGATAACTGATTGGTTTTTATTAACTCAATTGAATTTGATGCGGAATTTAAATATTGACTATCACCTTGGTCTAAGTAGTTACCTAACTGCCCAGCTAAATCGACCAAAATAGTATTTTTAAGCTGGCTGTAGGCCGTATCTTGTTGCTCTAGTTTAAGTAATGTTTGGCTCGCCCAAAACAGTGTAGAACCTAATAAAACGCTTGCTGAAGCCAGCAATATTGCTAATAACCGAGTAAAGGATGAAACGCGCATAAATCTAAGTTCCTATAGTGAATGCGCGCATAGAATATTAACTATTTATGACAACTTAATGACATTTGTCTGTAACTGAAAAATAAACAAAACAAAAGTAGTGTGTTGTAAGCTTATTTTACTTGGTTATACCAATCTGCTTATATATGGGGTCTATTTAACGTTAAGAAAATTACGCTAGAACTAGGCAAAAGTTTTTGTATCTAGTTGTTCTAAATAAAAAATTTTTAACGACGTTATAGTGCAATTTAATTCGTTAAATTGCTCAAAGATTTATGCAGTTTGGTATTATATAAAAATTGAGAAAACTCCTCACCTAACTTATCGTCACGCATACTGTACTCAACTATCGCTTTTAAATAACCAAGTTTGTCTCCACAATCATGTGAACGCCCGCTCATATGAAATGCCTCTACGGTTTCTTGTGCCATGAGTGAGTCAATCGCGTCAGTCAGTTGTATTTCATCACCAGCGCCAATCGGTGTTTTAGCTAACAGTGGCCAAATGTTTTTGCTAAGCACATAACGCCCAACCACCGCTAAGTTTGAAGGAGCGAGCTCAACCCTTGGCTTTTCAACCATTGCCATAATAGCAGCGCTTTCACCTGGGCTAAGCTGTACACCGTTAATATCTGCAATACCGTATTTACTAACCTCATCGCTCGCGACTGGCTCCAGCATTATCTGACTCGCCTTAGTTTCGCTAAATCGCTTGATCATAGCGGCCAAGTTTTCAGTTTTTTGATCTGCCGTATAAGCATCAAGAATGACATCGGGTAAAAGTACAACAAAATCATCATTACCTACAATTGGCTTAGCAC
Source organism: Pseudoalteromonas sp. Ld19 (assembly GCF_045064135.1). Taxonomy (NCBI): domain Bacteria; kingdom Pseudomonadati; phylum Pseudomonadota; class Gammaproteobacteria; order Alteromonadales; family Pseudoalteromonadaceae; genus Pseudoalteromonas; species Pseudoalteromonas sp. Ld19. Next base: position 150,138 of record NZ_JBISHA010000017.1, on the reverse strand, counting down.
ATAAAATAGCATGCCCTAACCCTTTAGCTTCGCCTTGTCGCACACTCATAATGGTTACATCCGGCGGACAAATAGAGCGAACTTCATCGAGTAGTACGCGCTTAACGCGCTTTTCGAGTGTTGCTTCAAGCTCGAAACTCGTATCAAAGTGATTCTCAATAGCATTTTTTGAGCTGTGCGTTACCAACACAATCTCTTTTACCCCTGCAGCAACGCATTCATTTACTATGTATTGGATAAGCGGTTTATCAACAATTGGCAACATCTCTTTTGGAATCGCTTTAGTCATTGGCAACATTCGCGTGCCAAGGCCTGCAACGGGGATGACAGCTTTCATAGGTAGTCCTTTGATTTAAAATAAATAAGCAATTAAATTAAGTTACCAGTTGTGAGATAGATCTAAGCTGAATGGGAGTAAATGAGAGTTTAAAAGCAGATTACGAGGCCAAAAGCGCTGAGTGATTTAAGTATTGAGTTTGATATGACTTACAGGAGCACTTTATTCATTGCTCCTGTGATATGGCATAAATCATTAAAAAGCGAGGTATAAAACCTCGCCTAAAGCTTAATCGCTACCAAATAAATCTCGGGTGTAAACTTTATCAACAATATCACTGAGCGCCTCAACCATTCGGTTTGCAACAACCACATCGGATATTTTTTTAAACTCGTTTAAATCTTTAATCACACGAGAATGGTAAAATTCATTTTCGTTGAGTGTTGGTTCATACACTACAACTTCAATTCCCTTTGCTTTTATACGCTTCATAATACCTTGAATAGCTGAAGCTCTAAAATTATCTGAGCCCGTTTTCATCACTAGTCGGTATATACCCACAACGCGAGGGTTACGTTTTATTATGGAGTTGGCAATAAAATCTTTACGTGTTGTATTTGCATCAACAATTGCACCAATAATATTATTGGGTACATTTTCATAATTAGCACGAAGTTGTTTAGTATCTTTTGGAAGGCAATATCCGCCGTAGCCAAATGAGGGGTTATTATAATGTGTGCCAATTCGAGGATCTAATCCTACACCTTGAATTATTTGCTTACTATCCAAACCATGAGACTCTGCATAGCTGTCTAACTCATTAAAATAGGCGACCCGCATAGCCAAATAGGTATTTGAAAAAAGTTTAATCGCCTCAGCTTCGGTTGAACCAGTAAATAAAATGTCTATATTTTGCTTAATAGCACCTTGCTCTAGTAGTTTAGCAAAGACTTTAGCACGCTCACTTTGCTCACCCACTACAATACGTGACGGATACAGGTTATCGTAAAGCGCCTTGCCTTCACGTAAAAACTCAGGCGAAAAGATAATATTATTACATTTAAACTTATCTTTTATAGATGTAGTGAAACCAACAGGAACAGTAGATTTAATAACTATCGTTGCATCGGAGTTTATTTCTAATACTTCTTCAATTACTCTTTCTACAGAGCTAGTATCAAAATTATTTGTATCACTATCGTAATCAGTAGGCGTTGCAACAATAATAAAACCGGCATTATTGTATGCATGTACTTTGTCAGAGGTAGCAATAAAGTTAATATCATTGCGAAGTAAGTATTCGCTTATTAATGGATCTAAAACGGTAGAAGACTTGTTGTTTAACAATTTAATTTTACATTCATCAATATCTAAACCAACCACTTCGTTATTTTGGGCTAATAACATGGCGTTTGACAATCCAACAAACCCAGTACCTACAACAACAATTTTCATAGGCTTCCTTTAGGAGAATATAAAATAAATGAGTACACAAGGGCTAATAACCTCGTTAACATCCATATTAGTCCATTTTTAGTAATAGAGTTAATTGTTTCATTAAGTCTACAAAAAAGCTTATTCTAGTAAGCCTTTAATAATACGCGCACAAGCTAAGCCATCACCATATGGATTATGCGCTTTACTCATGGCTTTATACACTTTGTCATTATCTATTAATTCGCTAACTGAACTAACTATTTTTTCGACATTGGTACCAACAAGCTTAACCGTGCCTGCTGCTACTGCTTCAGGGCGTTCTGTTGTATCTCGCATTACAAGTACAGGTTTACCTAAGCTTGGCGCTTCTTCCTGCACTCCGCCAGAGTCGGTTAAAATTAAATATGAACGATCCATTAAAAATACAAATGGTAAGTAATCTTGCGGTTCAATAAGCATTACATTTGGTTTATCGGCAAGTAACCTATTTACTGGTTCCTGTACATTAGGGTTTAAATGCACCGGATAAACAAAATTAAAATCTGAGTATTTAACTGCTAATTGCGAAATAGATTCACAAATTCGTTCAAAACCACCACCAAAGCTTTCGCGTCGATGCCCTGTTATTAATACATACGGCTTGGTAATAATATTAGCAAACCTTTCTGTCATTATTTTTTGCGTACTCTTCATTGGTAGTACAGTATTTTTAATTTGCAATAAAGCATCTATAACCGTATTACCAGTAATAACGATGTCTGATTTAGATACATGTTCGCGTAGTAAGTTATCTGCTGATGCTTGAGTGGGTGCAAAGTGTTTAGCGGTAATTACGCCGGTTAAGGTGCGGTTTGCTTCTTCTGGCCATGGGCTATACAAATCGCCGGTTCTTAAACCTGCTTCAACATGTCCTACTTTAATTTGTTTGTAAAAGGCCGCCATTGATGCCGCAAACGTCGTTGTAGTATCACCGTGAACTAAAACCCAATCAGGCTTAAATTCCTCTAAAACATCGCGAAAGCCTAATAGTATCTTACTGGTAATATCGTATAAATCCTGACCTGACTTCATTATATTTAAATCATAATATGGCTTTATTTCAAAAAGAGCTAACACTTGATCAAGCATTTCACGATGCTGCGCTGTTACACATACTTTAGCTTCTATCTCAGGGGTATTTTCCAAAGCTAATACAAGAGGAGCCATTTTAATCGCTTCAGGGCGAGTACCAAATACTGTTAAAACTTTCATTTATGTATCCATATACAAAAGCCCACCATATTGGCAGGCTTTAAAAACTAATATTGGGTTTAAAAAATACCGCGGCTATCAACAATTACTTTTTTAGCAATTTGCTCAGGAGCAATATTTTTAAATTCTTTATGGTCAACTAATACGGCAAGCGTATTGCAGCGCTCTAAAGCCTCTTCTACAGTTACTAACTTGACCCCTAAATCACTTAACACTTTAGGTAGAGTCTTAATATTAGGCTCTACAACAAGTACTTCAGCATCGCTTTTTTGCGCTAACATTTTTGTTATATCAAGTGCAGGGCTTTCACGTAAATCGTCAATATCTGCTTTAAACGCAATCCCCATACAAGCAATTACAGGCTTTTTAAACTGATCAGCAGCATCGATTATTTGCTGTAGTACATAGAGAGGCTTACTATCATTTACTTCACGAGCTTGGCGTATCAACTTTGCTGTATCAGGCGCTGAGCTTACAATAAACCAAGGATCAACTGCAATACAGTGACCACCTACACCAGGACCTGGATTTAAAATATTAACACGTGGGTGGCGGTTAGCCAGTTTAATAAGCTCCCACACATCAATGCTTAATTTATCGCAAATCATCGAAAGTTCATTAGCAAAAGCAATGTTGACATCACGAAACGAGTTTTCAGTTAGTTTAGCCATTTCAGCTGTACGCGCATTTGTAAGTAAACATTCACCCTTAACAAAAGTTTTATATAAAGCAACCGCTTTTTTTGAGCATATCTCAGACATGCCGCCAATAACGCGATCATTTTCAACTAATTCACGTAGAACATGACCAGGTAAAACGCGCTCTGGGCAATGTGCTACGTTTATGTAAGCTTCACTGCCATGTGTTTGTGGAAATGTTAAATCTGGTCGTGACTCTGCTAACCAATTTGCAAGCTCTTCAGTAGCACCTACAGGAGAAGTTGATTCCAATATAACTAGGTTTCCCTTTTCAAGTACAGGCGCAATTGCTTTCGCGGCAGACTCTATATAGCTTAAATCGGCTTCGTAATTTTCTTTAAAAGGAGTAGGTACTGCCACCATGAACGCATCTGCTTTTTCAGCTATGGTAGTCGCTTTTAAGTTACCAGCTTGTACAGCGCTGCGTACAACCATATCGAGATCGGGTTCAACAATATGTACATTACCCGCATTTATCGTATCTACAGCGTGCTGGCTAACATCTACACCAATCACTTTGATACCACGTGATGCAATTACCGCAGCTGTTGGCAAACCTATATAACCAAGGCCTACTACTGATACTTTTTTAAACTCCATTATTACTCCGAAATAACTTTGGTTAACTTATCAAGCTTATTGGCTTGTGACATTCGCTCAAATATGAACAAGATCATCATTGAAGCTAGCCAAATAAACAAAAATGTACAAAAAATCAGGATTGCCTTATTAAAAAATAACTCAATAGACTCCCGCACCATAAAAAACGAGAAGGGTAAAATTGTATATGAAAAAAGCACTAAAAATGGCTTATTACAAAACATCATCCTCTCAAGAGCGCAGGTTATAAATACCACAACTAAGCATCCAAGAAATATTCCCAATCCGCCACCCATTATATAAACACCACCAAGGAGAGTAGGTGAGATAATGTAAGTTCCTCTGTGGATTCCAAGAATCGACTCTGTAAAAAATAATGCATTTGTTAATGGAATAACGGGTTTCTCTGGCCAGAAAGCTCTAGGGATAAGAGGGTTAAATTGCGCCATAACATAATCAAAGCCTTTGTAATACTCATCACCACTTCCAAAGTATTCTAATATTTTATTAAATGAATCATAAGGCGAAAGACTGTCAATTAGGTACCTGAATCCGAGTTCAATAACATCGTCACTCATTCCTTGTCCATATCTAACAAACGCTAAATAATTTATAAATCCAATAAGTAAAAGTGCCGCAAAGAAAATGCTTTTTAAAGAGACTAAACTTAGCCTTTGCCCTATAATTATTACACCTATTATACCAGCAGCTAAAATATTTCTAGAACCACCTAACGTAAAGTAGACTAACATCCCACCAACCACGCTCACCGCCAAGGCTAAAAAAAGACCTTTAAAATTTTTTCTATCCATTAAAATTAACATTGCGGCAGGAATAAATAGAAAAAAGAAAATCATGAAAATACCGTTACCTGCGCTAGAAGATAACCTATGCCCATAATTACCGGCACTAAAACTCATTCCATTTAAAAAAACATACCCAAAAATTGAAATAAGAAAAAAAGCTAAACTAGATGTAATCAGTACCTGTCGTGATTTATCATCATATATAGTTAAGGGCACCGGCGATATTTTTCTAACTCCAAAATAACCAAGAATCACAAATGTGCTATAGAAAAACGTACTCCACCACAACCCCTCAGTTAATATATCATCAGGCAACATCTCGTAGCCTAAAAAGTAGCCAGCTGCTAAGTTCAATGGGATCCAAGAAAAGTTCGTTAAATATATAAAGCAACTTACTAAGAGGTAAAAGCCGACCCTATTATTTGAAAGCTTTAAAGATAAAAGAAGCAGAGAAACGCTGACAACAAAAACTATTGCTATTTCAAACTGCATTATTTATTCCTGGCATTCACAAACCTAATAATAGAAATTAGTAATGCAATACACACACCTAAAAATGTTATTCCTAAACATATGAGAGCTCGTTTAGGGCTTTGCTTTTCTTCTGGTATATAAGGTGCTTGAATAACATTTAATGCAAAGTCTTTTTTGGTTTTTGATACCATCATCTTTTTTAATTGATCTTCTATTAAATCATACAAAGAAGCTCTTACTTCCGTATATTCTGCTTGTTGCAAATACCCATTTAAAAACTTTAAATTATTGTTTACTTCTAGCAATTGAAGCTCTCTTTCGTACTCATTAAACTCTTCAATGAGTAAAGATAGCCATTGCTTTGCAATTTCAGGACTATAAAAGTCGACAGACAACTTGAATACCGCTTTTTTTCTATCGAAACTTACCTTAAATATTTCTCTAAACTTCTTATATGCTTCTTCATTTGTCGGTTCTGGTAATAGAGGATAATCTACATCTCGAAGCCATTTATTATTATTAAAATCATATATAGAACTATCATAAACAAGCGTATTCGAACTTTGTGTCCAATCTTCAGCAGCAAAAAGAGGGATTTTAATATTATGCTTTTTCAGGAAAGGGATTAAAAAGTCTCTAGACTTTAATTTTTCTTCTAAATGAAAAACCGCTTTTTCATCACCTCCGCCTAAGCTAATACCAGCTAATGAAGCAACACCACTCAATTGACCGAGCATACCAGCAACGCCTCCACCAGATGACTCTGTAGAGGTTAGTAAAGATTCACTGCGATATTGGTTTGGTATCGAAAGTGCGAAAAAAACACTAAAAATAGCAATTGATAAAACAAACAATATGTTAAAAATTTTATACTTTAAGATTGAACCTATAACAATTTCAAAAAAATCATTATATTCAGCTTTTACTACATTAACTTTAACATCCGTCATTTCACACTACTCTTAATCATTATTTAATACACCTATGGCATGAATTATGACACAGCTTGTTTTGCTTTGATATTTCTATAAACGAATGCAATACAAACTGGTAAATTGCTGGGCAGTATAACCTAACTATAGGATTAAATGTCAAAATTAATATGCAAGTAATATCATCAAAAAAAGAGTTCATTCCTCATCTCGTTTGCATTATGAAATATTTACTCATAAAAAAGCCTAAGCTCAGATTGTTATTTGAACTTAGGCTAAAACTTACAATATATTAAAAACTTATGTTTATATTTTCGATAAAAAATCTATGGCCGTTATTGAGTTATTGATAATATATTATTCACTTTATCATAAATTATTTTTATTTCTCCGGCCGTTATCTTAACTGTATTTTCACTAACATCTTTTAACTCTATTTTAAGCTCTTTATCCAATGAGAAAACATTAACAGTATAGTAGCTATTTGATAGAGTGGTACACTCCTTAACTGGTGCTTCCACACCTGTATTATATCCTTCAGTGATCCAGCCCTGGAGGGGAGTGCCTGTTTCATCAAATACACCCTTTTCAACTTTGCACGTTGGTGAGCTCGTAGACCATCTTTTTTGAAAAACTGTTTTCCCACTTTTAAGAGCTATTTTTGTTTCAGTATCAGACTCCATATAAATATTACTACTGTGGGCATAGTGCCAGTTTTCTTCATATTTTTTTGCGCCAACTGCATTGTCAATAACAACTAGCGTAGGATTTTCATTTGTACTAAACGCAATTGCCCTACTATGTTTTTGAGTATTTGATATAGGCTGATTCCCTGCAAATAGGAGTAAGTTCCCCTGTTGCTCAGCTTGATTTAATTGCGCTGACTGCAAATTAGATTCTAATTCATCAAGGACTAAAGTATTGTGATTTGATAAAGACCAAAAATTTCGTCTTCCTGGATTGTTATAAGAAAAAGGGCCACCAGAATCGACCAAAACATTTTCGCCATGTAAATTATAAACAATATTCAAATTATCAAAGTGCCCATGGACAATCCTGATAGGTCCTGCGTCAAAATACACTTTACTCGCACCTTTAGGACTATCACTTTTAGCTATTACTAAACCTTCAACCTCACTAACATTTAATGCATCTAAAGCTATCTGCCCTCGCTCCAAAAAAGCTTCGAATTCAGGAATTCGCACTTTAAAGTGTGCATAATACCCTTTCAAATAACCTAACCAATATTTATTGTTATAAGAGTCACCTATTGCAGGAGATGTCCCATCTTCATTTAATAAATAAGGACCTTTAGAAATTGCTTTTGATAAAGTTTTCACTAATATATTGGGTGAAGAAATTTGCAAGTTATCTAACTGTATTTTTGCTTCAAGTAACATTGATATACCAGTAAAGTGATATTCAAATGCTTGCTCCACGCTCTGTCCACTTTGCTCATCAAACATCAATTTTGATGCATTTTGCAGTCTCGAAATCGTTGTATTGAATAATTCTTCTGCTTTTGATTTATAGGCGAAAACACTAAATAGATTTAATGCAGATTTGGCTTGAATCAAACCATGATTTTCATCATCGTAAATAGGATCATTTATATAAAACTGTAGCATTTTCCAGTCTTTATCTAATAAGCTTAATAATGCAACTTGTGTGTCCTTGTTAAACACTTCAAAAAAATTTAAATAAAAATACAGTAAGTGGTTTACTCTTAAAGCTACAGCATCTTCTCTGTATGCAACTGAGGGTAACGCGTTTTCAATGTAAGGGTACGTAGAGTTATAGTCTACTAAATAAGTGCTTATTTTATCTAGCCACACTTGTTCATTAGTATCTTTGTAAACTTCTCCATATGTAGTTAGCCAACCTAAGCTATGATAAAAAAGTTGCCAACTGACATTATCTACTGGGTTTTCATGCCAAGTTGGGTCTTCAGGAACCTCCCATGAACCAAAGTTCAACCAATAAAAGTCAATTTCATTTTTTGTTATTAGCAGCTCTTTTAATGAATCTCGAGTAAATATAGAGCGTTGAGGCCAATTTAGCTTAGTCATGTCAGGTTTTGAATAATAATCAAAATTGATTAAACTATTCCCCTCAAGCCAAGTCGGTAATAAAAAGTTAAATTTTAAGCTTTCCCCTCTCAGAAAGTCTTCTTCATCAAACACTTTAAATTCATAAATAACCTGGTTTCCATGAAAAGTAGAACTCAGCTTTTCAATATCAATTGAAGCTGGAGCTATATTGGACACCTCAATTTCAGGCTCTTGTGAAATAATTGAATCAAATTCGACCTTTAAAGTTATTGTTTCACCTTCAATGGCTATGTCAGAACTCTGCTCTATCTTTACGATATTTACAGGTTCAACGAGAACATCAACGCGTGCACTTAAAACATCGTCACCGATGGTTACGTGATATTCAAAAAAATCAGCTCCTGTAAAAGAGTTTTCTGAGGTGTAAGCAATATTATTTTGCTCAATAGTTAATTTTGCGCCTTCGTTTGAGCGCTCATCTACCGACATCTGATAAACTACTGGTAGGTTTTCATCATTAGATAGAACATTTAGTTTAGATTTTGAATTTGTTTTTATATTAAAATTATCTTGAGCAATTTTAATATTGACTTCATCAGTTTCATTATCGGTACTTCCACTCCCTGATTTATCATTGCATGCAAAAAGAAAGCTTGAAATAAACACTATAAAAAAGATTTTTTCCATTAATAGGTTTCTCATCCATAAATCCTTATTTTTTAAAAATCACATCGCCCATTTTTTTTATAATTATCATTGTTATATATATAAACAACACATACAACACTAAAGGGTCTAGCATACCTGTGTGTATAGATATTGTTAACAGTATAAAACAAATTAAAAATGGAGCACTCTCAATAGGCCTATTCTGAGTCAAGAAACGATGACTTCCTAATGTAATAAATACACCAACAAAAAAACTTAGAATGTACGCACCATATGTTCCAAATTCTAAATAAAATTGACCCAATATCGAGGAGGTAGTTGTAGACTCTTGCCAGTTTGTGCGTCCTAACCAATAAGACAGCAAAGTCCTACTATGAGTTTGCTCCCCTGGTAATATTGTCGAGAATCCAGCTAGAGTGAACTGACCATATTGAAGCCCGATATCGGGTAAAATAGCGTTTATACCTTTTATAACAATAGAACCCTCGGCAAAGACTAAAATAAATGGTGCAAAAATAAATAGCTCTGGAGGCATGTCTAAATTGGCTAAAAGTTTAATGATAGCTTCAGGATCATCTTGAAATCGGAGTAAAGGATATAAGGTCATTATTGATAAGAGTATAATAGAACCAAATGCCTTTGTCTTTTTAGAAATATAGAATCGGTTGTATTTTACATTTAGAAAAACAAACATCAAAATAGTAACTACTAAAGGAGTTCTATAACCCATAGTTAACATGATGATACTGGCAAGAGCGGTAAAGTACAGCAGTTTTTTTTTAGAAAACCACACATACATAAATGGATATAAAATCCAAATAAGACCGATTAGGTATGTAAAAAAGCCTGACACATCTTTTCTGTCAGAAATATTTAAAACAGGTATGCCATGCATAACAATAAGAACTACATAGCTCACTAATGAAACAACAACAAGCAGTATAAGAGTAAAGTTTACTATAGGGTTAAAGCTCACACCCTCTGACGGGATATGAATAGATTCTAGTTGCGGTTGGTTTTGATTTTCACTTATCGAAATAAATAAGCGACTTAGAATCACAGCTGTCAGCAGTGATACTACCGAAAGCGAATAAAAAGTTAATTGCCATAGGCCAACATGTTTAGCAAAAACCCAGCCCAAGAAGAAATAAACGGCAAAGCTTGATACGTAAACTTGTACCAACCTGTTTTGCTTGATCATAATAAAAATTAAAACAAGCATTACTGCTAATGCTGAACACTTTTCAATCATTATTGCGCATTCTTAAATATGTTTTAAAGAAAATAAAAAACAATGCAATTACTCCGCCTATGAAAGTAATTCCTAGAACAATAAGTACTCTTTTGGGCCCAGACTTTTCCTCTGGCAAAAATGCACTATCCCTAACTTCAAAGCCAAAATTCTTTTTTATATTAACTAGGGTTAATTTTTGATATTGCTCTTGAAGCAGCTGAGATAGTGTTATTCTTAATTCACTATTATTTAAATTAGTGTATTGACTTTCTATAAATTCAATACTTTGTTCAGCATCCAAACGCTCTTTATTACGAAGGTATTCACTTAAAGTTACTAATAAAGATTCTACCCATTGCTTAGAGATTTCTGGTGAATAGAAAGTAATTGATATAGTTAACAAATCAGTTTTCTTATTTTTAGAAAAACTCATTATCTCTTTGAACTTTAAAAACAGCTCTTCTGATGAAGGTTCTTGTGATTGGTGGGGCTCTACCTCTCTGACCCACTTTTTATTCGACTCATCGTAAATATCCTCGTCAATAATTAACGTATTAGTTTCTCTATCCCAGTCTTTGACGGCAAATAAGGGAACAGCAATTTTTTGCTGGTCAATAAAGAGCTTGATGAAATCCCGAGATTCTAATGTTTCTGTAATAACGTTAACATCTCCACCACCTCCGATAGAAACACCTGCCATACTCGCTAAACCACCAAACTGACTAGCTAAAGCTCCTAAACCTGAGGTTTTATCTTCACTAACCGCAGCAATTTTTGAAAACGAACGGTATTCATTAGATAAACTTAATGAATAAGCAATAGAGCCCAACCCAAACACAAATGTTATAATAAAAACACTTAAGAAATTTTGTTTGATTAAATCAACAAACGCAAAAAAGTCACTATTGTTACTATTCACAAGCTTTTCTACAGAAAGGTTATCTTCAGCTTTTTCAACATTAATTTTGACATCTGCCATTACACACTACTCTTAATCATTATTTAACGCACCTATGGTATGAATTGTGCCACAGCTTGTTTTGCTTTGATATTTCTATAAGCAAATACAATACAAATAAATGGTAACAAATAGGCAATTGAGTTTAAATTTACAACTTTAAATACCAATAAACTAATAGCTATCAGCGTTGCGCCCAATACTAGCAGGTTGAGCTTAGCAACAATATCTTCTTTTCCACGCAAGCTCAAAGACGTTAAAAAAATAAAGCCATACTGTGAAGATATAAAAATAGATGTAATTGCAATTGATGCCATAAATGCTGTCACCTTGGGAGCACCCAATATATAAAGATACATAAACGAGATAACTGAGCTGGCCAAGCAGCTTACTAAAATCAACTTGCAATATTTATTATTCACTAAAACTATATTGTCGAGAGAAAGATTATGGCTTCCCAATAAAGGCATATTTTTATTAGCTTGAGTCCTTGGAATTAGCATAGCTATAGAAAAACATGAAATAGTTAAAGCCACATATGACGAAACCTCAGGTTCAAAAATTAGTTTTGCTGTATAAGGAAAACAAAATAAAGCAAAAACACTGGCAGTGGTTGATATTGCAATATTAAATACTTTTCTATTTGGGATTTTTTCCGTTGCTTTTGCTTTTAGGCTTTGCCAATCGAAAAGAGCAATAAAAAACAAACCTGATAACAGAGCGACTAAGTAAATAATGTAGGGTGCATCAAGCTTAGCACCTGAATAACTACTTATAAGAACAGGTGCCACTAAACAAATAATAGATATTAAGCACTCAGCCATAGCGAGTAGAAAAAAACCTTGTTTTGCAACACGGTTAAATCTAAATAGGTAATAAAAATGCAATACAACAAACAGCGGTATGCAGTAGAGCAAATTGGTTATGACACCCATCCAAAATAAACCACTTAGAATACATAACCCACAAATCAATCCACTTAACGATTGTTTAGATATACTCGTAAAAGAGTCTCTATAGTCTTGCTTTAAAATAAAAAACCCAAAGCTTTGGCTAAACATCGTATTTAGCAGCATTAAGATAAAAAAATCGCTACCAAACGAAGCTGTATCCATTGCACCTAAAAAATAAATACAGGATGACAATAAAATAACGCGAGATGCCCCTGGCCCACCCGTAGCCAATAAAGGAACGAACACATTTAATAACCAGTTAACCAGTGGTTGGTCAACTTTCTTATTGTGCATATAATCCAAACGGTATTTGGCTAACTTTGATAATGATTGCGCTAAGGTGTGCCTTGCTTTAATAGTAAATAAGCCATGCTTACTTGAGCTGAGCAGCTCCATAAAAGACACTTTTTCACCCATTATCTTTTTACGATAAAAAGCAAAGTTTTCTTTATTTCGCACACTCATTATTTTTTTATGTTTAGCTTCAAACAGGTCAATTGCACGCAGCTTATTATTAACTGAAGAGATTCGTTCAAGTTCTTGATCATCGTTAACTATATATAGCTCTTTACTTATTCTATAAGCATCGCCATATTTAGCGATTAACCGAACCCACAAGTCATGATCTTGCAGTGCAGGCAAGTCAGGGTCAAAGCCTCCCACCTCAAGCACACGTTCACGACTTACTAAAATCTGATTTGAACACTGATTAAGATCGAGTGCAGCAGATAATGAAATTATCTTTTCTTTATTAAATAAAGATTTTTTATGGGCTCCATAATCCCAAAAATAACCACTGCAAACAAAAGAGTACTTAGGGTCATAAGCTTTTACCAAACACTCTAAGCGCTCAGGTAAAAACACGTCATCATCATCTAGCCCTGTTACTAAATCTGTATCAAGTGCTTTAATGGCTTTGTTTCGTGCTTTACATGCTTTTTCTGAAATTTCGTTTCGAATAAATGAGACTCTAGGATCTGAAATCGTCTTCAAATATTCATGTGTTCCATCACTTGAACCATCATCAATAATAAGTAACTTAAAATTAGGGTATGTTTGCGACAGTACAGAACTAACCGCTTTTTTTAATAGCTCAACGCGGTTTTTGGTTGGCATATAAATACCAACACTCAGGCTCTCTTTAATCATAAGTTACCTTTAAATGCTGCATTGTAAATAATTACAATTTGCTCAATAACACGTGTCAAAGAGAATGACTCAGCTTTTTTGCTAACAGTAACACTTAAACAATCATACTGTTTTGACGAGAGCTCTAAGTTAAAAGTCATTGAATCTTTGAGGTTAGCTAAAAGCTGCTCTTCTGAGATATTCTTTTGTTCAATGAAACGGCTAACATCATCGATTTGGGCTTTTGATCCATCTGTAGAGGTTGCAATTACTGGTATACCGCAGGCTTGGGCCTCACTAAGTGTTAACCCAAAAGATTCATTTCTTGATAAAGAGAGTATGAATTTCGCTTGATAGATGATATCGACTAACTCTTCAGGATTTTGTTTTCCAAGATAGCTAAAGTTTGAAAATTGCGCTTGGGCAGCGAGCACTTTCTGTTTCATAGGCCCTTCACCAACTAACGCAAACTGCTGCTCTGGCAGCATTGCAACTAAAGATAAAAAGCGATCTATACCTTTATTTTTATCTAAACTGCAAATCTGAAGAAAATCATACTTTTTTGTCAATTGCTTATTTTTGGTATGAAAAATATTATCATTGTAGCCTGCACATAATATTGAATAAGAGCTTACTGGACGATAAAACTTTTTATGTAATTGCTCAGAGGTGAAAACCCAATGGCTAACTACATTAGATAGCGTTCGATATAAATAACGAGGAGGATCATATAAATAAATATCACTCCCATGACAGGTAACAATTATTTTAACATCGCGATTACGTAAGAACTTATAAACAGCGGCAAGTATAATAGTAGGAAAGTAATAATGAACGTGGATCACGTCATAACATTTAAAACGAAACACACATTGAAAAATAAACTGCATTAGAAAAGCAGGATACTTTAAAGTCCTACATAAAAAGCTATCTGTGTTCCATTTCATTTTACAGTAATCTAAGTCTAAGTCCTTTTCTTTCAACCTATCAACTTGATTATCAACAAAAACGCCTTGCATTGGAGCCGACTGTTTAAAAGACATATTAGATAAAACAAGCACTTTCATTTAGAGCTTCTTCAACAAATATAATTGTAGGAATTTAAGTAACTTGGCTTGTCTAAATATTCTTCTCGGCTCTTTCAGCATTCTATATAGCCATTCTAAATTTAGCTTTTGCCAGCCTTTAGGTGCCCTATTAACATTACCAGTAAGTACATCAAAGCTTCCGCCTACCCCCATAAAAAAAGTATTTGGGTATTCTAACATCAGCATTTTTATTAATTTTTCCTGTTTGGGTGAACCTAAAGCAGCAATGACGATATCTGGCTTAACAGAACTAGCCAAATCAAATACTTCCTGCGTGTTTTTAAAGTATCCACTCATGTAACCTACGACATTTACTCCATTAGTAGTTAGATAAGTATTCGTTTTTTCAACCACTTCAGGTTTTGCACCAACTAACAAAACCCTAGAGTTAAACTGAGATGAGCGTTTTAATACCTTAAGCCATAACTCACAACCGGCTATACGACACAGTTTTTTACCTGTTTTTTGTTGTAAAGCTTTTACAACACCAATACCATCTGCATATGGGAATTGCGCTTCATTAATAATTTTTTTTGTTTCACTATCATCAATAGCCTTAAGTACCTTTTCTGGATTTACAGCAACAGCCATACCTGGCTTTATAAGGCCATCATCTGAAAAGATGGTTGTTAAGACATGCTCCATTGATTCAAATGGTAAAACATTCACACCGCCTATCTGAATAGGGGAAATTTGATTTACTACACTACTTTCTTCCATAAAACATCAAATACTCTAGCGGTTTGTACCAAAAAAACGACGAATATGTACACTAATACGCCAAATTCTTAGCATAAAAAAGTAATACATAATTGTGCACAAAAGAAATGAATAAAACATAATGTAGTCAGGTACATTATAAATGTCAGTAACAATACCTATCGTTGCAAACACCGTCGATATAAAGCAAATTACAACTAAAGCTTGCCTACTGGAAAAGCCCAGTCTAAGTAAAATGTGGTGTAGATGCTCTCGATCAGGCTTAAAAGGTGACTGGCCTTTTTTAATCCTACGGGCAATGGTAGAAATTGCATCTATTATAGGAACGGCCGCTAACCAAAGTGCGGTTACTGGACTAAATGCACTTTTCTCTTGAGATTGAGACCCTTCAAGTAACAACCAAACAACAGTAAAACCAATAACTGTGCTTCCTGCGTCACCCATAAAAATTTTAAAGCGCTGCCCTAAAGGGATACCTAAGTTCATTAAAATATAAGGAACAGTTGCAACAACAATGGCTGCACAAAAGGCCATTAACTCATTTTGCCCATTAAAATAAAATAAAATACCCAACGAGGTAAATGTTATTGTTGCCAAAGCCCCAAGCAGCCCATCAATACCATCGACCATATTAAAAGCATTAATAGCGCCAACAACGACAATAACAGTCATAATGTAGCCAAAGTAAGACAAGTTGATATTCGTCCCACCAAACAAGGCACCAATATCATTGAAAATTAATCCGCCAAAACACATCATTAACGCGGATATAAAAATCTGTAAGATCAAACGAAATCTAAAACTAATATCGTATAAATCGTCTAATACACCAATGAATAGCAAAATACTCGCACAAATTAAGTAAAGCATTGAAGAGGAAATTGTTTCGGGAAAAACAAATAAATAAGAAAAAACAACAACAAAAACCGCCAACCCACCGACTAAAGGAACAGAACCTGCGTGGTGTTTTCGAGAGTTAGGCTCATCAACTAGGTTGATAAAAATTGCAATTTTCCTAAAAATAAAGAGGCTCAAAAATGAGCATAAAAACAACCCTAAATTATTTACAATCACAATTTTTCAACCTTTTATACATGGGCTTTTGACGCATTTTTATAATAACCTAGCAAACAGGCGATGTATTATAGTTGATTAAGACATAAATAAAAATAGCTTTGTATAAGTATTAGAAATTCAAAAACAAACAAAAAGGCCAACAAATTCATAGGGATGAATAAGTAAAAACAAAAAAACACACTTTTTATTACTAAATTACAAAAAAGCTATACCTAATATAAATTGATTAGGGTTATATCAATTTCTATGAATCATTAATTTTTTATCTAAAAAGTAACTTATGAGCACTAGATTAGCTAACCCCTTTTAAACTTGAAAATTTTAATTAATACTTAGCAAACCAAAGTCCACTACTATTAATTTCAGTTTTAAATTAGAATAGGAGGAAATTAAATTACCAATTTATATTGCTAAAAAGCTTAATCAGTTTTACAACAAGGATACCAGTGGAAAAGCAAAGATATACTAACTTAGATGCATTTAGAGGGTTGGCTGCATTATTGGTTTTATTATTCCACTCCCCCTTTTTTTACGGACACAAAACAACGTTTATATCTAATAGCGACATATTCGTTGATTTTTTCTTTATACTATCAGGGTTTGTCATTGCCCATGCATACAAAAGTAAAATCGATAGTTTAAACTTTCAAACTTATATGCAAAATCGCTTTGCACGAATTTACCCGTTACATTTAACGTTATTATTAGTCTGGTTAATGTTTCTGTTTCTAAAACACTTACTTTATACCCAATTAAACTTGGGAAATACAGACCCTTTTATAAATAACGATTTCACCTCTTTTATTCTTAATTTATTACTCCTCAACGCACATAATTTAGATGAGCAGCTAACATGGAATGCTCCTTCTTGGAGCATAGGTGCCGAATTTTATACTTATTTCCTTTTTTTTGTAGTCGCAAAGAGCATAAGAATTAAAAACTTATTTCACTGGGCAATTTTTTTAATTGTTCTTGCATATACAACTCTTTATATTCTAAAACCCATCACACTTTTAAGAACATTTGACCTAGGGTTTATAAGGGCTGTTGGAGGATTTTTTCTTGGTGTTAGTGTGTTTATTATTAAAGAGAAAACCGAACTAAACTACAGTTCAAAGCTTAAAGTTTCGATAATAGAGGCTCTGCTGTTACTGGCAGTAATAAGCTGCATCACTTATTTAGCAAAATATAAACTAGGCCAACTAACTACATTTTTAGTTTTTGCATCAAGTATTTATTACTTTAGCGTATCAAACGGAGTCGTTTCAACGCTTCTTAAAACAAAAACTATGCAACATTTAGGCAAAATATCCTACTCAATATACCTCACCCACTACTTAATCATTAATATCATTATAAATATATGGCAATACTTTTTTGCAAAAAAAGGCCTACCCATCAATACACCTTTAGCGGATATATACAACACATCTGCTGCACCTTTTTTAAATACGGCAATAATATTAATCACATGCTTAATTTCGGCTATTACCTATAAATTTATAGAGCAGCCATTTCAACAAAAGCTAAGCACCAAAAGAGTAGTTAAATAGCTCTATATCTTGCGCATAATAACGCTCTACAAAACGCTCGGTAATATCACAATAATAGTCCGTATAATGTTTTGCTTTAGGCTGAAAAACACTTTTGAATTTTGATGTTGTTTTATTTTTATGAGGCAGAGCAAGAGGCATGCCGGTAATTGACTCACTCACTTTAGCAAAGTCACTTGATAGCGTCTCAAAACGACCAATAAAATCGACCAAAAGCTCTCCCTGACGATTACAGACAAACTCAGCCTGCGGTATCACATGCCTATACAGATCATCACCAGAGGCATAGTTATCATCGTTCTCGGTTGGGAAAGACTTCAATAAAAAATCTTTAAAAGAGCACTTATAGCCTCTGTATTTATATTCAGACAAAATACGCTCCCAAGGATTACGCACAAAACTAAACCGATACAATTCAGAAAAGCGCTCCTCAGTCAAATATCCGAGTTCAACAAATTCATTTGCTGTTAAATGGGCCAACCTAGGAGGACCTAACTCCTTATTAGCATTAGCCTTTAGTAAGAATGGAGCACGTTCATGCCACTCAAACCCAGCACGCTTTAAAAACACACTTTCAATACTTTGCCCTGCTACTTTTGGAATATGAACAAATAAACATTTATCAAATTTAGAAATCATCGGTACTCATCTTAAATACTCGTTTATAAACAACGAATAAACTCACTAGGTTTTTCGCAATCATTGAAGCTGCAACAAGGCACGCCGCAGCAATACCGCCATAAATAGGCGTTAATACCCACAACATTAATAAAAATAAAATGGTTATAAATAAATTTTGATATTGGTGTATTCTCTCATGCCCTGTCATTAATAAAATAACAACCGCTGAACCACAACTTAAATTAACCCATTGGCCAATGGCTAATATTTTTATGTACGTTGCAGCTTGCACATACTCTTCACCTATTAGTGAAAGCATAAAATCAATACAAAAATAAACAACGAGTATTCCAGCCGTCGCTATAATGGTCAGTAAAATACGTGTTTCTCTTGCTAGCTGTTTGATATTACTAAATTTACCGGTACTAAAAAAGCGTGCATAGTATGGGCTGCATACGGCATTAACAGCTTGTAAGGGGTAACTAAACAGTACTGCCACTTTTAAAGCAATGGATAGCATTGCAACATCAGCCAAACTAGCATATTTGGCAACCAATAAATTAGCAAGTTGCTGAGTGAGCAATGCTGAAAATGCAATTACAAAATAATGTTTATTCGCTTTTCTTAATTTTTTAAGCGGAAGCGCTTTTAGGCCATCAAAGCTTGGAGTGCAATAAAAGAGAGAGGCCACGTAGGAAAAAATTAAACTAACAGCAGTACAACCAAGTACTATATTAAATGCATGTAACGCTGTATCTGGCTTTAAAAACAGCGCGATTAATAGAATTAACAGGTTACTAATAAAACCAGAAAAACAAACGCTATGAATAATTTTGTGTCGTGCATTTAAAATTGACGAATTAATACTTTGTAACGCTAAAAGTAAGGTTTGCATACAAATAAAGGGCAGTAAATCACTTAGCATTTCTACTGAAAACCATAAAGCTATCTGCGTATCAAAAGATAAAACCAGAAGCGTTAATAAGCCGCTGCTTGATAAAGCGATTATGTGACTTAATGCGTATAGTCTACCCAAATTTAAATCATCGAACTGTGCACCAAAACGAACAATTAAATTTTCTAAGCCTAACTTTGCCAAGCCCGACATTAACAACGACACACTCAGGCACAAAACAAGCAAACCAAATTCGTTAACGCCAAGTTGTTGCGCAAAAAGAGCAAACACCCCTAAGCTAGAAAGCGCAGTAAGTAACTTAATAAAAAAAGAACCGGCAATAAATACCCTTAAAGATTTAACTAACATCAATTGGGGTATAACCGAAGAGCTCAAAATCAAAAGAATACAATTGGTTAACTTTTTCATACTGAGCAATTGTTAATTTAGGCAATTTTATTTTTTGAGAGCGATTAATAAACTCTAAACTTTGTGGCAAGCTATGTTTTTTTGCAAAATCAGGCCACTGCTCACCTAGCGTTTCAAAATGCAAAACGGTATTTATATTTGAGGTTAAATCGCTTTTGCATACAAATAAATACTGAGGCCTAAACAGTAAGTGCTGCATTATAAAATGCATATCTAATAATGCATCTACGAAACTGGCAAAGTCATGGCTATTGCTTTTAATTTTATCTGCCAACTGCTTATCACTCTGCGAGCCATTCCCACCTTGGAGGCTGTATTTATATGCTGAAAATAATCGCTCTAATGGGTGCCTTACAATGGCAAAGCGATGATACTTTTTATAAAAGTAATCATTCACCTCACTGTAATATCCAGACTCAACATGAAAACGCCCTCCGCTATCACCTAACGCTTTCATGACACTTGAGCCAGCATTCTTTGGAATATGAATAAAAATACATTTATGTTTGTGCATGTAAGGTTTATAGGGATATACGCAAAAAGGAAAGCGCTTTAAGAGCCTTTTAAATTTCATCTTAGCCGTTTTTTTAATCATTAGGTAAAAGTGTAAGTAGGTTCGCATCGTGATCAAATAAAGCTTTTAATTGTTTATCGTTTTCAACGCGATTAAGCTGCCATAAGCTGTCCTGCTCGATGTTTTCAACATGCAAATATGACTCATAAGATAATCGAGCTGTTACAAGCTTAGTATTAAACCCGCATTTTAAAGCCATAAATTTAAACCAAATATCATCTGCTGTGGGGCATAATGCCATAAATAGTTCAGTATTAGTTACCTCATCGTCAAAACAATTAACAGGGTACAGAACACCACCAATACCAATAGGCATAAGTAGATGGCTCGGTAGTTGCTCATCGCTATCAAACTGCCATTGCACATAAGGGGCAATATGGCCCGCAGGGGAAAAGATAATTTTATGGGCTCTGTGACAAATAATAGAGTTCGGGTAAGCTAAGTGCTGTTTGTAAAGTTGCTCAATTTGATCAATGGGATAAATGATATCGTCATCAAAAGTAATAATGGGTACATTAAGCTGCAAACGTAAACTAGGGATTAACTTTTTATAAGAGCGTAAATCCTCGCACCACTTAAATGAAATATTTTTTTCTAGTTTTTTCAACTCAAGTGTAAGCACTTCACCATGTGTTAACCATACAATAATTTGCTTTGGCTTAACCGTTTGGTTCAGTAGACTATATAAGGTGTAATGCAGTGTTTCTATTCGTTTTCCATAACTTGTTAAAGAAACAACACAATCGACATTAGTAGCCTCGCAACCTTTACCGTTAAGCGTCAGACTTTGTTGAATTAGTAAGCGCTGCTGACTTATTAATAGCTGCTGATGTAAGAACGTCAATTGCTGTTTTAAATGCCGATTGGAGAAAAGCCAATTTTTAACTCGTTGCCACACTTTTTTTATCCTACTCAAAAGCAGTATATTATCAAATACTCTTTAGCAATACAGCCTACAAACTAAAGAGCAGCGAATATAAAGGTTAGGGCTTGTTTATTATAAATAGCAAACAAGCCACAGCCTTAAACAACTTCTTACTTTTTAAAACAGGGCGACTCCAAAATGATTAGCATATTGGCTTATATGTTTTTTAGCAAAACCAATTAATGACTCTAGTTGCTCACTTGCTATTACAGGCACATTATTTTGCTGTTCAAATAGCCACTCTAAATGATACCAATATTTTAAGTTTAACTGCAATAATTGCTTTTCAAGTGAATATACCTCAGCCATCAACGCAGTGTCTGTTAAGTTATCATTTAAGGTTACACTTTTGGCTACCGTTGTTAGTACATCCCGCAATTGGTTTATATTCGTTATATCCGGAATAGATAAACTATCAAGTGTAATGCCGTTGTTTATTTTTGTAATATTGGGCACATATTTGGCTAGGTGTTTTCCGCTATCAGACACCGTCTCATTGCCAAACGGGTTATTACCCAAAACCTGCGCTTCTCGCCCATCGGACAATTGCATGTTAACAGGCACGCTAAACAGGTATGGAGAACTTAAATCAACAAAGCCATAAATTAATAAAGTCCCCAATGGATCAAAATAGTTGTACTGAACAAACAACTCACTATCAATAAGCTGGTTAGCCGGAGCAGTTAGACCTATGCCATTTTCAGTACTTCGATAGTAGGTTGAGCCTATTCTATGGTTAACAAAGTCAATTACAGAGAGTAGCCCTTTCTCGGTTTCACTTACGCTTTTAATTCCTTGGTTCTTTAGCTTTTCGTTCTTATAGCTAAATACACGGGCTCCAAAGAAGCTCTCTATAAGTAGTTTGTCTTTTCTCCCCTCTTGTGAAAGTCTATAAAAATCTATTACTTTAGACGTGTTTTTCTTACCTTCAACAAGAGCACTTAATAACATTGGGTAATCACTTAAACTAAAGAATGGCGAGCTAACTTGCCATTCTTTTAGCTTATTTGTTTGGTTGTATATGTCTATCATAAGCGACATTGTCGTATTGGCATTTGGATTATGTTGCTGCTTGTGTGCTTTACATACCAGTATATTGTTTTCAACTGATAAACTGTAATCACATAATAAAGGCATGCAACTGATAGGTATATCAAGTAATAGGGTATTTTTCACCACAGGCTGAGTCGTGATAATAGACAAACCAGCATCACTAGCCATTATTTTAATTAGTGGACTAAAAAAAGCTCCTGCTTGCTCACTGCTATCTATCAACTTCTTAATTGAGTTTACAAGCGCCTTATTACTCCCCTCAACGCCACATTTACCAGGCAGTGTATTATTGTTTGTAATAAGAGTTTTTTCAGAGGATTGGTTAACAAGCTCGTCATACCAAACTGTAGCTTTAAAACGATTTTCATTAGCAATAAATAACGTTTTTAATTGTGTTTTGTAATTATGCTTTATTAATACATTTATTAATATTGCTACATGCTTATCTTTAAACTGACTCAATGTTGCTGCTAGTGTTTTTAACAAGGCATCTATCAGTGGTCGTTTTTGCTGATAAATGGCGGCATCCAATTGCATTACATGAGCATTATCTGAATAAGCAGCTAAACCCAATAAAGGCTCTACATGCTCAAGCACTTGGCTAAAGTCACTATTTTGGATCGCAGCAATACAATACTGCTCTCTTGCAAAAGCATTGTGTGCACTGGCATCTAAATTAATTGATTGTAAGTAAGTTGCCTGAACTAAGTTTGGTTGTTTTAGTCGATTATAAGTAATGGCTAGATTATTTAGAAACCCTACTTTTTTGCTGGCTTCAATGTTATAGCCCAGCAACCTTTTATATATTAGTACGCTTTGTTTCAGCTGTTTTAAATAAAAGCAGCATATTACTTCTTGCTCTAATAACTTTAGCGACTCACCTTGTTTGGCCTGTTTCTTAATTAACTGGTGTGCTTTTTTATATTTTTTTTTAGTAATTAAATTATCAATTAAATTCATAGCCATTTCAACACTCTGTAATTAAATACTTTACATAAAAAAAGCGAGCCTAAGCTCGCTTTTTATTTAAACTATTAACTAATATTAGTTGTTAGTTTTTACAGCTGTAAGATTCATACGTGAAGAATCAGAACTTGTTACTTTAGCACCAGAGAACACGTGAACGTCACGTGAAGGTACGTTAGTTACGATTTCTACTGCAGCTTTAAAGCCAGCATCAGTAGCATCGTAGCCTTCAGCTTTAAGAGCATTAGTTACTGTAGTAAGTAAGTTACGTACACCTGGTTTAACATCAGCAATTGCGCCACCTGGAAGTGCTTTCCATGTTACGTCTTCGCCTTCGATCATGTAACGCATAGTTACGTCGCCAACGCGAGTACCAGCATTAGTATGACGGATGATTGGTTGCGTGTTAGGACCAAATGGGATGTATGGTAAAACAACTACAGAACCGTTAAGTTCCCATTCACCAGCTGCAGACGTATCTAGAGCTTGCATGTTAGCAGTTTTGCCGCCAACAGACTTGTCGCTTAACACGTTAAGGCTAACAGAGAAGCTTTGAACTGCAATCAATGCATTTTCAAGCTTACCTTGGTCGAAACCAGCAGTTGTGAAAGTGATTGAAGGAGCAGCATCAACAGCGCCACCAGCTACTTTAGTAGTGATAGTAAGTTGAGTTTTAGCTGCATTAAGTGCAAGTTTAGTTACTGAAGCAGAACCTGCGTATGTAACAGCTTTTGCTAGTTCAGTAGTTGTTAATGCGCCATCTTCATTTAAGTCGATGTCGTCATCAAGCATCCAAGAGAAATCACCAGTAACTACAAAAGTAGCAACGTCTGGTACAAGTGCTAAACCAGCTGGAGTAGTGCTTGTGTTTTGCTCAACTTTTAAGTTAAGTGTATCTGAAGGGCCGTTAGCAAATTCTTGACGATCTTTACCAACATCAATCATTTCGTCAAACGCGTTAGTAACTTCAGCAGTGTACTGTGGTACTAATGTCACGATTGTTGCAGCAGATGCTTCGTCAAATTTAGTACCTGACGTATTTGTTGCAAAAGAGTTTACGTTAACAGAAGTAGATGAAGCTAGGCCTGTTGAATCTAAGAATAAACCAGCAAGCTTAAGTACAGCGTTACCTTTAACGAAATCAGTTTGGCTTGTAGCACCTTGTACAGTGAAACGAACTTGGCTATCAGTAATGTCTAACACGTCAAATGTTACACCAGCACCGGCTTGGCCAAGAGCACCAACACTAATAGTAGGCGCTGTAGTTAACGCAGTATCAAGCTTAGCACCAGAGATTTGGAACGTAAGTGTATCTTCGTCTTTGTAACCACCAATACCAGCAACAACTACTGGCTTGATTTCGATAGCTTTAACAGTTGAATACTCAACGCCGTCTTTAGCTACTGCAACACCAGTGTCAGCTGCTAAGTATACTGTACATGCATCAGCAGCAGTGTACTGAACTAAGTTTTTAGCAAGTCCATCGTTACCAGTACCGAAAGTAGCAGTATCAATACCACCATTTGCTGGAGTGAAAGTAGCAACTTCAGTTACAGCGCTAAGTTCTGTAGCTAGGTCTTCACAGTTATCATTACCGCCACCAAAAACGTTATCAGCGCCAAGGCCTGATTTGCCATCGCCTAGCTGAGTTTTTAATGAAGTCTCAAGTGCAGTTTGTAAAGTAGTGTCAACTACAGATGTTGTTTTAACTACAGCTGCATTAGCAGTGATAGATACACCAGCTACTGCAAGTGCTAATAGAGTTTTTTTAAACATTTTTTCCATTCTCCAAGTTTCATGAAACCGAGGTGAGATAACCTTATCACCACCTCAAATATTATTATACTTAGGCCGTCACCTAAGCAACAACCGAACAATTAAAGTGTATAGAGATTAACCCTTTAATGTCAATTCATTATTATTCACTGTTAATTTTAGATCAACTAAAATGTTTAACAACAAAAAACAAAGTAGGCTTATATGCTTATATAAGCCTAGCGATTTTACTTAACTTTTATAAACTTATCAAGCTTTGTGTTAAGTAAATAAAACATAAATGTTTAAATTAATTTCATACTTTATTTACGTGCCTAAATAAAAGCTTACATTAAATATATTGCACTAACATTACATCAAAAACCAACTCAAACACTTGATAAAAAAGAAGTTATTAAAATTAAAGGTTAACTTACGATAATATAAATTATGGTTGTACCTTTAGGTTTTCGAACATACTCTCAAATTTTTCTTTTATATCATCCCATTCAGACGAACTTTCTATTACCCGTGGTGTTACTAAAACAACAAGTTCAGTTTTATCACCATCTCTGGTGTCAGCTTTAAATAAGTTCCCAATAATGGGCAAGCTCGAAAAGAACGGCACTGATGACGCTTGTGTTGTGCGATTTTCGCTAATTAAGCCACCTAAAATAATTGTCTGTCCGTTTTGAGCAACCACTTCTGTATCAATAGTACGCTCAAACACACTTGGATTACCCGAAAGCGTAGAACCATTTTTAACTTCATTTGATATTTTTTGTTTTATTTCCATTAGTACAACACCCTGCGCATTTACCGTTGGTGTTACGCCCAACTCAACCCCTGTTTTACGATACTCTACGTTAGTTGTTTGACGTCCAGATAAATCTAAAGGATCGTTTGTAGTTGAACTTACAATTGGTATATCAGTACCTACTGTTATTGTTGCATTTACACCATCACGCACAACTAACGATGGTCTAGATAGGATATTAACTAATGAGTTACTTTCAAATAAGTTTACGGCTAAATCGCCTCTAGGGCCGCTCAATAAATAAGAAAGCCCGCCAAAGCCGCCATCCATAAAGGCGCCTTTCGTTGATAAACCATAACTGCCATTATTAAAACTAAACTCTACGCCTTGTTTAAATTCATCGGTTAACGATACCTCAGCAATGACCACTTCTAACATGACCTGTTTTGGTAGAATGTCTAAACGTCTTACTAAGGGTAATAATTGCTGGTACTTTTCGCCAGTAGTATAGAATATTACAGCATTTGAGCGTTCATCTATTACCATTTTAAGATCTTCAGAGCTTGCACTTAATGCCCCTCGACGCGATGACGTTTCATTATTTTCAGATGATGCAGACGTTGAGCTACTAATGCGAGATGTTCCTCCACCAATTAGCGCCTCTAAACTTTCCCCCATATCAATAGCACGAGAATATTGTGGTTGGTATATAAAATATTGCTTTTCGGCACTGTCAATTGGCTTATCTATTTGTTTTGCCCAGTAAACGGCACGCTCTATTAATGCATTACTGCTTGCAAAAAAAACTAATTTGCCTTGTTTTTCAATATTTACGGCTGTAATTGCACTTGAGGTATCGTTACCTGTGCCAAACTTAATGCCTTCTTGTTTTAAAAGTTCACTTAATTTATCTAATAAGTCCTTTCCGCTTATGTAGGTAGATTCATAAATGCCAATACGTCTATTCACAAATGCAGGGCGATCAAGCAACTGTATAAGTTCCAGGGCTTTAATCACTTCGTTTCGTTTGCCAAATACATTTATCCCATTACGATCTGTATCCGTAGTAGATTTGACCCCTATCATTTGTCTTAACGTGTTGCTCATTGATATTTGCAAGCCGTATTCATATGGGATCATCTGTATTATTTCGCCAGATGTTTCAGGTACATCCGACACTTGGTTACCATAACCATAGGTAACATCTTTTTGACCTGTGTTGTTATCTTGCTTATGTATATAAAAAATATTGTCGTTAAAACGAACTGTATAGCCGCGCTCACTAAGAAGTTGCTCAGTTAGCAAATACAGTTTGCGCTCCGTTAACGATTGCTGAATATTTAATGTAACCGTTTGTGTATCATCTTTAATTTCGTCAGCTAAAATGTAGCTTACTTTTAATTGCTCTCCAAGCACTTGGTGTAAGTAATCACTTAAACCTAAGCCATCAGAAGCTATTTTTAATTCACGTGTATCACTAAACAGATCAACTACATCATCGGTAACTTCAGCTCTTTGTTGTTGTACCTTAAATGCGTCAACGTAATTAAAAACACTCGCTTGCTTGTTTAGTTGATTTTTTTTAGTTTGACTAACTAATTCCCCACCTTCCACTGTAACGTTTTCGTTTTCTAAAAGGTACGAACTCGCTGGTTTAAAAATATGTTTTTTGTTTTCAGGTGTACTTGTACAAGCAACTAAAAATAGGCTTGTAATGATACACACGCTAGAAAGGGAAGCATTCTTCATAATAGACCTTTATTGACTCTCAATTGATGGCTCAATGTTTTTAAACATAGATAAAATAATTTCCTGCTTTTGCAGTTCTCTATTGGCCGTAAGTTTAACTTGTGTATTATTTAAAACTTGAAGCTCAAAACCAAATACTTGTGTTTTGTCGTCAAAGCGTTCTAACGTTGTCTCACTACTGTCGGTATTTAAAACGTTTATTAATGCAACCCTATTTTGTGTTTCATTTGGTTGTATAATCGCTTTAAGTACTAACTTTTTGTTATCTATAAATACTTCTGTTAACACACCCGATTGCTTTAATTGCTCTTCTTTAGTGAGCCCGATGGGCTTTTCTTCTTTCTCTACTTCTAAAGACGGTTTATATACTTCAAACAGAGAAAGTATGTCTGCTATTTGATCGTCTCTTAAGTTAAGGTTTTGTGTTTTAATGCCCTGCATGTCCGCTATTTTTTGAGACTTTGTGACAGGTACGGCTTTAAAAACCCTTTCGCTAACATCTTGCACTATCCACACCAACGCGACAACAAATCCAATAATGGCGACAGGGTGCTTAATTTGCATAATAAATTGTTGCTTACTCGGCATCGGTATCATCCTTTAATCGCATATAGTAATTGCGGCGCATAAATATTGACACAATGCCTAAAGAACCCGCCTTTTGACCTCGAAATGAAAAGTTGATTTGCGGTGTATCAACTAGATGTTTATCTGCTTTCAAATCAATTAAATAGTTTAAAACTTGATAACCTTTGCCCTCAAAAGAGTATTCAATAGTGTACTTTAGAACTGGTGCACCTTCGCCAGGAAAACTCTCTTTCCAACCGATACGCTTACTTTTTAAATCGTATTTTATAAGTTGAGCTTCTATTTTTTGCTGTTCTTCACGCTTAAATTCAGCCTCACTTTGCCACTGATAAAAAAGTGGAGAAATCTCTTTTAAAAGCATATCGAGGTTATTCAATTGTATCGTAATCGCACTTTCATTTTTTAACAAAGCTAACGTTTTATTTAGTTTTCTTTGCTCGAGTTGCTGCTCGGAAATAACAGTATCTTGCCAATCAATAATTGGAATAAATATAAATTTCAGTAAAATGAGTACACCTACAAAGTACAAAGCCAAAGCATGCTTTTTTAAATCAGCCATTTTGTTTTTGCTCCTCACTCTTTGTATTTTTTTCTACTTTGGGAATAGTTAATTTATCTTCTAATACAAAACTAATTGCAAAACGTTCTCTTGCTCTACTTTGCAACACAGGGAAGTCAAACTTTGCATCTTGTATATTTGGCTGATTGGCTAATTGCTCTAATATCGCCGACGCTTTTTCTATCTCGCCGCGGACTATAAAACGGCCATTTTCAGAGATCACACTTGTTAACCTTACTTGCTCAAATACAGGCACAAGTGATACCAGTAAACCACTGTAATCAGTTTGTTCTTGCAATATATTTAAGTACGTTAAATATTGCTGCTCTTTTTTTTCTGTTTTTGTTTGAGAAAAAAGTATGTCACTGGCTTGTTCTTTAATACTTTCGTTTTGGTAATCCAAATAATATGTTTTACTCGTTAAAAGTAAAGACGTTATTAGTAAGTATGCGCTAATAACAGCTATTCCTGGCATTGAGAATTTAATAAGTAATTGGCCCCAATTACAGTTGGTGTCCATAAATGTAAATGCCGCAATTTCTTTCGCTGTGAGATACTTTAGCCCATTTTCTATTTTTGCTAGTTTTTCATCTTTGTTCAGTGTGGTTACTTTATCTATTTGCATACCAATTGACATTGCAAAACGTTTTTCTGTATTAATAACTCCTTTTAACTGCCCACTGTAAGTAACCGAACCAACTTTTGCATAAATTGAGTCAACAGCATCACTTTTAGTGATTAACACTTCTGTATTGATGCATTGTTTTGTTAGTAGAATTGACTCTGGAAAAATAAATAGAGGATTGCTCTCCAACTCTGGAAATTGCCATTTATTAATAACGCTTTTATCTGTTTGAACATCGCAAACTAACGCGGCCTGATTAGGCTGGGATTGCAACTTTAATAATTTACGTAGCTCTTTGCTGTCGACAACGGGTAATGCAGAGTTTTGCTCTGAATAAACATTGCTCGCAATCACTAGTATTTTGGGGATTTTACCATTAACAATAGGCTCTATTGTGAGCTTGTTTTCAATATGAACAAAACGGTAATAACGCCCATCATAATAACCAACATAGCGCCATAATGAATGTAGAAAACGACGTAATTGTTGCTTTAATAGGTTAACTTTAAAAAACATAATTATTAATTGCGCTCTAATAATAAATCATAAGGTAGGATTGGGTATTTTGCGTAAGGTGAAAACTTTACAATAAACTCTTTGCTTAAGGATACATCGTAGTAATTAACATATATTTTGATAGCAAGCCTACGTGAAGGAAAAAACCTAAGTCCATCTTGGTCAGTAATATCAGTAAACTCTTTAAATACATTGACAGTAAGCTTACCTTCATCTCTTAATTTAGTAACATATTGTGCTTTTTCAAAAGAGCTCATAGATGCTATCAACTCTTTGCTGGCTGACATTATGTTTAAATCACCGCGAGAAAATACATTTAAATTAGTGTAAAGAAGCTTTTTCTCATCTTCAGATAAGGGAATTACTTTTTCTATTTCAGTAATGTCTGCTATTTTTCCGTTTCGTATATCATTCGCTAAAAAACTGTCTCGACCTAAATCCCTGGCGATATTATCAGCATCAAGCCAATCTAACAAGGTATCAATAATTTGCTTAGCTCGCTTTGGAGGTACGCCATTGGAAGTTAAAAGATCCTCCACTTGAGATGAGTACATAAAGTTTACGTTAATTAAGCCGGACTGATCTTGAATTTTAGCTGATACATAGTCAGAAACATCAAATAACTGGTTGTGATAATTCCAGCGATTTTTAATTTCTTTTACACTCTTGCTTTCATTTTCCAGCATCTCATTCTGAGTCGGATATCTCTGGGATTCTGTTAGTAACAAATAAAATAAATTACTTTGAGCTGAATGCATCAACACTTCAGCCTCAGCTCTTTGTTTAGCTAGTGAAGCGATGTGAACATGCCTTTGCGCTCCTTGGTTCAAAAAAAGTGCGAATACTGTAAGTAGCGCAGTTATAAGTAATACCTGAATTAACGCAACACCTCTAACTTTATTCATTGGGGCGACCCTAAATATAAAGTCATATGTTGGAGCGCACTTCTTTCAGTGTTTGCTTCAATTGACATTACTTTAGAGTTAATACTTAACGTTGCGGTTAAATTTACTGGTAATATCTGCCTATCTAAACCAGAAAAATTACTACTTAACTTTGGTGCTTGGTTGTTTTCTTTTTCGTCTGACATTGTATTGACATTTGTCCAGCCAACATAAGAAAGATTGAACGAATCTATGTTTTCAAGTAATAAATAACTATGTTTAAACTCTATTTTTTGATCTGCTGTAAGTACGGTGACACTTTTGGTACTTACCGACTGATATACAAGGTTAAATTTATCTTTATTTGGCTGAAGGGTTAATCTAAATATCTCAGGGTAGTGCTCTGAAAATAAGCCTTGTTGTGTAACTGAGAGTAACCGCGAATTAGTACCTATAAAAAGAAAACCTGGTTTCTTTATTTGCAATTTATTGTCCATTACCACATACGGGTATATCCCATTTAGAATTTGAGATAACAAGCTAATCCCTTTCGCGTGCTCTAGAGTCTGGTTAAAAGTACCCACTTCTTTTTGCCATTTACTTGCAAGTAATTGATAGCTGAATGTTCCAGTAAACATTAACGCACTTAGGATTGACATCGTAATTAACAACTCTATTAAAGTGAAACCAGCATGCTTATTTCTACTCATCCCAAGTGAACTCATTAAAATTATACTCTTGAACTGTATTTTTAAACTCAAACTGCACGTTAACTTTCCAAAAGTAATATTTTTTATCTATTTGAGTCATTTTTCCTGAGTCTGGGTCATATGCTTCTGGAGGCAACTTAGACTTAACGAGTGCCGCATGCCACTTAGCATTAACATCTAATAGACTTAGACTGCCTTGGCTTTCTGTCGCTTGTTGATTTTTTTGACTTCTCAGTTCTTTTTGTATTTTTTTTATACTTTCTGGGACAACTGATGCTATATGAACTTGCTTTTCAGATTTTACAGTAGCAATTATGACTCCTTTATAAATAACACCAACGATCGCAATCGAAGAGAACAAAATAACACTTGCGACTAATACTTCAATTAAGGTAAAGCCAGCTTGTTTTTTCAGATTAGGGTAAGACATTAGGGTTCAACTATAAGTTCATTGAATATATAAGGTTTATTAATTAACGTGTCTAATTCTATATTTAATGGGGTATCTCTGTATTTGACTCTTATCAGAGATACGTTTATGAGCCCTGATTTTTGAAAGTTAACTTCTTGTGGTTGAAAAAAAATATATTTAAAGGTTTTACTGTATATAACAGGGGCTGAATCTAAAGCAGTTTTATAAACTTTAAACTCTTTACCTGATAATTTTGCCGTTAATTGCTGTCCAGAAAAAAAAGCGCGCTGACTCACCGCAACTAATTCTCGCTTTAGATTCAACAACTCAGCTTTAGCTTGCGCCTTATCTAGCTGCTGAATTGTCATTGGCCCTACCAAACCAATTAATAAGGCAACAATTGTCATTACAACCATTAATTCTATTAGTGTAAAGCCTTTAAACTTGAACATTACAAACCAACATCATTCATAGATACCATGCTTAAAAGCATTACAACAACAACACCGCCCACAATTCCTCCCATAATTAAGATCATTAGGGGCTCTAATAACGTCGTCATTTTGTGAGTCCAGCTTTCAAAGTCTATTCTGGAACGGTTCGCTATCTCGTCAAACACTCTTTCTAAGTTTCCTGATTCTTCACCGACTTCCAATAGAGATACATAAAATGCAGGGTACAATGATGTTTGCTGAAGTGCTGGCGACAAAGAACTACCGCGCTTTACTTTCTGCTTAGCTATTTCAATCTCTCTACGTAAATGAGAATTGCGAATATTACCAGCAGAAAGTCCTAATGCTTTATCTATAGGTATTCCCGACTTAAGCATCATAGTTAAACCACTGTTAAAACGTATCCTTTCAATTGTGATTATTGCTTTAGCTACTATAGGCAGCTTTAGTGATATACCTTGCCACCATTTGAGTATTTTGGGTTGCTTTAGACCGTAACTACAAGCAAATATAAATGCGATAAAGCCAACCAATAAAAATGTTTGATACTGTATCATCCACTCACTTGTGCTTAACATAAACGATGTGTACCAAGGAAGATTATCAGCCCCAACAAACATACTAGACATTTTAGGAATTATGAAATTAAAAATGAAGATAATGCTCAAAATACACACTGCGAAAATAACACAAGGATAAGTGAGTGAACCAATGATTTTACTGCGTAAGTCACGTTTAAATTTAAGATCTTTAGCTAAATCTGCAAATACTTCACTTAAAGTACCTGATGCTTCACCTAGCTCTATAAGGTTACAATACAACTCGTCAAAAACGTCAGGATAGTCTCGACAGGCTGTCGATAAATTATTACCCTTTTTTATTTTTTTATTTAAATCACCTAACAACTTGGCTAATATAGGCTTTGCTTTAGTGCGCCTTATTATATCTATCCCTTTATCTATTCTGACACCTGACTCTAACAACAAGCTCAGCTCTGCTGTTAAAAACTCTAAATCAGCTAACGTTATGCTATTTCCTTTAAAAAAAGTAACGCCATCTGAGCTTACTTCTTTTATATCTGATGGGAATAGACCTAGGGCCTGAATTGCAACTATGGCTAATTGCTTACTCTCAGCTTCTATTTGCCCTTCGCTTTTAGCGCCGGAACTATCATATGCTTTATATTCGTATAGCATTATTAACCTGCAACTCTTAATACTTCAGCTATTGTAGTATGCCCGAGAACCGCTTTATAAAGTCCATCTTCTAAAAGAGTCCTACGTTTTTGCGAATAGTTATGCTCTTTGGCTTTATTGATAAAATCAGCATTTTTAGGTAATGATTTGATAGTATCATCACATGCTAAATATTCAGTTACCGCCATTCGACCCTTGTAACCTGTATTAGAGCAATGTTGACAACCTTTTCCTTTTTGTAAACTAATACCTTCTAAATCAAAACGCTTTATAAAATCATCAAGCTTATATTTTTCGATCAATATTGCTGCATCTTCATCAGGTTCTGAGCAATGGCTACATATTTTGCGCGCTAATCGCTGAGCAACAATTGATACAAGCGCTGCATTTAGTAAAAACTCTTCGACGCCTAAATCAAGTAGCCGTGTATATGCACTTGCCGCGTCATTTGTATGAACTGTACTAAATACTAAATGACCAGTTAAAGCTGACTGCAGTGCTATTTGTGCTGTTTCTTTATCACGTATTTCACCGAGCATTATAATATCGGGATCTTGACGAACAATAGATCTTAAGCCCGTTGAAAAGTCAAAACCAATATCACTGTTAACTTGTACTTGATTAATTCCTGCTAGTTGATACTCCACGGGATCTTCAAGGGTAATAATTTTTACGTCGTCGTTATTTAATGCATTAAGAAACGTGTATAACGTTGTTGTTTTACCTGAACCAGTAGGTCCAGTTAAAAGCACAACTCCTGACGTTGTTTTAATATCTTCCTTAATACATGCAGCTATATCATCAGATAATCCAAGAACTGACATGTCATAACGTACATTATCTTTACGAAGAAAGCGCATAACAACGGATTCACCATCATTAAGAGGCAAGGCAGATACTCGAATGTCAACTTCTTGATTTGAAATTTTTAACTCTATTTTGCCATCTTGCGGACGGCGTTTTTCGGCAATATCCATGCCTGAGAGTATTTTAAGCCTAGTTACAATTGGCAATTGCATTTTAGGAGCTAACCGCTCAACTTCATGCAGTACACCATCGACTCGATACCTAACCCTGTAAGTTCCTTCAAATGGCTCTAAGTGCATATCTGACGCACCTTGCCTTAAAGCCTTACCAATTAAAGAATTTAGTAAATTAACTGTAGGGGCTTCAGAAGCAAGTTCTCGGAGTTTTTCTTCTTCATCTGATGAGACAAGGTCATCAGTATCAATTATATTTTTATCATTTAGTTTTGAAGCTAAGTTATTAATATCCG
This sequence comes from Pseudoalteromonas sp. Ld19, assembly GCF_045064135.1. NCBI lineage: Bacteria > Pseudomonadati > Pseudomonadota > Gammaproteobacteria > Alteromonadales > Pseudoalteromonadaceae > Pseudoalteromonas > Pseudoalteromonas sp. Ld19. Next base: position 115,290 of record NZ_JBISHA010000017.1, on the reverse strand, counting down.
TCTCAGTAGCAATAAATAACGTTGCAGAAATGTTTCGTTCTGCAACCCAGTTATTAACTGCTAAATTTAAAGGATAAAGACATGCAAAATAACTTTTTTCTTCATCTAAAAGAATCCAATTGTTTTTTAATAAAAAATCCTGATCCTTACTATCGAGAATCGGAAGATCTTTATCTTGCCAGTCAAACAAATCAAATATTGGCAGTTCTAAATATAATGAAAGCAAATGCTGAACTTGATCATCAGGAAGACTTCCCATATTCACTAATATTTGCTCAATTCTCCCACCAAATTTTTGCTGATAATTTAAAGCTTTTGAAATGTCTTGTGGATTAATATTAAATTTTTCAACAAGTAATTCTTCAATACTCATCATTGATGAACTATATCCTGATTGTTATCTTCGCCACCTTCTTTACCATCAGCCCCGTAGGACAATAAAGTATAAGGCTGACTCTTATCATTATTAAGGCTATAGATATATGGATTTCCCCATGGATCTAAAGGAACATCTTTAGGTAAGTAAGGACCATCCCAACGTGATTCATCGCCGCTTCGTAAATCACTTAACTTAGATGGATATCTACCTAAATCCAGCCTATATGTATCTATCGCAGTTTCAAAGGCAGCCATTTGAGTCGCAGCAATTCCTCTTTCAGCTGTACTTAGCTTACCAAAAAACTTAGGAGCAACTAAAGATGCCAATAAACCTAAAATTACAATAACTATTAGTAATTCCATCATTGTAAAACCATTTTGCTTTTTCATTTCATGCTACCTTAAATTATAATGAACCTACAGCCGCAACCGCTACACCCATTTGGTAAAGTATCTGCGTCGCTGTACTCCATAGAGTCAAATTATCAACATGTTCTGTATCAAGCGGAACAACTACCGTGTCGCCAGGCTCTAATAATTCAGAGCGATTAACAGCAAACCAAGAATTATTACTCGGAATTTTAACTAGGCCACTTGCTTTAATAATGTAAACTCGATCCTCATCTGCCCGCTGTTTAAAGCCACCGCTTCTATCAATATAATCATCAACCGATAACGAGGAGTCAAATAAATGTGAGCTTGAAAAGTTAACTTCGCCAACAACATTAATACTATTTTGTTTACTTGGAATATAAAGCGTATCACTATCTTCTAACGGAATGTCTAGCTTACCATTTACAATAGCTGGTAAATTAATTACCAAGCGCCCTACAGCTTTAACTTTAGCTAAATCATTGATTAAACTGTTCATATCATCATAACTCAATGATGAATCAGTAATCGAGCTGTTAAAACTCTTTGAAGTAACATCACGGCGTAAGTCTTCTGATAACTTATTTAGCTGCTGCTGCTGTTGAAAGCGAAGAGTTTCACGTGTAAACACAGCACCTTCCGGATAAGAAAACTCAGTAAACCCACCGGCTCTTTTAATTACTGCTCGAAGGCTTTCACCTTTACGTATATCGTAATCACCAGGAAACTTAACTTCGCCATATAAGCTTACTTTTAATCCTTTTTGCCAGTTTGGTATTGGATATACATTGATTGAATCTTTACTTTTAACGACAAATTTCTGACTCTGAGGATTAGTAACTGCTTCTTCTAAATTAACATTCACATGTTCAAGCATTGCAGAGCTTGTTGATGAAAAACGTGTTATTTCGGCACTATCAAGAAAAGCAGATTCTTTTAGACCACCTGCTGACGCTATCGCTTTCTCAACATTTGCGTTAACAGGACGAGGATAAATACCTTCGTGATAAACTTCGCCTCTTATAGCGTAAATTTGTACTTTACTTTTGTAGCCAGATTGCTGGTTTAATTTCGCTAAGACAGGTTTTAGTAAGCGTTCTCGGCTAAAGTATGAGTACTCATCATCTTTTAGTTCAATTTTTTGATTTAAAATCTCAGTAATTGCGGTTACTTTTTTCTTTTCTTCTTCTTCTAATTCTTTAGCAACTTGTTCTGCTAGCTCCTTATCTAATGAATCACCTAAATCTATAAATTCATAAAATTGCTTTTCTTCATACTCATTCCATAAAGTCATTCGTTCTCTGAGCTTAATTTGTTCTTGAGTCAAAGCAAGTGAATCTAATGCCGTTTCTTCTTCTTCTTTCGACTGAAAGCGGCTGAAAACAATTATTTTGTCACGAGCTTGAAGTTTTAGATCTTCATTATCGTCGTGAGCAATTGCTTTTATGGGAGAGAATTGATGGACCTCTATGTCTCCTTTGGTATTTGTTTCTCTTATAATAAGAGCATACTCGTAGTCAGCAACAGGTAATAGATCACTTTTTATTGAAGAGAATAAACGGCTTACTTTATCACCTTGCTTCCATGAATAATTACCAGGGTAGGTCACAGCTCCAAGTAAAGTAACAGCTTCATTTAGCTCTTCGCTAGAAGAAGGAACTTTGATTTTATCGCCATTTTTAGCTGCATAATTTGAATCAGGACTCGTCAAATCTATTTGTAAAATTGTTTTAAAACTATTTCCAGTGTAGCGTTCCACTACAGTTTTTTGTGGGTAAGCTGCACCATTAAAGCCACCCGCCATCGTAATTAAGTCTTGTATTGACTCATTGTTTTTCAACTCAAAAATGGCAGGTCTACGAACTTCACCATCAACCGTCACTTGCTTCCCTACCGTTGGTATGAAAACAACGTCACCTGGTTTTAAAATAACGTCATTAGAGCTATCGCCTTTGATGAGCAAGTCGTATAAATCAAGCGTCTGAATAGTTTTACCTGCACGCTTTAATTGGATATTACGTAATGAACCAATTTCTGAAATACCGCCGCTTACAAATAACGCATGTGAAATTGAAGATAATGCAGGAATTGTGTAGGCACCTGATAAATAAGCTTCACCTAGCACCATAACTCTAATGCTTCTAGTTTTACCCATAGAAACGAACGGTTCTACACCGATCATTTCTTTCTCAACTTTTATCTTTACCAGTTTAACTACATCACTATATTCCATACCTGAAACTGTAACAGGTTGTAATTTATCTATAGCTAGTCGCCCTTCCCTATCAACTTCTACTTCTTCAGTTGAAGAATCTTTACCGTATAAATTTATAGTGAATGTATCACCGGGACCAACGATATAATTATCAGGTACCAATGCATTCTCAGATGGTGTAAATGTAGTTGGCTCACCCGAAAAAAGCTCATAACCAAACGGTTTGGGGTCGTCTGATTTAGGCTTAAACTTTTCCTCATCTGTTTGAAACTCTTCATCGTTGATTTTATTTTTATCATTTCGAGGTAAAACAGAAGGTATTAATAATTTATCCTCCGAGTCTTTATCTTTTGACTGTTCTAATGAACTTAGATCAATACCATATTTTTTTGCCAAAGATTTCTGCTGAGCCTCTGGCAATTTTTTAAATTGCTCTAGCTGCTGTTCTGTGGGCTGAACCCCCTGCTCTGCACTTAATACAGAAAACGATAGTAAGGTACTGAAAAACAGTATCGCCGAAAAAAATTTAATTAACTTCACAAAGTTTCCTTCCAGTAAAAAGATAAAGAGAGCCGCGGCATGTTACACCATTTTTTAGATAAAAAAAATGGGTAAGCAAGCTTACCCATTATATAATCTAAAGTGATGTTAAAAACTGTAAACAAGTGTTAATGATGTTTCAGTATCTGTGCTTTCTTTGTCATCGGCAACGTCTGAGTTGTTTGTAATGTTGTAAGCAACTTTCATTTGTAATGAGCCGTTGATTTTTGCAAGTAACGCAGTTTCAGAGCGAGTTTTGGTGTTTGTATCACCATATTCGATAGCCACTAACTGAGTGAAACGTGCATTATCTGAAATTTTCCAGTTGTAATCTAACTTACCAAGCGCAATAACTTCTCCGTCAGACTCGCCAGCAAGTAGCTTGCCGCTATCATCTGTTTCTGTGCTGTCGTCAGGGTATGTAAAATATTTATAACCAGGACCTATCTCGGCGCTCAACCACATCGTTTTTTCGTTTAATAAACGCAAGCCATAACCTGCAGAAATTACTGATTCACTTCTGTATGAGCCAAAGTAGTCTGATACGTGTGAACCATAAATGAATAGGTGAGCGTGTTTTTCATTTAATTTGTAATTACCTTGAGCAGAAATAGAGTACTTTTCATTTGTACGCTGTTTTTCCTTGCTGCCGTTATCATTTTCAACTTCATCTTCTTTGTAGATACCGTCGATTTTGTACTCATTGTTCCAGCTTTCTAAATTATGCTGTATTTTAATACCACCTTTGAGTGTGGTCGTTTCGGTGTTACCGCTAGTGATAATTGCGCCTAGCTCACTGGTAACTTCCCATGTTTTTTGCTCAGATACTGCGTCTTCTGCGAATGCGTTAGTTACTACAGATACAGCAACTACAGCTGATAAAAACTTTAATTTCATTAAAAATAACCTTTGTATTAATTTGCGCCTATTTTATTAAAGCATGGCTTGTTAGAGCAAGCTAAATAGCTCATAAACGATTATGTTTATGAGCTATTATGTTACTCAAGCGATCAAAAAACAGCCAAGTATTTTAAAATTAGTCTTGTTTGTGTAAATGAACATCCATTTGTGGAAATGGAATTGTAATGTCGGCTTCATCTAATGCAATTTTAATATTTTCCATTAAAGACCAATATGTAGGCCAATAGTCAGCTGAGTTAACCCAAGGACGAACAATAAAGTTTACGCTTGAGTCACCTAACTCAGATACAGCCACAGTGTAAGCAGGGTCTTTTAGTAGACGCGCTTCTGCATCGAGTACTGATTTTAATACTTCTTTTGCTTGGCGTAAATCAGCGTCGTAACCAACACCAATGACTAAATCAATACGACGAGTAGACTCTCGTGAGAAGTTAGTAATTGCGCCCGACATTATTTGCGAATTTGGCATGATAATAACTTTATTATCTGGGGTACGCATTTCAGTTGAAAATATTTCGATTTTTTTGATTGTTCCGGCTTTTCCGCCTGCTTCTACATAATCACCCGATTTAAACGGACGAAGTAAAATAATAAGAACCCCAGATGCAAAATTAGAGAGCGAGCCCTGTAATGCCAAACCAACAGCTAAACCAGCGGCACCTAAAATAGCAATGAACGATGTGGTTTCGATACCAATTTGCGAAAGTGCCATTAAAATAGTGACAGCAAATACAAGTGTGTACACAATACTTGAAACAAATGATCCAACCGCTTTGTCGACTTTCTTTTTGTCGAACGCTTTTTCAGTTAAACGAGCACAAAGCTTAGCGATACGGCTACCAAGCAAAAAGATAACAAGCGCAACAACAGCTTGAATGCCATAATGCAATACTAGTCCTGAGTTTTCGTTAAGCCAATTAAGTACTGAATCCATATTTACTCCAAATATTATTTATTAAGCAATTTTAAGCGTTATCATACATTAATTTACAACCTATTCTCATAAAATAATGAATTCTCACTACCAATGAAACTTGCGTCCTCTATTTTAGGTGAATTAAAAACCAACACACTATAGCTAATATTTTGAGACCTAAGCAGTCATTTTATTTTATTTTGTTTTTTTTACAAAAAAGCTTCACAACATTTATTATTTTATGTATCATGCGCGCCACACCAAACAAGGTGTGTTGTGGCGGTTGTAGCTCAGTTGGTAGAGCCCCGGATTGTGATTCCGGTTGTCGCGGGTTCAAGCCCCGTCAATCGCCCCAATTTTTCTTCTCTAATATCTATCCTGTATTTCCTATATTATATATCTTCATTTTTATACTAATAGTCTACTTTAAAATTCAGTTTTTATACGCTTATAGTCGCTTTATTTCTACTGTTTGTTCAATAAATAATCGTTGAAACGGGCGCTCAACTAAAAATCATGACATACAATTTTTCATATATATTATTTTTGATGCTGTAGATTATTTAGATAGGGCTTATTGATCTTTTGGGACTAAAGCCTGTTGCGATTTAATCACAGCGAGAGGCTATAAAAGCAGATGTAATCTAGAGGTAAATATATGTGTAGCGCTATTTTAAAAGCAGCCTTAAAAAAATGCCACCTTGCGGTGGCATTTACACACGGGGTTATTTCTACTTATAGAAATTCTTTTTTTATTAATTTTTATTTAACAAAATATGCTGCTGCAAAGGTAGCATTTAGGGCTTTGTGAGGCAACAGCAAAGCGTAAAGATCATATATCTGCCACATTAGTGTAATAAACCAAGTTGGCTAAATCTTAATACACACGTATTTTTCTTCTAAGTACTCATCAAGCCCTTGGTGCCCTCCTTCGCGCCCTAAACCTGATTGCTTTACACCACCAAATGGTGCAACAGGGTTTGATATAACCCCTTCATTTACACCGATCATACCAAATTCAAGCCCTTCACTTATTCGGTAAATTTGCTTAATATTCTGGCTGTAAAAATACGCTGCTAAACCAAATGGTACATCGTTAGCAAGCGCAAGCACTTCGCTTTCTTCATCAAAAGGAATAACCGTTAATACTGGGCCAAATACCTCTTCGTGGTAAATATCCATCTCAGTGGTTACATTATTTAGTATTAATGGGTTTTGAAAGCTGCCACCTAAATCACTATTATCGCCAATAAAGGTAGCGCCTTTATCGAGTGCATCTTGTATTAACTGTTGTACTTTCTCTTTTGCTTTAGGGTAAATGAGTGGACCAATATCAACATCGTCTTCAAAACCATTTGCTACTTTTAATACGGCAACTTTAGGGGTGATTTTTGAAAGTACTTTGTCGAGAATGTTACGCTGTATAAAAATACGGTTTGCAGCAACACAGGCCTGTCCGCTGTTTCTAAATTTAGCCGCCATTAACCCTTCAACGGCTTCATTTAATTCAGCACTATCAAAAATAATAAAAGGCGCGTTACCGCCAAGTTCCATTGATGTACGTTTAATGGTAGAAGCGCACTGTGATAGTAACTGCTTACCCACTCCCGTAGAGCCGGTAAATGTGAATTTGCGAACAATTTCTGAGTCAGTCAGCATTTTTCCTACTGTTTTAGCATCTTGCGATACAAGCACGTTAAATGCACCTTTTACAAAACCAGCTTGATCGGCTAGATAAGCGAGTGCAATAGCACATAGTGGCGTGTGTTCAGAGGGTTTAAGTATAAAACTACAGCCCGCAGCGTAAGCTGGAGCTATTTTACGAGTAACCATAGCAACAGGAAAATTCCAAGGCGTTATGCCAGCGACAACACCTACTGGTTGCTTAAAGCTAGTTAACCTATGAGTGTTGTCTGTTGGCGGAATTATATCGCCGTAACTACGTTTAGCCTCTTCGGCAAACCATTTGATAAAACCTGCACCGTAATCAATCTCACCAAGGGATTCTTTGAGTGGTTTACCTTGCTCTTTAGTCATTAGCTCTGCAAGTGTTTGTTTGTGCTTTATAACTAGCTCATACCAGCGCATCAGGGTTTCACTTCGCTCGGTCGCGTTCGTGGCTTTTAACTTAACAAAAGCCCCCTGTGATGCACTTATTGCTAAACTTACACCCTGCTCGTCAATATCGCTTACATCAACAATATTTTTTTCGGTTGCGGGATCGTTAACGCTGAAATGCGTGTCCGTTTTATAAAAGTCACCGTTAATAAATGAGTCTGAAAAAATAAGATTACTCAAAATAAACCTCCAAAATTACGTTTTAAGTTCATCACGCCAGCAAGCTGCGCGTCTACAAAGCAAATATATAATTTAAAGTTTACTGTAGATGTTGAGCTTGCTCACGTAAGAAGCGCCGCTTCTATATTTACCTTCAAGCTAAAACACATTACGCCAGCAAGCTGCGCGTCTACAAAGCAAATATATAATTTAAAGTTTGCTGTAGACGCTGAGCTTGCTCCGTGAGAAGCGCAGCTTCTATATTTTTACCCTCAAGCCAAAACACATCACGCCAGCAAGCTGTGCGTCTACAAAATAAATGTATAACTTAAAGTTTGCTGTAGACGTTGAGCTTGCTCCGTGAGAAGCGCAGCTTCTATATTTACCTTCAAGCTAAAACACATCACGCCAGCAAGCTGTGCGTCTACAAAATAAATATATAATTTAAAATTTACTGCAGACGTTGAGCTTGCTCCGTGAAAAGCGCAGCTTCTATATTTACCTTCAAGCTAAAACACATTACGCCAACAAGCTGCGCGTCTACAAAGCAAATATATAATTTAAAGTTTGCTGTAGATGTTGAGTTTGCTCACGTAGGGAGCGCGGCTTCTAGATTTATAACCTCGAGCCAAAACGCATCACGCAAGCAAGCTGCGCGTCTACAGAATAACCTACGAGTTTTACTCGTTGCGCTTACAATTCACAAACAAAAAAGCCGCTGTATCAAACAGCGGCTTTTAAAAAATACATCGTTAAAAACTAGTGCTCTTCATTAACGATATTGAGATTGTACTTAGGTATTTCAACCACTAGGTCTTCATCTCTTATAATTGCTTGGCAACCAAGGCGTGATTCAGGCTCTAAGCCCCATGCTTTATCTAGCATGTCATCTTCTAGCTCATCACTTTCGTCAAGTGAATCAAATCCTTCACGAATCACTAAATGACACGTAGTACATGCACACGACTTTTCACAGGCATGCGCAATGCTAATACCATTTTTAAGCGCAGCGTCGAGTACCGTTTGGCCTGTAGGAGCTTCAATAGCCGCGCCGTCAGGACATAATTCAGGATGTGGAAGAAAAACAATTTGTGGCATTCTAATCTCTCTTAAATGTTGTCTACTGACTGCCCTGTAAGGGCCTTTTTAATTGATGCATCCATTCTGCGCGATGCAAAGTCACTACTCGCATTATCAACTTTTTCGATAGCGGCTTTAATTTCGTTTGGTTCTTGTGCATTTTCGCGCACTTTTACTAGTTCTGCAATTTCAGCGCGTAAGTTTGCTAGTTGCGTATCGTCTAGTAATGATCCATCGCTTGCAAGTGATGCATTAAGCGCTTCAATAACACGCAGTGCTTCTACTTGTTGCTCTTTAAGCATACGTGCTTGCATATCGCCTTTAGCGTTGCTCATTGACTCTTTTAGCATGTTAGCTACTTGGTCATCAGATAAACCAAACGACGGTTTAACCTGAATCTCAGCTTGCACGCCTGTTGATTTTTCCATTGCTGAAACACTTAATAGACCATCGGCATCAACTTTGAAGGTAACACGAATATGCGCAGCGCCTGCCGCCATTGGTGGAATACCTTTTAAGCTAAACTTAGCAAGTGATCGACAATCATCAACAAGCTCACGCTCGCCTTGCAACACATGCAATGACATGGCTGTTTGGCCGTCTTTAAACGTTGTAAATTCTTGTGCGCGAGCTACCGGAATCGTGGTATTACGTGGAATAATTTTTTCAACCAAACCACCCATCGTTTCAAGGCCTAACGACAATGGTAAAACATCAAGCAATAACATGTCAGAATCTGGCTTGTTGCCAATTAATACGTCAGCTTGAAGTGCAGCGCCTAAGGCGACAACGCGATCAGGGTCGATAGAGGTTAGCGGCTCTTTATCAAAAAAGCTTTGAACTTGGCTACGCACTAGTGGCATACGGGTTGAACCGCCGACCATAATAACTTGCAGTACGTCTTCGTTTTCTATGCCAGCGTCTTTTACAGCACGTCGACACGAACGTAGCGTTTTTTTAACCAATGGTATAGCCAGCTCATCAAAGGTTTCGCGCGTTACTTCAACAGTGTATTTTTGATCGTCAAACTCAAGACCTACATTCACTTTTGCATATTGGCTAAGTGCTTCTTTACACGCTTTTGCTTTATTGATGAATAAACGTAAAACTGAAGATGATAACGCTGACACACCAGTTTGCTGTTTAAAGTAATCAACAAGGAGCGAGTCAAAGTCATCGCCACCGAGGCTAGAGTCGCCGCCCGTTGCCATTACTTCAAATACACCTTGATGTAGTCTAAGTACTGATATATCAAACGTACCACCGCCTAAATCGTAAACAGCAATAATACCTTCTTGACCTGAATCTAAGCCATAAGCAACGGCTGCTGCTGTTGGCTCATTTAATAAACGTAGTACGTTAATGCCTGCAAGCTCTGCTGCATCTTTAGTACTTTGGCGCTGCGCGTCATCAAAGTACGCTGGTACAGTAATCACAGCACCTAAAATCTCTTGATTGCCAAAGCTTTGTTCGGCACGTGCTTTTAATGCAGCTAAAATGTGGCTTGATGCTTTAATTGGACTGATTTTACCTGCCGCAGTTTCTATTGCTAGCGCACCATTGTGTTCACAGAACTGATACGGTAATTGGCCATAACTTTGCTCTATTTCAGTCTGAGTTTTACCTAAAAAACGCTTAACCGAAATAAGTGTATTCGCAGGGTCTTGCGTTGCAGCTTGCGCTGCCTCTGCGCCAACAGTAATACCACCTGCTTGATAACGCACAACCGACGGTAACATAGCCGCGCCAAGATCATCAGTTAACGTGCGGGCTTCGCCACTTTGCACTGTTGCTACCAATGAATTGGTTGTACCAAGGTCAATACCAATCGCTAGTTTATGTTCGTGTGGTGCCGCGCTCTGCCCCGGCTCAGCAATTTGCAATAATGCCATAATGCTCTTTAAACTCGTGTTGCTCGCTTTGCAGCAAGTAATTAATCGTCAAATAAACTGTCTTCAATGCGCTCTAATTCGTCACGTAACTTATAAACAAACTTCAGTTTACGAATATTATCTGCGGCAAGTTGATAGTGCTGCTCATCGTTACTTGCTAGTTGTTCAGCAAGTTGTGCACTGTATTGATTGTTTAGTTGCTTAATTTGTTTTTCAAAATTTGCAATCGCAGTATCAGGATCGCTTGCTGATGTTAGCTCTTCAAGTTCTTCGCGAAGTTCCATTTGCTGCATTAAAAACATTGGATCTTGTAAGGTTTGCTGCTCTGCACGAATATCAACGCCTAGCTCGCTCAGCATGTACTCGGCACGCTTTACTGGGTGCTTTAATATTTGCAACGCATCGTTAATTTCGGCGGCGCTTTGCACGGCCATTAATTTATCGCGGCTGCTCGCATTCGCGTGGCGATCAGGATGTACAGTACGCTGTAATTCCAAGTAGTGCTTGTTAACTGTTGCTAAATCAATATTGTAATCAACGGGGACTGCAAATAATTCAAAGTAACGCATAACTTCAACCAATAATATTCAGAAATTAATTTCAAAAATAACAAAGCCCTACATTAACTGGCAGGGCTTATTTATACTACAAAGATATTTAAAGCTTAAACGGTAAAGCTTTCGCCACAACCACACTCATCTGCTTGGTTAGGGTTTCTAAATTTAAACCCTTCATTTAAGCCTTCTTTAGTGTAGTCGAGCTCTGTGCCGTCGATGTAAACTAAGCTTTTAGCGTCAACAATTAATGTGACACCTTTAGCCGCAAAAGTTTCATCGTCTTCGTTTAAATCGTCAACAAACTCAAGTACATAAGCAAGACCTGAACAGCCCGTCGTTTTAATGCCAACGCGCAGGCCTAAACCTTTACCGCGGTTTGCTAAAAATGATTGTACGCGGTTTGCTGCCGCATCTGTCAATGTCACTGCCATGAGTTTCTCTTCTTACTTCGCTTGTTTACTTTTGTAGTCTGCAATTGCTGCTTGAATTGCGTCTTCGGCTAAAATTGAACAGTGAATTTTCACTGGTGGTAATTCAAGCTCTGCACTGATATCAGTGTTTTTAATTGTCGCTGCTTCGTCTAATGTTTTACCCTTAACCCACTCTGTTACAAGTGAAGATGAAGCAATTGCACTACCACAACCATAGGTCTTGAATTTTGCATCTTCAATAACGCCTTCGGCTGATACTTTGATTTGCAATTTCATTACGTCACCACATGCTGGTGCGCCTACCATACCCGTTGCCACTGACGGATCATTCTTATCTAGAGTACCTACGTTACGTGGGTTTTCTACGTGGTCGATTACTTTATCACTATAAGCCATTATTCTATCCTCATTACCTGCTAGGGTATGTGCTCACACTATTAGTGGTGGGCCCATTCAACTGAATCTAAATCAATACCTTCTTGATGCATCTCCCAAAGTGGAGACATTTCACGTAGGCGACCGATAGAGTTTTTCATTAATTCAACGGTGTAATCAATCTCTTCTTCGGTAGTAAAGCGACCAATACTAAAACGAATTGAGCTATGTGCTAATTCGTCGTTACGGCCAAGTGCACGCAGTACATAAGAAGGCTCTAAGCTTGCAGATGTACAGGCTGAACCTGACGATACTGCAATGTCTTTTACTGCCATAAGTAACGACTCACCTTCAACAAAGTTAAAGCTGATGTTTATAATACCTGGTACTGATTGGTCTTGTGTGCCGTTAAAGTATACTTCGTCCATATCAGACATAATGCCGTCAATTAGACGTTTACGTAATGCACTGATGTGTGCGTAATCTTTTTCAAAATCTTCTTTGGCGATTCTAAATGCAGTTCCCATACCCACTAATTGGTGAGTAGCAAGCGTACCAGAACGCATACCGCGTTCATGTCCGCCACCGTGCATTTGCGCTTCTAAGCGAGCACGTGGTTTACGACGAACGTAAAGTGCACCAACACCTTTAGGACCGTACGCTTTGTGTGCAGAGAACGACATAAAATCAACTTTAAGCTGCTGTATGTCGATAAGTACTTTACCCGCACTTTGCGCTGCATCTACGTGGAACATAATTTTACGTTCGCGACACATTTCGCCAATAGTCGCGATATCTTGAATTACACCTAGCTCGTTATTAACATGCATGATGCTTACAAGTACTGTGTCGTCACGCATTGTGTCGGCAAGTTTTTGTAAATCAAGTAGGCCGTTTTCTTCAACGTCCATATACGTTACTTCAAAACCTTGGCGCTCAAGCTCACGACATGTGTCGATAACAGCTTTGTGCTCAGTTTTAGCGGTAATAACGTGCTTACCTTTCTTTTTGTAAAACTGTGCGGCACCTTTAATAGCAAGGTTATTTGATTCAGTTGCACCCGAAGTGAAAACTATTTCACGTGGGTCTGCATTAATTAAATCCGCAATATCATTACGCGCTTGGTCAACGGCTTCTTCTGCTTGCCAACCAAAACGGTGTGAACGTGACGCAGGGTTACCAAATTTACCGTCCATTGTCAGGCATTGCATCATTTCTTTAGCAACACGTTCGTCAACAGGCGTGGTCGCTGCGTAATCTAAATAAATCGGTAACTTCATTTCTCTCTCCGCTGCAGGTCAACTTTAAAGTTGACAGCTTACTTGAATATTTTCCAACTGCTTGATTGCATTATTAATACTGTTATCTTGGCGCGATGCTATTTCTTTCACATCTGACTTTTCCACCAATTCAGCAAGGGTAATATTGTTTAAAAATTCTTCTATACGTGCGCTTAAATCTGACCACAAATTATGTGTTAAACAACGCATGCCACTCTGACAGCCGGTATCGGCACCTTGGCAACGTGTTGCATCGACCGATTCGTCTACGGCGCTAATAATATCGCCAACAGAAATAACGTTCGTTTCTCGCCCTAGTAAATAACCACCACCAGGCCCACGAACAGAACTTACTAAGCCATTTTTACGTAAACGGGCAAATAATTGTTCAAGGTATGACAAAGAAATTTCTTGTCGCTGTGAAATATCAGCAAGGGCTACAGGACCTACACCTGTGTGCAGTGCAACATCCAGCATCGCTGTAACGGCATATCTGCCTTTTGATGTTAACTTCATAACGCCCCCTGCACAAAGAGTGCAAATTTTAATTACCAGAGTAGATTAGTCAAGTATTATCACTTGATAAAAATTTGATTTAAACACTCTTACTTTTAAATTGTAGAGTTAACAAATTTTCAATACTTGACCTCTTTAGTCAAGTATTACGGCCATTGTAATTACCTGAGTAATTTAGTCAAGTATTAGCGCGTTAATTAGTCTCGGTCTTTTATAACTAATCGCTATACCTAAGTTACTTAGGGATAGACTTATTAATTGAGGTGAGAATACCGCGTAAAATGTTCATTTCGGCATCTTCTGGACGAGCACGGTTAAATAAGCGACGTAGCTTTGTCATTACAATACCTGGGTGCTGTTTTATTATGAAGCCAGTTTTAAACAGTGTCTCTTCAAGGTGATCGTAAAATAGCTCTGTTTGTTTTGAACTCGGGTAAACTGTGTCATCCTCTTCAACCTTTTTAGGCTGTTGATTTAAAAACGCCATGCGTGTTTCGTAGCACAACGTTTGCACTGCCATCGCTAAGTTAAGCGAGCTATATTCAGGATTCGCAGGGATGCATACATGGTAATTACAAAGCTGTAACTCATCGTTGCTTAAACCACTGTTTTCACGACCAAACACAAGTGCTACAGGGCCATTTACAGCTTCTGCAACCAGTTTTTCACCACATTCACGTGGTTCAACCATAGGCCAAGAAAGCGTACGCGAGCGCGCACTGGTGCCAATTGTTAATGCACAATCGGCAATCGCTTCTTCAACAGTCCCAACAATAACTGCATTGCCTAAAACATCACTGGCACCTGCAGACAAAGCACTCGCGTGGCTGTCTATTTCACATGCGGGGTCAACTAAATAAAGTTTTGATAAACCCATGGTTTTCATGGCGCGAGCTGCTGAGCCAATATTGCCTGAGTGTGATGTGTTAACTAAAACAACGCGAATATCATCTAAGATCATTGCTATGCTACTTACCTATGCCAAAAATTGCGCGAATTCTAACATGAAAATGCCACAAGATCCTAGATTCAAAAAGCTAGATCCTAAGATCCAGCCCAATATAATGCTTCTTACATGAGCCGGCTTTATTGTATAAAAACACCAATCTATGCTTAGTGTTTAAACCATTGCCGCTTTTACATACACATCAAAGCGATTTTTTTTAGTTTTAATTTGCATACTTGGGGTTTGATCATTTAAAAATGGGGCGTAATCGGGGCGCTTTACGACTACGCGTTTACTGGCGAGTGGGTAGGCGAATTCGAGTAAATCGTCGGCGTCGGTATCTGCACCAACAAGCTCTTGGAATACACGCATTTCTTTTTTAACAAGAGCTGATTTTTCACGATGCGGGAACATAGGATCTAAATAAACTACATCAGGGATGCTTTCACATTGCGATAGTAACGTATGGCTCGAACCAAATATGAGGCTCATACTTTGCTTCATCCATGAGCCAATTTCTATGTCGTTATAAGCGCGCTGTAAACCATCATACAATAACGCGGCCACTACGGGATGACGTTCATGCAATATAACGTTGCACCCTAGTGACGCAAGTACAAAACCATCACGACCTAAGCCTGCTGTTGCATCAAGCACAACGGGCGTTGCCCCTTTGTTTAAGCCAACCGCTTTTGCAATTGCTTGGCCTTTCCCCCCACCAAACTTACGTCTATGTGCCGCTGCACCGGTTACAAAATCAACATTGATTGCGCCTAATTTGGGTTCATCTGTTTTATATAAACTCAAGCCACTATCGTCATAATGTAGGCTAAAACCATTGCTTTGTTCTGCCCACTGAGCCAAACCAAAACGTGTTTCTAACTCATTTAAATAAGGGCGACACTCTTTAAAAACACACTGAATAACCACTATACACTCCGACGATAAAATACCTGATCAGTATATCAATCAGTGCAAGTTAAAGCACTAAAATAGCTCTATATCATTATTTTCAGTGGTATTTTGTAAGACAAGTTCACCAGCGTTACTACGCAAGCTAGCGAGTAACTCATTGCGAGTTTCATTAATTTGCTTAAGCTGACATTTAATAAATGCTAAATCGCTATTAGCAGAAGTAAATAGCTGCATAGTTTGATCTAGCTTGATAAAGTAGGGTGTTAAGTCACAAAGCTTATCACTTTCTTTTTGCAGTTTAATTGCACAATCAAGCTCATGTAATTGTTCTATAAACTGTTTAGTAATACTGTTTTGTGCCTGATTCTGAGAAACTAATTGTTTTACTATATCTTCAAGCGCAATGCCTATTTGCGCGGCCTGTTCGTAGCTATTTTCATTATTTTGTATGGTGATCGCTTTTTCATTGGTGATCTCCAAAATGTGCGGAAACAAATCTTTGTAACGTCCAAATTTAGCACTATCGTCAACGGGCATATTTTTTATCAGTAATGATACTTTAGGGTAGTTAATAATGGTGCTGGCACCAACATCAACAAACCGCTGCGCGTACCTATGTTGTTCTAGCAATTCTTGCTCTAATGGGCACACCGCACTTTGTAAGCTATAAAATATGCCTTGGCTTTTGTACCAAAATACAACCACGACATCTAAATTGAAAGGAGTAAAAAATGCTAAAAAATATTCGCTTAATAATTGAAAATTATTAGCATGGTAACTTTGCCCAACAAACCGCATTATTCGCCCCATATCTCCTGATTCAGTCATGGCTATTTGGGCCGTTTTTTCTGCATGCTCTACATCATTTTTTAACTTTATGCCTTGTTGACGATATTCATAAAGCACCTTTATGCGCGCCATCAATTCTTGGGCATTAAAAGGCTTAGCTATATAGTCAGATGCACCAGCACTGTAACCTTTTACACGATCAGCCAACTCGATATTGGATGATAGAAACATAACGGGGATGTCTTTGGTCTGCTCATTTTTTTTAATGACTTGGCAAACGTCAAAACCTGATTTACCCGGCATTTCTATATCGAGTAAGATAATATCTGGCTTGTATTTTTTTGTGAGTCTTAAACCTTCATCACCATCTTTCGCATGAATAATTTTACAAAAACCTGCTAAAGACTCCTCAATTATATGGTGAACCAACTTATCGTCATCAATTGCCAATATTAGCTTTGCCATGCCCTAGTCCATTTTGTTAGGTATGTTAAGAGCATAGCTTGGTAGACTGAATTTACTAAAAATTTTAGGGTAAAATTTAGATAATAAAAAAGCGCCATCAAGGCGCTTTAGTTTAGTTTGTGCTAAAAAATTTATTTTTAAGCCGCAATACCACTATGACGCAGTAAAGCATCTACATTTGGCTCGCGGCCACGGAATTTTTTAAATAGCTCCATCGGCTCCTCACTGCCGCCTTTTTCTAAAATATTTTGCATGAAGGCTTGCCCTGTTTCTGGGTTAAAAATACCTTCTTCTTCAAACTTAGAAAATGCATCAGCAGAAAGAACTTCAGCCCACTTATATGAATAGTAACCAGCACTATAACCACCAGCAAAGATATGACTAAAACCATGTTGAAAACGATTAAACTCAGGCGGATTAACCACCGACGTGCGGCTACGTACATCGTTTAATACCGTTTGAATTTGGCATTCTTCACCGGCTTTATAATCATTATGTATTTTAAAGTCGAATAACGAGAACTCAATTTGACGTAGCATTTGCATGCCTGAGTTATAGTTTTTAGCCGCTAGTAACTTATCAAGTAGCTCTTTAGGTAACGGCTCGCCCGTTTCATAATGACCTGAAATAAAGCTCAGTGCTTCTTCTTCATAACACCAGTTTTCTAAGAACTGACTAGGAAGCTCTACTGCATCCCAAGCAACCCCATTAATACCCGCTACTGGTGCTGCATCAACTTGAGTTAACATGTGATGAATACCATGGCCAAACTCGTGGAACAAGGTTGTCACTTCGTCATGAGTAAACAGCGCAGGCTTATCGCCTACCGCTTTATTAAAGTTACATACTAAATAAGCAACCGGTGTTTGTAACTCGCCGTTAGCACGTACTTTACGACCCATACAGTCGTCCATCCACGCACCGCCGCGTTTACGGTCGCGCGCATATAAATCGAGATAAAAACGTCCGCGTAGGGTATTGCTGCTGTCTACAATTTCAAAAAAGCGTACATCTTTGTGGTAGCTGTCAAAGTCAGTAACTTCTTTTACGCTAATACCAAATAAGCGGTTAACGGTTTCGAATAAGCCACTTAATACTTTATTTGCTGGGAAGTAAGGACGTAGCACTTCGTCTGAAATTGCGTATTTTTCTTGCTTAAGTTTTTCGCTGTAGTAACCAAAATCCCATGCCTGCAATTCAGAAATACCATGCTTTTGCTCAGCGTAAGCTTTTAGCTCTGCCACTTCTTGCTCTGCTTGTGGTTTTGATTTAGCCGCTAGGTCTTCTAAAAACGAGAATACTTGCGCCGGTGTTTCGGCCATTTTAGTTGCCAGTGATTTTTCAGCGTAGCTGTTGAATCCTAGTAACTGTGCAAGTTCATGGCGAAGCGCAAGCTCCTCACTCATAATATCAGAATTATCAAATTCACCGGCGTTAGGGCCTTGATCGGATGCGCGGGTAGAAAACGCAGTGTAGGTTTCTCTGCGAAGCTCGCGATTATCTGCATAAGTCATAATTGGCAAGTACGACGGAAAATCAAGGGTAAATACCCAACCGTCTAATTCTTTACTTTTTGCAGTGTCGGCTGCAAGTGCTAAGGCTGATTCTGGTAAACCGGCTAAATCGGCTTCGTCAGTAATGTGTTTGTGCCACGCTAAGGTCGCATCCATTACGTTATTACCAAACTTAGAAGCAAGCTCTGATAAACGTGCGCTTATTTCACCGTAGCGTTTTTGCTGCTTCGGCGCTAATGCAATACCCGATAATTTAAAATCACGCAGCGCATTAGTTATTGTTTTTTGCTGTGCTGTAGTCAGCGTTTTAAATTCGTCGCTGCTATAAAGCGTACTATACGCGTTGTATAAACCTTGATGCTGACCTACAAATGTTGAATATTCAGATATTAACGGTAAGCACTGCTCGTAAGCTTCGCGTAATTCGTCGTTATTCATTACTGAATTTAAATGCGATACAGGGGAGAACATGCGCGATAATTTATCGTCAGCTTCTTCAAGGGGTAATACTAAGTCATCCCACGTGTACGACCCTTTTGCAAGTACGTCATCAATGGCTTTACGACAAAGCTCAATACCGTCTTTAAGTGCTGGTACTACGTACTCAGGCTTTATTTTTGAAAATGGTGGTAAGCCTTCAAGGCCAATTAATGGGTTGCTCATAAATACTCTCTTTGCGTTAATGCATTACGTTTAAATTGGGTCTAAAAATAAAAAAACAACTCTTATCTAATCGGTAAATGGCGCTTACTTTGCCTAATAAAATCTAAAGCGGCCTCTGTTACGTATTCTTGATATCCTGATTTTGTGACTGTTAAACCGCTCTATATTATTGTTTTGTTCAAGCAAAGTGATAAATTCGAATGTTTTTTTACTAAACATAGGTCACCTAAACACTCTTTATTTTTAAAACTTAATGTTATGCTAATGCGCATAAAACTCAACGCCTAAGGACATAAAATGACACAACACTTTGATTATATTGCAATCGGTGGTGGCAGTGGTGGTATTGCCTCTGCAAATAGAGCAGCGATGCGTGGCGCTAAAGTAGCACTTATAGAAGCAAAGCACATGGGCGGCACGTGTGTAAACGTAGGCTGCGTACCTAAAAAAGTAATGTGGCATGGTGCTCAGGTTGCTGAAGCAATTAATTTATATGCCCCAGATTACGGCTTTAATGTTGAAGTTAAAGGTTTTGACTGGAGCAAGTTAGTAGAAAGCCGCGAAGCCTACATAGGCCGAATTCATA
This sequence comes from Pseudoalteromonas sp. Ld19, assembly GCF_045064135.1. Lineage (NCBI taxonomy): Bacteria > Pseudomonadati > Pseudomonadota > Gammaproteobacteria > Alteromonadales > Pseudoalteromonadaceae > Pseudoalteromonas > Pseudoalteromonas sp. Ld19. Next base: position 95,662 of record NZ_JBISHA010000017.1, on the reverse strand, counting down.
AAGGTTATGACAGTGGCCTTGCCAGCAATGGCGTTACTGTAATTAAAGGCTTTGCTAAATTTGTAGATAATAAAACAGTTGAAGTAAATGGCGAGCATTACACAGCCAACCATATATTAATTGCAGTTGGTGGGCGCCCAAGTATTCCAAATATTGAAGGTGCTGAGCACGGCATTGATTCAAATGGCTTTTTTGAACTAAAAGAACAGCCTAAGCGCGTTGCCGTTATTGGCGCAGGCTACATAGCCGTTGAGCTTGCTGGTGTATTACACGGTCTAGGTACTGAGACGCATTTATTTGTACGTAAACACGCTCCACTTCGCAGCTTTGATTCGTACATTGTAGATACACTTGTTGAAGTAATGGCTGCCGAAGGCCCTACTTTACACACTCATTCTGTACCAAATAAATTGATAAAAGAAGATGATGGGTCTGTAACACTGCATTTAGATAACGGTAAAACTCATAACGTTGACCAAGTTATTTGGGCAATTGGTCGCGAGCCAACAACCAATGCTATTAACGTTGCAGCCGCAGGCGTAGAAGTAAACAGCAGTGGTTTTGTAAAAGTTGATGAGTATCAAAATACGACAGCTGAAAATGTATACGCAGTTGGCGATATCATCGAAAACGGTATTGAACTTACACCAGTAGCAGTAAAAGCAGGCCGTACCTTATCTGAGCGCTTATTTAATAAAGAACTACCTGATGATTTAAAAATGGATTACAGCTTAGTTCCTACGGTTGTATTTAGTCACCCACCAATTGGTACTATTGGTTTAACTGAGCAAGAAGCTATTTCCCAGTATGGTGAAGAAAACGTTAAAATTTACCAATCTGGTTTTACAGCTATGTACACAGCCGTAACCAAACATCGTCAGCCTTGTAAGATGAAACTTGTATGTGCCGGCCCAGACGAAAAAGTAGTTGGCCTACATGGTATTGGTTTTGCAGTTGATGAAATGATTCAAGGTTTTGCAGTTGCCATGAAAATGGGCGCAACTAAAGCTGATTTTGATGCCGTTGTTGCTATTCACCCAACAGGCTCAGAAGAGTTTGTTACCATGAAATAAGCTTTTTACAAATTTAAAAACATAAGCCCCTTCGTATTAATTTGCTAAGGGGTTTTTATTTGCATTAAGTTTACCAATTGGCTTAATAAATCAATATACTTAGTGTGTCTTAATCAACTCATATCGAACTGGAAATTATGCTCACAGATATATTATCTCACCCATTTCTTATTTCATTAGTGATGCTCACAATTGCATTTATTCTCAAAGTACTTGTTGATAAATTAGCGAAAAATCGTGCAGAAAAAAAAGAAAAAGATATTCGCTACATTGCACATAATATTAAGCACTTTATTAATTTTGTAATGGTGTTATCACTACTATTTGTATGGTCTACTGAAATACAAAACTTTGCTCTCTCAATTGCCGCTTTTGCTGTTGCAATTGTACTTGCTACACGTGAATTTATTCAGTGTGTCATTGGCTTTTTTTACTTAGTGACAACGCGGCCATTTAGAGTCGGCGATTGGATTCAGGTCGGTGAGTATTATGGTGAAGTCGCCGAAACTGATTGGATAAAAACCACTATGCATGAAATTGATATGCATACTTATCAGTTTTCAAGAAAAACTATATACATACCTAACAATAAGCTGATCACCAGCCCAATTAAAAACTTAAATTTTGTAAAACGCTTTGCCACTCATCATTTTACTATTGTACGTAAAGAGAGTTTTAACCCATACCCAATTTACGACACGTTAACTGCTAAAGCTAAACTTTACTGTAAAGAATTTGAAGAAGTAGCCAGTCGATACAATTCAATTATTGAAAGAAAGCTGGATGCTAAAATTTCGGGCCCTGAGCCTGAAATTCACTTTGGTACAACGGATTTAGGTGAGTTTAGAGCCAGTTTTACGTTGTTTTGCCCAACCGATAAAGCACTTGAAATTGAACATAAACTCACTGAGTGTTTTATGGCACTGTGGTATGCACAAGCGCTGAAAAGTAGCACTGATGCGGGCGAGGTATAAATCTTACTTAACCTGAACTATAGTTAAGAGATTTACTAACATATTGAATCATGGTGATATTTAGATTTATTTCCAGAGTTCAGGTTACTTATACCAATCGACATAAGCATTTAAACAAATTAACGAGTTAAATACTCCATAACATCGTTAAATAGACCCATATTTAAGCCGATTGATATGACAATAACCATTAAAAATAAGCGCGAGTTGATTTCGCGCTTATTTAACTTTTAGGTAGTACTGCAAACCACTCTTTGGTTTTTTAGCCTAAGCCTCGCTTATCTATAACTCGTATTCAACACGAAACGAAGGCAACTTATTTAATAATGGAATAAGCGAACGCTCTCGTCTTAAAGAGCTGCGCTCATCATCAAGTACCCTTCGCTCATTAGTGAGCTCTCTGCGCTGATTACTGGAGACATTTGCAGCACTTAACTCATTGCTGATCACTTCAAGTCGTCTGTTTATTGTGTCGAGTCGGTTATTTATTTCGGTTTTTCTTGCTTCGATTTGGTAACGATCATTACCTTCTTCCCAGGCCTTTCGAAACTGTTTGCTGTTACACACGCCATTAAATGACTCGCCACGAATGCCTACTGTAAAGCCGTTTTCAAGTTTGCAATAGTGCTGCAGGCCATTGTTATAACCTTCTTTATACAAAGCAACGTCAGGTGAAATACCAAACTCTCGACAAGCTTTTACTGTATCAATACCTTGGTTATAAGCCTTGCCTGATTCGCCATGATCATAACCTAGCTGCTGCCAATTTGCGTATGCACACTCTTCTTGCGATAAGCTAGTACAGCCACTGAGAGTAATAAGGGCTAGGCTAAAAACAAGTTTTTTAATCATATCAACAACATCTGTTTTCATTTGAATATACAAGCATATTATCCCCCCTTTAGGGCCATATCAATAGGCCCTAAAGCTGCGTATGTTTAGTCTATCATTCAGTGCTGTTGCATCAGTCGTTAAATTTTCTTGCTGGATTAGTCGGCACTTGTGTTTGTTGCATGATCCATTTTGCTATATTGTCTTTACGCATAAACTTAATACCTTGATGCTGCTTGGCGTACAGAATAAAGTCATCAAGTGCTTTAACTCTCGCAGGCGTCCCTGCAACACGGTCATGCGCACTTATCGACATAATTCGCCGTCTTGTTTTACCTTCGCTATAAAGTACATCAAACTCATCTTTTAGTTCTTGTAAATAGGCTTTACCTGTCATCGCAGTGCTGCCCGAGTAACGAACAATATCGTTATTTCTAAAGGTATAAGGCACTACAACAAAAGGCTTACCATTTACAGGTGTATACGATGGTTCATCACGTGATAAGTCGTCAATGTGATAAATAAAGCCTAAGTTTTGTAAAATGGATAATGTGTTTTTTGAGTGTCGCATCCAAAAAGCATTAAAACCAACAGGGCGAGTGCCCGTTATTTCCTCAATTATATTAGCGCTTTTAATATATGAAGCACGCTCTTGCTCTGCTGTCATTGAGTATTGCGGGGTCCACGTTTGACCATGACCCGATGCTTCATGCCCTCTTGTAACCACTTCTTTGGCTAACATAGGATTTAACTCAACAGCCCTGCCCACCATGTGCGACGTCACTTTGATATTATGCTTATCCCATAAGTCGAGCAACCGTGGAATACCCTCGTTCATACCATATTGATACCATGTAGGAGAGATAGTGTCGTTGTAGCCCACTTCTATTTGAGGAAATGGCCCAGCATCAGAAGCATCCTGTGCGGTGGCTTCAAATTGCATTGAAATAGAGATCACTAGCTGTGCATTATCTGGCCAAAACCCTGATTTTTCAGAGAGCTGTTCAGCGCTAGTTGGTAAACTACCAAGTAATGCGATTAAACACGTAAACAGAGATAATATTTTCATCTGTATATCCTAAGTTAATTAACGCGGACCTGCCGTCACCGTGATACTGGCTGTATCTAGGGCATGCTGGTGTATAAAAAAACCTGTTAATGCACTCGTTGCGCCCTTTGGTACATCAAGCTTTTCAACATCCAATGCATATACTTTATAAGTGTAATTGTGCTTTCTTCCCTCTGGTGGACAAGGGCCAAAGTAGCCAGCTTTGCCCATATCAGTATTGCCCTCAACAGCACCAAGAGGTAGTGACTTGGATGCAATTGAGCTCGTATTTGCTGGAATGTCGTACACCACCCAATGCCAAAACCCGCTGCCTGTCGGTGCATCATTGTCATAAACTGTCACAGCAAAACTTTTGCTCTGTTTAGGCGCGTTTTGCCAATCAAGTTGCGGCCTAATATTGCTTCCTTGACAGCCAAAGTGGTTCCAATATTGTGTCTTCGTTATTGCCTGACCTTGCTGTAAATCAGGGCTTGATAAATTAAATTCAGCAGCAAAACTTATACTACTAAACAAGCCGGTCAGTATTAAAGCGGCAGCTGTTTTTGTTATATTAAACATAGGTATTCCTTGTTTTTATCTTTAAAAATCTGATTTATTGCTGATAAGGAAGGTAATCGGTATAACCTACCGCTGTGCCACCAAAAAGCGTTGCATGGTCAGTAATACTGCTTAATGGTAGTTGGTGTTCAATGCGATACGGTAAATCAGGGTTGGCAATAAAACGTCTGCCAAATGCAATAAAGTCGGCAAGGCCTTTATCGATAAGCTCAGCCCCTGTTTGTTCGGTGTAATTACCAGCAACCATAATAGCGCCGCTAAAGCCGCGACGTAGCGCCTCTCTAAATTCACGTGTCACTGTTGGCGCATCGTCCCAATCTGCTTCTGCTAGGTGAATATATGCAATACCAATGTCATCAAACTTATTTGCAGCGAGTAAAATTGTTTCAATGGCTTCATTGTCATCCATACCACGCTGGGTTATAAAAGGTGCGAGTCTTATACCCACTTTGTGCGCGCCAATAGCTCCACTAATTGCAGCGATAATTTCACACACAAAGCGTATTCTGTTTTCTTGACTGCCACCATATTCATCAAGGCGCTTGTTCGATGAGCGTCGTAAAAACTGGTCAATTAAGTAACCGTTACCACCATGTACTTCAACACCATCAAAGCCTGCTTTTATTGCATTAATAGCCGCTTGTTTATAGTCGTTCACAATCGCTTTAATTTCTAAAGCACTAAGCGCTCGTGGGGTTGGGCAATCAAGCAGGCGCCCTTGTCCATCATCACCCACAACCCAAACTTGTGCATCTGGAGCCAGTGCTGATGGCGCAACAGGTAAGCCATCACTATGAAATGAAGGATGTGACATACGCCCTACATGCCACAGCTGTAAAAATATTTTCCCGCCTTCGTTGTGCACCGCCTGTGTTACAAGTTTCCAACCTTCAATTTGCTCCTGCGAGTAAATACCAGGTGTGAACGAATAACCTTTACCTTGCGGGCTAATTTGCGTTGCCTCTGAAATAATCAGCCCAGCACTTGCGCGTTGAGCATAGTACGTTGCCATTAACTCAGTTGGAATATCACCTGGTTGCGCTGTGCGTGAGCGGGTCATAGGCGCCATAACAATTCGATTATTAAGGGGTGTATCGCCAATTTTTTTAGCGTTGAATAACGATTTTATAGACATAATTTGCTCTCTTATTTAATAATTTACACTAGGGCCTGTTGACCTTTAGCGATTGATTTTGCAGCTGCATGTTTGATATTTAGGCAAGGCAGAGCCTATGGTGTGTGGTTACTCCCCATAAATAGGCGATAACGCAGTATAAATGCCAAACATGCGCTGCCCGAAGGGTTCTACCTAGGGGCAATTAACTCTTTGTTGCTCGGTTTTTACTTAGCCCACTAGGTTACAAACCTCGCGCCGCGATTAAATCGCCCCTAGATTGAACAAATTTCAATCCACAAAGGTCAACTGGCCCTAGGGTTAAAACTAAATTTCATTACTATTAAATAGCATTTCGATTTTTAGCCCTTCAGGCCCATCTATAAAAATCTGATGCTCTAGCAGCTCAGGCACTGAGCGCTCAAAGTAAATGACTCCTGTTTGATCTAAACGATTCTTGAATGCTTGGTAACGTAAGCTACGAATTGCAATATGATCTACAACACCTCGGCCTTGCATTTTGCTATTAACCGCTGATAAATAACGCTGCTGTGCTTTATTTCCAGCAGCGTTGACTAAGTGGATTAACGCAATATTATCGGTGCCATATAGCCAACTACCTTCAAATGAAAACGGTGGCCGGTACCCTTGCGTTAATCCAATAGAGTTGATAAAAAATTGGCGCATTACTGGATAATCAGCACTCGCAATTAACACATGATCTAATCGCATTCGTTTTCTCTTGTCGTTTTTAATACAGCCAGTTTAATTGTTTATGATAATTTGATAATTGAGTTAATATTAAAAAGACTATTCATAAAAACTGAATATAAAAGTGAGGATTAATGGCTAAAATTGATGATATGCAGCTTTTTGTTCATGTAGTGAGATCCGCAGGACTTGCGGCAGCGGGACGGAAAATAGGTTTATCGCCAGCGAGCATGACGGCGCGAATTAATCAGCTCGAAAATCACTATCAAACACGTTTATTGATCCGTAATACCCGCAGCATTAAGTTAACGGATGCAGGTGAGCGATTTTATCAAGGCTGTTTAAGAGTGATTGCTGAAGTTGATGCCGCAGAGCAGAGCATCGCCATCAATGACTGTGAGCTCTCTGGCAGCCTAAAAATCACTGCACCTTCAGATTTTGGTAAGCAGTTTGTTGCCCCTGCGCTATCAAAATTTGTCGCCCTTAATCCGCAAGTAAAACCGCATCTTCATTTAACAGATGGCTTAATCAGCTTAATTGAAGAAGGCATTGATGTCGCTATCCGCTTTGGTAACTTACCAGACAGTAATTTAATCAGCCGTATGATCAAACCCAACAAACGGGTGCTATGTGCCTCAGCTGATTACATAGAAAAACATGGGCAACCTTTATCACCGGATGATTTAGTTGATCATCGATGCCTGGTGATGGAGCGGTTTGGCCAGCCGATGAATGAATGGCATTTTAAAAACACAATAATACGTGTTCCAGTCGCTATGAGTAGCTGTGATGGTTCGGTGATCAGGCATTGGGCTATTAATGGAGCTGGTATTGCACTTAAATCATTGGTCGATATTAGTGTTGATTTAGCTAACGGTAGCCTAGTAACTTTACTCGATGAAGATATTCTTGGATTTAGTAATAAAGATAAAGAACAGATTGGTTTACAGTTTGTCTATCCGTCACGTAAATTTCAGCCTAGGCAAGCAGTGGCATTTATGGACTTTTTACAGCAACAATTAATATAAAAAAACCTTGAGAGCTTGCGCTTTCAAGGTTGTAATTTTGAGGCTATATGATACTTACAAAAGTTAAGCTGTACCGCCAACGGTTAGATTATCAATTTTAAGACTTGGCTGACCAACGCCTACCGGTACGCTTTGACCATCTTTACCACAAACACCAACACCTTTATCAAGTGCTAAGTCGTTACCAACCATCGATATTTGCTGCATTACTTCTGGGCCATTACCAATAAGTGTTGCGCCTTTAATCGGCTGAGTAATTTTACCATTTTCGATTAAATACGCTTCTGATGCGCTAAATACAAACTTACCTGAGGTTATATCTACTTGCCCGCCGCCAAAGTTAGGCGCGAATACCCCTTTTTTAACGCTGCTGATAATATCGGCCTGGCTGTGCTCTCCACCTAACATGTAAGTATTGGTCATGCGAGGCATAGGTAAATGCGCGTAAGACTCGCGACGTGCGTTACCTGTAGGATTTACACCCATTAAACGCGCGTTTAGCTTATCTTGCATATAGCCTTTTAAAATACCTTTTTCGATCAGTACATTGTAAGCTGCAGGTGTGCCTTCGTCATCTACGTTAAGCGACCCTCGGCGATCAGCCATTGTACCATCATCAACCACTGTACATAGTTCAGACGCTACTTTTTGGCCAACTTTACCGCTAAATGCAGATGCACCTTTGCGGTTAAAGTCACCTTCAAGTCCATGCCCTACAGCTTCGTGTAAAAGCACGCCAGGCCAACCATTACCAAGTACAACTTCCATAGTACCAGCAGGGGCATCAATTGCTTCAAGGTTTACTTTTGCTTGGCGTACCGCTTCTTCGGCAAATTCCATCCACCGTGGTTTACCATCAACAAGTTCTTTAAAATAACCATAGTCTAAACGTGCACCACCGCCTGCGCCACCGCGCTCACGGCGACCCTCTTTTTCAAGCAGTACCGAGCAGTTTAAACGAATAAGCGGGCGAATATCGGTGGCAAACGTGCCATCACTTGCCGCGATTAATACTTCTTCGTATACCGCAGACATTGAACTAATTACTTGCTCTGCATCGGGTGCTAGTTCACGAATATAGTTTTCAAGTTCGCGTAATAAGTTGACCTTGTCGGTATCGCTCATACTAGAAATTGGCTGATGTGGTGCAAACTGCTCTTTGGCTTTAACATCGCTAAATACTTTAATCGCTCTATCTTCACCTGCATCTGCAATGCTACGCGCTGCTGTTGCAGCTTTATTTAGTGCTTCAAGATTTATTGCATCAGAGTAAGAAAAACCTGTTTTTTCGCCGCTTACAGCACGTACACCAACGCCGCGCTCAACGTTGTAAGAGCCTTCTTTAACTAAGCCGTCTTCAAGCACCCATGATTCGTGGTGGCTTGATTGAAAATATAAATCAGCGTAATCCACTTTATGCTGATGTATGTAAGCGAGCGTTTTTTCGAGCTCTTCTCTATTTAGCTGGCTGTCGTGTAGTAAATGCTGTTCAACCGAATTCATAATAAATGCTCTCTAAATCGTTGATGAGACTGCACGGGCATATCTCGTCTAATTTTTTGTAACTGGTCTAAATCTGCGTTGCAGCTTATAAAACCGGTGCCTGTTGGCAATTCACTCAGGATATTACCCCAAGGTGAAATAATAATACTGTGGCCATATGTTTGTCGGCCATTTTCATGTGTACCGTACTGAGCTGCTGCAACTACATAACATTGTGTTTCTATTGCGCGAGCTGCTAATAGCGGTTGCCAGTGTGCTTGCCCTGTGACGACTGTAAACGCACTGGGTACTAAAATAATATCGGCGCCTTGGCGTACCAGTTCGTTGAATAAGCCACTAAAGCGCAGATCATAACATACTGTTAAGCCTATTTTACCAAAGGGAGAATCAACTACCACCACATCGCTACCTGCTTGGGTAAAATCTGACTCTCGATAGCTACCTGTTTGATCATCAACGCTTACATCAAATAAATGTATTTTGTTATACGTTGCAACCAGCTCGCCTTGATTATTATATAAGTGCGATGCTGCATAATATTTATGTTCGTTAAATTGCTCAGGCATTGTGCCTGCATTTAACCAAATGTTATGGTGTTGGCACAATTCACTAAGTTGTAGTTTGTATCGCTCAACTTGCTTAGCAACAACGAGCGTATCGTGGCCACTTTTGCTAAAGACTAAAAAAGCCTCAGGTAAACAAACAAGCAATGGCCTGGTTGCTGGTAATGTTTTCAACACGCACTTTAAGCTTGCCATGTTTTCATCAGCATTTAGCGTTGAGCACATTTGCACTGCAACTATTGTAGCTGTTTTAAGGCTCTCGGTATTACTCATTAGCTGTTTTTACATCAGTATTTTTAAGCGTTAACTCTGTTGATGTTTGAGGCTGATTTTGCGCAGCTTGAGGTAGCGTAACTTCACGACTTTTTCTGTCGAGTTCTTGAACTATAGGATCGTTCATTTTACCCGTTACTTTAAAATTAATTTCTGAAATAACATTCGCTGAATGAATAACTTTATCAAGTGCTAGCGCCGCAAGCCCTGTTACTGGATTCACCATCCAAGCAACAATAACCGGAATACTCGACGTTACTTGTGGTGCGACAGCAAGATCGTAATTTATATCAAGGGTGTTTAAGTTTGCGTAGCCCTTAATGGTTAAATCGGCAGGTACACCGTCCATTTTAGTATCTTTGGTGTAAGCAATACCGTTTTCTAACTGCATAGTGCCTTGCATGCTGTTATAAAAAAAGCCTTTTGAAAAAACATCTCTAAAATCAAGTTTCAGTTTGCGCACTAATGAATCAAGGCTCAACAACGAAAATACGCGTGCACCACCATCACTAACTTCAGTTAAATGCCCTTCTCCTAAATCCCACTGTATTTCACCACTTAAACTTGCAACATCAAAGTCATAAGGAGCGCCTTGCCACCCTAAATTATAATTAATGGTTGTTTTAGAATCTTTAATCGCTGTAGTTATATCAAACTCATCAAACAAGGCACCTACATCATCACTTTTAAGCTCGCCATTAAGATTAGTTAAACCATTTTCCCATTGTCCTTTGGTTCGCAGTATATGGTCGCCTTTATCAACAACGAGTTCAGAAATAACAAGTCGCTTGCCATCACCTAATAGCGAGGCACTTACTTTATCTAATTGATAATGAGATATTTTACAGTCACTACATTCAAACTCTATTGCCGGCACTTTAGTTAACCAACTTAAATCTTCGTCGAGTTCTGCATCCTTGGTATCTAGCTCTTGTTGGATTCTCTGTGCAAAGTTAAGTCTTAAATAATCAGCATTAATACGTATTGGCTGACTCGGCTGAGAGGTAGGAATAAATACACCAGCACGTAACTCTTTTGCGTTTAATTTTAGAGACAAATCACTTTGCATAGGTGCCAACTGCATTTCAAAGTCATTAAATACAATACTACTTGCATTAAAAGTACCTATATTTGCAACAACCTTGTTTAACGGCGGCATAATGCCTGATGATTGGCTATCTGGATCGTCTTTTGCTGCATCAATTATTTGATCAATAAGATCAATCCACGGGACTAACTCTGTTTGCTCGAGATTAATATTAACGCTTAAATCTTTTGGGCTAAGCCCTAAATCTTGTTTACCCAGTACAAAATGAGCATTGCTAAATTGCGACTTATTATTTTCTAAAATAGCATTAAAGTAAAATTGCTGATTTGCATTTGCTGTAATAAGGTTTGAAATTTCATCGCCTTGCACAACAGCATCAAGTGCCCATATTTGTTCACTCGTTTTATTATAAGGTGCTGGTAAGTTGCTCGTTAAACCAAGTAGTTCTGAAGTTACCTGTGCACGATAATTAAAACCTTGCTCGGTAAAGTTAAGGACTAAACCAATATCAATATCACTTTGACCCTTAAGGTAATCTTTTAAAATACCTTGTCCGCGTGCTATTAAGGTATTGGCGTCAAGTTGCGCATTAATATCTATATTTACTTGGTAATTTTTAGCATCACTTTTACTGCTGTAGTTAATATTTAATGGCATACCAAGCCACGTAGCTGTAGCATTTTGAAGTGTGATATTGTCGTTTTTAAAACTAAGTTCACCACTTAGGTTTTTAAGATCAATACCTGGAGTCGCAATGAATACTGGCAGATTACTTAAGTCAACTTTGCCACTCACACTTGCACCATCTTCAAACTTAGAGCCAATTAATAACTCAATACTGGCTTGTGCCTCTCCTTTGCCTTGCACAACAGTAAAAATCTCAGCAAGAGGATTGGCAATAGGAGTGGCTGCAAAAAAATCATGCAACTTTTCCATTGGTGCTTTTTTATCTATTTGTACAATAACTTCGTCAGCATTCATCAAATCGGCAATGCTTACTTTTACGCTGCTGCCTATGTCTAAATTTACTAGTTTGCCCTGCTGACTATATATATCCATACGTTCATTAGCAAAATGCAGAGCAACATTTGCATCAGTAACAGTTGGCCAATCAGGATCAAATTCATAGGTTGCATTATCTATTTGTGCCAATACATTAAACTGACCTGAACCATCAGCAAATGGAAACCCCGATACCGGTCCGGCAAATAAAATCTGCGCTTTGGCTATTTCACCACCTTTAATTGCACCATTTAGATAGCTAACAAGTTCTGAGCTCATCGCTTTAAGCGGAAAATAATTACCTGCAATGCTCGCATCTGGTGCGAACGCTTCTGCATATAAATCTAAGCGGGGGGTTTTACCTAAGCTCAGTGCCATCTCGGCAACTAATGTCACTTCGTTGTTATCAAACCAAATATTATCACTGCTGATATGCCAGCTATCATTTTGCTTAGCTAAATCAAGCACAATATTAAGCTGGTTGTAAGCTATATCATTACTAAAGCTGTCCCCTGTAACCAATGTACCGTTTTCGCCAAACAATGAAATACGACCGCGGCTTTGGTTAACTAAACCGTTTACACGCAACCCTTGCACTGCTGGTATTGAATCCAATTCTTGCCAGCCAATCTCGTTCGCCTCGAACCATAACTGCCATTGCTGTGCATTATTAAAACTGACATAAGCTTGTTTTATTTGACCGCTAGGTTGTCGATTTAAAAATGGTTTAAGTGTATCAAAACGTGTAAGTTCCGCTAAATTAGCAAGCAACCCCAAATCAACTTGCTCTAACCATAGTTGCTTTTGAGTACCTAGTTGCGCTTCAAATTTTAAACTTGGCCACGTTGTTTTATTACTATTAAATGTTAAACCAGTGCTTTTTAAGTGCCAGCTGTTTTGCTCTGGATATAAATGAAAGCCGCCTTCACTCAAACTTACTTGCTGATTTTGCTCTGCACTTTTCCATCGAACAAAGCTAGGTAACCATTGCATTTTTATATCACTTACAAGCCCTTTTTCAAGCTTAAGCCACGCCTGTAAATTTATATCGCTACTTAATTGCTGCTTTTCAGTGTTAATGTATTGCGATAACAAATTAGACACATCAACTTTATTTGCTTGCACATATATATCACCCGCCACTTGCTCAATTGTTTCACCAGTAAGTGCAATGTGTGCATCAAAATTACCCACTGAAATCCCGGGTAAAGCTAAGGTGCCACTGCCTAAATGCTGGTTTTCTTCGTTTTGCCAAGTGATATTTTTGAGCAACAATTTCCGCTCTGTGCCATCTTCTAGCACAAAGTTAATGCTCGAGTTTTCTACTGCAAAATGGCCTGTTTCACCTAAAAAAAGCTCTTCTATTAATTCTTTTTGTTCAAACGAAACCTCTTCAGTCTCGTTACTATTAAATAAATTAGCCATATTGACGCTGGTATGAAAACCATTAATAACAAAATAGTTAGATTTAAATTGCAGCGTTTTTAAGCTTTCCCACAAGTTAAGCTCTAAGCTTGTTTTGGCTATGGTGAGTGATATAGGCGCAGTTTCGTTATCTTTAAACGATAAGTTTTCAAGCACTAGAGCAGGCCCACTGCCCTGCCAACTCGCCGAAATTGCGCCAATTGACAGGCTTATTGCAAACTTATCATATAGGTAGGTTTCAATATTGCTTTTGTAATCGTTTGCATAGGGTAGTGTATACTTTAAAATAGAGACAATAACGGCCAGTAACACTAAAGTGATGGCACAAGTTTGCCATAACTTTCTAAAACAAAAAAAACAGGCCGCTTTTACCTTCATTACATCATCACCACATCAAACTGTTCTTGGCTGTACAAACTTTCGGTTTGAATATGTACTTGCTTACCTATAAACAGTTCAAGTTCCGCAAGGTTATGATATTCATCATTGAGTAAAGCTTCGCTTACAGCAGGTGCGGCATAAACCATAAATTTATCTGCCGCATAAGCTCGGTTAACGCGGACTATTTCGCGTAATATTTCGTAGCAAACTGTTTCAACCGTTTTTTGCGAACCGCGACCTGAACAGGCAGGGCATACATCACATAAAATATGCTCTAAACTTTCACGGGTACGCTTACGAGTCATCTCTACCAAGCCAAGTGCTGAGAGTCCGTTAATGTTCGTTTTGGTTCGATCTTGTGATAAAGCAGCTTCAAGTGAATGAAGCACTCGACGTTTGTGATCCTCGCTTACCATGTCAATAAAGTCGATAATAATAATACCGCCTAAATTACGTAACCTAAGTTGGCGAGCTATGGCTGAAGTAGCTTCAACATTGGTATTAAAAATGGTTTCTTCTAAATTTCTATGACCCACAAACGCGCCAGTATTTACATCAACCGTAGTCATCGCTTCGGTTTGATCAATAATGATATAGCCACCCGACTTTAACGTAACTTTGCGATGTAGCGCTTTTTGGATTTCATTTTCAACATCAAATAAATCAAAAATTGGCCGTTCACCTGGGTAATACTCCAAGACTTGCGACAATTGTGGTACAAATTCTTCGGTAAATAGTTTTAATTCTTGATAAGTGAGTTTTGAATCAACACGAATACGCTCCATGTCTTCACCGACATAATCTCGTAGCGTTCTAAAAGTAAGCGTCAGATCTTCATGTAATATACTGGCTTTGCTCGTTTTTTTACGACGGGATGTTATTCTCTCCCAGAGCTTTCTTAAAAAGCCGGCATCGTGCCGTAATTCAGCTTCACTAGCACCTTCTGCAGCAGTGCGAACAATAAAACTGCCATTTTCGTCACCATATTCAGCAACAATTTTTTTAAGGCGCGAACGCTCTTCTTCGGTTTCTATGCGCTGACTAACACCAACATGAGTCGCATCAGGCATAAAAACTAAGTATCGAGAAGGTATCGTTATATCAGTAGTAAGCCTAGCACCTTTAGTACCCAGAGGATCTTTTACCACCTGCACCATTATGAATTGGCCTTGGCGAACTAACTCTCTAATATCTTGTACTTTTTTTATTGGTACGTCGTCGACCCCTTCAACAATAGATGCACTGTTGACAATATCTGATGCATGTAAAAATGCCGCTTTTTCAAGACCGATATCAACAAAGGCCGCTTGCATACCAGGCAAAACACGGCTGATTTTTCCTAAATAAATGTTACCTACAATACCTAGGTTACCTATTCGTTCTAATTGAATTTCTTGTAATACGCCGTTTTCTATTAGGGCAACACGGCTTTCGCTTGGCGTGACATTGATCAGTAATTCTGTACTCATGTTACCTTCTTAAGAATGCTTGTAATAATTGTTCGGTCTCATATAAAGGTAAGCCTACTACACAAAAATAGCTACCCGAAATATGGGTAACAAAGCGACCGCCTAAACCCTGTATACCATAACCACCGGCTTTGTCTTGTGGCTCGCCACTTAGCCAATAAGCTTTTATTTCTTCATCGGTGAGGTCTTTAAAAGTAACGTCTGTTGTTACAACACAACTCAATATTTTTTCTTGTGTAGCAAAAGCAACTGCCGTTAACACTTGATGTGTTTTACCCGACAAGCGCTTTAACGTTTGTGTAAAGTCAGCTTCGTCCCGAGGCTTACATAAAGACTCGTTATCAATCACAACAACCGTATCACTGCCTAGCACTGGACGGTCAATATAGCCAAGCTCAACACCTGTTTTTGCTTTTAAACGCGCTAAGCGCTCTACATACTTCTGTGGTTGCTCATTAGGCAACTGGCTTTCGTCTGCGTCAACACTAAACTGCGAAAACTCAATACCTAGCTGAGCTAGTAATTCTTTACGACGGGGAGAGGCTGATGCCAAATATACTGCGGTAGTCATTTACCTAATCCTAAAATGTCTGCGATATTTACGAAGCAATAAAAAGACCCAAAACCAACTTAACATGCCGGTTAAAACTGGCCATAAATATTGTGGATTAAAGTAAACACCCAGTAAAAAGTGATTTAACCAAAACTGCATTAGATGATAAAGCGTTAAAAATAAACCAATTAATAAGCTTTGTTGCCACAAAGAAAAATTGCGGATTTTTTGAAAATTACTAGCCGTTACAAAAATACAGATTGAATAGGTTAACGAGTTAACGCCAAGCGGCGAGCCAGATGCTAAGTCAATTAATAGACCAACCACCCATGCCGTACCAATATTTAAACGATGTGGCGCTGCAAGAGACCAGTACATTAATACCAGTAATACCCAATCAGGGCGAAATGGTTCGAACGAAAATGGCAACGGCATGAGCGCCATTATCAAAGCAAAAAATATGCTTAGTGCAATTAATAATGAATAACGGCTAATCATTATTTAAGCGCTCCTGTTCGTTTCGCCACAAAATAACTAATAAACGGACACGATCTAATTGTGCAATTGGCTCGGCATAAACTTGTGCAAACGGACGCCCTTCATCACGATTAATTTCGGTGATTACTGCAACAGGATAACCTTCGGGAAACGTTGCACCTAGGCCTGAAGTTACTAATATATCGCCAATACGTACGTCTAAACTATGTGGTACATGCGACAGCTTAACCACGTTAATTTTTCCGATCCCTTCGACCACGGTACGCACGTCATTACGTAAAATACGCACTGGTGTAGCATGAGTCGTATCTGTCATTAACAATACACGTGATGTGGTTGAGCCCACTTTTGTTAGCTGGCCTACAACGCCCATTTCATCAATGACAGCTTGACCTTCACTGAGTCCATCTGTTGTGCCACGATTTATAACGACTTGATGACTATATGGGTTTGAATGGACAGAAAGTACTTGGGCAATTATTTTTCGGTTAGATTGCTTTGCTGATGAGCCTAATAATGCACGTAATTTTTGATTTTCTCTGGCTAGGTACTGATACTGCTGAAGCTGCTCACTTTGTAACATTTGCTTTTTCTTCAGTGCTTCATTTTCAGTAAGCAGTTGATCGCGCGTATGTAAACTTTTAGCGCTTAGACTAAATAATTCATAAGGTAAGTTAGCAACATAGATTAATGGGCTTACAAGCGTATTTAGGCTGGTACGAATAATCGTACTGCCTTGTGTATACCTATCACCTGCTATGAGTACGATACTCAAAAACACTGCGACAAAAAGTCGCAGTTGTAAAGACGCGGTTCTTTCAAACATTGATTTCATTAATCGTAACTAAAAACGTCACCACCATGAACATCAATCATTTCAAGTGCTTTACCACCACCACGTGCTACACACGTTAGAGGATCATCAGCAACTACAACCGGAATACCTGTTTCTTCCATTAATAAACGGTCTAAATCTTTTAGTAATGCACCACCGCCAGTTAAAACCATGCCGTGTGCAGAAATATCTGATGCGAGCTCTGGCGGAGATTGCTCAAGAGCTACCATAACAGCACTTACAATACCCATTAATGGCTCTTGTAATGCTTCTAATATTTCGTGTGAGTTAAGTGTAAATGAACGCGGCACACCTTCAGCAAGGTTACGACCGCGTACTTCAATTTCAATTGGCTCATCTGTTTTAAACGCAGAACCGATTTGGTGTTTAATATTTTCTGCTGTCGCTTCACCAATTAAGCTGCCAAAGTTACGGCGTACATAATTAATAATTGCTTCATCAAATTTGTCTCCACCAATGCGAACAGATGATGAGTAAACAACACCATTGAGTGAAATAATAGCCACTTCAGTTGTACCACCGCCAATATCAACAACCATAGAACCGGTTGCTTCTGATACTGGTAGGCCTGCGCCAATAGCTGCTGCCATTGGCTCTTCAATTAAGTAAACTTCGCGTGCACCCGCGCCCATTGCAGATTCACGTATTGCGCGTTTTTCAACTTGAGTAGCGCCACACGGTACACAAATTAATACACGTGGGCTAGGTCGCATAAAGTTATTATTATGCACTTGCTTAATGAAGTGCTGTAACATTTTTTCTGTTACATAAAAGTCAGCAATAACACCGTCTTTCATCGGGCGAATGGCTTTAATATTACCAGGCGTTCGGCCTAACATTTGCTTTGCTTCTGTGCCTACAGATGCAACACTTTTAGGCCCACCAGCACGCTCTTGGCGAATCGCAACTACTGAAGGTTCGTTTAGTACAATACCTTCTTCTTTAACGTAAATCAGGGTATTGGCTGTACCCAAGTCGATCGATAGATCGTTAGAAAAAATACCACGGAGTTTTTTAAACATGAGGCTGGATGACCTTTGAAATATTTTGTATTAACGGCACTCTAATTTTTAGGTTTTAAAATTCAAACTAAAAATAGAGGCTTCCTTTTATAAATTATCGTTCTCGCATTAAGCGAAAACCAATGTAATTTGCTCTAAAATCAGGGGTCAAAATTAAGCGCGTTGACGCTCGAGCAAGACTTGGAGCAAAATTCCACGCCCCACCTCTAACTGCAACATCAGATTCTCCTGACTCTTTGTCAGTCCATTCCCACACATTACCAACTGTATCGTATAAACCAAACGCATTGGGAGAAAAAGAGCCCACAGGTGCTGCACGCTTATTTGACCATTCACTACCACACCAACCACAGTTAGCTAAGTTTTTATCTATGTCGTTACCCCAAGGGTACTCAGTGTCAGTACCTGATCGTGCGGCATATTCCCACTCAACCTCATTCGGTAAGCGAAATTGTTGCCCTGTTTGACCCGACAGCCATTCTGCGTAGGCTTTTGCATCGTTATACGTTAAACATACAACTGGAAAATCATTACCTTGATCAAAACCTGGGTTACGCCAATTTAAATTAGTTTCCCATACCGGCTCACCATTTAAATAGTACGCACACCCCTTGCCCTGCTCTGCTTGCGTTTTATAGCCGCTGTTTAAAACAAACTTCTCATAAGCGCCAACGGTTACTTCTTTACTTTGCATTGCAAAAGAATTTGCAATCGTTTTTTCAACAACAGGGCGTTCGTTTGCTAAGCCACTGCCGTTAATATCGCCCATTTTAAACTTTCCCGCAGGAATAATGACAACAGGCTCATCAACGATTGTATTTAATATTTTTACATTTTCATTTACTTGACTAGTAATGACTTCTGGTTGCTCACGAGTATATGTCGGTGCAGCAATCGACTTAGACTTTTTTACTAAATTAGCATGAATAGTTTGTGCTTTATTCAAGTCAATTCTAACTTGGTAAGGTTTATAACCTAGTTTACGCACTTCTACATTGTGAATACCGCTTGGTAAACGAGTCACTAAGCGCGTTGATCCAAAGCTAACGCCATCAATAAACACTTCATCATCGTATACGTTTGAACGCAGTGTTAATTCAATTGACTGGTTTTCATCTTGCCTAGCACTAATATTGTTATTTGTTGTTGGCGACTTTATAGCGTAATCAGATGATGAGGCTGCACTATTATCAGCGTCATTACTGAATGTTAACTGACTATCTGAATAAGTGTTGCTGCGGTAGCTTGGCTGATATGTTGTCGCCATCGGAGTACCGTATTCAGAACAATAGCGATTATCTATACTTAGTAAATTACATAAACGGCTGCTGTTAACTTCGCCGCGCATCGTGACACTTAAATTAACGTTATAATTGCCTTGTCCACTAAAAGCACTACTTACTACATGGCTACTTAAAATTTGCACCTGAGCGCCCGCCATATTTCGCTTTGGCTCAACTAAACGCTCTTCGGTTAAATTAACAAATATTTGATCGACAAACCGCTTAGTTGCTTTTTGTAATCCCATTTGCTGGCCACGCTGCTCACACGCTGCAAGCGTTTCTGTACGCTTACAATTTATAGTGTGATCTACTTCTAATGTACCCTCACGCGTAAACTCATTACGTAATCGTTCAACACGCGCAGTGGTTAATTGCTCTTTTAAACTCTCTAATGTGTTTAAAAGTGTATGCTTGGCAACACGAATTTGTTCAATATCTTTACGGTGGGATGCAATTGCCGCCAACTGCATAGAAATATCGTTCTTATTTTGCTTATGATCGACCACCGCTTTTTGATAGCGCGATTGAGCCACACTAATATCAAGTGTCGGGTCGTCGATTAATCGGCGATACATTTCATTCATCGCATCAAGAGCTTGGTTTTTTTCTTTATCTAACTCTGTAGAGCGTGAACGAAGTAATTCAAGTTGACTTTGTAACTGATTTTCTTCTTTTAAGTGTTTATCAAGTATTCTTGTCGAGCTATCGTATTCAGTTTGTTTAATACTAATCTCAGACTCAATTCCAGTCACAGTGGCTGTATCTTGTGCAAATGCACTACTAGCTAATAAGCTAGCTGAAATTAGCAGAGATAAAGAAGCAATTCGCATATATTCTAGTCCCAAAAAGCGGCAATTATTTGGTCGTTATTTTTTTTATAATTAAAGTCTTATGCTATGTACTTGCGGCGCAAAACACAAGCTTTGTTCAATTATTATCTTAGTTTACAACTATTCCCGTGCTCCACGCCAGTAAATAACCCGATCATTTCTCCTAAAGCAGACAAATCGTAAAATAGTGCTGGGATCGAGTTCGAGTTTGTAACTTATTAACCCAAGTAAAATTGCGTAACAAGGGGTAATTATCTTTAAAAAGAATCTTTAGTAATGTTTATTCTTTACAATTTTGCACTCGATTGAATAGGCATGACAAAAGCTTCATTTGTGCAAGTAGCGATAGCAACTGTATACTTAATCTGAACTCTGGATATTAAATCTATCTCAAACTGTTATTTTCAGCGCAAACTGCGTTGAAAATCTCTGACTAGAGAAAATAAATTTAAATATCATTATGGTTCAATATGCTAGAAGTTTAGGTTACTTATTCTTGTTCAAAAACATGCCCAGATAAAAAATATGAATTTTCCGCAGTTAAAAATAAATGAAAATAATGCTATTCAACAAATAAATACGACGTTTCTAAAAGAGAGGGATATTTATTTAGGTATAAAACGTGACGATTTACTTCACCCACAAATAAGTGGCAATAAGTGGCGTAAGTTAAAATATAACTTAGCCCGTATGCAAGAGCTAAGCAAAACAGAATTACTTACTTTTGGAGGTGCTTTTTCAAATCATCTTCATGCTTGTGCTGCTGCAGGAAAAGAATTTAATTTAGTCACCCATGTTATTGTTAGAGGTCCTGAACTCGATAACAATAACCCCACAATTCAATTTGCACAGCAATCCGGGATGAATTTACACGTAGTTAATAGACTTGAATATCGGCAACGTAATAACCCTGAGTACCTTAAAGAAATTCAAGCTCGCTTCCCAAATGCATACATCATTCCTGAAGGAGGAACAAATGAGTTTGCCATACAAGGTTGCATTGAGTTAGCGCAAAGCTTGCCTCAACATGACTATTTAGTTTGCCCTACGGGAAGTGGCGGAACACTCGCAGGACTCATTGAAGGCAGTGAATTAACAACTCAAGTTATTGGTATAGCTGTGCTTAAGCAGGCTGAATACTTGAAAAGTGAAATATGTAAACTAAGCAATAAAGCTAAGACTCAAACTAATTGGCAATTAGTGACTGATTTTCATGGTGGAGGTTATGGTAAGTTTACCCCTGAACTCTGGCAATTCTGTCAATATATGAATAACACTCACAACTTACCTTTAGAGCCAATTTACAGTGGAAAAATGATGCATGCCTTGTGGCAGCTTATTGAGCAGGATTACTTCCCGACTGGCAGTAAAATAATTGCAATACACACCGGTGGATTGCAAGGATTGAACGGCCTAAAATACCGAGGGCTGATTTAGCCTGAACGCTGGATAATAAATCTCTCTCGAGCAGCTACTTTCAGCGCTAACTGCGTTGAATTTACTTGCAATAGGCCCCTAGTGACGCATAAATTCGCCTTGTTTTCACTGAAATTCTTTGGTTATACCAATCTACTTATATATGGGGTCTATTTAACGTTAAGAAAATTACGCTAGAACTAGGCAAAAATTTTTGTATCTAGTTGTTCTAAATAAAAAATTTTTAACGACGTTAGAGTGCAATTTAATTCGTTAAATTGATCAAAGATTTATGCAGATTGGTATTAGAGAAAATAAATTTAAATATCACCATGATTCAATACGTTAGTAAATATCTTAACCAGAGCTCAGGTTATTTAATGAAATACGGCTTCAGTCAATTCTTGTAAAGGCCTAGAAAAATAAAAGCCTTGTGCTGCGGCCACACCAAGCTTAGTCAGTGTAAGTAATTCTTTTTGAGTTTCTACACCGACGGCATATACAGGTAAATTTAATAATTTCCCTGCATTTATTATTCTTTTTATTTGTTTTTGGTGCTGAGTTTTCTCATTAATTAGGTGGACTAATTGATACGAGAGCTTTAATCCACAGACTTCTTTGTAATTAATAAGCATCGGGATATTTTTACTGCTATTAACATTATCAAGGATAATATGAGCGCTATCTTTTTTAATGACTCTAAATGAATTAATCACTGCCGCTTTATGAGCAAAGAAATAGTCATCACTTATTTCAAATTGTAACTTACTACTTAACTTTAAATCATCAACACATACAGATAACCAACCCCAAAACTGAGTACTGAGCCAATTTTCAGGGTGTAAATTAATACTAACCGTCAAGGGTGAGTTTTCTGTAACTACTAATTTCAAAATTTTTGTCAAAATGCTTTTATCTATCATTAATGCGTCTTTAGCCGTTTTAACCTGCGTTATATATGGCTTAGCATCGAGTAAGCCATGCGTATTATGCCTAACTTTAATAATTGCCTCATGCTGAAGAATGTCACCATCAGTAAGATCAAACAAAGGTTGGAAAGAAAATACAAACTTATTTGTTTTAATATTTTTAATGATTTGTTTGCTTGTTATGCCTTTTTCTTGGTTATCGCTTAAGGATAATCGATGGCAATGCTGCAATAGGCTAAACTGGGAAAGCGTAAGCGCCGATTTCGCTAACTGATAAACATTTGTTTGATCATCCCCAAAACAATAATCACATGCGCCTACTTTAATGTTTTTTCTTACAATCGTTTTTTGATGTTGTTGGCATAATAAAAAAATACGTTGATGTAAACGATCTATATACCGATCTAACTCTATAATGGGCACATTGAATAATGTTATAGCAAAGCTTCCATTATCCAATAGTTTGAAAGATGACTCCCGCAACTCAGGAAAGCTTTTAATGATTAAAATTTTAAAACTAGCTTCTTGATCAGTATGTTTATCAAATCTGCAATCACATTTTATAAGTACATATAAACTGTGACATGTTACAACCTCCTTATCTAAAGTTTTCAACTCTCTGCTTTTTAATGGTTTTATTAAACTTTTTATTTTTTTTGCATCAGCCTTACCTGGTTTAGCTATTAGATATTGAAGTGAATTTAACTGTGACGGCTTTAAAGTATCTCGCCATTTATAAAACCAACGAGCAGTCCCTAAAATAATAAGGTTTAGCAATATAAATAGATAACTTTCAACAATCCAACTCGGGTAATGGTATAAGCTTATATTGAGAGTTTTATAGGAAAAAACATCACGCTCTGGCTGTATTAAGCTAGTAGAAGATGGGTCGAGTTTGAGCATAAAACCGCGACTTTGAGCGAGTGCTGTAACGATCTGGGAATCAATAGTGGGGTCTATTTGTAGTTCGTAAATTTGCTTAACAAACTGCTGCCCTAAGCGGTGAGCCTTATCATGCAATGCATTATTTAAGGTCAAGTTTAGCGCAATGAGTGACAGTACAAGAAAGAGTAAATAAATCGCCTTGAATTGATTTAAGAACCACAGCCTTACCTGTTGCATAGCTTGCTCACTCGTGAATGTAATAGTTGAAGTGTTGTTCAAAATTTCTATTAACACAAGGCAGCACAGTAAGTTTAAATTTTCAAAAAAACAAAAAAGCCGCTATTAAGCGGCTTTAAAATACTTTTTCAACATTTTGTCTTAGGTCAGAATGGGATATCGTCGTCAAAATCAATGGTTGGTTCCATTGGGTTTGATGCACCACCTTGTGGGGCATTTTGTGGTTTAGGAGCGAAACCACCTTGTTGCTGCGGTGCACTATTTTGTTGTGGTGCAAAGCCGCCTTGCGGTTGTTGGTATTGATTATTTTGTTGTGGTGCTGGCGCTGACTGAGGTTGCGCTGCTGGTGCTGTTTGCTGTTGTGGAGCATAACCACCTTGTTGCTGGTTATTTTGGCCTTGATTATTTTGACCGTAACCACCGCTTTGTTGACCACCTTGCGCTTGATTACCTTGGTAACCACCACCTTGTGATTGATTACCTTGGTAACCACCACTTTGCTGATCGCCACCACGTGCGCCTAACATTTGCATTTGACCAGTAAAGCCATCTACAACTATTTCTGTAGTGTATTTTTCTTGGCCTTGTTGATCGGTCCACTTACGAGTTTGAAGTTTACCTTCAACATAAATTTGTGAACCTTTACGACAATATTCACCAACAATTTCAGCTAACTTGCCAAAAAATACAACACGGTGCCACTCAGTTTTATCAACCATTTGGCCAGTGTTTTTATCTTTATAGCTATCTGAAGTTGCTAAGGTAATATTTGCTACACCGTTGCCGTTAGGCATATAACGAACTTCAGGATCTTGCCCTAAATTACCAACCAAAATTACTTTGTTCACACCGCGTGCCATGGAACCATCTCCTATAAATGTTAGATTAAACCAGCGACTTTACGTGCTTGGTCTAGGTCAAATTCTTTATCATTAATCTTTAAATAGCTGCGACTTTCATCGCGAACCACAGTTGCTTCTATTACGCCTGGTAAAGCAACTAACTGAGAAGCAAGTGTTTGAGCATGCTCTTCAGAATCTAATTTGGTCATTAAACTAATAACTTTACTTTTGGGTGGGACTTGCATTTTCCACGCAATAATAAGCCATATTAACCCAACAAGTGCCGCTGCCGCAAACACAGCTTGCGTCGTTGTAGTTTGTGCTACATAGCCGCCTAACATACCACCTAAGAAGGCGCCTAAAAACTGACTAGATGAGTAGCCCCCCATTGCTGAACCTTTTTGGCTTGCAGGTGCAATACGCGATACAAGTGCAGGCATTGTGGCTTCTAAAAAGTTAAATGCTACAAAATAAAGTAGCATACATACAGCAATACCTACTACGCTATTTACCCACACCGACATTGCTAACATACTTATAGTTAACAAGGCTACTGAGCCAATAAATGCTTGTTTTTCTTTCTCTTTTTTAATAGCCACTATCATTATTGGGACCATTAATAAAAAAGCTAAAAACAACACTGGAATATATAAATACCAGTGATGATCGGCAACCAAGCCATCTTTAATGAGTTGACTCGGCAATACCACAAAGATTGTGGTTAGGGTTAAATGCAATAGCAGCACACCTGCATTTAATCGCGCTAACTGAGGGTGTTTAATTAGTTTTTTAATATCACTAAAGCTTGCTAACGTATCGCCTTTGGGGGCTTTATTTACCGCATTTGGCACTAGCATAGTAACAATAAATATACCAAAAACAGCTAAAATAGCAGTCAGCCAAAATACGCCGGCAATGCCCCACGAAGCTGCAACAATTGGCCCCAATAACATAGCAAACGCAAAGCTCATTCCTATGCTCATACCAATGACAGCCATTACTTTTGGTCGTTGCTCATCGCGGCTTAAATCTGAAGCAAACGCGAGTAGCGCACTGGCTATTGCGCCCATACCTTGTAAAGCGCGGCCTATCGTAACCATTTGAATAGAATCTGCTAATGCAGCCACTACCGATCCAATAGCAAATACAATTAAGCCACCTACAATAACCTTTTTACGACCAATTTTATCGGATAATCGGCCCATAGGTATTTGTAATACGGCTTGCGTTAAACCATACGCACCTATAGCAAAACCAATCCAAATAGGCGAAAAACCTTCAAGCGATTGTCCATAAATAGCCAATACAGGCATCAGCATAAACAAGCCGAGCATTCTAAATGCAAACACACTCGCTAATGATACAGCGGCGCGTTTTTCTCGTGAATTAAGTGAAGATGCGGTCATTATTTACGTGATCTTACTCTATGAAAAATTGAGGTGGGGATTCTACCATAAGCTTGGCAATAATTAATCGCCTATAAGTAAGGATTTTTTCATTGATCAAGGATTAATATTGCTTCGTATTATGCGATACTGAGTAAATAATTTTGGTAATAAACGAGATAGCATGGAAAACATTGAAGTCCGAGGCGCCCGCACGCACAATTTAAAAGACATCAGCCTAACCATCCCACGTGATAAATTAATAGTTATTACTGGCCTATCTGGTTCGGGGAAGTCATCACTTGCATTTGATACACTTTATGCAGAAGGGCAACGCCGGTATGTTGAATCACTCTCTGCGTATGCAAGGCAATTTTTATCGCTTATGGAAAAGCCTGATGTCGATCACATCGAAGGCCTCTCTCCTGCCATTTCTATTGAGCAAAAATCAACGTCTCATAATCCACGCTCAACCGTGGGTACTATTACCGAAATTTACGATTATTTACGACTCATGTTTGCCCGCGTTGGCGAACCACGATGTCCTACGCATGATTTACCACTTGCTGCGCAAACAGTGAGCCAAATGGTCGATAGCGTTTTGGCACTGCCTGAAGGCAGTAAATTAATGCTGCTTGCGCCTATAGTAAAAGAGCGTAAAGGTGAGCATGTTAAGTTATTAGAACAGCTATCAAGCCAAGGTTACATTCGCGCCCGTATAGATGGTGAAGTATGTGACTTATCTGATCCACCAACCCTTGAGCTTCATAAAAAACATACCATTGAAGTGGTTGTAGACCGTTTTAAAGTAAAAGATGGCTTACAACAACGCCTAGCAGAATCGTTCGAAACCGCACTTGAAATGTCTAATGGCGTTGCACATGTAGCATATATGGATGATAGCAGCGCTGAAGAAATTCTATTTTCAGCAAATTTTGCCTGCCCTACTTGTGGCTATGCAATGACTGAACTAGAACCGCGTTTGTTTTCGTTTAACAACCCTGCTGGTGCGTGCCAAACCTGTGATGGTTTAGGTGTACGCCAATATTTTGATCCTAATCGTGTAGTGCACAATCCTGAGCTCAGCCTTGCTGGCGGTGCAATTAAAGGCTGGGATAAACGCAGCTTTTATTACTATCAAATGCTACAAGCCGTTGCGGATCATTATAGTTTTGATTTAGATGTGCCTTATCAAGATTTAGACAGCGACTCGAAAAAAATTATTTTAGATGGCTCTGGTAGCACTAAAATTGCGTTTAATTACCGTAACGACCGTGGCGATTTAATTACGCGTAACCATGAGTTTGAAGGCGTTTTAAACAACATGAATCGTCGCTACCGCGAGACCGAGTCAAACTCTGTACGCGAAGAACTTGCTAAATACCAAACAAGCCAAGCGTGCCCTGGCTGTCATGGTTCACGTTTACGCGAAGAATCTCGAAATGTATTTATTGGGCAAACCAACTTACCTGCAATCACGTGCATGAGTATTGGTGAAGCCATGAGCTTTTTTGAAGGGTTAACACTCACCGGACAAAAAGGCCAAATTGCTGAAAAAATATTAAAAGAAATTCGCGACCGTTTATCGTTTTTAATTAATGTTGGCCTAAATTACTTATCACTTGAGCGAAGCGCCGACACTCTATCGGGCGGTGAAGCACAGCGTATCCGCTTAGCGAGCCAAATTGGTGCTGGCCTTGTAGGCGTAATGTACGTACTAGATGAACCATCTATTGGATTACACCAACGCGATAACGACCGCTTATTACAAACACTGGTCCATTTGCGCGACTTAGGTAACACCGTTATTGTGGTAGAGCACGATGAAGATGCTATTCGTGCCGCTGACCATATTATTGATATTGGCCCAGGCGCGGGCGTTCATGGTGGGCATATTATTGCTCAAGGTACACGCGACGATATTTTAGCAAGCAAAGAGTCTGTTACGGGCCAATTTTTATCAGGCGTACGTAAAATAGAAATACCAAAAGAACGCCACCCAACGAACGAAAAATGGCTAGAGCTATTTGGCGCTACAGGGAACAACCTCAGAAGTGTGGATTTAAAAATTCCATTTGGTTTAATGACCTGTGTTACCGGTGTATCAGGCTCGGGCAAATCAACGCTAATAAACGACACTTTATTTAAACTTGCTCATACAGAGCTAAATGGCGCAACCACTGCCGAAGCTGCACCGTATAAATCAATTAGTGGTTTGGATCATTTTGATAAAGTAATCGATATAGATCAAAGCCCAATTGGTCGTACTCCGCGTTCAAACCCGGCAACCTACACTGGTATATTTACCGGTATTCGCGAGTTATTTGCAGGTACGCAAGAAGCGCGCTCACGTGGCTACAAAGTGGGCCGCTTTAGCTTTAACGTTAAAGGCGGACGCTGTGAAGCGTGCCAAGGCGACGGCTTAATTAAAGTTGAAATGCACTTTTTACCTGATGTATATGTACCGTGTGACGTATGTAAGAGTAAGCGCTATAACCGCGAAACACTCGAAGTACAATACAAAGGTAAAAACATACACCAAGTGCTTGAGATGACTGTTGAAGACGCCCATGATTACTTTGATAAAATACCGGCTATTGCCCGTAAGCTTAAAACGCTGATGGACGTTGGTTTGTCGTATGTCCGTTTAGGTCAAGCCGCTACTACTCTCTCTGGTGGTGAGGCGCAACGTGTAAAATTAGCGCGCGAGCTATCAAAGCGTGATACCGGTAAAACACTCTATATATTGGACGAGCCAACAACAGGCTTACACTTTGCTGATATTGAACAGCTGCTTGTTGTGCTTCATCGCTTGCGCGATCACGGCAATACAATTGTGGTTATTGAGCACAATCTTGATGTTATTAAAACAGCAGACTGGGTTATCGATTTAGGACCTGAAGGCGGTGCTGGCGGTGGTGAAATACTCATTGCAGGTACACCAGAAGAAGTAGCCGAATGTGAGCGTTCACATACAGGACATTACTTAAAACCTCTCTTAAGTAAATAGAGGTTTTACTTACCATAAAGAAAGTCGGTGTTGAGTACTCTAGAGTTATAAAGTGGCGGGCAAATAAGCTTCTATATAAATATAATTCTATTAATCCGTATCATATAAAAAATGCCGCTTAATAAAGCGGCATTTTTTGTTTTTAAACTTATATAATTTAACCGCGAGGTATAAAACCAAGCGCATCGTATACCGACTTCAGTGTTTTCTCAGCGTGTACACTGGCTTTTTCAGCACCTGATTTCATTATGCTATCAAGTAGGTTTTGATCTTCTCTGATCTCTTTAAAACGTGCTTGAATCGGCTCAATCATGTTGACAACTGCATCAGCTGTATCTTTCTTTAAGTGGCCATACATTTTATCTTCATACTCAGGCACTAAGTCTTCAATTGAGCGCTTAGTTGCAACACTCAATAAAGTAAGCAAGTTTGACACACCTGGCTTTTCTGCGCGATCGAAGTAAATGCGCGCTTGCTCATCTGAATCAGTTACTGCTTTTTTAAGCTTTTTCACAATTTGTTTAGGCTCATCTAATAACATGATGTAACCATTTGGGTTTTCGTCAGACTTAGACATCTTTTTAAGTGGATCTTGCAAGCTCATTACGCGTGCACCAAACTGTGGAATGTACGGCTCTGGTAATTTAAATACGTCACCGTATAAATTATTAAAGCGTGTTGCTATATCGCGAGTCAGCTCTAAATGCTGCTTTTGATCATCCCCTACAGGTACTTGGTCAGCTTGGTATAATAAAATATCCGCAGCTTGCAATACTGGGTATGAAAATAAGCCCACGTTTACATTATTTGCATGCTTAGATGACTTATCTTTAAACTGAGTCATTCGATTAAGCTCGCCCATCTGCGCGTAACAATTTAATACCCACGCTAACTGTGCGTGCTCAGGTACTTGCGACTGTACAAATAACGCAGATTTTTCAGGATCAATGCCACATGCCGCGTATAGAGCAATACCATCCAACACACGAGAGCGCAGTAATTCAGGCTCTTGGCGAACCGTAATAGCGTGTAAGTCTACTAACATAAAGAAACTTTCGTGGTCTTCCTGTAACTTTAGCCACTGGTTAATAGCGCCAACATAGTTGCCTATTGTCATACCACCGGTTGGCTGAATGCCGCTTAAAACTACTGGTTTACTCATGATTTTCCTTTATTTTGCTTAATGAATAATATTTAACGCTGCGTTAGAACAGGTATTATATCTAAGAAGTTATCGCATAGGTACTGCGGATTATAATCCTCAAGATTTTCGCCTTGATTATAGCCGTAACTAAGTGCAATTACGTCTATATTAGCGGCTTTAGCGGCGAGTATATCGCTTTTTGAATCGCCTATCATTATGGCTTTATTGGGTTCAACATTTAGCTTTTTGCAAGCAAAAAGCAATGGTTCCGGCGATGGTTTTTTTGCCATATCATCACCGCAAATAATCACATCAAAGTGGCTTGTTAGCGCTAGTTTATCAAGTAGCTTTTCTGTAAATATACGGGCTTTATTTGTAATTAACGCTTTTGGCATACCACGAAGTGCCGCAAGGCCTGTTTCTACATGTTGGTACAGCAAGCTGTATTCACCAACTTGCTGCTCATAGTGCATATAAAACTGCGTTATTGCTTTGCTACTAAGTGCTTCATCTATATGTTCGCTAACTTGTATATCACCGCTTAAAGCGCGTTTTACTAGTACTTCAATACCATTGCCTACCCAGCTTTCAACTAAGCGCTGACTAACAATAGGAAAAGCGAGTTCACTCAAGGTAAGATTAAGGGCAATGTATAAATCATAAACGCTATCAACCAAGGTTCCATCTAAATCAAATAAAGCGACATCGTACTTCATTATTTAACACTTCCGAGCTGCTCACGCATTTGATCTATCACTTCTTTGTAATCTGGTTGATTAAAAATAGCAGAACCCGCAACAAACATATCCGCCCCCGCAGCTGCTGCAGCTGCAATATTATCCACTTTAATGCCACCATCCACTTCTAAACGAATTTCACAACCTGATTCAACAATTCGTTGTTTGGTTTGGCGTAGTTTTTCAAGCGTGTGAGGTATAAAACTTTGCCCGCCAAATCCTGGGTTTACCGACATAAGTAAAATGACATCGAGTTTATCAATAACATGATCCAAATAACTTAAGCTGGTTGCAGGGTTAAATACTAAGCCCGCTTTACAACCATGATCTTTTATTAGCTGGATGGTGCGATCAACATGCTCACTCGCCTCTGGATGAAACGTGATAATTGAAGCACCCGCTTGTGCAAACTGGGGAATAAGGCTGTCGACTGGTTTCACCATTAAATGTACGTCGATGGGTGCTGCAATACCGTAATCTCTAAGTGCTTTACATACCATAGGGCCAATAGTTAGATTAGGTACATAATGATTATCCATTACATCAAAGTGCACTACATCGGCACCGGCTGCCAAGACTTTGTCGACGTCTTCACCTAGTTTTGCAAAATCAGCAGAGAGAATTGAAGGGGCTATCAAGTATTTTTGTTCTGGAGTAAACATAGTAAATCCATCAATGAATCATTTATTCCATAATGTAACTTAATTTGTGATGTTACCCAAGTTACTACAACAAAATAGTCGTAGCTTTAAAGTTAATTATTTAAAAGTTAAGTTATTATTTTATATAATTATTACCTATATTCAGTTAAATTTAAGTTTGTTATTTAATCAATTTTTGTTATGCTTAAAAAAGTAACAAATTATTAGGTTATATTATGCGGGCTTTTAAAATTGGGATATTAATTGCATCGGCAATACTATTTATTGGGGCGTTTAGTTTTGCTTCAGATAACGAGCAAGAACTCAGCTCTGTAGGTAGCTGCCAGCATCAAAAAACTGTAAATGCTTGTATCAAAATAGAAGATGACTCATCTTGGTTTTCTTGGGTTACCGGTGATAGCCGAAGTGCTCAGTTTCATTACCTTGATTTGTTAGAACTACTTACCAGCAACGAAGACTCTAAAAACACCTCATCTTTAAAACCATTGTTTAAATAATGCTGCATTTTTTTAGCGCTATACAGAGTGTGTTAGCAGCATTTTTTGGTGTTCAATCTGAAAATAAGCGCCAAACAGATTTCAAACAACACTCCCTATTTTCAATTGCAATAATCGCTATTATTTTCTTTATTCTATTTGTTATCGCTATTTATGCCGTGGTCGTTCTGGTGCTAAATACATAGCCATCAGCTCATTGACTTTATTACGAGATCCCCCTTTAGGACTAATAGTACGCTTTACTTGAATTTGCTCAAGAGATGCTTGACTGTAAATTTTGCGAGTCCAGACAGTATCGTGGTTCGAAATAAGTACGGGGGTATTATTTTCAAATGCAGCTTGTTCAGCTAAATTAGCCAAATTAGCTTGATCATCTAAATTGAAACCGCCTTTAGCATAAGATGTAAACGACGCTGTTTTGCTTAATGGTACATAGGGTGGATCGCAATATATAACGGCATTTTCGGGCACCAGTTTAAACACATCATCGTAACCTAAACACGTAAAGGTAGCTTGCTGCGCTTTTTCGGCAAAAAAGTACATTTCTTTTTCAGGGAAGTAAGGCTTTTTATATTTTCCAAAAGGTACATTAAAAATACCTTTTAAGTTATATCGACAAAGGCCATTATAACCAAAACGGTTCATGTATAAGAACAGCATTGATCGCTCATAAACATCGCGGCTTTGATTGAACTGCACACGATACTCATAGTAAGCGTCGGGGTGATTATTTAAATCTACAAATAGCTTTTTAGCATCACTGATAAACTCATCAGGAGAGTCTCTCAGTTCTTTATATAAGTTGATTAAATCAGCATTAATATCATTAAGAATATAGTGTTTAAAATTGCTATTTAAAAAAACTGAGCCCGCGCCAACAAAAGGTTCAACCAAAGTATCAGCATGCTTAGTTGCTTGCTTTAATCGCGCGTTAATATCATCAACTAGACTGTATTTTCCGCCAGCCCATTTAAGGAAGGCTCTACTCTTTTGCTGCATTGGGCTCTTTACTTCAATTCGGTGTTGCGAGATTTTACACTAAAGTCGTTTAATTTACTGATCTAGTAGTGCAATTTCTTGTTTTATTTTATTAATTCTCTTATAGAAAGGTTTATTCTTTAAAATACCTATTGGCAAATTTTTCATCGCTAAGGTCGCATCGCTTAAGTTTTCGAAACTGCCGTATGTTATTACCCACCAAACTTTATTATTTCTTTTTGTTTGATAAATATGCACCGTATTCTGTAGCTTATATTGAGCAATAAATTGATTACTCACTTGTTGCTGCGTAACTGCTAATAACTGAATAACAATATTAGCTTCTGGTTGCTTGAGGTACCATTGTTTTTCACTTTCGGGCTGACTAGTCTTATTAGTAATTTGTTTGCTGACTTTTGCAAGCGGTTCAATAACAGGAGTCGATGCTCTGTCATTGCCTGCGACTACATCAACGTTCTCTTTAGGCTTTGTGAGGCTTTGCATTATTGCCGGCACATCATTATGAAGAGGCTTACTCTCAGCAATGTTTGATTCAGCAATTACTTCGCCAGCACTGAGAGTAGAGCTATTAGATGTAGAGAAAGCGCTTTTTACATTATCTTTTTCTAGCGACGATTCGGTAATCTGCTTTACAGAAATTGCAGTGGTACTAACCTCAACCTGCTCTTGCTGATAGTATTGTTGCCACCATTGAGTCATGTCTGATTTATATAAAAAACCTATAATTAAGAACATGAGGATCAACATCAAAATAAGCAAATGCAAACGCCAAGATACCTTGTCTTTTACAACAACATCGGCAACGTGATCATTAGCTTGCCATGCAAGTAATAAACTTGGATTTCCGTGTGCCTCAGTTAAAAATGCTTGGAATACGGGATCTTCATCATAAGGAAGGTCCTTAAAATACCATCCCATTAATTGCTTACTCTCACTCAGCGTTAGCGGCTCTAAATAAATTTCTACCGCATTATTCAAAGGTAACTTTGATGATGATGCAAGCATGATGTATAAAGTACTTGGGCTATTTTTTGCAAGTAATTCTAATTCAGACAAAAATTCTTCAGATAGATTTCGGCCGCCATCAAGCACCCATAAACAGGGATCACATGATTGCTGTTGTGATAGCTGGTAAAAATTTTCAGATAAAGTTAAGTTATGATCAACTAAAGGGGTCTTAAAACTTTGCTCTAACAAATTACTCATTAATTGAGTGTCAGTCATTTTTGCACTTGTCTGCACAAAAACTTTATTAAACTCGGTATATTTATCAGTAATGAAAGTTTCGAGCATATAACTTTTACCAAGCCCTGAAGTGCCCAATAAAACAATGAGGTTTTGCCCGTATTCAAATTGCAGTGCGATTCTATCCACCAAAGCAGCACGGCTTGGTAAAATTTGTAGCTGCATTTATTGCTCGATTAAGTCTCGAACTTGGTCGTCAGATACATCATCAACTAATGCACATTGGCCAAATTGGGTGGGTAAAATAAAACGAATCGTTCCTTTTTTATTCTTTTTATCTTTACGCATGTGCGTTAGAAATTGCTCGCTTGTCATTTTTGTAGGTATTTTGGTTGGTAAGTTATACTGTGCAATCACATCAATAATACGTGTTACTTCGTCCGCACTCAAATCTTCACGCGCATTCGCCAGCTTAGCCGCAAGCACCATCCCAGTAGCAACAGCTTCTCCGTGTAACCAAACACCGTACCCCATTTGCGCTTCAATCGCATGAGCAAATGTGTGGCCTAAGTTGAGTAGCGCTCGTAAACCATGTTCTTTTTCATCTTGAGCAACAATTAATGCTTTAATTTCACAACACCTAAAAATAATATGTTGCAAACAAACTTCATCTAATTGCTGTAAACCTGCCACATGTTGCTCTAAATAACTAAATAGATCGGTGTCGTAAATCAAACCATATTTAATTACTTCAGCCATACCAGCAGCAAATTCTCTAGCAGGTAACGTATGTAGTGATTGTGTATCGATAAAAACAGCTTGTGGCTGATAAAATGCCCCTATCATATTTTTACCTAGAGGATGATTTACAGCGGTTTTACCACCTACTGATGAATCAACTTGCGATAATAACGTTGTGGGTATTTGAATAAACGGCACACCACGCTGATAACATGCAGCAACAAAGCCGGTTAAATCACCAACAACACCACCGCCCAATGCAATTAAGCACGTATCTCGGCCGCAATTGTTTTGAAGTAAAAAGGCAGATATTTTTTCAAACCATTCTAATGATTTATACTGTTCGCCATCAGGAATGATAAAAGAAAGTGGATTTAGCTCAGCTAATGAATCAAGTAGCTTTTGTAAATATAAAGGCGCTATTGTGTCATTAGTAATGATGATAGGCCGACAATCACCAATGTGGTGGACTAGGCGGCCATTATCTTGAAGTGCAGATTTACCAATGTATATAGGGTAACTTCGCTCGTCCAAATTAACAGTTAATTCAAGCATGCTCCGTTATTCCTTTATTATTAGTTTTTAAAAATCTAGTTTCTCGATGATTTGGTTAGCAACAACTTTAGCGCTTTGCTCATCAGTGCGTACAACAAAATCTGCCACTTCTTTATATAACGGTTCGCGTTCTTCTGCTAAGCGCTCTAATACATCACGAGGTGCTTCTTCTGTTTGCAGTAACGGGCGACGCTTGTCGCGTTGTGTGCGTGCAACTTGTTTTTCAATCGGTGTCTCTAGGTATACAACGATACCTCGAGCCGAAAGCTTGTTTCGAACTTCTTTACTCATTACTGAACCACCACCGGTAGCAAGTACAATACCTTGCATTTCCGTTAAGTCGCCAATAACAGATTCTTCACGAAGTCTAAAGCCTTCTTCACCTTCAAGATCAAACACCCATGCAATATCTGCACCTGTTCGGCGTTCGATTTCTTGATCAGAATCAACAAATTCAAGGTGTAATTGATCGGCAATGTGACGACCAATTGTGCTTTTTCCAGCCCCCATGGGGCCAATTAGAAATATATTACGTTTCTCAGCCATATCTTTTAGTACAAACGAACTCTAAAATTTGAAATAAAACCCCGCCTAACGACCTGGCCCCAAAATTAAGGAGGGGATTATCTCAGTAATTGCAGGGGCATTTCAAGTCAATTAGCATAAAAAGCTATATAACGAGCAATTAATCTAAATAATTACCCGTTGGTTAACAAAAAACTATCTTATTTTAATCAATTTGTATTTTTGGAGTCACGAAAATCAGTAATTCACGCTTTTCGTTAAACTCACTGGTACTCTTAAACAACCTTCCTAAATATGGAATATCGCCTAAAATTGGTACTTTTTTAGTCGAATTTATAATTTGTTGTTGAAAAATTCCACCAAGTACGACTGTTTGGCCATTTTCAACAAGCACTTGTGTTTCTATTTGTTGAGTATCAATAGCAACAGCAGGGCCAGTTCCAGTTTGAACTGTATCCCCTCGTGTATCTTGAGTGATAATTAAATCTAAAATGACTTTATTGTCAGGTGTAATATGTGGTGTTACTTGCAAACTTAGCACTGCTTTTTTAAAGCTCACCGTTGTCGCACCACTTGAAGCCGATTCAACGTAAGGGATTTCAGTCCCCTGCTCTATACGTGCTTGTTGTTGATTTGCTGTAGTGATACGAGGACTCGCGATAATTTCGCCTTTATTTTCTTCCTCAAGTGCAGTTAACTCTAAATCAATCAATGTCCCATTGGCAAGCTTCGCAATATGCATACCTATACTTGCTGACGCATTTGCAACGGGTAAGTTTACATTTAATCTATCTGATATAGCTGGGATAACACCATTAGAAATTGTGTTAGCCCCTTCCAATGTGCCCGATATACCATCACTACCTTGCTGATCACTAAAGCCCAAAATCACACCTAAGTCTTCTTTTACGTTATCGCGCACTGTGACCATGCGGGCTTCTATTACAACCTGCTTAACTGCTATATCGAGGGTTTCGACCATCCGGCGCACACTTTCAATGCTTTTTGCGGTGTCCTTTATCAATAATGTATTCGTGCGCTTATCAACAGAAACACTTCCCCGTTGAGTGATGATACTATTGGTATCTGTTTTTAGTAGATCGGCAAACTCCTCAGCTTTAGCATAATTTAGACGAATATACTCGCTATATAGCGGCTCTAAATTTTCAACATCTTGCTTTGCCTTTAAATCTTTTGCCTCTCGCGCCGCTAGTTCCTCTGAGGGAGCAACCATTAATATAGAGCCATCCATGCGCTTATCAAGCCCTTTAATACGAAGCACTACATCAAGCGCCTGATCCCATGGCACACCATCCAATCGCAGCGTAATATTGCCTGTCACTGAGTCACTGGTCACTAAATTAAAGTTATTGTAGCCTGCTATAATTTGTAACACAGCTCGAACAGAAATATCTTGAAAATTTAAGGTCATTGGGCGACCTTGATACTCTTTACCTCCATCTAAATAAGCATTTTGAGCATCGTCTTTTTCTACTGTTAATGTAAAAATATTATCTATTTGTTGATAAGTGAAAGTGAATGCTGCATTTGGCTCAATAACTATTTGGGTTAGACCCTCTTTTTTAAATGTTTCTATTTTACTGACAATCGTTCCAAAATCGAGCACGTCTAGCTCATACAGTAAATCATCTAAAATATCAGTATGGTGAAAGTCAGCGATAATTTTACCGCCACTTTCATGTACCTCTATTGCCGCTTGAGTATCTTGTAAAAAAACAAGCACCTTCGCTTCACCTTTTTCACCTCGACGGAAATCTATCGATTGAACGCGGTTAATATAATTACCCGCTATTTCTTGAGAGTTAGTATTTTCACCTTCAACAATATGCTCTGTTAATGGATTATCAGAAACCCGTAAAGAAACAAGATTGTTATGGATTTGTGTTTCATAAATTTTCAAACGCTCAAGATTGACGATAACTTTTAAGCCATTACTTGTTAGCGCGCTAGTAACACTCTTGATGCCCGCTTGATTAACCGGTACATTTTCTAACCCCTCCTCCAAGTGAGCAGCACTGAATAACATTTCTATACGTGCCGG
Source organism: Pseudoalteromonas sp. Ld19 (assembly GCF_045064135.1). Taxonomy (NCBI): domain Bacteria; kingdom Pseudomonadati; phylum Pseudomonadota; class Gammaproteobacteria; order Alteromonadales; family Pseudoalteromonadaceae; genus Pseudoalteromonas; species Pseudoalteromonas sp. Ld19. The sequence goes on along the minus strand of NZ_JBISHA010000017.1, from coordinate 57,787 downwards.
ATTATTAAAAACTTGGATTTTAGGCTCTTGAATTAATTCTTCGTCAAATACCAGCTGTAACTCAGTTTCACCTTTAAGCAGTGGGTTATAACGAACATCATAAAGTAACGGTGTTGCGATAGCGGAGTTAGCTGTAAACACACTCACGATAACAAATAAAATTATCGAGATGCGGTTAAGCCAAGGAACATCCTTATGCATGCTGTTTTTACCTTTTTTCTTATTAATTTGCGCCATCAATTGCCGCCTCTAACATTTCCAATTTCGTCAGGCGCTCTTTCCAACAACCAGACCCATCAGGGATTAATTCTACAAGCTCTATATAGTCATTCGTTACTAATCTTACCTTTCCATCATAACTGCCTAAATGGTTGCCAACGGTTACCCGGTGCAAAGTGGCGTCAGCAGCAGTAATAAGTGCCCATACTTGTTCAGCTGATCCGATTGTGCCTTTCATTGCCAAATTATCCAACGGGTATTTTTCCAGCACTTCGCGTGTACGCTCTGGATCTGGATGCAAACAGTTTTTAATTTGTGTTAGTTTATTTTGAATAATCTCTGGTTGCGGTGCTACAAAAGGGCTTCGCAATTGTTTTGCGTTATATTCAAAATGTTCAAATTTTAATAATTCAGGAATTGAGTCAACTTTAGGCGTTGTACTCGCTTTAACTTGGTCAATAAATTCTTTTTGCTCAGATATGTCATCGTTACACCCGCATAGCACAAGGGCCAGTACTGAAGTTAAAAACAAGCGCTTCATTTTTGCAGACCTTCTTCATAACGATATGTTTTTGCCACTACGCTAAATGTTAACTGTTTTTCACCTGATGATGAAATAGAAAAGTCGTGCAAACTAACAATACGGGGGAGTTGCGCTACTTTACCGACAAATTCACCAAACTCATGATAGGTTCCTACCACTTCTATCTTTATTGGTAATTCAGTATAGAATTCTTTTTCAACTTCAGGTAACCACCCTATTTTTAAGAATGTTAAGCCACTAGTTGTTCCTACATACGACAAATCATCTAATAAACCAGGGGTTTCATTTGAAGTAGGTAAGCGCTTTAATAATTTAGAAAATTTATCTTCCATTTCAAGCATTTGTTGACGATAAATATCAAGTTTACTGCCCACTGCATACTTTGTACGGTAAGTCGTTCGTAACTCAACTTCTTTTGCAACAGCATTGTGATAACTATTAATTTCATCAGAAACCAATAAGCTATAGCTAAAAAACAACACAAGGCTCGCAATAAATGTGCAGCAAATGGCCTTAACTGCGATAGGCCATTCACTGATGTTATCAAGCTCTATTTCATTCCAATCAATATCATTAAGTGCTTTAAAATCAAGGTTCATTGTTAACTTCACCAATTTTATTGAATGGTTTTACATAAAATTCCATATTAAAGTCACTCAGTAGGCTCGATGATTTATTACCAGCAACAATACCTTGCATTGATGGTCGTTCTAATAGGTAGGAGCTTTGTACTTGGCGAAGCATAGTCGACAAACGATTATTAGATTCGCTACGCCCTAAAACATGAATTTGGTTACCTCTGCGCTCTAGCTTTGTAAAGTAAACGCCCGCCGGGACAATTTTTGCCACCTCATCCATGATTTGAGTCCCTAAATTACGACTACTTTGTAGCTCTTCTATTAAACGCATTCTTTGTTGTAAGTTCTCTTTTTTCTTATCTAAGTCTCTAATATCAGTGATTCTTTTATCAAGTTTGTTAATCTCTGCACTAAGATAACTATTCTTTAAATTTTGCCCATCTTTTAAAGCTCCATAAAATGAACTCAACAAATACATGCTCGCAAAACATACAATGACAATGGCAATTAAAATGGTGACAAATTTCTTCTTTGACTCTTGGCGCTGTTCCTCACGCCAAGGCAGTAAATTTATATGTGGCACGATGAAAACCCTCTCAATGCCAATCCTGTAGCAATTGCAAATTGCGTTTTATGTCGCTGCATTACATTACGATCAACCTTAGGAGATATTTCCATATTATCAAAAGGTTCAACAACCACAGAGTGGATACCCAGCTCTTCAATTAACAGACGATCGACTCCCTTAATCATGGCAGTACCTCCTGTTAAAACAATATAATCAACTTGATCTTTACCGCTGGTTGTTAAAAACATTTGCACGGCTCTGCGTACTTGTTGAAGTAACGAGGTCTGAAATGGCGCAAGTACTTCGAAAGTATAATTTGGAGGCAAATCGCCCGTTGTTTTGCCAATTTCAGCTTCATCAAAACCTTTATCATAATAAGCAACAATGCTGTTTGTGTATTGATCGCCGCCAAACATTTGATCTCGGGTGTATATGGTCTCTCCTGCTTGTACAATACTTACAAGCATAAGCACCGCACCAATATCAACAACAGCTACGCATTTATTAAATGCATCACTAGGTAATTGCTGATAATAAACATCCATTGAGCGACTAAGCGCGTAACTTTCTACGTCTACAACCTTCGCTTCTAAATTTGCAACCTCAAGCGCACCAACACGGGCTTCCACACTTTCTGTCCGCGCAGCTGAAAGTAGTACGTTCATCTTACTCGGATCGGCTTCGTTTATTGAGAGCTTTTCAAAATCAAGATTTACTTCATCGAGGGGGTAAGGAATTAAACTGTCGGCTTCAATTTCTATTTGCGACTCCAATTCAGCATCGGTTAATGACACATCCATAAAAATCACTTTTGTGATAACAGTTTGGCCTGAAACAGCAACAGCGGCAAATTTTAACGATCTTGGTAGTTTTCTTTTCAACTTAATAATTACATTGCCAATCGCTTCAATATCTTGAATGGCGCGTTCACTCATTGCACCTTTTGGCATTGGCTCAATGGCAAGCGCCTCTAGCCGAAATCCAGTTTCAATTTCACTTAAAAGTACCGCCTTAATGGAATGCGATCCAATATCAATTCCGACCATCATAGTCGACGGTTTTTGAAATAGTTGACTTAGCATGTTTGCAACTTGACCTTTGTTTTAATAATAAACAAGTTATAATTTTTATCTGAAAAAATATTATTCATTTTTTAATCAATATATACTAGCAGTCTCCATGCATAATTGGGAGTCAATTTAGGGAAATATAAGTGATTTTATTAAAACGAACTTTACAATTTTTTATCATTTGCACGTTACTTGGACTGATCACTTTAATCAGCCTTTATTATTACGTTAAATCGGACATCCCTAGCGTTCAAGTTTTGAAAGACGTGCAACTGCAAACCCCTATGCAAGTCTTCACTAAAGATGGGCTTTTAATAAATCAATTTGGCGAAAAACGACGTATTCCCGTTACTATAAACGAAATACCAACACCTTTAATCAATGCTTTTTTGGCAACAGAAGATAATCGGTTTTACAGCCACATTGGTATAGATCCTATCGGAATAGTACGCTCGGCGTTAGTACTTATTTCTACTGGTGAGAAAAAACAAGGTGCTAGTACAATAACAATGCAATTAGCGCGTAACTTTTTCCTTACCCGCGAAAAAGCGTATATCCGTAAAGTTAAAGAAATATTTATTGCGCTACATATAGAAAATATATTAACAAAAGATGAAATCCTTGAACTTTATCTAAACAAAATAGAATTAGGCAATCGTGCATTTGGTATTGGTGCCGCCGCACAAGTATATTACGGGAAAGAATTAAAAGATTTAACACTTGCACAAATGGCAATGATCGCAGGTTTACCTAAAGCACCGTCAGCACTCAATCCCATTCGTAACCCCACACGTGCAAAGTCTCGTCGTAATGTAGTACTTGGCCGCATGCTGACAGAAAAATACATAACACAGTCCGAATATAATGACGCAACAAATCAACCTATAACCGCTTATTTTCATGGGGCAGAAATTGATTTATATGCACCTTATATATCTGAGATGGTACGTGCAGAGATGGTTGCCCGTTACGGAATTGATAAAGCGTATAATTCTGGTTATAAGATTTTTACAACGGTTGAGTCTAATGTACAACAAGCAGCACAAACAGCACTGATCAATAATTTGCACAACTATGATATGCGACATGGCTTTAGAGGCCCTGTAAAGGTGTTGTGGGAGCAAGAAACTCAACCAGCACTTAGCAAATCACAAATTATTAATGAGCTGCAAAACGTACAAGAGCTAGGATCTCTAAAAATCGCGGTTGTAGTTGCTGTGAATGAAAAAACAGCTGATGTTATTCTCAAAAATGGTACGCAAAGCACACTTACTTGGGATAATTTAAAATGGGCGCGTAAATACATTACGCGTTACCGCCAGAGCTTTGCACCAAAAGCGGCGACCGACATCCTAGCACCAGGTATGCAAATATGGCTTCGTAAAAATAATGACGACAGTTATTTGCTAAGCCAAATACCTGAGCCATCAAGTGCTATTGTATCGCTCAATCCTCAAGACGGACGTATTAAAGCAATTGTAGGTGGTTACAGCTTTGAGCAGAGCCAATATAATCGAGCGGTGCAAGCTAAACGCCAAGTGGGTTCAAACATTAAACCTTTTATTTATTCAGCAGCGCTTGAAAAGGGTTACACCTTGGCGTCTATATTAAATGATGCGCCAATCAATCAGTGGGATAAAAGCCAAGGTGTTGCATGGCGACCAAAAAATAGCCCCGCTATTTATAATGGTCCAATTCGTATTCGCCGCGCGTTAGCACAATCTAAAAACGTTATTTCCGTACGTTTACTGCGTGGTGTAGGGCTGCAACGTACCGCCGATCACTTACTAAAATTTGGCTTTAAGAATGAAGATATAAATCGCAGCGAATCATTAGCACTAGGTAGCGCATCAATAACTCCGCTTGAACTAGCCCGTGGTATGAGCGCATTTGCCAATGGCGGGCACCTAATAGAACCTTATTTTATCTCTGAAATTCAAGATGCCTACGGCAATATATTATTTAAAACGAACCCTGTTGTTGTATGCGATGAAGAAATGAATGAAGCAACAACTATCCCTACCAACTTTACAGCCCAAAATAATGAGAATGAAGCTAACCAAATCACACAATGTGCGCCACGTATTATTTCTAAGCAAAATGCATTTTTAATTGCAGATGCTATGCACAGTGGTATTTGGGGCGGAGGTAGTTGGGCGCAAAAAACAGGCTGGAGCGGTACGGGTTGGCGTGCTCAGTCATTAGATCGCCGCGATCTTTCTGGCAAAACAGGCACTACTAATGACTCCGTTGATACTTGGTTTAGTGGATTTAATAAAAATGTGCTGACCTCTGTTTGGGTTGGCTTTGACAACCCTGGAAATTCTTTAGGTCGTTCAACATACAATAACAATCTTGATAGCAGTCAAATTTCAGGTGCTGAGTCTGGAGCAAAAACAGCTCAACCTGCATGGATTGAGTTCATGAAAGCTGCACTTGAGGGCGTACCAGAGGCGCCGATAGAGCCACCAGAAGGTCTTATTTCAATTCGAATTGATTTAGCGACTGGCTTGTTAAGCCATAAAAATGACTATACCAGCCGGTTTGAATACTTTGATAAAGGCACTGCACCAACGAAATACGTACTTTCGCAGCCAACTGATATTTTTGAAGAAGAGACTAAAACTGAAGAAGAGCTATTTTAGGTTATTTTCGCAAATAAACAGGCAGCTAATTTAGCTGCCTGTTTGCTTTTGGCTATATGCTGTCACTTTAAATTTTGCATCAGCCAGTATAAATCTGAGTGAATGCCAGCTGCTGTAACTTCCTTTCCAGCACCTGGACCCTGAATAACTAACGCGTTATCGCTGTACCATTGACTGTTAATCACAAATATATTGTCGCCAGGTGTTAAATTAGCCAAAGCATTGCCTTTTGCTACATAACTGATACCAACCTTCGCGGTTATTTTACCTTGATTTATTTCTAATAACCCCGTGTAACGAAGAACTGAATTCTCTAATTGCGCTTTATGGGCATGCGCTTTTATAAATTCATCTAACTGATCTTTTTGATCAATAAAATCATTCCAACTACCTTGAGCCAGCTCATCGGGCATAAGTGCCGATAACGCTATATCGTCAAGGTCTAATTTAATGCCCAGCTCACGCGCTAAAATCAGCAACTTGCGCTGCATATCTCGACCCGATAAATCCTCTCTAGGGTCAGGCTCTGTAAAGCCCATACTTTGTGCTTCGAGCACTAAATCAGAAAATGCTTTTGAACCATCATATTTACTACATAACCACGATAATGTCCCGGAGAAAACACCTTCTATGCGCGTAATTTTGTCGCCACTATTTTGTAAATCAGCGAGTGCAAAGTTAATTGGTAAACCAGCTCCAACACTTGTGTTATAGCGCCAATGCAAGTTTTTTTCTGTAATGCTTTTACACAGTGCTTCATACCAAATAGTTGGAGCTGTTCCTGCATATTTATTAGCGCTAATTAAATGGCAATTGCGTTCAACAAGATCAGTATATAACGCACTAAATTTTTCACTGGCGGTTATATCAACAACTACTTTATGCTCATAATCTAGCTCATTGATCGCGCTCAATAAATCATGTTCATTGTAGTTATTTGCTTCATGTTGCCATTGAGTTTTCCATTGTACTGTATTGATACCACTGGCATTAAATAGCATCTGTGTCGATCGCACTAACCCCACAAGTTTGACGCTAAAGTTATCCGATAAACGATCGAGTTGAGTAGATAGCTGCTCAATAAATACTTCACCGACATTACCCAGTCCTGCCACTATCAGCGCAACTTCTTGCCCTTTATTAATAAGCTTATCGTGTAATATACTTAAAATATCACTATCAATTAATTGATCTGTCAGTAGTAATACATAGCCATCACCTTGATGTACAAAACGAGGCTGAATACTTTGTAGGTTGAGTAAATCAAGGGCATGTAAAGCTAACGTATTTACGTCCTGCTCAGGAGCTAAAACCGCACAACCATTTAAATTCGATTCACTAATATTCGCTCTGCCAGCGAAGTAGCTTACTACCTGATACGTTGAAGCTGCTGGTACCACTAAATACGTATCTCCATCTTGACTAAAATGATGAAGGCTGTGCTGAATAAGCTGGCTAACATGAGTAACCTCACCTTCACTCAGACCTTCAATAACTAATAAATCGACATTCTGTAAGGTTGTTATAAAACGTTTTTGTTTTACACAGCCTTCCTTAACTATATCGGTTTGACTAGCTTGTACATCGTAACTACTGCGCACAGCAAGTTTTATGTCGGTATTTTTAAGTGGAGATAGTGTTTTTGCATGCAAAACAGGATTGCCTAATCTGGCTAGCAAATTCGCTTGCCCGCGACACACTTTTGCGTACTTAATCGCTTTATTTACTTTACGGGGGTCGGCGCTAAATATACCTTGCGTATCAGTCCAGATACTTACGTGCTTTGCATTACAGTAACTTGCTAATAAAGTCGCGCTGTAATCGCTGCCATTACGCCCAAGCGTTACGGTATCACCAAGGCTGTTGGACGCAATGAACCCAGTGACGACATTAATTTTATTACTGGCAATTAACCCACTACATTGTTGAATATTTTGCGCATGTAATAATTGCCCGTCATTTAAGATAAACAGATTTCTGGCATCTTGCAGGCAAGCTTCAACATTAAGCTGCTGTAAATAAGCGGCCAATAAACGCGCCGACCATAATTCCCCATGGGCAAGCAATGCAGATTCTTGTAACTGTCCATTTTTAGCAAGCTCAGCGATTAAATTTAACTCTTCGTTTAATGTATGTAATGCATTGCGCTTAACATCTGCGCGCAGTAATTGTTCAATTAAATCACCTTGATGATTACTCAACTGCAACACAATATCAGCAACAGCTTGCGTGTCTTTTTGTTGATAGCTTTGCCACAAAGTTACTAAGGTATCGGTTGTTTTACCTGATGCCGACACAACCACACAATCACCTAGTTGAGTGTGCCCTAAAATAATTTTTGCCACACTTTGATAACGTTCGGCCGACCCTAAGCTCGAACCGCCAAATTTATGTACACAGTTAACCATATTGTACCAATCCATTTTAATCACCAAAGTGCCGGATGAGCAGCACTTAATTTAACATTGTTATTAGAAACGCCAGCCCTTTTCCCTGCGTGACTTTCGTTCTTTTTATACCCTGGTTTAACAAGATTAAATACGCGATCAAAGTCTGCAAGTAAATCATGTATATCTTCAATACCAACCGAAATACGGATAAGCGTATCGCCCACCCCCGCTTCTAAGCGTGCTTCTTCTTCCATTCCTGCATGAGTCATTGTCGCAGGGTGGCAAATTAGACTCTCCACTCCCCCTAATGACTCAGCTAAACTAAACTCTTTTAAGCTTGTTAAAAATGCAGCCGCATCGTGTATGTCGCCTTTAATATCAAAGCTAACCATGCCACCAAAACCAAGCTGCTGTGCTTTCGCTAATTCATGTTGAGGATGCGACTCAAGACCTGGATAATAAACTTGGCTAACAAACTCAGATTCTTCAAGATACTTAGCAATTGCTAATGCGTTTTCTTGGTGCTGTTTTAAACGGATATTTAAGGTACGCAAACCTCGTAATGTTAAGTAGCTATCAAAAGGTGCCCCTGTAATACCAATATTATTTGCCCACCAAGCAAGTTCATCACCCAGTGCTTGTGTTGCGGTTATGACTGCACCACCAACAACATCCGAATGGCCATTGATATACTTAGTTGTAGAGTGCACGACAATGTCTACTCCAAATTTAATTGGGTTTTGTAATGCTGGTGACAAAAATGTGTTATCTGCTGCAACCAATGCACCGCATTGTTTTGCAATTTCAGTGACCGCTTTAATATCAGTTAAACGTAATACTGGGTTACTGGGTGTTTCTATCCAAATTAATTTTGGTTTAATCTCTAATATTTGATCAAGGCTCTGTTGTTTAGTTAAGTCTAAAACTTTAAGTTTTAATAAGCCGCGCTTTTGTAATGAAGTAAATAAACGATAACTACCACCGTAACAGTCGTGTGGGATCACCAATGTATCGTCGTGATTAAGTAGCTGCGTAGCTAAATGCACAGCAGCCATGCCTGTAGCTGTAATAATGCCACGCGCCCCACCTTCGAGCTCTGCAAGCGTTTCAGCTAAAATATCACGATTAGGATTACCGCTACGGCCGTAATCATATTGGCGCTTAGTATCAAAATCAGCAAACGAATACGTTGTCGACAAATAGAGTGGAGCTACCACTGCACCATGCTGTTTATCAGCCTCTATACCGCTACGCACTGCAATAGTTGCTTTATTTTTTCCACTCATACTTGTCACCTAATTAATTTGGATGTTTAGACGTCTAAAAGAGTAGTTTATTCAATTTAAGAAGTCAAAACATTTAAACCGCTAGATGGCTAAATAACAAGTATTTGACTATCTTTTTTAAATCGATAGAATTTCACGCATATTCACACGCTTTTATCTTGTGTGAGCAATTAATAATCTGAGGCAACGATACATCTTATGGCTAAATGGAATGGTGAGTATATTCACCCATACGCAGAACACGGTAAAAAATCAGAACAAGTTAAAAAGATCACCGTTTCGATCCCACTAAATGTATTAAAAGTATTAACTGATGAACGTACACGTCGTCAAATTAGTAACCTACGCCATGCGACAAACAGTGAACTATTATGCGAAGCTTTTTTACATGCATTTACAGGCCAACCTTTACCTAATGACGACGATTTACGTAAAGATAATGCCGAAAAAGTACCAGAAGAAGTGAAAAAAATAATGCAAGAAATGGGGCTTGAAGTACCTGTTTTAAATGAAGATTAAGCGTTTAAAAAACATAAAAAAACCTCAGTAATTACTGAGGTTTTTTTATAACTGAATTTTACTGCATATTTTACTGCATACTTTACTGCATACTTTACTGCATATAGTTTTCAGGTAGCTCAATACGCGCTACACCCGACTCAACAGCAGCAAGCGCTACTGCCCTTGCTATACGTGGAAGTAAACGTGGGTCCATCGGCTTTGGAATAATATAATGAGCGCCAAATTCTAATTTATCCACACCTGCGGCTTTTAATACTTCAGCCGGTACAGGCTCTTTAGCAATACTGCGAATAGCCTCTACTGCGGCTATTTTCATTTCGTCGTTAATCGCGCTTGCACGAACATCAAGTGCGCCACGGAAAATAAACGGGAAACATAAAACGTTGTTAACCTGATTAGGGTAATCAGAGCGCCCTGTTGCCATAATTAAATCGTTACGTGCGCTGTGTGCGAGTGCAGGATCTATTTCAGGATCTGGGTTTGAGCACGCAAACACAACCGGCTTATCAGCCATTAACTTTAAATCTTCAGCACCTAATAAATTAGGTCCCGATACACCAACAAATACATCTGCGTCTGCAATTACATCTTGCAACGTACGTTTATCGGTATTATTGGCAAACAATTGCTTGTACTCATTTAAATCATCACGGCGTGTGTGAATAACCCCTTTGCGATCTAACATATAGATATGCTCGCGTAGCGCACCACACTTAATTAGTAACTCCATGCACGCAACAGCAGCGGCACCGGCCCCTAAACAAACAATAGTCGCATCTTCAATTGACTTTCCCTGTACCTCAAGCGCATTAAGCATACCTGCAGCGGTAACAATGGCGGTGCCGTGTTGATCGTCATGAAAAACTGGAATGCTACAGCGCTCAATTAACGCTTTTTCGATTTCAAAACACTCTGGTGCTTTAATATCTTCGAGATTAATGCCACCAAATGTATCTGCTATATTTGCAACTGTATTTATAAAGTCTTCGGTAGTACGGTGCTTAACTTCAATATCAATCGAGTCTAGGCCTGCAAAACGCTTAAATAATAAAGCCTTGCCTTCCATTACGGGTTTAGATGCGAGTGGCCCTAAATTACCCAGACCTAAAATTGCAGTACCATTAGTAATGACCGCAACCATATTACCTTTACCGGTATATTTATAAGCATTTGCAGGATCAGCAGCAATTTCACGCACAGGTTCAGCAACACCTGGGCTATATGCTAGGGCTAAATCTTGAACCGTTTCGGCAGGCTTGGTTAGCTCAATGCTGATTTTTCCTGGAACGGGATGAGAATGGTAATGTAGTGCTTGTTCACGAAAGTCTGACATAACGCGATTGTATCCTGCAATTTAAGTTAAAGTGAGAGGTGTTGTCTGGGTTACGATACCCTTATTATTTTTAAATTCCAAGCAATATCAGGTCTATCCTGTTATATGCTAGATTCATTGATTTTAAGAGGTTTTTCAGTAACTTTGCGAAGATATACTGACATTTCATAAATAGAAATTCATATAAAAAGAATTTTAGAGGTACTTTTAGCCGCGAGTCGTTTTCTCTAAAAACGACTGTCAAATTTTTAGTATAAATAACTATAAACAGCTTAATACTCTACTTTAAAAACATTTATCTTCACGTTAGCTACATTTAACAACTTAGTTAAAAATTGAACACTTCAAAATATAGAGACTATTGCGTACTTTGTCTGCAAAGGTTTATGCATACTCAGAATAAGAACAGGAAATAGTTATGCAAAGAAGATAACGTCAAAATAGGCAGGAAAAGTAAATAAAAGATGAATTTTAGGCATAAAAAAAGCACCCTAAGGTGCTTCCTTTACTAAATAGCAAAAATTACTTCTTGCTACCAAGTGCACCGAAACGCTTGTTGAAACGATCAACACGTCCGCCAGTGTCTAAAACTTTTTGCTTACCAGTGTAAAACGGGTGACACGCAGAACATACGTCTAAGTGAATGTTTTTACAAAGAGTAGAGCTTGTTTCGAATTCATTTCCGCATGAACATGTTGCTGAAATTACTTCGTACTTAGGGTGAATACCTTCTTTCATAGAAACCTCTAGTTAAGGCCGCATCGCTCTCCAAACCCGTAGTTTGGTACCATACGTCGTTAAAACAAATTTGTTGGTGGCGGATTTTATCCAACAACTACCAAGCACACAAGGTTTAATTATATTTTTTGCTAAAAAAGTAATCAAATAATAAAACGGTTATAATTTGCTAGTAGGTTTTTAACCGTATATTTAGTACATTACACCATTAATTTTATTAGTTGAGTTGTTATGCGTTTTGTTGAAGTTGCTATAAAAGTCCCGTTACCGCGCACCTTTGATTATAAAGTAGATGAACAGCTCTCAGGCTTGGTTTCGGATCTAAAGCCTGGAATGCGTGTTTTAGTCCCTTTTGGCAACCAACGTAAAGTGGCCGTTATATTAGCTTTAAAAACCAACACTGAAGTTCCTGAAAATAAAATTAAAAGTATTCTTGAAGTCATTGACGATGCTCCTATTTTATCTACGCAACACTTAGCGCTTCTTAGCTTTACCGCTCGTTATTATTGCTACCCTTTGGGCGAAACGATTCATATAGCCCTGCCTAGTGCACTACGCCAAGGTGAATCACCAGACAAAACAAGCATTAACATGGTAATGCTTACTGAAAAAGGCGCTAAAGTACCGTCATTAAAAGCCAAAACTCAACTCAACTTATTGAAGCAGTTATCACAATCAGGTAAGTCGTCTTTAACTGAACTAAAAGCCTTAGGCTTTAGCAAAAAAACCATCGATAGCCTCATTGATAAAGAACTTGTCACACAAACTATCGAACACGATAACCAATGGCAAAGCATTACCCCCAAAGTTGGTAGCAAACCAATTCTTAATAAAGAGCAAGCGGTTGCCTGTACGGCGATTAATCAAAGCAAAGGCTTTAGCAGCTTTTTATTGGAAGGTGTGACAGGCAGTGGTAAAACTGAAGTATATTTACAGTGCCTTGAAGAGGTATTAAAGCGTGGTGAGCAAGCCCTCGTATTAGTTCCCGAAATAGGTTTAACCCCCCAGACAGTTAATCGCTTTCGTCGCCGCTTTCCTGATACACCCATTATGCTTTGGCATTCAGCCCTGACCGATAACGAAAGACTCCAAACATGGCGATTTTGCGAAAAAGGCAGCTGTGCAATCGTAATAGGCACTCGCTCGAGTATCTTTCTGCCCTTTTTGCAACTCGGTATGATAGTGGTTGATGAAGAACACGACTCTTCATTTAAGCAGCAAGATACCCTTCGCTATCATGCTCGTGATTTAGCCGCATACAGAGCATTTCAGCATAAGATTCCACTCATATTAGGCAGTGCTACGCCCGCGCTTGAAACACTTCACAAAGCGATTAATAATAAATATAAGCTATTGAGCCTAACTGAGCGTGCACAAACCGCGACCGACAACCAATTCAAATTACTCGACATGAAAGGCCAGCCCGATCAAGCTGGTATAGCCCATGCAAGCCTTGCCACTATGCGTCAGCATTTAAATCGTGGTAAACAGGTGATGGTATTTTTAAATCGCCGAGGCTTTTCGCCCACGCTTATTTGTCATGAATGCGGCTGGCTAAGCGAGTGTAAACGCTGTAGCACTAGCGCAACGTTTCACAAAGCGATTGGTCAAATGATTTGCCACCATTGTGGCGATCAATACCCGGTGCCTCATCAATGTCCTGATTGTGGCAGTACGCAAATATTCCCCAACGGCAAAGGTACAGAGCAAATAGAAGAGTTTTTATCAACTGAGTTCCCTGATACGCCGATCACGCGCATTGATCGCGATTCAACTCGTCGTAAAGGGAGTCTTGAAAAAGCACTTGATGAAATTAACTTAGGGGGAGCACGTATTTTAGTTGGCACACAAATGCTTGCCAAAGGTCATCACTTTGCAGATGTCAGCTTGGTGCTTATTTTAGATGTAGATAGCGGTTTATACTCCTGTGACTTTAGAGCAACCGAACATTTAGCTCAGCTTGTTACACAAGTAGCAGGACGTGCTGGGCGCTCTGGAGAACCAGGCCAAGTACTATTGCAGACCCACTTTCCTGAGCATCCACTTTTACAAGACTTGGTTAACAATGGATATCAAGACTTTGCTCGCTTTGCACTGAGTGAACGCGATGATGCCGATCTCCCTCCAATTACAAATATGGCTATTGTTCGTGCTCAAGGACATAGCATTAAGCAAGTCGTCGACTTTTTGACTGATTTGGTTCCAGTCAATGGGGTATCTGGTATACAATTGCTCGGCCCGATACCTGCGCCTCTAGAAAGGGTCGCAGGTATGTATCGTTTTCAGTTACATATTCAAGCGCAAGATCGCCGCATACTGCACCAATATCTTGCGCAAATGGTTGATTATTTAAGCTCAAGCAAACTCGCACAAAAAGTCCGCTGGAGCTTAGACGTAGACCCTATAGACATGATTTAGGTTAAGGCCAAAATAACGCTATGGCACAGCACGATTACATTAACAAAAAACCAGCAAACAGAAAAAACAATAAGCAAGCACCTGCGAAAAAACCATTTCCGATTTTTTTAGTGAGTATTGCTCTTTTACTTGTAGGCGGTTTCGTCTACGGGTTATGGTTTATTAAAAGTAACGCCGATCCTAAGCTGGTAGAAAAGCAGGCTAACTCGACGACAGCTGAAAAAAAGGTCGAAGTGGTTATCCCACGTACGCCCGCATTTATTAAAGAAATTAGAAACCACGAAATTCAAGTTGAGGTAAAACAGCTTGAGCAAAAAGGTCCTTACGTTATGCAATGTGGTTCATTTAAAACCCACGCCCAAGCCGAATCACTCAAAGCTAAAATTGCATTTGCAGGACTTATATCTGAAATTAAGCAAGAAGGCACTTGGCACAAGGTGCGTTTAGGGCCTTATAAAACCAAACGCCAAGCCGAAAGTGATAAAAACAAGCTTAAACGTGTGAATATAGTCAGCTGCGGAATTTGGAACTGGACTTGAAAATAAACCATTCACCCATATAACCTCATCATAATCGTTTTTTACGAGTTGTCTCTACAGCTCGATGATGAGGAATAACATGACTACTATCGTAAGTGTACGCCGCGGCGACAAAGTTGTAATCGGCGGTGACGGCCAAGTATCTCTTGGTAACACCGTAATGAAAGGCAACGCCCGTAAAGTTAGACGCCTTTATCATGGCAAAGTAATTGCTGGCTTTGCCGGCGGTACTGCTGATGCCTTTACCCTTTTCGAACGCTTTGAAAGTAAATTAGAAATGCACCAAGGCAACCTAACCAAAGCAGCGGTCGAAATGGCTAAGGACTGGCGCAGCGATCGGGCTCTTCGAAAACTCGAAGCATTGCTCGCTGTAGCAGATGAAACTGCATCTCTTATTATTACCGGTAACGGTGATGTGGTGCAGCCAGAGAATGATCTAATCGCCATCGGCAGTGGCGGTAATTTTGCCCAATCTGCAGCAACAGCCTTATTAGAAAATACCGACTTAAGCGCTCGTGAAATCGTCGAAAAAAGCTTAACTATTGCAGGCAATATCTGCGTATTCACTAATAATTTCCAAACCATCGAAGAATTATAATAGGAACCGCTATGTCTGCAATGACCCCAAGAGAAATTGTTCACGAACTAGATCAACACATTATTGGCCAAGCGAATGCAAAAAAAGCAGTGGCTATTGCACTTCGCAATCGCTGGCGCCGTATGCAACTTAATGAAGATTTACGTGGTGAAGTGACACCTAAAAACATTCTAATGATTGGCCCAACTGGCGTAGGTAAAACAGAAATTGCACGCCGTTTAGCAAAATTAGCGAATGCGCCATTCATTAAAGTAGAAGCGACAAAATTCACCGAAGTTGGCTATGTTGGTAAAGAAGTTGATACGATCATCCGTGATTTAGTCGACGTGTCGATTAAAATGACTCGTGAGCAGCAAACCAAAAAATTTAAACATCTCGCAGAAGAAGCGGCCGAAGAGCGTATTTTAGATGCCTTGCTTCCTCCTGTTAAAGATCAATACGGCGAAACACAGCGTGATGATAACTCCTCAACACGTCAAACGTTTCGTAAAAAACTACGTGAAGGCCAGCTAGATGATAAAGAAATTGAAATTGATTTAGCTCAAACACAGCCAAACGTAGAGATTATGGCGCCCCCTGGTATGGAAGATATGACCAACCAGCTGCAAAGCATGTTTCAAAACATGGGTGGCGACAAACGCACTAAACGTAAGCTAAAAATCAAAGAAGCCTTCAAACTATTAACGGAAGAAGAAGCCGCGAAATTAGTGAACCCTGAAGAGCTAAAAGAACAAGCTATTTTTGCAGTAGAACAAAATGGTATTGTGTTTATTGATGAAATAGACAAAATTTGTAAGCGTGGTGATTCTTCAGGTCCTGATGTTAGCCGTGAAGGTGTGCAGCGCGATTTACTGCCGCTTATTGAAGGTTCAACAGTAAACACTAAACACGGCATGGTTAAAACTGACCATATGTTGTTTATTGCCTCTGGTGCATTTCAAATGGCAAAACCATCTGACATGATCCCTGAGCTACAAGGTCGCCTGCCAATTCGTGTAGAGCTTGAAGCGCTTACTGCTGATGACTTCAAACGCATTCTCACAGAACCTCATGCATCGCTTACAGAGCAGCAACGAGAGCTTCTAAAAACTGAACAGGTAACTGTTGAGTTTAGTGATGATGCTATTGATCGTATTGCAAAAGCGGCATGGCAAGTTAACGAAAAAACTGAAAATATCGGTGCTCGCCGTTTGCATACTGTGATGGAAAAGTTAATGGAAGAGATTTCATACGACGCTTCTGAAAAAGCAGGTTCGTCACTTACTATTGACGCCGCTTATGTTGAAAAACACCTAGGTGCATTGGTTGAAGATGAAGACTTAAGCCGCTTCATTCTTTAATTGATACCCCTTATACTAAAAGCCTCCGTTATGGGGGCTTTTTAATGGGATAAAAATGAAACACGTAACAAAAATACATTACCACAGCATAAGTAAAAACGTAGATATTTACTTTGATGACGAAAGCAAATCGGTATTTAGTAGTGAATTTTTACGCGTCCATTCTCCATCTGCTGAAGTACAAGGACATGGTTCAGGTCCGATGAAGTTAGTGTTTAATAAGCAATCTGTGAGTATTAACAGTATTGAACCCGTTGGGCACTATGCGCTTCGTTTAGGCTTTGATGATGGTCATAATAGTGGATTATTCAGCTGGCAATATTTTGCAAAACTACAAGAGCAGCAAAGCGCACTGTGGGATGAATATTTACAACGTATAAACGAGCATAAAAACAATAAAGATAGTGTGCCAATAAAGTTTATTCCTTAAACCTTATTGGCCATTTAATAGTTTATTGTAAGTTATAAATAGCTTGTTGATTACACCTTAAACTTATCAATAGCAGCAAATAGCACACGAGATTGTTGAGATACTTCTTCACTTGTTTGTGCATTGCTAGATGCATTTTCTGATGCGCTTTGTGCAATATCGCGTATACGCACTACGTTTTTATTTACCTCTGATGCCACTTGGCTTTGCTCATCAATGGCTACGGCAATTTGTGTGCTCATTTCCATTATCGTTTGTACATCTTCCGTTATTGCTCCAAGTAAATCGCCAGCTTTAATTGCCTGCGATGCACTTTCGTCCCCCTGTGAGCGGCACTTATGCATAATACTGACGACTTCTTGTGTACGCTGCTGCAAAGTACTTATTATACCTTCAATCTCACTTGTGGACTCTTGGGTACGTTTTGCTAATGAACGAACTTCATCTGCTACAACCGCAAAACCGCGTCCATATTCACCAGCTCTTGCAGCTTCAATCGCTGCGTTAAGTGCCAATAAGTTGGTTTGTTCTGCAATGGCACGAATCACATCGAGTACAGATCCAATAGTCTCACCATCTTTTTCTAATTGAGAAACAACGCTCGATGCATCTCCCAGTGAGCCAGACAGCTCTCTAATTTGCTTAACGGTTGACTCAACCTCATTACGCCCTTGCTGTGCGCTCAAGTTGGTTGATTCAGCTTTTTTAGCCGCAGCCTCAGTATTATGTGAAATATCCTGAATTGTTGCTTGCATCTCAGTGGCTGCCGTTGCCACCATATCAGCTTCATGCAATTGCTCTTGCATACCAGAGCTTGTTGCTGATGTATTCTCTGACAAATGCTCTGTGGCAATATTAAGTGTATTCAAAGCCCCATTAACATCGTTAACTAGGTGTTTAAAGTCACCGATTAAGCTATTGAAGTCGACTGTCATCGTGGTGATTTCATCTTTGCCAGTCTGCTCTATCAAAATAGTAAGATCATTGCTGCGGCGAATATCATTTATAGTATGATAAACACGTTCAATAGGAATGATAATTGAGCGACTAGTAAAATAAACCAAAGCTAAAACAATAACACCTGCAATAACAAAAACGAGAATAGCTAAAAACTGCGCTTGCTCTACGCTTTTTTCAACTTGTAGCTTGGTATCTTGAACGATTTGAGTAACAATTTTTTCACTTTTATTTACGCTCTCTTGCATAACACCCAGCGCACCAGAGTTGAGATCTAACCCTAATTCAGTTTGCGCTTGCACAAGTGTTTTAAACTCATTTTGGTAGGTATCAATTAGCGGGGTTATTTGTGTTTTATAACTACTTAACAAATCAGCCGATGCAATCTGCTGCTTAAAGGTATTTATACTTTCATTAAAGCGGCCTAGATATTTATCATCAAATCTAAGCATAAAATCTTTTTCTGAGCGCCGAAGTTGTAACATAGATGATAAAAGCTTGTAGTTTTCTTGCTCTTTTAATAGTACTTCGACTTCGTGCACTGCACTTCTTAGCTTTCCGTATAAGCCATCTTTAGGGGTCAACCCAATCTCTTTTTGCAGCGTAGTAACCGTGTTAAAGTCGTTGTTATAGCTGTTTATTAGTTGTTCAAAACGTTCAAGCTGAGCAGCAGAAATCCCCTGCTGAGTCATTAATTGTTTTAACTTAGTAATTTTAATGCTTAGCTGCTTAAAATTCATTTCAAACTCAGCCAGTGAATCTTCTTGCTTGTAAAACAAGAAGTTTTTTTCGTGGTTACGTAATGCTAATGAATGTACATTAAGCTCTTCCGCCAATTGAATCGTTTTATTTAAATTCAAAGTGGTACGTGATTCAAAAATTATCACACATAATAAAACAATCATTGCTAAGCCAACAACAATCGCATTTAATTGCAAGCGACGTTTGATAGTAAGATTCTGCAAAAAATTCATTCTAAGAGCCTATATTTAATATTCTTCTCTAGTATAGCTAAGCATAGATCAAGTGGTTCAATTATCAGAGTAAATTTTTAATTTATTTCTGCTATGACACATTTACACTTCCCCAAAGCCCTTTATGCAGTGATTGCGTATTACACCATTGCTTATTTACCAACCAGTTAATTAACGGTGTGGGATCACTAGGATAATTAATTCGTTTATTTTGTGGGGCACTATTCCAATCATCTAGTGCTTGCGGGTTTAAGTAATTCATTACATGCGCCATCCTCATTGATAACAACGTTTGCGCATTCGCGCCTTGCTCAAACTGCCCATCAAGTGGTTTTAAAAGTAGCTTTTTACCTAGCTTAAGCGCCTCACTTGCCAGCTCAAACCCTGCATTACCAATAACACCACTGGTATTGGCTAAGTCATTTAAAAAACTAACACGCGATGGAGCACGTAAATGAATATGCCCCATTGACTGATTTGATGCATGAGGGTGGTAACAATAAAACTCTTTTTCGGGGAAATCTTTTAAGTAATCGATAATACTATTTAAATTTTCAAATGGTAAATATACCAATACCTTATTCATTACTGCAACAGGGTTACCATGTTGATGGTTTGCGATAAAAGGAGGAATAATATTATCTGCAAATGGCTGCCAATGAACACCGAGATAAGTGTTTGCTGGGGCATAATATTTAATTAAAGATTTACGTAAAATACCTCGGCTGAACATCGGCACGCTGTCTGATAAAAACGCCGCTTGGTGGCTAATTCCTACAACAGGAACGCCTGCACGTTTTGCAGCCCATGCCGTAATTGGTTCAAAGTCGTTAAGTATAAAATCATACTGTTTTATATCGAGTGACTTTATATCTGAAACCAACTCACAAATCCGCGCATTTTTAACTGTTTGTAAGCTTTTTATTTGACCATTTTTAGTGTTAAAAGATAACCCTCGAAAACTCTTATAATGTCCAAATTCCTGCATATCAAAATAGTCTTTAGTAGCACGCCCTGAAAAAATATAATCAACATCAATTCCATGTTGTTTAAAACAGCTCGCCATAACACGAGCTCGCGTTATGTGACCATTACCAGTGCCTTGAATGCCATACAGTATTTTCATACAGGAACCACCAAGACTAATGCAAATAAGCCACAAGAACTGCCAATAATTGCACCGAGAATAATATCTGCAGGAAAGTGTACACCTAAGACCACACGAGAAATTGCCACACTAGAAGCCCAGCCAAATAACAACCACACATACTCAGGGAAAAAATTGCTCAATATAATAGCAACAAGAAATGCGGCGGCACTGTGCCCTGACGGTAAACTAAATTTATCACTGGGTACTATGTACGCATTCGTAACTAAGCAATCACAAGGTCTCACCCGGGCAAAGCTCTTTTTCGCTAAAAAATAGATGGGTCTTTCTATGGCAAAGCCAACCAAAATTGTAATGGGTAGTAATTGGTGCTGCTCGTTATTGCTAAGCCACCAAACAGCTGCGCACATAAGCAAGTACAAACCACCATCGCCGCTTTTAGACAACCCAAATGCTATTACTTTAAGCCATCTAGGTGAGTTGTAATTAAACAGAGTTAAAAATAATTGCTCATCCACCTGAGCTACCTTTTTAAGCATATTATTATCATCCATCACTTACTCCACGCTGCATAATATATGAACACTGATTTAGCTTAGGTGTTGTAAATAACAATTGAGTGACGCTTTTAAGACACTATTGTTGCTATTATTGATTTAGGCTTTGTTTTGGCTAAATTTACTGCGATTAAGTCGTTGTTATTGCATATAAGGAGGGTATACTGAGGTATAAATTAATGTATCTTTTGAGGATAAAATAATGGATTACAGCACTTCTGACTTATGTGACCACTTTGCTGATGTGGTTGACGTGCTAGAGCCTATGTTCATCAACTTTGGTGGTCGACACAGCTTTGGTGGCCGCATTAAAACGGTCAAATGTTTTGAAAATAATGAACTGATCCGCGAATTGCTTTCTCAAGATGGTACAGGCTTAGTGCTGCTTATTGATGGCGGTGGCTCAACTCGTCGTGCACTTATTGATATTGAACTGGCCGAGTTAGCACTTGAAAATAACTGGAATGGCATTATTGTTTACGGCGCAGTGCGCCACGTAGACGAGCTTGAAGAGCTTGATTTAGGCATTCAAGCCATTGCTTCTATTCCTGTTGCAGCCGACAGTGAGGGTGCAGGCGAAGACGCTATAGGTGTTAACTTTGCTGGCGTATCCTTTTTTGATGACGACTTTATTTATGCCGACAGCACAGGCATCGTTCTATCTGCTGAAGAACTTGAATTGGAAGTCGTAGAAATATAACGTGACCATTCAATTAAAAGTATATGATGAAAGCGCGGTTACAGCACTTTGCTCTACCCGCGCAAACGAGAAAAAAGCTTGGCAAACAATGGCCTTGCTCGACACCCAAGTAAACGTACAACAAGCTCTTGTTGACGCTGCACAATTTGGTATTCGCTATGTTCTTCTTGGTATTTGCGAAGATATTGGCCCCAAAGCAAACTTAGGTAATGGCGGTGCAAATCAAGCATGGTCAGCATTTCTAAAACGTTTTTTAAACCAGCCTCATAATCAATTTATCACGACTCAAAAAGTACTTTTGTTGGGTGAAGTTAATGTTGATGATTTAATGGCGCAAAGTAATCTACTCGATAATCAACAACCTCAACAATTAACTCAATTACGCGCTTTGTGCCAACAACTTGATGAACGCGTTGAATCTGTTTTGAATCTTATTTTTCAAGCAGGACTTGAACCCATAATAATTGGTGGCGGACACAACAACTGCTTGGGAATTATTCGAGCGCTGAGCAAGCATAAAAACACACCAATAAATGCGATAAACTTTGATCCCCATGCTGATTTTAGAGAGTGTGAAGGTCGCCATAGTGGCAATGGTTTTCGCTATGCATACAACGAAAAACATTTAAATAATTACCATGTTATTGGCTTACATGAGTTAAAGAACAACCAAGCAATTATTACAGCAATGAATGAAGCCAACTTTAAGTTTAATAGTTATCAAGCAATACAAGTTAAACGAGAGATTACTCTTACTCAAGCAATTAATAATGCACTAAATTGTTTTGATGAAGCACCGCTAGGTGTAGAAGTTGATTTAGATAGCATTACTGGTATGCCGGTTAGTGCTTATACATGCTGTGGATTTAGCGTCAGCGACACTGAACATTTTGTACATTTAGCAGCTAAAAAACGTCAATCTACATACCTACATTTATGTGAAGCGGCACCGAGTCAACACCCCAATGGACTAGATAGTGGAATGCAGCATTGTGGGCAAGTAATAACGGCACTCGTCAATAGCTACATACAATCTAAAGAGAGCCTTTAACGCTGAGCTAATAGCCACTGCTTTAGCCAGCTCATTAAGCCTACACTACTTAGTGGGTGCCCAAAGTAATAACCTTGTGCGGCATAAGCATTTAAGCTTTTAATAAATCTCAGTTGCTCAAGCGTTTCAATCCCTTCAAAAATAACTTTTGTTTTTTGCTGGTTATGCATTTCAACCATACCACCGATCAAACTGCGTATCGTATTTTGATTACTAAAATCAGCGGTTAATGATGGCGCAACTTTAATATATTCAACGGCCAAGCTGGGTAATTTAGACAGCAGTACAGGATTATCGCCCAAGCCATCAACACATATTTTTAAACCAATATTATTAAGTCGAGCAATCATTGCTTTACCTTTACTATCTAAGTTAGTAAAAATATGCAATGGACATTCAACAATTAAATCGCCAGTTTCTAATTGATGATCTTTTGTTATGTTGTCAACAAACTCTACAAATTCTTCATTTAGCATCTCAGGACCAAATACGTTAACACTGAGCGGTATCGCCATACCTTCCATGCGTAACGCCATCGCCAGCTCCGCCGCTCGCTCCATTACAAACGTCGCTAATTGAAAAGCAAGCCCCGCAATTTTAATGTCATCAATAAATCGGTTAGCCGATAAAATACCTTGCTTAGGATGCTGCCAACGCAGCAATAGCTCTAAAAACTCAATCTTTCCATTTTCATTACAAATTATGGGTTGAAAATATAACTCAAATTCACTCGAAAAATCGATATTGGCTAGCTCCTTTAACCTAGCTTGCTGTTCTAATTGCTCAACCATCATTTGTTTTCGATAAGCAATGACTTGTCTACCTGGGTAACTATCAAGCGCAAGGTAAGCAAAGGATATTAAATTATCAAAGTCATTTTTTTGCTCTGTACAATCCACATAGCTTGCTCTTGCTTTTACTTCAACGGTGCAATTGGCAACATTAAAAGGCTTAAGTGTTGCATCTAGTATTTTTTGTATTAGCTGCTCATGAATATGCTTTTGATTCGCGAGATCACAAATAAATGCGAAGTTGAGCCCACCCAAATGCGCAAGCTTCTCTTGTGGGGCTAAGTTAACAACCTCATCACTCTCTAATAGCGCCTTTATTCTATTTGCCGATTGCGCTAAAAGTAAATCTCCAAAATTACGTCCTAAATGCTGATTTACCTGCTCAAAACCTTCTAAACGGATAATAACAAGTACGGCGTTGAGTGGTTTATTAATACACCACTCATCAACCTTTTTACGCAACTTACTTATATTACTGAAGGCGGCAAGAGGCGAATTATCAATAAATGTTTCTTGCTCTGGTGTATTTTCTATTCGTTGATTTTTTATAGCTGCATTATCATTGAAAAAACCTGCTAATGTTAACAATAGGATAGCGAGCACGACCCAAAATAAAGGAATATGTAGTAAAAAATAGGCACTCAGCAGTAATACAAACAATAAGCCTGCAGCTGCACTGACCATGATCATAGCCCAATTATTATGCTCTAAAGCTTGCCATAAATAAAAGCAAAACCCAAAGGTAAGTAAAATAACAAGCCAAGGCGTTTCATTGCTCAAAATCGCAAAGCCAATCAGCGCAATACATAAATAACTAAATTTAATACTGTTACTTTTAACAACAAGCAAAGTAGCAATCATCGCCATCAGCAACGCACCGCTAAAAAAAATAGCAAAACGGCTATCAGCTAAAATTCCCAAATCTGTACCGCTCGTATTGATTAAAAAATTCAGTATAAGCATATTTATTGTGAACCAAATTAATTCAAACTAATTAAGTTTACCCAAAACCCATAGATTTAACAGTTTATTTACACCAAATTGATAGCTCAGCTGTGATGGATGACCTATTTCCCAGTGCGCTATATCAGCTCTGGCACCCACCTTTAGCACACCACGATCTTTTAATCCCAATGCCTTAGCCGCATTTTGAGTTACGCCTAATAAGGCCTGTTCCGGCGTTAACCTAAATAGAGTACATGCCATATTCATCATCAACTGCACAGAGCATAATGGCGAAGTTCCGGGATTAAAGTCACTGGCTATCGCTATCGGCACCTTATATTGATTGAGTAGTTCAATGGGTGGAAATTTAGTTTCTCTCAAAAAATAAAATGCACCAGGCAATAACACGGCAACAGTACCTGCTTGTGCCATTGCTTTTACCCCCTCTTCATCAAGATGCTCAATATGATCGGCCGAAAGACCATTAAACTGCGCTACTAGCTCAGCACCATGTTGATTAGATAACTGTTCAGCATGACATTTAACTGGAAGATTATGCTTTTTAGCGGCTTCAAAAACACGCTTGGTTTGTGCATAACTAAATCCTACATTTTCACAAAATACATCGACAGCATCAGCAAGATCACTAGCAACTACTTGCTCAAGCATTTCTGTACAAACTAGATCAATATACTCATCAGCACGGCCTTTGTACTCTGGCGGTAAAGCATGTGCTCCCAAAAACGTAGTTTTAATATCTATAGGATGGTGTTCACCTAACAAGCGGGCGACTTCTAATATTTTTATTTCGTTTTCAGTATCTAACCCATAGCCTGATTTAATTTCGACTGTGGTAACCCCTTCTTTTAACAAAGTATTGAGTCTGTCTTTTGCATCAACAAATAATTGTTCTCGATCAGCCGCTCTAGTCGCTTTTACCGTACTCGCTATGCCACCGCCTTGTGCTGCAATTTGCTCATAGCTAACTCCTTGCAAGCGTTGTTCAAACTCTTGCGATCTTGAGCCTGCAAACACTAAATGCGTATGACAATCGATTAATCCAGGCGTTAGCCATTGCCCTTTTATACTTAATGTCGGCGTTGCAAAAACATCAAAACTTGGTAATGTCGATTGCTTTCCAAGCCACACAATCTCACCATTTTTAATGGCTATTGCTGCATTCTCAATGGCACCATAAGCCGCATCGATACTGCTATCCATAGTGGCAATATTGGCGTCGGTTAAAAGTAAGTCGAGATCTTCTAACTCATAATGTTGTGATGTGCTTTGCATCTTATACCCTTTTTTGCCCTATTATGATGAAAATATAGTCTAGCAATTCACCTTGTATATACAAGGTAATTATGCCATCTTGTTTATATAGTTTACTTTCAATGTAACCATTAATTTAATGACGACACCTAAATTTGCGCAAATAAAACAATTTATTGTTGATAAAATTCGCAGCGCCACATGGCAAGAAAATCAACGTGTGCCCTCTGAAAACGAGCTGGCTAGTCAATTTAGCGTGAGCAGAATGACGGCTCGTCGAGCGCTAAGCGAACTAACCGAAGCCGGTATTTTAACGCGCAGCCAAGGGTTAGGTACATTCGTTGCTACATTTAAATCGCAGTCATCATTACTCGAAATCAAAAATATTGCTGATGAAGTAAAAGAGCGCAACGGGAACTACACCTGTAATGTACTCATACTTGAATCTATAAATGCAGTCGCGCCCATAGCTATTGCACTTGGTGTTGAAATTGACAGCGTAGTATATCGCAGTGTACTCGTACACAATGAGAACGATAGCCCTTTGCAGCTAGAAGAACGCTTTGTAAATCCAGCACTTGCTAGTGGCTATCTACAGCAAGATTTTACGGCACTCACTCCTCATGAATATCTATCGAGCGTTGCACCGCTAACTCAAGCAAGGCATACCGTAGAAGCCATTATGCCAAACAGCGAAATGTGCCAATGGCTCAATTTATATAACGAAGAGCCATGCTTACAAGTTATTCGACGCACATGGTCTATTCATGGCATTGTAAGCTTTGCACGCCTTGTATCACCTGGCAGTAAATACCGCTTAGGTGGCCATTTAACATTTAAAAAATAACAAAAAAATTGCGCTTATTGCGCTTTTTTATAATTAACAACCTTGTATATACAACAGGAGTAAAACATGAACAACCGACTCGACACAAGTCGCGTAATACGTGCACCGCATGGCGATAAAATAAGCGCTAAAAGCTGGCAAACTGAAGCGGCTAAACGCATGCTCATGAATAATTTAGATCCTGATGTTGCAGAACATCCTCATTCGCTTGTTGTGTATGGTGGTATTGGCCGTGCAGCACGCGATTGGCCAAGTTATGACAAAATTATAGAAACCCTCGATAGGCTCGAAAACGACGAAACCCTACTTGTACAATCGGGCAAACCCGTCGGCGTATTTAAAACCCACAGTAATGCACCGCGCGTACTGATTGCCAACTCAAATCTAGTGCCGCATTGGGCAAATTGGGAACACTTTAACGAGCTCGATAAAAAAGGCTTGATGATGTATGGGCAAATGACTGCCGGATCTTGGATTTACATTGGCTCGCAAGGCATAGTGCAAGGCACTTACGAAACGTTTGTTGCCATGGCAAAACAGCATTTTGACGGTCAAGCTAAAGGAAAATGGGTATTAACAGGTGGTCTTGGCGGCATGGGCGGCGCACAACCGCTTGCAGCCACAATGGCTGGATTTAGCGCACTTGTTGTTGAGTGCGATGAAAGCAGAATCGATTTTCGTATAAAAACAGGTTACGTTGATGTAAAAGCAACGAACCTTGAACATGCACTGCAATTAATAACCGATGCATGTGTTAAAGGTGAGGCCCTCTCGGTGGGCTTACTTGGCAACGCTGCCGATGTATTTAGTACACTCGTTAAAACAGGCATTACCCCTGATGTAGTCACAGATCAAACATCTGCTCACGATCCACTTAATGGATATTTACCACAAGATTGGACAATGGAGTACGCAGCAAAAATGCGTGAGCAAGATCCGAAAGCCGTAGTAAAAGCGGCTAAGCAATCAATGGCAGTGCAAGTTAACGCCATGCTAGCGCTGCAAAAAGCAGGTTCTGCAACAACTGACTATGGTAATAATATTCGCCAAATGGCGTTTGATGAAGGCGTTACCAACGCATTTGATTTTCCAGGCTTTGTTCCTGCTTATATTCGACCTTTATTTTGCCAAGGTATTGGGCCCTTTAGATGGGTAGCCTTATCGGGCGACCCAGAAGATATTTATAAAACCGATGCAAAAGTAAAAGAGCTGATTCCCGATGATGCACATTTACATAATTGGCTAGATATGGCGCGTGAACGTATTCAATTTCAGGGCTTACCTGCACGCATTTGTTGGGTTGGTTTAAAAGACAGAGCACGCCTTGCATTGGCCTTTAACGAAATGGTTAAAAATGGCGAGCTTAAAGCACCGATAGTCATTGGTCGCGATCACCTAGACTCAGGCTCTGTTGCAAGCCCTAATCGTGAAACAGAAAGCATGAAAGATGGCTCTGATGCAGTATCAGATTGGCCATTACTTAATGCATTACTTAATACAGCAAGTGGCGCTACATGGGTATCGCTTCACCATGGTGGTGGCGTTGGTATGGGCTTTAGTCAGCACTCTGGTGTGATTATTGTTGCCGATGGAACAGACGAAGCCAAAGAGCGTGTTGGCCGTGTGTTATGGAACGACCCTGCAACTGGCGTAATGCGCCATGCAGATGCGGGCTACGACATCGCAAAAACCTGTGCTAAAGAGCAAAACTTAGACTTACCAATGCTAAACGAGGAATGATCATGGTAGAACTTACTCTCACACCTGGCTCGCTTGATTTAAGCACGCTGAGAAAAATTAATAATTCATCAGTAAAGTTAAGCCTTGCCAAGCATGCTGAGTCACAAATAGCAGCAAGCGCACAAACCGTTCAAAATGTGATTAACGAACACCGCACTGTATACGGAATAAATACCGGCTTTGGATTATTAGCCAATACTAAAATTGCCGATGATGAACTTGAATTATTACAGCGCTCCATTGTACTTTCGCATGCAGCGGGTATTGGCGAATACATGGATGACAGTACAGTAAGGCTGATGATCACCTTAAAAATTAATTCGCTGTCTCGTGGCTACTCAGGTATTCGCCTGCAAGTTATCGAATTTTTTATGCAATTGCTTAATAGTGAAGTCTACCCATGCGTACCTAAAAAAGGCTCTGTGGGTGCGTCGGGCGATTTAGCCCCTCTTGCGCATATGTGCCTACCTTTACTCAGTGAGGGTAACATGCGCTATAAAGGTAATATTATTAGTGCCGAAGAAGGCTTAAAAATAGCAGAGCTTAAACCGCTTACCCTTGCAGCAAAAGAAGGCCTAGCATTATTAAATGGCACACAAGCATCTACTGCATTTGCACTACAAGGCTTATTTAGAGCTGAAGATTTATATGCACAAAGCTGTGTTATTGGATCTATTAGTATTGAAGCCGCAATGGGCAGTCGTTCACCATTTGATGCGCGTATTCATGACATTCGCGGTCAACGAGGGCAAATAGATACTGCTCAAGTATTTAGAGAGTTACTTGATACTCATTCACAAATTAGCGATTCACACGTCAATTGTGAAAAAGTACAAGACCCTTATTGCCTGCGCTGCCAACCACAAGTGTTAGGTGCGTGTTTAACGCAAATACGCCAAGCTGCAGAAGTATTACTCTGTGAATCAAACGGCGTCACCGATAACCCATTAGTTTTTGCGGATGTAGGCGATATTATTTCTGGTGGGAATTTTCATGCAGAGCCGGTAGCGATGGCCGCCGATAACTTAGCGATCGCTATTGCCGAAATTGGCGCATTAGCAGAGCGACGAATTGCATTACTTATCGATTCTAACTTATCTAAATTACCACCATTTTTAGTTGAAAACGGCGGTGTAAATTCAGGCTTTATGATTGCACAAGTAACCGCCGCAGCGCTCGCATCAGAAAATAAATCATTAGCACACCCCGCTTCGGTCGATAGTTTGCCAACATCAGCAAATCAAGAGGATCATGTATCTATGGCCACTTTTGCAGCTAGGCGCTTAGGTGAAATGGCCAATAACACTCAGGGGGTTTTAGCTATAGAATGGTTAGCATCGGTGCAAGGGCTAGAGTTTAGAAAGCCACTCAAACCATCTAATAAGGTACAAAACGCAAAAACATTATTACGCGAACACGTTAGTTACTATGATAAAGATCGCTATTTTGCACCGGATATAGAACAAACAAATACACTATTAAGTGAAGGCAAGTTATGTGACTTTATTGACAGCAACCCCTTGCCTTCATACTAATACCAATTTTATAAAAAACATGATCGTTCTAGCGCATTGAATAGCGCTATAATAGATCACTCATTTAATGCAATTGGTATAAAACTTTAGTGGAATGTCTTTGCTAAATCCCATATTGATAAGTAAAGCCTAACGCCTCAATAGCTGAGCCAATCACTTTGCGCTCAGCTTTTTCGTCACTGGCAAAACGAGGCATTTCACTCCCCTGCTGCAGACACTTTAATGCGTAATATTCAGCTTTTGTTGGATGCGCCGGATTAACCACATTATAAATATTTTGCCCAACTGACCAATGTTCTATCACAGCAAAAATGGCATTAATAACATCTTGTTGATGCACCATATTTACCACTTGCTCACTTGATGTATTGAGCTCCTTACCCGCAACAAAACGACCAGGTTCTCTGTTAGGACCAAACAACCCAGCTAAACGAAGTACTTTGCCATCTTGTTGCAGCACTTGCTCTTCAGCCTCATAAAGCTTTATCTGTCGCTCATTAGTACACGAAATATCACTATTTTCGCTATATACACCAGGCTCTTGATCGTACACACCTGTTGATGAACATAACAAAAAACCTTTAGCGTTTAGCCCCTTTGAAAGTTTAAGTGCTGCCGTGAGTGTGTCAGGATAATTACTTTCATTGTGCCTGCTACGCGGCGCGATAGCACACACCCAATAAGCATCTTGCAAGTCTATTTGATGTGTTAATTGGTCATTCTCGAGTATAAATTGACGTTCAAAATCAAACTTGTGTACATCACTTCTATGCGTCCCTTGCACTTGCCAGCCCGCTGTTTGTGCATTTACACATAAAGTATGACCTAGCCAACCGGCTCCTAAAACTACCAATTTATTTATTTTATTTTCCATTTTGTGTAAGCCTCCACTTTAAAAGAAAAATTAGTATTTTTGTCTAACTTTAATACAGATTTCAAACGCGATATAATTATAGGTACTCTACTAAATCAAAAGAATATGTGCACTTGTATTAAACCGTTAGTTATTACGTAAAATGCAACAACACTATTTAACCTGAACTCTTGATAATAAATCTATCTCGAGCAGCTATTTTCAGCGCTAACTGCGTTGAATTTACTTGCAATAGGCCAGCCATGATTACGAGTGAGCCACATGTTTTAAATGAAAAAGAGGCTCTTATTTAAGTGCATATTTAAGCGTTAAATTTAAGCTAAGTGTGACCCTTGTTTTTAATTTATTAATCACCATATCTTTACAGCTAGCTACTGTTTTTTGTAACGGTTTAAGGGTATAGCGTTATTTTTACTAACTAGATCAAATTTTTCCATTTTAAATACACATCTTTTTGTCGAGATAGTTTGTTGTTTGGCAGAGTCTGGTATAGTAGCGCACGTAATAAACAGTGCTTTTAAGTACTTCAAATACAAAATTGCTAATTAATATGTTCTAGGTGTTATTTAAAAGCACATATTAATTACCAATTATTAAAAATGGGTTGGCTGATACTCGGCTGACAAAGAATACATTGTAACGGTTTTATCATGATATCTAATTTATTTACCAAAATTTTTGGTAGTCGCAATGACCGCACTATTAAAAACTTTAGAAAGACGGTCGCGCTTATCAATGCACTAGAAACGCAACTAGAAGCGCTTTCTGATGAAGATTTAAAAGCGAAAACAGCTGAGTTTAGAGAAC
Organism: Pseudoalteromonas sp. Ld19; assembly: GCF_045064135.1. Classification (NCBI taxonomy): domain Bacteria; kingdom Pseudomonadati; phylum Pseudomonadota; class Gammaproteobacteria; order Alteromonadales; family Pseudoalteromonadaceae; genus Pseudoalteromonas; species Pseudoalteromonas sp. Ld19. Next base: position 26,411 of record NZ_JBISHA010000017.1, on the reverse strand, counting down.
GTTACGATAACGGACAAAGTCTAGACGACATTTTGCCAGAAGCTTTTGGTGTGGTACGTGAAGCATCAAGACGTGTTAATGGTATGCGCCATTTTGACGTACAGCTACTAGGCGGCATGGTTTTGCACGAAGGTCGTATTGCAGAAATGCGTACCGGTGAAGGTAAAACATTAACAGCAACATTACCAGCGTACTTAAATGGTTTAACTGGTAAAGGCGTTCATGTAATTACCGTAAATGACTATCTTGCAAAGCGTGATGCTGAAACTAACCGTTCATTATTCGAGTTTTTAGGCCTGACGGTTGGTTGTAACGTACCAGGTATGATGCCACAGCAGAAAAAGCAGGCGTATACTGCCGACATTACATACGGTACTAATAACGAATTTGGTTTTGACTACCTTCGCGACAACATGGCATTTAGCATTGATGAACGTGTACAGCGTCCATTATTTTATGCTGTAGTCGATGAAGTGGATTCAATCCTAATTGATGAAGCACGTACGCCACTTATTATTTCAGGCCCCGCTGAGGACAGCTCGGAGCTTTACACTGAAATAAATACCATCGTTCCTTTACTTGAACTTCAAGAAAAAGAAGACGAAGAAGGTATTGAAGGCGATGGCGACTACACTATCGATGAGAAATCTAAACAAGTTCACTTAACTGAACGCGGCCAAATTAAGGTAGAAGAGCTACTAACTGAACGCGGTTTGATTGAAGAAGGCGATTCGCTTTATTCAGCAACAAGCATCACGCTATTGAGCCATGTTTACGCAGCACTTCGTGCTCACAAGCTATACCAGAAAGATGTTGATTACGTTGTAAAAGAAAACGAAGTAATCATCATCGATGAGCACACCGGTCGTTCAATGGAAGGTCGTCGTTGGTCAGAAGGTTTACACCAAGCTGTTGAAGCTAAAGAAGGTGTAAAAATTCAAAACGAAAACCAAACGCTCGCCTCTATTACGTTCCAAAACTACTTCCGTTTATACGAAACGTTAGCCGGTATGACAGGTACTGCGGATACTGAAGCTTTTGAATTTCAGTCAATCTATGGCCTAGACACTGTCGTTATGCCAACTAATAAGCCAATGATCCGCGATGATCGTGCTGATTTAGTATACCTAACACAAGAAGAAAAATACGAAGCTATTTTAATCGATATTAAAGATTGCCAAGAGCGTGGACAACCTGTGCTGGTTGGTACTATCTCGATTGAAAGCTCTGAATATTTATCGCAGTTTTTACGTAAAGAAAAAATTAAGCACAACGTACTTAACGCTAAATTCCACGCACAAGAAGCCGATATTGTTTCAGATGCGGGTTTACCTGGTACAGTTACAATTGCAACTAACATGGCTGGTCGTGGTACCGATATCGTGTTAGGTGGTAACTGGAACAGTGAAGTTGAAAAACTTGAAAACCCAACGGATGAACAAATTGCTGAAATTAAAGCAGCTTGGAAAATTCGTCACGATGCTGTAATTGACGCGGGTGGTTTGCATATCATTGGTACTGAGCGTCATGAATCACGTCGTATAGATAACCAATTACGTGGTCGTTCTGGTCGTCAAGGTGATGCCGGTTCAAGCCGCTTTTACTTATCGATGGACGATGCGTTAATGCGTATTTTTGCTGGTGAGCGCATGACTAACATGATGCGTAAATTAGGCATGCAACGCGGTGAAGCGATTGAACACCCTTGGGTAAACCGTGCGATTGAAAATGCACAACGTAAAGTAGAAGCACGTAACTTCGACGTTCGTAAGCAACTACTTGAATACGATGATGTAGCAAACGATCAACGTCGTGTTGTTTACTCTCAGCGTAACGAGCTACTTGAAGAAGGCGATATTTCAGAAACGATTACTGCAATTCGTGGTGACGTACTTAGCAATATAATTGATCAGTACATTGCACCGCAAAGCCTTGCTGAAATGTGGGATATCCCCGGTCTTGAAGAACGCTTAAAACAAGATTTCTTAATTGAACTGCCAATCGCTCAATGGCTAGCTGACGATAATAAACTATACGAAGAAAAACTTCGTGAACGTATTGAAGAAGCAGTTGAGCAGTCATACAAGCAAAAAGAAGAGATGGTCGGCGATTCTGTCCTACGTCAATTCGAAAAAGCAATTATGTTACAAAGTCTTGATCAGCACTGGAAAGATCACCTTGCTGCTATGGATCACTTGCGCCAAGGTATTCATTTACGTGGTTACGCGCAAAAGAACCCTAAACAAGAGTATAAACGTGAATCGTTTGAGCTGTTCTCTGAAATGCTTGAAAACTTAAAAGTTGATGTTGTAAGCATTTTAAGTAAGGTGCAAGTACGCGCAGAAGAAGATGTTGAAAAAGTAGAAGAGCAACACCGTAAAAGTGAAAGCGCTCCTCGCGAATACCAACATGAAGAAGTTGAGCATGTTGGTGGTGAAACGCCAGAAACAGCTACAGTGATGGCTCGTACAGAACCAAAAGTTGGTCGTAACGACCCTTGTCCTTGTAAATCAGGTCAAAAATTCAAACAGTGTTGTGGTAAATTAAAGTAACCAATACTGTATAAGTAGTTAATAAAAAAACGACGTTAGCGTCGTTTTTTTTATGGAGTTTCAGAGTTATGACTATAGAAATTGTGCATGTTGCTGTTGGTGTGATTAAAAAAAACAATGCGATCTTCATTTGTAAACGCGCAGATGAACAACATCAGGGCGGGTTATGGGAATTTCCAGGTGGTAAGGTTGAGGCAGGCGAAAGTGTTTTTGCAGCACTTAAGCGCGAACTTATTGAAGAAGTAGGGTTAACTATTCACAGCTCTAGCCAACTTATGGTTATTGAACATGACTACGGCGATAAATGCGTTAAGTTAGATGTACACGTAGTAAGTAACTTTAGCGGTGAAGCGCATGGTGCAGAAGGACAACCTAGCGAGTGGGTAGCAATTAGTGAATTAGGAAATTATGATTTTCCTGAGGCTAATGCCGACATAATCGAAAAGATAATCTCTCGGTACGCATAATACCAATTCGCTTAATTAAGTGATCTATTTTGAGGTAAGAAAACCGTGTCGATAACAAGGCAAAAGTTTTTTATTTAACCAGAGCTCAGGTTAAATAACCTGAACTCTAGATAATAAATCTATCTCGAGCAGCTATTTTCAGCGCTAACTGCGTTGAATTTACTTGCAATAGGCCTGCTATTGACGCGTAAATTCGCCTTGTTTTCACCAAAAATCTCTGGCTAGAGAAAATAAATTTAAATATCACGATAATTCAATACGTTAGTAAATCTCTTAACCAAAGTTCAGGTTAAATATTATTGCGGATTGCTATAACCAAAGTACCTAAAAACTGCTCAGTTAGTCAGTAATGCAAAGCTGATTGAGCAGCATTTAATTTTAAAGCGCTAAAAAATACAATTTATAACGTATCCGAAACCAACTTTCGCTTTATAAAAATAGACTAAAGATGGTCATGGATACGATCGTATTTAATCACTTCACCTTAAAAATCTATTCCGGCTTTTTAAACATAGCCCGTAAATTAGCCACTCTTGCTTGGCCTTTTTCCATACGTTCTGCTTGCGTATTAGGTGCCTTTTTATTTTCAAACGCAAGATCGTCTTGTGGTAATTCTTGTACAAATCGGCTTAATTCGGTTTGTGAGGTTTCACCAAATTGACGTCGTATTTTTGCATAAGTAAGTGTTAACTCTTGCTGGGCACGTGTAATACCAACGTAAGCTAATCGGCGTTCCTCATCTACGTTGTCTTCATCAATACTTACCTGATGAGGAAGCAAACCTTCTTCCATACCCACCATAAATACATACGGGTACTCTAAGCCTTTTGATGCATGCAGTGTTGATAAATGCACCGCATCAGCTTCGTCTTCTTCTTCGTTACGCTCAAGCATATCGCGAAGGGTTAACTTACTCACAACTTCAGCCAATGTCATTGGCTCGTTATCGGCATCACCGGTCAGCATATCGGTTATCCAGCGATACAGTTCGGATACATTTTTCATGCGCATTTCAGCGGCTTTTGCACTCGGTGATGACTCGTACAAATACGCCTCGTAGTTAATATTACGCACTAAGTCTTTAACTGCTTCAAGCGTGTCACTGCGTACTGCGTTATCAGATAGCTCAACAACCCAGCGCGCAAATCCGGCAAGCGCATTAAAGCCACGTCCTTTTAATCTGTAGCCTAAATCGTTATCAAAGCAAGTAGCAAACAAGCTCGCATGTTTTTCGTTAGCTAATGTGCCAAGCTTTTCAAGTGTGACCGTGCCTATTTCACGGCGCGGAGTATTTACGATACGTAAAAAAGCATTGTCATCATCTTGATTAACTAACAGGCGTAAGTACGCCATAATATCTTTAATTTCTGAACGAGCGAAAAACGACATCCCACCACTAATTTTATAGGGGATACGGTTACTCATTAGTGATTTTTCAAAGCCACGCGCTTGATGATTACCACGATACAAAATCGCATAATCTTTATAGCTGGTGCGCTTCATAAACTTATGCGAAATTATTTCAGCAACCACTCGCTCAGATTCATGTTCTTCATCACGACAGCCAATTACCTTAATTGGCTCACCGTAACCTAGTTCACTGAATAGTTTTTTCTCGATGTCATGAGGGTTATTGGCAATTAAAATGTTAGCCGCTTTTAGTATTCGCCCTGCACTTCGGTAGTTTTGCTCAAGCTTTATAAGCCTAAGCCCTGGATAGTCTTTACCTAATAACACTAAGTTTTGCGGACGTGCACCACGCCATGAGTAAATTGATTGGTCGTCATCACCTACCACGGTAAAACGGGCACGCTCGCCTACTAACAATTTAACAAGTTGATATTGGCTAGTATTGGTATCTTGATACTCATCCACCAGCAAATACTTAAACCGTTGTTGCCAGCGCTCACGAGAAGTGGCGTTATTAGTAAGTAGCAAAGTAGGGATCATAATTAAATCATCAAAATCCAGTGCGTTATAAGCACGTAGCTGATTTTGATAGCGTGCATAAAGCTGTGCAAACAAGGCTTTTTGCGCATCACGTGCTTCGCGTATTGCTTGCTCGGGCAGCACTAACTCATTTTTCCAACTACCAATTTCCATTTTAAGTAGTTTGAGTAAATCTTTGTCTTTTTTTAGCTCATCTTCGGTTAAATCACCCAGTAATTGATTGGTATCTTGGTCATCAAATAACGAAAAACCTGGCTTGAACCCCAGTGTGCTTAGCTCTTTTTTTATTATTTCTAAACCTAGCGTATGAAACGTTGATACCCATAACCCTTTAGCATCTTGCTTACCAAGCGTTTGCAGCACTCGCTCACGCATTTCTTTGGCTGCTTTATTGGTAAAAGTAACCGCCGCTATATTTCGCGCTTTGTACTCACATTTTTTCACCAAATAAGCAATTTTATTAGTAATAACACGGGTTTTACCAGAACCCGCGCCCGCGAGTACTAAGCATGGACCACTAATATATTTTACGGCTTCATCTTGTTTAGGATTGAGTTTCATAACGACCAAAGAAATTTAAAAGACGCGCAATTTTAACGTAACCATTACTGCGAGCATAGCAATTGCCTTAATTAATTAAGGCAAAGATGATCATGTGTTAAATACCGTGGGTATAAGGTAATATTAGTTATTATCATTTAGGCAATGCCGAAGGGAAAAATATGCTCAACCCAGCAAAACTTGAAGAAATTGCTAAGCAAATTACTAGCAATATGCCACAAGGTGTAAAAAACCTAGCAGACACACTCGAAGGTAAAACAAAGCAAGTTTTACAAAACAAGCTTGCTGAGATGGACTTTGTGAGCCGTGAAGAATTTGATGTGCAAAGCCAAGTACTTATTCGTACTCGCGAAAAGCTAACTGAACTCGAAGCTAAAGTAGCATTACTTGAACAACAACTTAGCACTGAGACTGACGCTGAATAATTATACCAATTGCATTAAATTAGTGATCTATTATAGCGATAAGGAAATAGCTCTATAACAAGGCTAAAATTATGATACATAGTTGTTCTATATAAATAATTTTTAACGTAGTTAGTGAGTTATTTAATACGCTAGAATGTTCATGTTTTTAATAAAATTGGTATTAATTTAATGTACAAAAAAGGCAGCTTAGGCTGCCTTTTGCGTTTTACTAAGTTTATTCAAATAGCTCATCAAGTACGTAATAAGACAACTTAGCCTGCTGCTCTAAACTCACACTCAGCATTTTTTGCGCCACTTGCTCGCCAGTTATTGGTTTGTAACGCTCTAAAAACGCAAATTGTGTAATAACAGGAAAAATAATACTGCCTATTTTTTCTGCCACTCTAAACTGCTCACGATCACCTAATAGCAACGACGGTTGAAAAATACTTATTTTGTCAAAAGTGAGTGCTTTAATATGCTGTTCAAGCTCACCCTTCATTTTTAAATAAGGACTATTACTGTGTGCATTAGCACCACTTGATGACACTAAACAGTAATGTGAGATGCCATTACTTGCCGCCAGTTGCGCGACTATGAACTGATAATCAACATCAACTCTGCGCTGAGCTTGGGTTGAGCCTGCTTGCTTACGTGTTGTGCCTAAACACGAAAACAATACGTCACCTTTAAAAAACTCAACGTATTGAGTTAATTTTTCAAAATCAATAACGTGATTAACTAACTTTGCATGTGTAAGTGGCAAAGCCCGACGACTTAACGTAACCACTTGTGTATAGTGCTCGCTATTGAGTAACTTATGCAGCAACTCATTACCAACCAAACCTGTAGCACCTATTAATATCGCCGTCTTAGTCATAGTTTTATTTACTCTCACCTACTTTTTTAAGCACGTGCTGTACTGCTCTTTTATAACTTTGTGTTTCCTCGCTGGCGCACGTTACAACCGACTCCAAATCATGAAGGTGCCCATTTTCTAAACCATAAACCCAACCATGAACACTGAGCTCTTGCCCGCGCTCCCACGCGTCTTGCACAATGTTAGTACGACATACATTACGTACTTGTTCGATTACGTTTAACTCAATAAGACGGCTTAAGCGCTCGCTTTCTGGCATTGCGTTAAGTTGCTCAAGGTGCTTTTCTTTTACATCACCTACATGGCGCAGCCAGTTGTCAATAAAGCCAAATTTTGCATTGCTTAAAACGGCTTGTACGCCACCACAACCGTAATGCCCCACAACCATAATGTGTTTTACTTTTAATACTTCCACAGCGTACTGCATAACCGACAAACAATTATGGTCAGTGTGTACAACCACGTTAGCAACGTTACGATGTACAAATAATTCGCCTGGTAGTAAATCAACTATTTGATTAGCAGGTACACGAGAGTCAGAACAACCAATCCATAAATATTCAGGATTTTGTTGCATTGATAAAATTTTAAAAAAGTCAGGGTCGGCTTCGCTTGTACGAGCAGCCCAGCGTTTATTATTTTCGAATAAATTTTTTAACTTTCTCATTACATCTCTTATTAAGTCGAGGACGGAAATTTAATGGATACTGGCAAGAATTAAAATATTACGAGGCGTTAACTGCTTCTCGCAAAAAATATTAACACTCACCTGATAACCTTGCTGCTGCAAATATAAAGCACGATCGAGCACAAGCCAAACCTCAATTGCTCTTCGGAACACATGTCGAACCAGTTCAATTCGGTCAGTTATTTTTTTTCGCGCCTGCCCCACTTCTAAAAACTGATTATAATCAGTAGATTGAGGTAACGTTATATCTTTTTTTTCAGCAGCCCATGCGCAAAATGATTTGAACGAATCTGAGAATATTGCTTTATTAACCGAAGGCACGCTTACGTAGTGTGATTCATTCGTAATCGACTTTCTTAGTGCGTCAAAACCGAGTCGCCATTCTAATTCTGTTTTACGCACTTTTTCCAGACGAGAAGGCGCTGTAACGGTTTCTTGCAATGCGAGCTTTAAATCACGATGCGTTAGCTTAAGCGTACTTTGCTTTGCAACCTCACTCATAGCAAGGTATTCATTAGCCGTAAATAGGTGATAACAACAAGGTGAAAAGCTAATTTTTTGTACTTTAGCTAAACTTGCTTGGCGCATAAATGTTTGGTGCAAGCCACCGCATGCGTGCAGCGCTACAGCATGCATATCAGCATTAAAAAATTGAGTGATGTCATCTTTTAGCACATCTGCTTGGCTAAAGTGCATTGCTAAGCCTTGTTGCTGTGCACTTTTTTGCCCTTGCTCACATAAGCTTTGTTGCAGCTCAATACTGTGCACATCACTGGCGCCATTAAAAGCAAGCATTCGCCCTAAATGCCCTTTACCAGCACACCACTCTAAAACTGGCTGTTTAGTATTAGGCAGTGCCGATACAAAATCTTGTAACTGATCAAACTTACGACCTTTAATACCGTTACTTATCCAAAATGGATAATCAGTTCGGTTTAACTCCGCGCCTGGTAGTTCACACAAATTAGCAAGTTCACCAAGGTCATTTATGTATTGACTAAAAAATTGATATAACTGACTTTGATCGTTATCAAGTGCTGTAACTTGATCGTCACTTAGCCCATTAAGTACCTCTTGTAGTTTTGGCCACGGGATCGCGTCAAAATCAAATGCAGTACACTGCCAATACTGGCGATTGCGTAGTAAAAGTGAATCAAGGGCAAAAAATTGCTCAGCTAAAGTCATAACAACTTAAAGTAAAAAAAAGACAGTCGATTATAGCAGTTCAGTAGATTCTCATTAAGCGGTTATTTTTTGCTAAAAATCAGCCGTATATACAAAGGTATCGAAATGATACTCACCAGAATAGCGGCTATGAGCATCCAAGATAATTGCATTGCTTCGGGTTCTTGATATTTATATATAAAACTTGCTTTAACGTCATCAAATTTACTTTGCTGTATGCTATATAAATCCGCGATTAAACGCCATTTTGCTATAGACATATGCCCTAAGTTGGTTGTAGGAGGCATTATGTAATTTTTTAATACTTCAGCCTCAAAAGCGAGCTGATGAAAACTTTTACTTGGCGCATATACTTGTTGCGTAATATTAATTGCTTCATCCATGTTCATCATCGCATAACGCCAGCCTTTTAAACTGGCCTGATAAAATTTCTCGACGGTTTGCGGGTGTTTTTTAAGCATATATTCGCTGGTAAATAAAATATCAGCGTACACATCCATACCATATCGCTGCGGACAAATAAGGCGATGCGCAATACCTTGCTGGGTCATATAATAAGGCTCAGTAGTGACGTATACTTGCATCGCATCTAGCTTGTTTTCAATCCATGCTTGATTTGGATTTTCCCCCTCATAAACCTTAAGCCTATCAGTATCTACCCCGCTGCGCTTAAGCATAACCATTAATTCGGTAGCATCCTTACGGCTTACGCCAGTAATGCGTTTATTAGCAAAGTTGCGTGGATGGAAAATATCGGAAGTATCTTTAACCATCCAGCAGTAAGGTGAAAACTGCAGCATAGCAGCCATAGCAACAAGGGGTTGACCATTAATACGTTGCTGTAAAATACCTGAATGACCGACCCCAAACTGTGCTTTATTATTGGCAACAGGTTCGAAGGTATCGGGCATCATCGGATTAGCGGGATTAATAATTACATCAAGGCCAACTTCTTCATAAAAACCTTTTTGTTTTGCCATATAATAACCAGCAAACTGAAATTGATGCGTCCATTTTAGCTGTAATGTGACTGATTCTTGCGCCACTATATGGCTACAAAAAAAGCACAATCCAATAATTAATCCCTTAAATAGCAACTAGGTATCCTCAAAAGTATGGCGATTACCTGTAACTATATGTAAAACGTGTAATAAAGCAAGCACCCTAGTTAGGTACCTGCCTTTAAAGAAGGATTATACTGAGGCGAGTTTTTCGGCTTTTTCTGCTTGCGGTTTTGATGTTAAAAATTGGCTAAAACACGGGTTTTGTGTTTCATCCTGTACACTGTAACCTAAGCGATTTAAATGCTCGTTAAACATTTCATACTGACTAGGCTCAATAGCAAAACCTGCCAGTACATTCCCCATCGAACCACCGTGATTACGATAATGAAATAAGGTAATGTTCCAATTACTGCCTAAAGTATCTAAAAAGCGTGCAAGCGCACCTGGATACTCAGGAAATTCAAAACGCAATAAACGCTCATGTAATTGCTCTGGTGCTTTTCCGCCAACCATATAGCGCACATGTAATTTAGCGAGTTCGTTATCCGAAAGATCGCAAAATTGATAATCGTTATTTGTTAAGTCTTGCTTTAGCTCATTGAGTTCTTGCTCGCCTTGGCGAAGGGCAATACCGACAAATATTTGTGCTTCACCAGGTCCTGCATAACGGTAGTTAAACTCAGTAATAGCACGGCCACCTAAAGAAGCGCAAAACTGTTTAAAGCTGCCTTTTTCTTCTTTGATTGTAACGGCTAATAACGCTTCATTTTTTTCACCCAGCGCTGTGCGCTCTGCCACATAACGCAGGCGATCAAAGTTTAAATTAGCACCCGATAAAACAGCGGCTAAGTGCAATCCTTTTAACCCCGGTTGCTGACTCCATTTTTTAAGCCCAGCCGTTGCAAGTGCACCTGAAGGCTCTGCAATTGCACGGGTAGATACAAAAATATCCTGCATGGCTGCACATATTTCGTCGCTAGTTACTGTAACAACCTCATCGCAAAACTTTTGCGCTAAACGAAATGTTTCAGTGCCAATAATTTTAACTGCTACGCCATCGGCAAAACTGCCAACGCGATCAAGCTCTACTGGCTTACCGGCTTCAAGCGCTGCTTGTAAACATGCACTTTCGTCGGCTTCTACACCAATTACTTTTATATCTGGACGCAACGATTTAATATAAACCGCCATACCAGCAAGTAAACCGCCGCCGCCAACAGGAATAAACACAGCATCAAGCTCGTTTAATTGCTGCATTAATTCGCGCGCAACAGTGCCTTGACCAACAATGACATCTGGATCATCAAATGGTGGGACAAATATACCGTTACGTTGCTCTGTAAGTTCAAGCGCATAGGCTTTTGCTGCATCAAAATGATGCCCATGTAATACAACTTCACCGCCAAGTGCGCGTACGGCGCTTACTTTTATTTCAGGCGTTGTTACTGGCATTACAATGGTGGCTTGATGCCCTAAGTGAGATGCACTTAATGCAACCCCTTGAGCATGATTACCCGCAGAAGCGGTAATAACCACCGAACCTTTAGGTAATTTATTTAATTTGTTATACGCCCCGCGTAATTTAAACGAATACACGGGCTGTTGGTCTTCACGCTTTAACCAAACATGGTTACCTAGCTTTTTACTGAGTTCAGCCATTTCGCTGACCTCAGTAACTTTAGCCAAAGGCTCCATGTTTGCTTGAATAATAGCGCGAAAATAATCGAGCTCTTGAGAGACCATAATTAACTAAGCGCCTCCAATTTAGCTAAATCGCGAACAGCGCCTTTATCGGCACTCGTTGCAAGTAATGCATAGGCTTTTAAAGCAGACGACACATAACGTTCACGATCAACTGGTTTGTACGCCATTTTTCCGCGTGCTAATTGCTTTTGTTTACGTGCCTCAAGTTCTTCATCGCTTAGCGCTAACGTAATTTCGCGTGTTGCGATATCAATAATGATTTTGTCGCCATTTTCAACATAAGCAATTGCACCACCACTTGCAGCCTCTGGCGACACATGGCCAATTGATAAACCCGAAGTACCACCTGAGAAACGACCATCAGTAATAAGTGCGCATTTTTCAGCTAAGCCTTTCGATTTTAAGTAGCTTGTTGGGTATAGCATTTCTTGCATCCCTGGGCCGCCTTTTGGCCCTTCATAACGAATAACAACAACATCGCCGGCTTTTACTTCATTATTTAAAATACCTTCTACCGAATCATCTTGTGATTCGTACACCACTGCGGTGCCTTCAAAATGCAGCATTTCGTCAACGACGCCTGCACTTTTCACAACACAACCATCAACGGCTAGATTACCCGAAAGCACAGCTAAACCACCGTCTTGACGAAAAGCGTGTTCAACGCTTCGAATACACCCATTCACACGGTCGTTATCGCCTTCATCCCAACGACACTCTTGGCTCATTGCTTTAGTTGTACGAATGCCCGCAGGGCCTGCACGATAAAACTTGCGCGCCGCTTCGTTCGTAGGGTCAGTTGCATCCCATTTTTTAACAAGTTCAGCCATTGTTGACCCAGCAACATGATTAACCGACATATCAACTAAGCCTGCTTTACCAAGCTCGCGAACGACTGCCATCATGCCACCAGCGCGATGTACATCTTCAATATGGTACTCTGGTGTTGCTGGTGCCACTTTACATAAAAACGGTGTTTTACGAGAAAGCGCATCAATGTGCGACATATCAAAATCAACGCCCGCTTCTTGCGCTGCAGCGAGTAAATGTAATACGGTATTTGACGAGCCGCCCATTGCAATATCAACAACCATTGCATTCATAAAGGCTGTTTTGTTAGCAATAGCGCGTGGCAATACATCTTGATTATCTTTTTGATAATACTCACGACATAAATCAACAATACGAGCCCCCGCTTCAACGTACAGTTGTTTACGGTCTTTATGAGTGGCAAGCGTGGTTCCGTTACCCGGCAGCGCTAAGCCTATTGCCTCTAACAAACAATTCATTGAGTTTGCAGTAAACATACCCGAACACGAACCACATGTAGGGCACGCAGAGCGCTCTACTTGCTCTGAATCTGCATCACTTACCGATTCATCAGCGCCTTTAACCATGGCATCAACTAAATCAAGTTTAATGTCGATGTTAGCAAGTTTAGTTTTACCCGCTTCCATTGGACCGCCCGATACAAATATTACCGGAATGTTTAAGCGTAGTGCTGCAAGCATCATTCCTGGCGTAATTTTGTCGCAGTTTGAAATACAGATCATCGCATCAGCACAATGACCATTTACCATGTACTCAACCGAATCAGCAATTAAATCGCGCGAAGGCAGCGAATAAAGCATACCGCCGTGCCCCATCGCAATACCATCATCAATCGCAATGGTATTAAATTCTTTTGGAACGCCACCGGCCTGGGTTATTGTCTCACCCATAAGCTCACTAAGCTGATTAAGGTGTACATGCCCTGGTACAAATTGTGTAAACGAGTTAACTACGGCAATAATCGGTTTACCAAAATCAGAGTCTGTCATACCTGTTGCGCGCCATAATGCTCTTGCGCCTGCACGTTTACGTCCTTCAGTTGTTGTTGCACTTCTTAATTTAGCCATAGTTACCTCAGTTTTTGCCGCAATGTAAGCGGGCATTCCTCATTCTAAAATTGGTGAATAACCGAGTGACTCAGTTACTCGTAAATTATTTTTTAATGCGTAATTACACAGCCTGTTGGTGCTGTAAATTTTGTAAAGTGACTTCTTTTACATCCACCAGCTTGTTTAGCTGGCTGGTTAATAGGTGAATAGGTTTATCACTATCTACCGTCATGACCACATTGTATAAGCCATCATCCATATTGAGCTGAAAATGCGTAAGGTCAAAACCACGATGACGCACAACGCGTAAAAAGCGCTCTACCGCTATACTTTGGCTTTTTAATGCAATAGTTAGGCTATGTTTCATTGTGCTTTCTCCGTCATCATTTCGTCGTTAGCAGCCCCAGGTGGTACAAGTGGCCAAACGTTTTCTTTATTATCAATACAGGCATGTACTATGTACGGGCCTTTACTGTTAACTAATGCTGTAATAGCATCATCAACTTGGTTCGCGTGGGTAATTGTTTGCCCAGGAATACCAAATACAGCAGCTAATTGAACAAAATCTGGATTATCCGAAAGGTCAGTTTCAGAGTAACGCCCTTCAAAAAATAGTTCCTGCCATTGGCGAACCATACCCAAGCGCTGATTATCTAAAATTAATATTTTTACAGGTAAATTATTACGGCGAATAGTGGCCAATTCTTGAATATTCATCATTATTGAGCCATCACCCGACACAGTAATAACAAAGTCATCAGGGCGTGCTACCTGCGCGCCAATAGCCGCAGGTAAACCAAAGCCCATTGTACCTGCACCACCACTGCTTAAATGATTACTCGGGTGAGTAAACTTCATGTGTTGTGCTACCCACATTTGGTGTTGACCAACATCGCAACACACAACACCCGTTTTTGGCATGCGTTGGCTCAATTGGTTTAACAAGTACGGTGCATATACCTTCTCACCTGGGTAGTCGTAACGCCACGCGTGCTTAATATTCATTTCTTTATTTGTGTCACACCAGGCTTTAGGTGCTACAAAGCACTCAAGTGCGGGTAACGACGTTTTTAAATCAGCAATTAATGAGGCTTTAGCAGGTTTTCGTTTACCAACTTCAGCGGCATCTATATCTAAATGGATTACTTTTGCTTTAGCTGCAAATTTAGCTAAGTTACCTGTTACGCGATCATCAAAGCGTGCACCTATACATACAAGTACATCACATTCTTGCACCGCAATATTAGCAGCTTGACCACCATGCATACCTAACATACCCAAGTAATGCTCGTAATCTGGTAACACACTGCCTAGCGCTTTAAGTGTTGATACAGCTGGCATCTGCGTTTTGTTTAAAAACTGCATTAACTCGTCTTGCGCATCAGCAGCTTGTACACCACCGCCTACATACGCTACAGGCTGTTTAGCCTCACTCAACAGTTGGTTAGCAATAGCAACTTGCTTTAAATCTAACTCTGGTAAGTATTCATCAGCTGCAAGCCAAGGCTTAAAAGGGACTTGCGCCATTTGAATATCTTTTGGGATATCGACAAGTACGGGACCTGGTCGGCCGCTTTGCGCTAAATGGATAGCTTCTTGTAATATCTCTGCTAAGTCTTCAGCTCGTTCTACCATGTAGCTATGTTTGGTACACGAAAGCGACATACCTAGTACATCTATTTCTTGAAATGCATCAGATCCAATGGCTGCAGTAGGCACTTGGCCGGTGATCGCTAACAACGGAACTGAGTCCATCATCGCATCAGCAAGGGCTGTTATTAAGTTAGTTGCACCTGGGCCCGATGTTGCAAAGCACACGCCTAATTTACGCGTACTGCGAGCATAACCAACAGCGGCAAACCCTGCACCTTGCTCATGGCGAGTAAGGTAGTGTTTGACTGGCGCACCATACAGCGCATCGTAAATTGGCATAATAGCTCCGCCTGGGTAGCCAAATACTTCATTTACGCCGTGTTTGGTCAATAAATCGATTGTTAGTTCTGCGCCTGTCATTAATAAACCCTCATTCCTCAGTGACAACCCAATTACATTTTCACGCTAAAAATTTTACCCTTAAAACTAAAAAGCCCTCCGAACGGTTAAGTGCGGAGGGCTCTTTAATGCTTAAGTTTTTAAAGCACTACGAAGCCCTCGCGGGAATAATCACCACGATAATAATCAGGACTAGGTTAAGTGCGTTTGTAAGCATGTAATTAATACCAAATTTTGTTCAATTATCGCGAAGGTTATTCCTTCGCTCTCTTTTTATATTAGTACCGCGCTAGGCCCTTTAAGTCAACACCAAAGTTAATCTAACAAAAAGACTAAAACACAATTTATCAGGTTTTATAATTCACTATATAAGTTAGTAGTGGTTTTTTTATGCTCTAATTTTAATCTCAGAAATTCACTATTCTTATATCCCTTATTTAAGGTTTGATTAATTTTTGAGAATGTTTTTATAAATAAAATTATTTATCACCTTCAGGTAATGCGTAGGTTCTCTTAAGCGACTCTTAAGTGTTGTTGCATAGCATGGCGTTGTTATTTTAAACGAGCCTGTATATGAACGTAGTTAGCCAAACACCAGCACAAAAAAAGCCAAATCGTAGTAAACGGTTTTACATTCACTGTAGTGCAAATGCCTTTGTAGTGATGATTGCCTGTTATTACTGTTTAGTTATAAACATTCCTTTTATTCAAGGTTCGTTTAGCGCCATCACCTCCCTTGCATCTTTTTCGTGGCTATTT
Organism: Pseudoalteromonas sp. Ld19; assembly: GCF_045064135.1. Lineage (NCBI taxonomy): Bacteria > Pseudomonadati > Pseudomonadota > Gammaproteobacteria > Alteromonadales > Pseudoalteromonadaceae > Pseudoalteromonas > Pseudoalteromonas sp. Ld19. Next base: position 10,382 of record NZ_JBISHA010000017.1, on the reverse strand, counting down.
TTACTTTCAGTGCCACTACTGTTGTTATGCCTTTTAATTATTTTCTTTTCGATAGTGTCGGTTAGGTGGTTACTAAAGCCAATTAACTACCTTTTACTGATAATTTCGAGCGCTGTGCTTTACGGCTCATTAAATTACGGCGTCGTGTTTGACTATTCAATGATTCAAAACACGTTTGAAACGGATTCAAGCGAAGCACTGAGCTATTTAAATCCGCAGCTCATAGGCTTTCTACTGCTGTTTTGTGCGCTACCTGTTTTTGTATTAAGCAAAGTAAAAATACACTTTACCCGCCCTCACCAAGAAGCGATTAGTCGCATAAAACTTATTGTAGCGTGCTGCTCATTAATTGCTTTAGTGGTCATAAACTTTTACGCCGACTACGCAGCCACAGGCCGCAATAACCGTATTTTAAAAAAAGAAATCATTCCCTTTCAGTATCTCTCTAGCGGTTATAAATATATGCGCGATCAGCTGCTGTATACCAATATGGAATTTAAAAATATAGATGCAACACCTACGCTTATTGCGCCAAACACCACCAGCGTAACAGTTATAGTTGTTGGCGAAACCGCACGAGCAGAAAACTTTGCTTATCAAGGTTATAAGCGCAACACCAATCCTTACACACAAAAGTACAATGTGAAGTATTTCAAAAATGTGGCGTCTTGTGGCACCGCTACGGCTGTGTCTGTGCCGTGTATGTTTTCACTGCAAACACAAAATAACTTTGATCGATTAGCAGCCGACAACCAACAAAACCTAATTGGCTTAGCACAACAAGCTGGCAGTGACGTACTGTGGGTTGATAACAACAGCGGCTGCAAAAATGTATGCACCCGTGTTGTTAATATTGATATACCAACCGCCCCATCAGCGCTTTGCGATGGGAAATATTGTTTTGATGAAGCACTGCTTGATCCACTTAAGCGCAAACTCGCTAATTTAAGCCAAGCTAATACCGTTATCGTCCTACATATGATGGGCTCACACGGACCAACCAACTTTAAACGCTACCCAGATAAAATTAGCGGCCTTATAAAAGGCGCTGACGATTATTTAACTAAGCCATTTTCGTTTGAAGAACTCCATGCTCGCGTCCTTGCATTGCTTCGTCGTGGTTCACTGCAAAACCAGCAAAATACGCTTACCGTAGGCGATTGCGTATTAGATCTTTCGCTTAAAACTCTCCATTACAAGCAGCATGCCATTGAGCTCACTCGCAATGAATACAAAATAATAGAATGCTTATTTAATGCCCCAGAGCGAGTATTGGGGCTTGAACTTATAAGTGAAGCGGTGGTAGGTCAGTTTGATATGCTCTCTAAAAATGCGCTTGAAGCACACATCTCAACCATACGTAAAAAAGTAAGACAGTTTGACGGCGAGCTCCCGATAAAAAATAAACGTGGATTTGGTTATGTCGCAACAACAAAATAAAAGTCACTCAATAAAACGTAAACTCGTTAATAATATTAGCGCTGTGATCTCAGTTATTTTATTCACCATATTTTTAACCGTTGATTTAAGCGTTGATACTTGGGTGGAAGATCAGTTCAATCAGTCTTTAACTAACAAAGCTAACTACTTAAAAACCTTAGTTGAAGATGACAACAACGTGGTTGAATTTGATTTTGCTGGTGAATTTATGTCGGAGTATGAAGCAGCCGATGCCACGGAGTTTTACCAGTTATGGCATGGCCGTGATGTTTTTGAGCGTTCGGACTCATTAGCGCTTTATGAAAATGCTAACCTGCCTTTTTTAAAAATGCCGATAAACGAATCTAAAATTATAGATTACGAGCTTCCTAACGGGCGTGATGGCCGCGCACTTATAAGTCACTTTGTAGCCCAAAAAGACGATAGAAACCCCACTCACTCTGCTGTTTTTAATACCATGACTCTTGCGATTGCAGCGCCGACAGCCGAACTTAATAAAGTACTTATTATTATTGATGTGGTCTTTATTTTAACCTGTGTGCTTGGTGTGTTTGGTGTGCGCTATTTAGTGACACGTATTGTAAATAAAGGTCTGCACCCGCTACACAACTTAAACGACCAAATTAAGTTACTCGATATTACTGGTGTTGCGCAAACAATAGAAAGCGACTTTAAAGTAGAAGAAATAGAACCCATACGTAACGAGCTAAATAAGTTTATTACCGTTAATCAGCAACTCTATAGTAATGAAAAACGCCTAACAAGCGACATTGCACACGAGCTAAAAACCCCAATAGCTGAACTCATAAGCCTTTCAGAAGTGGCTATTCGCTACCCTGACGATAAACGTATTAGCGACACCTATACCAGTGATGTACTTAATATTTCACAGCGTATGAAAACGATAGTGAATAACCTATTGTTATTACAACGTTCAAACAGCAGTACAATGAAATTAGATATAAAAGCAATCACCCTCAATAACTTAGTCAATCAAACTATTAATGAACTGACTTTTAAGCACCCAACTATTAAATCGCGTTTAAGAAGCAATATTAGTGAAGACCTTACACTTATGGCTGACGAATTTAGTTTAAATACTATTTTGTGTAATTTGATTGATAACGCACTATTTTATGGACTTCCTGAAGACCCTATTAGATTAAGTGCAGTAAATAACACGAAAAATATTACTGTCTCTGTTAGTAATAAAATACACAAGCCACTAAGTCACGATCAGTTGACCGCTATTTTTGATCCGCTCTATCAGTTAGATTCGTCACGAACTAATAATCAACGCCACGGTTTAGGGTTATCTATTGTGCAGAGCTTGTGTAACTTAAATGGCCTTACAATTACAGCTAACAATACCAAAGATACCACGCTAACGTTTATATTAACGTTACCCACTAAGTGAATTTAGGTTAGTATTTATATTACTAATTCTCGAAATTTTAAGGATAAACCATGAATGCCCTGATCCGCATGAGCCATTTATTTATTGTGGCGTTACTTATAACATTTAGCTTTAACAGCTACGCAGATCCTGCCTTATATAAAATAGAAAAAAATGGCGTTAGCTCTTACTTATTTGGCACCGTACACGTTGGTGATGCCAGCATGAAGGGCTTACCTATAAAGGTAACCGATGCAATTAGCGCAAGCAAAGAAGTTATTGTAGAGGTTGATATAAGTAAACTTACACCATTTGAAATGCAGCAGCGCTCAATGCCACTTATGATGCAAACCGATGGTAAAACACTGCAAACAGAACTGTCTAAACAAAATTACAATAAACTAAAAGACTACTTTGCTAAAAAATCGATTGATATTGCTATGTTCAATGCTTTAAAGCCATGGGCCGTAATGGTTACCATGATGCAAATTGAATTTCAAAATGCAGGCTTTTCTGATCAAACGGGCATAGACAAGCAAGTACTTAGTTATGCAAAAGAGCATAATATTAAAATTGGCGAGCTTGAAACCCTAGAGCAGCAACTACAAATGTTTGATGGTATGGCGCTATTAAGCAATGAAATGATTGAAGAAACCTTTGAGCAACTAGCCGATATTAATACTTACTTTATCAAGTTAGTTAATGCATGGAAAAGCGGTGACATGGATACACTAACCGATTACTACAACATGAGTTTTGATGAGAGTGACTACGGTAAGATCAGCGAGCAAGTAATGCTAATTAATCGTAACAATAATTGGGTTAAACAACTCACACCCCGTTTAGCAAACGAGCAACTGTTTATTGCGGTGGGCGCTCTACACTTACCTGAGCAACACGGTCTAATTAAACAACTACAAAAGCAAGGTTTTACCGTTAGCCGTATTTAATCCTCTATAAAATGAAATGAGCAGGCCAATGTTTGCTCATTTTTATACGCTGAGCTACTTCCTAATTTTATTTACACAATAACAATTTAGATAATTTACTTTACAGCTAAAAGCACTGAGTTGATAAAATTTTGTCATTTGAGATATCAAAAATAGACCTATTTACGACTATACACTTTCGCTAATACATCAATCACCATCTGCTTATCTATAGGCTTAAAAACATGGGCATTAATCCCACATTCACCTGCATACGCGATATCACTATCGGAGGTATTTGCAGTAACAACAATGATTGGTGTTGATTGATCAAATGCTCGTATTTTTTTACTCGCTTCAAAGCCATCCATTACGGGCATATTTAAATCCATAAATATTACGTCATATCGTTCTCTAGTGACCATTTCACAGGCTACTTTACCATTTTCAGCAGATACGCAGCTATAACCGAGTGATGTCAAAACTCGTGTTAATACCAGCATATTTAATGGGTTATCTTCAACAACTAAGCAATGAAGCGTTGAAGGTAGTATTGTCTTCTTCGATTTATCTGGCTCATTAATAGTAATTGGTATTTTAAGCGTGACCAACGCCCCACCATGTTCATTATTTTCAAATAATATTTTGCCATGAAAAGCTTTAACAATGTATTGCACGCGCGCAAGGCCTGTTCTAAGGCCTTGAAAATGATTGCTTTGCTCCTGCGAATTAAATACAGGGCTATCTACCTGACTTAAAAAACCACATCCTGTATCTTTTACCGTAACAATTAATTGCTCGCAATCCACTTTAGCATCGATATGAACTTCACCCTGCAGGGTAAACTTTAACGCATTACTTAATAATTCAGCTAGCATCTGCTGCAAACGCTTATGATCGAGTTCAGTAGTACAATCAAGAGTCGAATCGAACGAGGTTATCAACCTTATACCTTTCTGCTCATAAGCATACTTATAAGTGGTTAATATTCTTTCTAGTGATCGTAATAAATTTTTATTTGTTAATTGCAGTGACCAATGCCCTAAACTCAATGCTTGTAAATCTTGAAGTTCATCGAGCATCGCTATTATTCTTGACGCGCAAAAAGCCGCCTGCATTTTAATTTTTTTTTGCTCATCTTTAATATATAGAGTTTCGATTGACGAAATCAGCCCTTGCAATGGCGTTCTGAATTCATGACTAGCTCTGGCAATAAAATGTTCTTTATTTTTACTCACCTGATAAGCAAACTCCTTCTGTTTTTGAGAATCAGTCAACGCATTAAGTATCTCCTTTTCCATTGGCATAAATACAAACCGTAGCTCTACAAGTAGCAATAGCATGGCAGCAAGCCAAAATAGCAGCTCAAGATTAGACACCCAGTTCATTTTTGTGATTGCTTCGGTCTCAAATAAACTTACAGCATAATCTAACTGTTTTAATAGAACTTCAACTTGTGTAACAGAAAATATTTGCCTATCTACTTGTCCTTGTTGATAAAGTAGACTTTCAGCCTCTTGAATAAATACCTTAACTTGAGAGTCGAGTTTATTCGGAGTTGATGTGTATAGCTTTACAAGCTTAGGAGTAAGGTACTGATATTCGCCATCATCATTTTTAGAAAGCAAATATTCATGACTATTTTTAAATAATAGTAATGACGCTTTTAGCGCTTTAATATGGTTGGTAGCATCTACTGAAGATATGAGTAATTCATTACTATGCCAAGCAATTTTTTGCGAAAGCATTCTTTGTTTACCTGCGATATTGATAATTTTTGCATCATATTTTTGCACTGATAAAAAATACTGCATAAGTGATGCTGATATGCTTATTAAGACCGCGATTGCGATTAAAGCCCATTGGTAGCGGGTTCGGATATTTGCGACAACTTTAAACATACTATGGCCAGTTTTTGTTTTAAGTGTAGCTTAATTTTTTAAAACAAATAAACGGCTTCAATATGATTTTTAAATAAAAAAGCCCAACTTAAAAAGCTGGGCCAATAAAAAACTATTTAATTATCGATTCTCTAAGCGATTATAATCGAACATTCCATATTCTATACCGCGATATTGTTTAGCTGTATCGTGCAGAATATCACTATACTGCCAAAATTGAGGGTGAGTACGTCGAATACCAAACTTAGACTTTAATGCTCTATAATCAGCCTCTATTTGCATCATGGGTAATTGCTCTGTAAAAGCAGCCACTTGCTGATCATTATTTAAATACCAAATAGATTCTGGATAGTCACCAATAAAGCCTGGAACAATAGTCGCTGTATCCTCTTTATAAGCACGTTGCCCATCTTCATTTAATAAACTGGATATATTGTAGTGTGCATTGTGATGAATAATAGTATAAGCCTTGTGGCTATCATCAGACTGCTTAACTAAAACAAAAGATAATTGCGGCAATAAATTAACTGCTTTTGCTGGCATAGCATTTATTACGCCTAGCGCTTTAGGTACTTGAGTATAGTCATATTGCTTACTTAACACTGGCGCTAAAGCCTCTTTCATTAAGCCATAAAGCTCATGTTGAGGATCATTTGTTTCATATTCAATACCACTTGGTTGACTAAACTCTCGATTATTTTTAAAAAAGTCAGCAAGACTCGGTGGCGATTTGCGATACCAATGTTTTTTAATTTGATCACGCTTATGCTCAGGTAATAATGCTAAAAAGTTTTGCTCACCTTCTAAACGTAAAAAGTCCATATATAAACGCGTTATTAGCTGATGCCCAACATTACCATACACATCAAAGCCGGCGACTAGAAGGTAATGTATACGTTCAAATAAGGCATAATCGAGGATCCATGTAGTTTTTGGCTCTTGTCCTATAAAACCTTTCACAACAGTGGCACTATCAAAATGACGAAAAATAGTCAGTGCCGCATTTTCATTATGCCCATCGCCTTTCCATAATAAGTCAGTTGTTAAGTGCTCCCCACCTTTAAACATTTCATTAGCAAGGCCAACCTTTGCTTTTAAATATTTTTGTTCTAACGCTGAATATTTAACCCAGTTAGAAATAGGTAAGGCATTACTTTCCTCAGCAGCGGGCAGTTCAAGCGCATCTTCATGTTGCATGAGCATTTCACCAACAGCGGGAGTAGCTACTTTAGCTGGATCAGCAAACGCGACCCAAAAATGGTCGTTAATCACATTTAAAGCAATTTGACCACGACAAACCGGCCCTTTAATAAAGCCCATTATAATTAATTCAGCTTCATCCAGCATAAACTGATATTTTGAATTAATAGGAATAACTTCGAATGTTTTAAATGGGTTAGATGCTGACTCAGGCTTATAACTTGGCATTTGAGTAACAGTATAATCAGGAGCAATAAATTGATCATATAAACGCAGTAATTTAGCTTCATTAAGCTCTAGCGGTAAATGCGTTTTAGATAATATTGTTGTGCGCTCTTGCATAAATCGGTAATAAACACGACTAACCTTAGGGTCGTCATAAGGGCGACGTGTATTAATAAGCTTTATTTTCTCTCCTGGGGGTGTGCTAGATCGTACTAACTTAAAAAAGCTCTGTGGATTTTCTGGGGTAAAATAAATATGTGCTAAAAACCAGTGTTCATAAATATAACGAGCCGATAACTGATATTTTAAACTGTCTTGATTTAAAAAGGCTTCCCATCCGTTTATTTTATTTTGCTCGAGTTTACTTGGCGGCGTAATATGCGACATTTTACCGCCTGTTTTAAGCCATCTTTGTAGATGATTAAACTCTTCGCGTGATACGCCAGGCAATCCATAGGGCATACCACCATGAGGTTGTTCATCAGCTAATTGATCAAATTCCCCCATCGTTGCACAAGTTTGAGAGCGATTTAAAGAAAAATCAAACTCATCGTCTAATACTTCATTTGCTGGTAATTCATGGCTTTGTTTAAGTACTAAACTATTAAATAAAACACTGCCGGCTAAATTCGCCTCTTCAGTTTGTATTCGCTCATTAAGTACCGGCGTAAAGTTTTTCCCCCGCCATTGCTGAGTGTTAGTCGCATCAAATAATAAACGGCTCGGAGTCGTTGCCAATAAACGAGTTCCATCGTAAACCAACTCTTTACTCAACCCTCGATCTATTCCTTCAGGCGATGACAGCTTAAGTTGGCACGGAGCATCATAGCAACCATGGCAAACCACACAGCGGGTATCTAGCACCGGCTTTACATTTTGTAAAAAATCAGCACCTGAAAGTGTAGAGTGTGAAACAATTCGCTCTTGTGTTTGTTCCAAACCAAATAAATCATTGTAGTGAACATTACCCAAGTACGCACAACCACTAAGAATTATTAATACAAATGTACTTATTATGATTTTTTTCATTCGTCTTCGTCGCCCAAGTCGAAAGTAGGCATCATATCCATTTGTGGAGAAACGAATGCCTTTTGATCTTCAGTATTTAAAATAACACTTAAAAGCGGTCCGTGCGTTAATGTTATTTGCGCATCATGTTCTTGATCTAATATCTTTAAATATGGGGAGTCAGCAATAAGTAATTCATAACTATTAACGGTAATAGCGATACTGCTATCTTCACTTGGATTCTGGCAAATTTGAGCAAGTAACTCATCATCAAGTCCAATTGATATTTCAAAATCAGGCTGCTCTAAATCTCTTTCACTTAATGTTTCATCTAAAAGAAATAAAGGGAGGGTTAAATTGCTATCTTGTTCAAATTCCATTGCGTTCTCTGCACTTACTGACGATTTAATTGGTTAGCATTATAGCAAAATTGCAAATAAATTAACGCTAAAGGGAGTGTAAAATAATTAAGCACAAAGCCATTTAATCTTGCACTTAATAATTATACCAATTGCATTAAATTAGTGATCTATTATAGCGATAAGAAAATAGCGCAATAACAAGGCCAAAATTATGATACATAGTTGTTCTATATAAATAATTTTTAACGTCGTTAGTGAGTTATTTAATACGCTAGAATGATCATGTTTTTAATAAAATTGGTATTACATAACCGCATTAAACGTTATCCATAGCAGATTCGATCACCGAAAATACAGCGCCTTGGGGGTCGCAGATAACACTAAAACGCCCAACTTCAGGGATATCTGTCGCAGGAACACATATTTCGCCCCCAAAACTAATCGCTTTATTTACAGTTGCATCGCAGTTTTTTACCGCAAAGTAAATCATCCAATGAGCAGAAATATCTTCTGGCCACTCACTTGTCATTTCAAGCATGCCAGCAATGGGTTGCCCATCTACTAAAAACAAAGTGTAGTCCATGCCTTCCATCGGCTTTATTTCGCTTGTCCATCCCAATAAAGAACAATAAAAATCGCTACTTACTTTGCTATCTCTGGTTGCTAGCTCATGCCAATATGGTGTATTTAATTCACCTAAGCGTTTACAGCCTTTATGCTCATTTGCTTGCCACAAAGCCACCGTAGCACCAGCAGGATCTATTAGCATCAGCATACGCCCAGCATTCATAACATCATGAGGACCCGCAATAATCTCAGCCCCGAGCATTTTTGCTTTAACTGCGCAATTATCAACATTATCAACTGCAATATACGCCAACCAGTGACTGGGAACTCCGCCATCAACTTGCTCTTTGGGCATTTCATACATAGCGGCTATATCATCCCCTTGTTTTTGTAACATGGTGTAATATACGCCTTCTCCAATAGCTTGATCATCATATCCCCAGCTGAATAATGAAGTATAAAAGTTTTTACCCTCTTTCCAGTTTTGCGTACATAACTCAGACCAGCAAAAAATCCCATGCGAATGGCTTTTAGTCTTATTCATTATTAAACCCTTATTATTTTAATTTTTATTTACCTGATAAATCATATAACTAAAATTTAGCTTAGAGCAGTAATTAATCAATATTAATAGGCAGAAATTAAAATGGCTTAAAGTAGAGTGATATACATTTTATATCTAATACCAATTCGCTTAATTAAGTAATCTATCCTGAGGTAAGAAAATCGTGTCGATAACAAGGCAAGAATTTCGTTATTTAGTTGTTCTATATCAGAAATTTTTAACGCAGTTAGCGTCAGATTTAATCCCTCAAATTGATTAAGTATTATTGCGGATTGGTATAAAAAACAGATAAATTATATCAACCGGCTAAGTACCAGCTCTGCTCAATATTAAGGAAATTATCAGCGGTTAATTTTTTGAAGGTTTAATTTGCGGCAGTATGCTTTATTTTTACGCAAAAAAGAGATTATATAATGCGTTTGCTCCCTATTATACAAATCTATTTATATATGAGGCCTATTTAACGTTAATAAAATTACGCTAGAACTAGGCAAAAATTTTTGTATCTAGTGTTCTAAATAAAAAATTTCAACGACGTTATAGTGCAATTTAATTCGTTAAATTGATCAAAGATTTATGCAGTTTGGTATAAGTAAGCGGTGATAACAAAAAACACCACTTTCGTATTTTAATACCAATTCCATTAATTTTGTGATCTAATAAGTTTCTATTTATAGGTGGTGAAATATGACACAAGACTTAGATAAAATGATTACTTCAACATCAGATGCCCGATTGAGACTTCGTTTATTAGCTATTTCTCATTTTTTAGATGGGAAAAGTAGAGCC